>JBLHOT010000171.1:0-3175 GCA_047623945.1 Arcticibacterium sp. | reverse complement strand
TAAACAGATGCTTGTAATTTATTTCTCCCGTGGTTGGCTCCTTTCTTCCGGGCTCATCGCCTATTTGAAAATAACCTATTTCATCCCAGGTCAAATCTATATTGCGTTGTAATCTCCCTTCGTTACGCTGCATATGATACATGTCAAAAAGGATTTTACACGAAGGGCTATTCACTGCTTTGCAAAGCAAAAATGTCTGGTCGGAAGTTCTCATAAAAAGGTCAGGATTATCAGACAGTGGCTCCAAAACCATGGTTAAACCATGAGGCTCAAAAATATCACAGGCTCTGCGTAAGGCATCTACCACATGAGCCATCTGAATACCCATTGGTAATGTTCTGTCAAAATTACCGGGCACCACGGTCATCCATTTGGCATTCACTCGCTTAGCGACAATTACGGCTTCTCTACATTTTTTAAGGAAGGTTTCTTTCCATTCCATGTCTCCAGATGCTAGTGTGGTTTTGGGCGGCCAATTATCAAATCCGACAACAAATACACCCATTTGCATACCCAAACGACTCATCTCTTTAGAAATTCGTCCTTGGTCTGCGAGCGTTCTGCCCATCATGCCATTATCTTCAAGGGCCCTAAAGCCTCGCTCGTGCATAAACTTTATTTGGTCCACGAAATCATCTCCGGCAGAATGCTTAAACATGCCAAAGTGTGGTGCAAAATTAGAATTGAAAGGGGCATCGGAGGTGTTTCTTGTTTGCCCTGCAAAAGCCGCTCCTCCTAAAAGAACTCCTGTTCCTGCCAAAAGAGTATTGGCTGTAAAATTTCTTCTGTTCATTATTTCAATAGGTTATTTTCGATTTATAAATAATTCATCTACTTCACTGCAATAAGCGAAATCTCTACATTAACATCTTTCGGTAATTTAGCCACAGCTACCGTTTCTCTAGCCGGCGAATTCTCCTTAAAATACCTTCCATATACTTCGTTCACAGTACCAAAATCGTCCATAGACTTTAGAAAAATGCTACATTTCACCACATGAGAAAAATCCATTTCAGCAGCCTTTAGAACCTCTCCTAGGTTCTTCATCACTTGAAGTGTTTCATTTTCAACGTTTTGCAACAAGGAAGCGTCGTAGGCTATCTGACCAGAAGCATAAAGCGTACCGTTCATTAGGACAGCCTGAGAATAGGGGCCGATCGGTTCAGGAGCTTTTCCCGTATATATTATTTGTTTTTGCATATTATATTTGAATGATATTTGGGCTACGCCCTTCACAAAACTAACCACTATTGGAAAACGCACTCCTAATTTTTATAAAAAATCCTCAATTGGGAAAGGCTAAGACTAGGCTAGCCGCTACAATCGGAAAGGAAAAGGCTTTGGAGGTTTACCTTTTACTTTTGGATCATACCCGAAAGGTTGCTATGACAAGTGATGCTCAAAAGCATCTTTACTACAGCGAGTTCATTGATGACCAAGACGATTGGTCAAACGATACCTTTGTAAAACACCTACAAGACCAAAACCCAGACTTAGGCCAAAAGATGTACACCGCCTTTTCGGAATTGGCAAAATCTGGGGTAAAGAAAGCCTTAATCATAGGCAGCGACTGTCTAGAACTTACTCCAGAAATCGTCAATTCTGCTTTCAAAACTTTGGACCAAAAAGATGCTATCATAGGACCTGCCAAAGATGGTGGCTACTACAGTATGGGTTTCAATTTTCAGAATATAGAAATGGAAGCCGTATTGAAAAAAGCCTTCTTGGGCAAGAAATGGTCTCATGATCATGTGCTAAAAGAAGCCAAGGAGGCTTTAGAAAGTTTCTCCGTTGACTATGCTTTGCTGCCTACCCTGAGTGATGTGGATGTGGAAGCAGATGTAGCCCATCTCTTATCCCAGCATCTTTAGAACGCCTCTGACATATCCGACAGACTCCGCTAAGCCATAAATGGCATGGTCACCGTCTTTTTCATATTCTAAACCCACTATGCCCTCATATTTTATATCTTTCAATGCTTGGAGAATACTTGGAATGTTCATTTTTCCTCTTCCAATTTCTAGGACTTTCCCATCTGGTTTCTGAGCGTCCACATCTTTAAGATGAACATCATATAAGCGGTCCTTAAATTTTTTTATTTCTTCTGCCGGGTCTTGATCTAGTCTAAAAGTATGTCCTACATCTATACATAAGCCAATGCGTTTGTCTAAATTTTTAATTTTGGCATAAACACTTGCTGGTGATGGAAATATGTCATCCTCGGGCCCGTGATTATGAATGGCTAAAACGATATCTGTTTCCTTCACTTTCTTTTCAATGAGTGGAAGCAAATCATGGTTTGGAGCACCAATGATCATTTTCAAACCAGCCTTTTTAGCATAGTTAAAGTAGGTTTCTACATCTTCTTTTGTTTTCAAGTAGATTACCCCTCCCCCATAAAGGTTTAGGCCTCTAGCCTTTACTTTACTCGTTATTTGATGAAGTTCCTCTGCGGAAGACTCATAAGGCAAATGGAAGCTTTTAAAAGCTACATCCTTTAACTCTAGTCGCTGACTTATCTCAATCACTTCATCTAAACTATATTTTCTCAACGAATAAGAAGCTAGGCCTATCCTTAATTCATTGTGATGGTCAGCAGGCATCGTAGCTTTTGACGTGAAAGACATGCTTGAGGCCGCAGCTCCTAGGCCTAGTGTCTTGATAAATCCTTTTCTGGTGTATTTCATTATGGTTTAGGTTGAATGTTTTAATTGCTTCATCTGAAACGAGTCCTAAGTTAAAAGCTTTTGTGGAGTATTTCGATATGAAATAACAGGAATTAATACTTTCTCGGATTGAGAATGCTGCTATCCTCGCTATAGAGAAACTTCTTTAGGAGAGATCTCCCATTCTTCTAGAATTACTTTTGAATTAACATAAAATCCAATAGCACAGGACTGTTCTCGTCTTGGACGCTGGACGCTACCCTCAAACTGACACTGTCTATTTGGCTTCTGTCCAAGCTAAATCCTATTTAATACACTTATAATATTGACTTTCTCTGCCAGACGAGCGGAGACGAGACCTTTTTATAATACCACGACAGAACACCTTTTCGAATGACTAACACTATTTCCCCCAATCCGGTACAAAGCCTCCATTAGTACCAAAGAGCTCGTCTAGATAATAGTCTCTTCTTACCGTCAAGTTACATTTTTCTACATTATCGGAACCG
>JBLHOT010000170.1:0-3305 GCA_047623945.1 Arcticibacterium sp. | reverse complement strand
ATCATCCAGAAAAAGATGGGTAAACGTGTTGAGAAAATTGACTCCTCAGAATTGGACCTTGGAAATATTTAAATCTCCAGAAAAGTATTGTAAGCATCTATTTTTTTCTGAGTCAATAACTACTGCTTACACTCAGGAAAGCCGCTATTTCTCATAAGTGCATTAACTTTGGCATCTCGGCGTCTAAAGGCCCTATAGGCATCTGCTGGGTCTTGTGTATTTCGTGGAGCAAAGAGGATTTCACCCATTCTTTTGGCTACTTCTTTATCGTAGAATCCTCTAGGTGCTTCAGCAAAGGCTTCGGCTGCATCTGCGGTTAAGACATCTGCCCACATATATCCGTAATAGCCTGACTCATAGCTTTCGCCAGTAAAAACATGATTGAAATGTGGCGTACGATGCCTCATGGCGAGTTCCTTAGGCATATTCATTTGGGCTAAGGTTTCTCTGTTAAAACTATCTACATCCATATTGCTTGGGTTTGCAAGTGTAATTTGAGATCAGTAATAGCGATGCCATAGCTTCTGTGGTAACCTGAGTTCGATGTAAGAACGGCCTTTTAAGCTCCCGAGGAGCGATCTATATGTTGCGAGGGGTAAAACCCCTCGCAAATGTGTTAAGGAGTGCTCCAGTTTGGCGGAATTTTGGTCTAAAAAACCGAAACCGTGACAAACGTATCATTGAAGGTGTTTAAGGTGAGTGAGTTAACTAATTTCTTTATGTCGAACTCAGGTTGATAGTAAAACCCTGATTGAAAGTGGCTGCTTTCTTAATTTTGGCTGCTAGTTCTGCAGGAATTGGTTTCACTGTTTTATAATGAACTAGGTATGTATTGATAACTTCATCCGTGCTCAGCCACCTTTCCAATAACTTAGATTGGAGTTCTGTATAATCTCTGACACCAACATTGAGGGTAGGATAAGCAACATTTGAAGATAAATAGTGAAGAGCGTGGCCCATTTCATGAAAGAAAGTGGTGGCATCATCCCACGAAATCAATACAGGTTGGCCCTCCTCACCTTTAACGAAATTGGGGTTATTAGAGTAGATTACGGATCCTTCTTTATCAAGATTTCAATGAGAACGATAGGTAGTAGCCCAGGCTCGAGACTTTTTTCCTTTTCTGGCGAATAGATCCAAATACCATAGACCAATGTGCTTGCCAGATGTTTTGTCTTTAACCTCCCAGACACGCACATCTTCCTGAAAAACAGGAACTAAACCGTCAGTGATTTCACTGAAACTGAAATTGAAAAGCTCTCCGGAAACAAAGAACATAGTTTCTCTTAAATTGCCTAATTGGAGGTATTGCTTAACCTCATCACTATCTAAGTCAAACTTCTTTTGGCGTACTATTTCAGCATAAAAACAGTAATACCAAGGAGTTATGCTAAGAATGGCATTTTCTGCATCTGCTACGGCTTGCATATCTGCTACCTCTTCTTTGACTTTAGCTATGGCAGAAGGCCAGTCAGCATTCATCAAAGCCATGGCGTTTTCTGGTTTTTTTTGCCATTCTATCTTGTAAACGCCATTCCGCAAAATTATCAAAATCGAGTAAGCCTACTTTTTCTTTTCTTAATTGTAAGATTTTGACAATAGTTTGATTGTTGTCAAACTCATCGCCATTGTCGCCTCTAGCGTAATAGTTTTTCCTACCCTTTTCTCTTAATTCCCTTTCGGTAGAATAGGTTAGAAACGGATCCATGGAAGAGCGTGTGTTAGTAATGGCATATTTTCCTTTTTGTCCATTTGCTTCGGCTGCGTGGGCAGCACTATTAATGGAGGCTTCTGATAGTCCTCCTAGTTGCCCTTTGTCTAAATAAGTGATATACCCTTCTTTATCGTGGATTACGTTATTTTTAAAATTGTTGTAAAGCCTAGATAACTCTTTGTTTATGGCAGCGTATTTTTCTTTTTTCTCCTCGTTTAAATCAGCCCGATCCAAAGCGAAACTTTCGCAAGTAAGCTTTACTACTCGCTGCTTAGCGATATCCAATGGGTTTTCTAAACTCGTGTCATAGACCGTTTTATGCGTTGAAATAGTTTGTTGTTTTGGATAATTTTGGAGGAATAGTCAGAAAGTTTGGTAACCCAAACCTCTTCCACTTTTCTGACAGCATCAATGGAAAGACTTCCTGTAAACAGGCTATAGTACGGATAGACTCGGTTCAAAGTGGCACCGCTTTTCTTCATCGCCAATATGGTGTTGTCAAAAGTGGGGGCCTCTGTGTTATTAGCAATAGACTCAATTTCATCCAAATGACTTTCCATTCCTTTTTCCATGGCTTCCTGGATAAGGCTTATGCCCATTTTATCAAAAGCAGGTACTCCACCAAAAGGGCCAGACCATTCCTCTAAAAGTGGATTCGACTTTGATTCAGCTGTTTCATTATTTGAACAACCTGAAGCTATAAAGAGCAGTGATGAGAGAAGTAAGATTGATTTGAACATGAATTTGTTAGTTTGATGAGAGGCACAGTTCTATAAATGTCGTGTTTTATTTGAAAAAAAGTAAAGCTTGGATGAAAAGCAAAAAGCCCGATGGTTTTAAACATCGGGCTTAATTTTGAGGTATGACATTTTGATTATTTCAATTCAAATATGTCATTATTTGTCATGCTTATGCAATGGGCTAAAAAGCATGAATTACATATAGTCATCGTATGCATCTACGCCATAGGCTACTTTGTCAATACCGTATTCTTCTTCCTCAGGGGTAATTCTTACACCTATTGTTTTCTTAAGAATAGTGAATAGAATATAGGTAACTATAAAGGAAAACGCAGCAATAGTGAAAACACCTAAGGCCTGTACGCCCAATTGATGTGTTTCACCCGTTGTAAATAAACCTCCTTCTATTGCGAAAAGCCCTACCGCTAATGTGCCAAAAGTACCATTAATGCCATGCACGGCTATTGCCCCAACAGGGTCGTCTACTTTTAATTTGTCAATAGTAACCACGGCAACATCAACCAGTATACCTGCCATTAAACCAATCATGATGGCCGAATTATGGCTAACCACATTGCATCCTGCGGTAATGGCTACTAAACCGGCCAAAATACCATTTATTACCATGGTAATATCTACTTGTTTATATCTGAAATAAGTATAAAGCATGGTAGAAACTCCACCAGCGGCAGAGGCTAAGAAAGTGTTGGTGGCTACTTGCCCTATAAGTTCCCATTTTCCTACAGCAGCTAATGTTGAACCTGGATTAAACCCAAACCAGCCAAACCATAAGATGAAGGCTCCCACAGCTGCCAAAGGGATATTGTGACCCATAATACTATTTGTGGTAC
>JBLHOT010000169.1:0-3335 GCA_047623945.1 Arcticibacterium sp. | reverse complement strand
AAAAAATGTCGATACTGAAAAAAGGATTTGTACACACTGTTTTCTTCTGGTTAAAAGAAAAATCTAATACTGAGCATTATAATATGCTCCATGAAGGCCTAATAAAACTGGCAGACAATGACCTAATGATAGATTCTTATGTAGGCAAACCTGCTGCCACTGACAGAGCAGTAATAGACGCTTCCTACGATTTCTCTATTACTCTCATTTTTAAGAATAAAGCAGACCAGGATACTTACCAAATTCATCCTCAGCATCTAACGTTTATTGACACATGTGCTCAGTATTGGGAAAGAGTAGTCGTTTATGATGCAGAGAGTTAAGCTTCTGCCATTGCTTTACTTAAAAACCTAATAAACCCCAAAATGATAAAGAAGCTTTTCCTATTCATTTTTGCCTTATTTCTATTTCATTTGGCTAAAGCTCAAAATATCACTTTTGATGCTAAAGGCCTCCTATTCTTGTCTGATGCGGACATGTCTGCCTTTGCTCTATTGAATGGAAAACTTCAAAAATCTGGTGAAGATGAAGATCAAATTTCAGCCTTGACCTTTCCGCTCTCTTATGCAAAGTCTGACCAGATAAAAAGTGATAAAGCGTCTAACTCTATCATTGGAACAAAGAGGACAGTAGCCATCACCAGTGACCAGAGACTGGCCTATGTTTTAGAAACTAAGGGAGAAACCAATTACGATGAAACGTTTATAAAAAAGATGCCTGAAGGCTTCCCGATAGGGAAGTATGTGACCGTAATAAATATTGAAAACCTTAATAAACCCACTTCTTTATATCGATTTCCTGTGGGTGAAAACCCAACGTCCATTGCGATTAGCCCAGACAATAAGTATTTAGCAATAACTTGTGAAGAATATGGAAAGGAAATTCAGATTTATGAAATAAGCCAAGGCGAACAGGGCAAACCCCTTAGAATAATTAAAAAACCCCAAAACCTGGCTCCAGGCCGTATTGTAGATTTATCGTGGCATTCTAGTGGTCAGTTTTTAGCATATATAAATCAAGACGAGGCTAACTGTGGTCTTATTAGGGTGCTAAGAGATGGCCCTTCACAGCAAATCATTAGGTTGGAAAACATAGGCTCACCCGTTAAAATTGGGGGTAAACCAACTTTAGGTAAGTTTACTCCAGATGGTAAACACTTCTTAATTCTGGATCAAAAGAAAGATTGGACAGATAAAGATTTAAATGAGAAAGGTCAATTATTCGTTGTTAGGTTTAACACTTCTGAGGGGCAAATGCACTCTCTGCTTGCTAAAGCTAGTGTTGGGGAAAATCCAATAGGTTTTGATATACACCCAGACGGTAGCTACATTCTAGTAAACAATCTAGAACGCTCCTTCTATTCTCCAGAAACTTATGCTTCGTCAGGAGAAGCTTCGCTTTCTGTACTTCGACTGGAATTTGATGGTTCTATTGAAAACATCAAAGAGTACCCTTTGGACGGTATTTTGCCGGCCTCAGCTGTTTTTGATAAGACAGGAAAAAATATTGCTTATTCTGTATACCAGTACCTCACTTTCGGGTTTTCTTTTGGAGGTATTGAGTTCCTCAATTTCGAACCTCTTTCAAAAGAAATAATGACGCCGCAAAAAGGTAAAATTTACGTCCCTAGGGGAGTAAATAGCATTAATGTCATCAAAGAGTATTAATGAACATCTAAAATTGACATTTATTTGGCAATCAATTCGACATATCTTGTAAATTTGAGAACCCTTTCATAAATAATTTTAATAATTATATGTTCTCAGATACGCTTTTTGAGTCTCCACAGACTTTAGTAGACCTAAAAAAGAGAAGAAGCTACACGCAGATTTTAACTTTCTTATATAAAAACGGAAGCAGCTCCATTGCTTTTTTGGCTAAGGAGCTGCATACAAGTGTGCCTTCTGTAACTTCTATGCTCGCTGAACTTATCCAAAATGACTGGGTAAAGGAGACAGGTTCTGCCAAAACAAAGTCTGGAAGAAGGCCGGTTTTTTATGACATCCAGGGTGATAAGAAAGTTATCCTAATTATAGATGTAACTATCTATGCTACCAACTTTATTTTCGTCAATCTCAAAAACGAAATACTCTCTAAATCCGTCTTTAAGATTCACATTGAGGAGGACAGTTATTTAACGGCAATCTATCAGGAAATCGATAATTTACTAAAGACGCACACTAAAGTTTGGGCTATTGGTATTTCTGCTCCGGGACTTATTGAAACCAAACGCGGCATAAATCATTCCTATGAAAATCTTAATATAGATGGTCGTTCTTTCTCTGAAGCATTAAGTGATAGATATAGCTTCCCTGTTTTTATCACCAACGACACCCGTGCTTCACTGCTTGGCGAACATGATTTTGGACTTGCCAAAGATAAACATAATGCCCTCCTTGTAAATTTGGATTGGGGAGTTGGGCTTGGGATTTTGCACAATGGCTCCATCGTTAAAGGAGCCGATGGCTTTGCGGGCGAAATAGGGCATATTCAGGTAGACCCAGGAGGCGTGCTTTGTAACTGTGGAAAAGTGGGTTGCCTAGAAACAGTGGCTTCAGCTTCGGCCCTAATTAGAAAAGCTCATGAAGGCATAAAAGAGGGAAAGGCCACTTCCCTATTAAAACTGGGTAAGGAAATAGAACTTCAGGATATTATAGATGCCGCCAATAAGGGAGACGAATTTAGTATTGACATCATGTATGACATAGGCCGTGAATTAGGTAAAGGGCTATCCATGGCAGTGCATCTTTTTAACCCAGAGATTATAATTGTAGATGGTATTCTTAAAACAGCTGGAGATCTAATAGTTTCTACCCTGAAACAATCAATTCAGAAATATTGTCTGGTGCCTTTTAAACAAAATTTAGAAGTCCTTATATCTCCTTTAAGCGAGGAAGCCAAGGTCTTTGGAGCTAAATCATTCGTTTTTCAGAAGATGATGAACTTTTATGCTCGGTAAGAACAGTAAATAATTAAATTTGTGAAATCATTTCATTCCGAATGCAAACTTTAAGTACACGGCATTTATTAGGAATTAAGCATCTCCAGCCATCTGATATTGGGCTTATTCTGGAAACAGCTAAAGAATTCAAAGAAGTTATCAATAGACCCATTAGGAAGGTACCTTCTCTGAGAGATATAACTATTGCCAATGTCTTTTTCGAGAATTCTACTAGAACCCGTCTTTCTTTTGAACTAGCAGAAAAAAGGCTTTCCGCAGATGTTATTAATTTTTCCTCTGCGTCTAGTTCTGTAAAAAAAGGGGAAACACTCCTGGATACTGTCAATAATATCTTAGCCATGAAAGTAGACATGGTGGTGTTGCGTCATAGTAG
>JBLHOT010000168.1:0-3348 GCA_047623945.1 Arcticibacterium sp. | reverse complement strand
AGGATATGAAGGAAACGAGCATATTGCCAGCGGAGATGATGAATTCTTAATGCACAAAATGAAAGATCACTTCCCTAATGGGGTTCATTATTTGAAGAATGAAGCGGCCTTGGTACAAACTGCTCCACTACCAGATTTAGTCAGTTTTTATAATCAACGAAAAAGATGGGCTAGTAAATGGCAACATTATAGTGCTATATCTCCCAAATTTTTGGCCTTATTCATTTTTAGTAGCAATGCGTTTTTTATATTCGCTCTGCTTTCTTTTGATATTCAATGGATACTTCTAAAGCTAATTCCAGAATTCTTTTTTCTTGCTTCTGCCCTGCTATTCTTCAAAAAGTCAAAGCTCATTCCATTAATACCTCTTCTGCAAATCATTTATCCTGTGTACGTGGTGTTCTTTGGATTGTTATCCTTGAAGAAAAATAAGTACGTTTGGAAAGAAAGAGAGCTTAGCTAATGTTTTATAAAACGCCCAAATTGCTGCAAGCCATTTACCCGAAACTCATTTGGAAGACCGACAAGTCTATTCAACTGACTTTTGATGATGGTCCTATTCCTGAGGTAACAGAATTTGTATTAGACACCTTGTCCAAATTTAATCTCAAAGCCACTTTCTTTTGTATAGGAGATAATATCAGAAAGTTTCCCGAGGTTTTCTTAAAAGCCGTAGAAGAAGGCCACAAAATAGGAAACCACACCATGCATCATTTAAACGGATGGAAAACATCAACCTCCGCTTATGTTAAAGATGTGTATGACTGTCAGCAGGAAATAGAGAAGTTATATCATAGTGAAAAAAAGCTTTTCAGACCGCCCTATGGCCGAATCACAAGGGCACAAATTGAAGAACTCATTCCCCATTATAAAATTATGATGTGGGGTACCTTGAGCCAAGATTACGATAAAAATATCTCTCCACAAAAATGCCTAAAAGGCACATTAAAGGCTACAAGCCCAAATTCCATTGTGCTTTTCCATGATAGCTTGAAAGCTAAAAAAAACATGTCCTATGTTTTGCCCAAATACTTGGAAAGCCTCTTGAATGAAGGTTATACATTTGAGTAAATTCCTTTAAGAGAGCTAAGGCTCCCTTAACCAAGTCGCCACTTGTATTGCCCATTCCTCCTGACCACGTTCATTCAAATTATGATTAGACTCAGAGTCATAAGCCTCCTGAAGTCTATTCATTTCTTTATACGATTCTAGGTATTCGTATTGGATCATACTACTGAGGTCATCCATGGAATTGGCATTCAACTTTTGAAGTCTACTAAGCAGCCTATCCATAACAACTTTGGTAATATCAAAATGAATCTGCTCATGCTCCAAGCCAGAAATGTTCTTTGAATCAGATTTAGCCCATGACTGACTCTGAACCATAAAAACTTGCGGCTGAAGGATGGCTGTTAGTTTATTGTCTCTAACGGTAAGCTTAGAACCCAAGCCTATGCTAGGGAATATCGCTGCACTATATTTAGAGCCATGCCTTGGCTCGCCCTTAAAATCCGTCCAAGATACTTTTCTAGAAAGGTAGTGAACAGTATCACGTAAATTCCTAGTTTCTAGAGGTAGAATAATAATTTCCACTCCTGAGTTAAAAGGCTCTAAGCGTGCCGCATTTAAAGAGATATAATTATCTGTATACTCCATACAAGAGACCCACATTTGTCTAAGAATACCTTCGTATGATTCCTGATTGATGTTATTTATAGAACGTTCGTAGTTAGATGAACTATAGGGCTTACAGAGTAGCATATCTTTTCCGTTATGGAGGGCATAAATACTTAAATTCATCTTAGCCGAACCTCTTATTAGGCCGTCCTTACCTCTTGATTCTACAAAGCTTAGTGTGTTAATCTCTATCCGAAGTGGTACTTTTGGGCTAGAAGTATTAAAGTTTCTGGACAGCTGCTCCATAAAAGCCCTCTCGGTACCTCTGTTTAGCACTAAGTCTCTTTTTGACAGGAATTTTGTATGAAGTAAACCTAAAAAATAAGGCGAATCTCGGGTATCTTTCACTTCTTTATAGAAGTAGCCATGGTCTTCAAAATTATAATCTTGAAACTCCAGATTTAAGGCTGTTTGACTTTCAGAACTACAAGAAAGCCCTAAAAAAAACAGAAGAAATAAGTGGTTTCCTTTTAACCTAGTAAGCATCGGATAATTAACGAGTTAAAGTAAGAAAACTGATATTGATACACCCCCTTTTTTTTCAGTACCGCTCTAAAATCGAATATTAAGGTCTCTAAAAACTTAAACACTGGCCTTAATATAAGAATTGCCTTTACGGTTTGTGTTTGATTAAACAATCAAATTATGTTTCTAATTGAATGTATTCATAAAAATACAAATATCCATCACATAAGAAACCTGAAAACAATAGGGTTAAGTATCTTAACACTGGAGTGATCATATTGGCCTTCAGGTAGTTAAATACCCATCGGTTTTCAATATACTTTTTCGTACCTACTCATTTACTCCATTGAGTTAAAATCTCTAGAAGTGTCTTATTCTAAATTTCAAGTCATAAAACATGAACAAGCCTTTTAAAGTATTGAAAACCAATAAATATGCGGTAAATTCGTTTCAAAAACGTATTCTGTCAAAACCAAGAATGTCCCTTAGGTTAGTATCCCTTTTTTTTCTTACAATACTCACAAGTGACTTAAAATCCCAAGAAGTACTTTGGGCCACGGAAGTATTGGATTATTCTTCCGAAAAAACTGATATGTATCATAGCCCAAAAAATAGGGCTATTCAGATATTAGGTGAGCCAAGCGTATATCCTCAAATGGGGGAATCTCCATGTGCTTGGGAACCCAATGGTTCTGAATATGGAGAAGATTATATTAAAGTAGGCTTTGAAAAAGCCATCCCCATACGTCAAGTAGCTATTGTTGAAAACTTGAATCCAGGATCGGTTGCAAGAATATTTGGCTATGACGAAAGTGGTCAAGAGTACCTTCTTTATCAAAATTCAGGACAAAAAGTTAACGTTTCAGAGCGTTTCTGGAGGATTCCTACAGAGCCTATGCCTAGACCTTTGAACGCTATTAAACTAGTCATAAACCACAGGATATCCAGAGGAAGCAAGCAATTTGATGCCATTGCTATTTCAGACTCTCCAACACTCATTGAAGCCAAAATAAATTTGGCCAAAGACATTCCAGAAGATCTTAAAAAAGAAAACCTTGGGCCCGTGCTAAATTCTGTTTACGGTGAAGTGGCTCCCATTATAACGCCAGATGGTAACACGCTTTATTTTACGAGGTCTCACCACCCAGAGAATATAAAAGATAAAAAGAATAAAGATGCCGTAATACAACAAGATATATGGTATTC
>JBLHOT010000167.1:0-3689 GCA_047623945.1 Arcticibacterium sp. | reverse complement strand
TGTAATCTACATTATTCAGCCTTAATATATTTGATGGCAAACCTTGTGCATTATATCTTTGAGACAAGTCCAAACAAACGAAATGAAAATCAAATACATTTTCTTAGTTTTATTATGTTCAAGTTTTCTTCTGGCTTGCCAAACAGAAAAAACACCAGAAAGAATTTTAGCCATCTTTGCTCATCCAGATGATGAGACCACTATAGGTCCGGTTTTAGCCAAATATGCTCAGACGGATTCAGTTTATCTGCTGATTGCAACAGATGGCCAGTTTGGTGTAACAGAGCATGCAGGAATTCCAGCAGGTGATTCGCTGGTTGCTATCCGGAAGTTAGAAGCAGAATGCTCTTGTAGAAGCTTGGGGATTCATGCCCCTATTATACTTAATAAGCAGGACGGTTTGGGCTTAAATGGACAGGGAGACTTTTACAAACAGGTAACCGAGCTAAAAGTCAATCTTCTAGAAGAGATACAGAGAATCAAACCTACCAAGATTATCACCTTTGGTGCCGAGGGAGATACAGGACATCCAGACCATCGAATGGTGGGAAACCTGACGACCGAAGTATTGCTTCAAGAAGGTTTAATTCATGACATAGATCTCTACTACTTCGGCTGGATCAAAGCACAATCCGAAAAATATAGCTGGTGGGAACTCAACTATGTACATGAGTCTGGTCTAGACCGTCAAATTTCTTATTCAGAGAACGACAAGCAAAAGGCGATTGCCTCTATAAATTGTTATGAAAGTCAATTTAGCCCAGAAGAGATTAATCGCTGGGTTTTAGCGGAAAATAAAGATAAATCAAACCAACTCTTTTTCAGGAAATTCATCGTAGACCAAAAAAAACATTCAGAACTTTAAAAGAACTAAAACGCTTCTTAAGCTTTAATTGCATCAGAACTATTTCAACAAACTTATTCAAATTCATACACCGGTGAAGTTTACAGCTCTTATATGCACTTTATGGAAATACTTTGAAGATGAATTTAACATCAACCTGAACACCTTAAGTTCCAATTGCTATTGTACAACTATATCTAAAATATATTAGACATAACTATGGGTTGTTGCGTTGATAAGCTAACTTGCAATGAAGCTTTGGAAAAAAAATGAATAACAAAATCTCCATTTTCTGGTTTCGTCGTGACTTACGACTGGAAGATAATATAGGATTGTACAATGCTCTAAAAGGCGATTATCCTGTTTTACCCATCTTTATATTTGACGATGACATTATCAGTGAACTCCCAGAGAATGACGCTAGAATAAGTTTTATATATCAAAGTTTAAATCTTCTCAATGAAACCTTAGGTAGAAAAAACACTTCCCTTTTAGTTTTTAAAGGAACTACCAGTGCTGTTTGGGGACAGCTCATTGAAGATTACGATATAGATACGGTTTACACCAATAGAGATTACGAACCTTATGCTAAAACAAGGGATAAAGAGATAGAAGTTCTTCTGTTAAAAGAAAATGTAAGGTTTAAAAGTTATAAAGACCAAGTGATTTTTGAAGGGCACGAAGTTCTAAAAGATGATAATTCGCCTTACACTGTATACACGCCTTATAAAAACAAATGGCGTTCTAAATTCACTTTAGAAAGTTTAGGTTCTTGTTTTTCAGAAAACGAAACCAATTACTTCAATCAAAGAACCGAATTTCCCAACCTTGAAGATCTCGGATTTTTAACATCTGATATCAATGTAAAAGAGTTTAAACTAGGAGATTTAGATAACTATCAGGAAGAAAGAAACATTCCATACCACGATGCAACCTCCTATTTAGGCCCTCACCTCAGGTTTGGTACGGTAAGTATTCGATCCATAGCTTTAAAACTACACAAGAACGAAACATTTCTAAATGAGCTCGTCTGGCGTGAGTTTTTTATACAAATCCTCTACAACTTCCCTAAGGTTGTGATAGCAAATTTTAAGGCCAAATATGACAATATAACTTGGCGAAATAATACGGAAGATTTTGAGCGTTGGTGTGAAGGAAATACAGGGTATCCCATAGTAGATGCAGGAATGAGGCAGTTAAATACCACCGGCTACATGCACAATCGTGTCAGAATGATTACAGCAGGTTTTCTTTGTAAACATTTGCTAATAGACTGGAAATGGGGTGAAGCTTACTTCGCTAAAAAACTTCTCGACTATGAATTAGCTTCCAATAACGGCAACTGGCAGTGGTCCGCGGGGACTGGCTGTGATGCGGCACCATATTTTAGAATATTTAACCCAACGGAGCAAGTAAAGAAGTTTGATAAAGAATTGAAGTATATAAAAAAATGGGTTCCTGAGTTTCAATCCCTGACCTACCCAGCCCCGATGGTAGATCATAAGTTTGCTCGAGAGAGAGCTTTATCTACCTATAAGATTGGTCTGGAAGCATAAGTATTCTCTTTAAAGGGTTTTCAGTACTTTTAGTAAACAAAACCAAAACCCCATATGAAACTCATTGCTCAAATCTTAATTGGACTCGTTGCTTTCGAGCACTTGTACATCCTTTACATGGAAATGTTTGCTTGGGAAACCTTAGGGAGAAAGACATTTAGGGGTGCATTGCCAGATGATTTATTTACCCCGACTAAAGCCATGGCTGCAAATCAAGGTCTTTACAATGGTTTTCTGGCCGCAGGACTCATTTGGAGCTTTTTCATTTCAAACCAAGAGTGGAGCACCAACATAGCCATCTTCTTTTTAGGTTGTGTCATTGTGGCGGGTATATATGGAGCCTTAACAGCCTCAAAGAAAATCTTCTTTACACAAGCCATGCCCGCTGTTGTTGCCTTGGTCTTCGTGCTTTTGGTGAGGTAGTACCGTAATAGTTGTATGAACGTTTCAGAAATTGATTCCAAAGTCTCCTGACATACCTCTGTCAAAAAAACCCTTTATTTTGACCAGAATTAAAGACAAAAATGAAGGACATAGAACATTACTACTTAAATCAGCCTGAGCCAAACAAAAGTTGTTTGCTTGCTTTGCGAAGTATAATTCTTGGGCAAGATCCTGATGTGACTGAAACTCAAAAATGGGGAATGCCATGTTTCTGTTATAAAAAGAAGATGTTTTGCTACCTCTGGACCGATAAGAAAACCAAAGAGCCCTATATACTTTTTGTAGAAGGCAAACACTTAAATCATCCGAAATTAGAGGAAGGTACTAGAGTTAGAATGAAAGTCTTTAGGGTAAATCCAGAAGAAGATTTGCACATAGTCACCATTCGATTATTGCTTAATGAAGCCCTTGAGCTTTATAAAAACGGCACAATAAAAACAAAATAAATACGGATTTCTCATAAAGATTTGAGCATAAAAAAACTCGTCTCTCTAAAGAAACGAGCTTTTTTAAATTCTTGAGAATTATTACATTGCTGCTTCCAGCTTCTGTATTAAAACGTGCTTAGGCACTGCCCCAACTATCTTGTCTACCATTTCTCCACCTTTGAAAATCATCAAAGTTGGGATAGAGCGAATACCAAATTCCATAGGCGTACTGCTATTAGCATCTACATCCATTTTACCTACAGTGGCTTTTCCTTCGTACTCTCCTGCTATTTCTTCTACTACTGGCCCGATCATCTTACATGGTCCACACCATTCTGCCCAGAAATCTACCAAAACTGGCTTTTCAGAAGCTATTAATTCTTTAAAATTTGCGTCGTTTATTTCGATTGCTTTACC
>JBLHOT010000166.1:0-3691 GCA_047623945.1 Arcticibacterium sp. | reverse complement strand
CCTTGTTCATTAATTCTAAAATAATGTTCGCCATCAAAGATTCCTTTTATGGGAGCACTTCCTAGCCATCTAAGTTCTTTACCCGAGTCAAAGGCCAGCACTTTAGGTGTGAATTTCATGGGTTTTCTATTCGGTGGGTTTATTTCTGTGGACAGTATTTGCCCTACCGCTTTATTGCCACTAATTGATTTTATAAAGGGGTTCCAATCGGAATAGTTTTCAAAGTCTGTTAAAACTTGCCATACTTTTTCAGGAGTAGCTTTAATGAGGATTTCTGTTTTTAATTCTTTAACCATGATATTTCTGTTTGTGGTAAATACATGAATGCAAAGCTGGAGCAAAAAGAATGGTTTCTTCTTGATAAATATCAAGAAAACTATTTGATTCTAATCCTACTCATAGTTTCTGGAGTCATACCTAACATGGAGGCAATGTGCTTTAAGGGAACTTGGCTAAACAGTTCTCTATTATTTTCAAAAAAGTAATCGTACCGCTCTTGAGAGGACATAGACAAATGACTGTAAATCCTGTTCTCCATCGTAGTAAAACAGTTGACTAGAAATAACTTCTCTATTTCATTCCATTTAGGGACTAGATCGGCAATTGTTTTATAGTCTTTTTTAGAAATGGTATACAATTCTGTGTCTACCAAAGCCTGAATAATCCACCTAGAGGGAGTGTCAAAAAAGAAGCTTGACAAATCAGTAGCAAAGGTACCTTTAGTTGCAATCCACTGAGTTACCTCATTGCCATCTGAGATATTAAATATCCTTAAGAATCCAGATTGTACTAAGTTCATGGAGTAGCACAGCTGGCCTGACGCCAGTATTTGTTCCCCTCTTTTTAACTCCGAAAACTTAAACAATGAAGCAATAGACTCTAGGTCTTTTGGGTCATCAATTTTAAAGTTTGATTTTATGAAACTTGCAAGGTTTGTCATTTAAGAAGAGTTAAGACTTGTTTTACTATTTCAATATTTTTTTTGCATTGTCTGAATATAATTTCTTCAAAACAGAATCTTTCAAACCAAATCCGTGTAAGGGCCAATGGTAAGTGAAATGATTTCTGTTATAAAAATGCTCGTCTTCCGATTCTAAAATTCTGAAAGTGGTATGGTACATGTCTCGTGAAATACCCATATCTGTACCATATACAAGCCTTTTTTTGTATTTCTCATAAAATGATTTTACGTGCCTTGGGATTGGAGCTGTCTCACCAAACCTAGCCGAAATATCGGCATATAGATTGTCATTTTTATCCATCAAATTCCCTAAAATACTTAGGTCGTGACTGCAATTGGCAAAATGACAGGCTATGAAAATTGTATTCGGGTTTTGGGATGCTGCGTTATCTAAAGTGTTAATAAGCTCTTGATGGGAAAGGAGCCCATCCTGCGTACTGTCAATCCTCCATTTATAGGCATTCATAAGTCCGTCATTATGCTTGTCCATTGGGAGGTACATCCATAGAGGATCTGCTACATGTATGCTTACCGGCATTCCAAGATCCCCACATTTCTGAAGTAATGGATGTAGGCGTTCATCGTCTAAATGCATGCCATAAGCAGGGGATGGTTTTGAGTAAAATAAGCCTAAGCCTTTGTCCCCAAGTTCTCCAACTCCT
Source organism: Arcticibacterium sp. (assembly GCA_047623945.1). Lineage (GTDB taxonomy): Bacteria > Bacteroidota > Bacteroidia > Cytophagales > Spirosomataceae > Arcticibacterium. Next base: position 2,068 of record JBLHOT010000166.1, on the reverse strand, counting down.
TTAGCCCCTACATGAAAACATCTTTCAAGTTCCTTTACCGCTTTTTGACTCCAGCCAATTTCATTATAACCAGTATAATCTATGCCGCACCAAAGTTCAAAATAAGAATCGTACTTGCTGTAAACTTGATAGAGACTATCGAAAGCTGCACCCGTATTGTATGTCAAAATAATGGTTTTCTTGATATTTGACTTTTCTAAGATGCTTACCCATGCCTTTAATTCTTCTTCGGTTTTGGCATAAGGATGAGCATGAAAGTCTACAGCAGGGAATTTGGCTCTTTGAATAGAACTAACTTGTGTTTTATAGATGGATATGGGTTCAAAATCTTTTAGGAGTAGATCTTCCTGAGCACTGGCTGAGAAGAAGAGAAAAACAGCGGGAAGACTGTTAAGAACTCTATTAATGAATGTTGTCTTTATGCTCATGATTTATAAATTTTCAGTAGTCGTATTTTAATCTGTTGTTTCAAAAAGAAACTAATTTTTAATGTACAAGTTTCTTGAAACCCCTGCCATTCTTAACCCTCATTATTCAAGGAAAGTCCAGTGCAAGGTAATTTAATATACATGGGACTCTTTTCCAGTATTTGGGACATTGTAGGCAGAATAAGTTTGACAGAAGCGGAAACATTTTCATTGTTTACTCACCTGTACTATTTTGGTGCTTTCTGAAAACTAACAAAACTTACGAAATCAAGAGCACAATTCTTTCTCGTAGGTAAAGAGTCCTTACTTCATGATGGCTTAAGCTATTAAGATTAAAGGCTGTTCATTCCTTCATCAAACTTAAAAAACTCATATCCATCACCTTCTAAGTAACCGGGTACATCTGATTTTTGATTTTGAGCAGCTTCGTCAGAAAGCGGTGTAGAAAATGGCATTTTACCATTTGGCTTAAACTTGCCTGTAACAATATCTAAAACCGCTTCTGGGGTAGTTCCAAAAGTGGCCAAAACAGCATTGATATTATCTTCGCCCTCCTTATAGATTTCATCTACAGCCCAAGGATTGGTATAATTGATTGCCAGGATAGTTGGCTTATTTATTAGGTTTTTGACATAATCAACATCCACTCCATTTTCAGCTAGGTTTACATGTAATGGTTCTCCCTTTGACTGAAACAATGATTTACCTTTTGGAATCAACCATAACAACACCACATCTGCCTCATCTGCTGTACTGACAAACTCCAAACCCCAAGTGTTATTTTCAGTACTAAACACATTGGAAGGAGAGCCATTTCTAATATGCATATAGGTTTCAAAATATACCTTAGTTTTTGCCTTAAGTGGAAGAGCGTTCTCCTTATTCCTTAGTAAAACAATGGACTTACGCATGGCTTCTTCTGCCTTTTTCTTGAACTCTTCCTTACCCACAATTTGATTTGCCGCTTCTAAATCAACATAAGGATTTTCAAAAAGGCCTAGTTGAAACTTCTCCAACAAGATTTTGTGAACAGACTCATCTACCAGTGGCATGAGTTCTGGATACTTTGTCAAAGTTTCTATAAGTAATCCAGGGTGGGCCGTGCCAGAAAACAAGTTTACACCTGCTTCTAAAGCCATTTTATATCTTTCAATGATGGTTAAATTTTCCACGCCCCAAGGCATCATTTCAATTGGACCAGTGTCTGAGTTTATGATTCCCTTGAAGCCTAATTCACCACGTAGGATTTCTTGGAGAATACGCTTATTGTATGCAAAACCTACTTCATCATACTCCGTACCAGATGGCATGGAGTAATATGGCATGATCGCGGAAGTACCTGCATCTATTGCTGCTCTGAAAGGAATAAGGTTATTATCAAACATACCGCCTGGATAAACTTCCTTTTTACCCCAATCAAAATGAGGATCTTGCCCACCTTCACCAGAGCCTCCTCCAGGGAAATGCTTGGTAGTTAAGGCTACAGAACCAGCCCCCAATTGCTTGCCTTGAAAGCCTAACACAATCTCTTTCATCATTTTACCAGCGAGTTCGGCATCTTCACCAAAGGTACCTTCTATTCGTTGCCAGCGTGGCTCTGTTGCCAAATCGGCCATGTACATATAGCCTTTATTTATACC
>JBLHOT010000165.1:0-3813 GCA_047623945.1 Arcticibacterium sp. | reverse complement strand
AGCGTGGGTGTGGGCATGGCGTCGTCCCAAGATATTTGACCAGCTTCTTTTACATTGTTAAAGAAACTGTAGAGCTGATAATAATTTTTTTGCGAAATAGGGTCATACTTATGATCATGGCATTTGGCACAACCCACTGATAAACCTAGAAATGCATCACCAAGTGTATTGGTTCTGTCTACCACATATTCAGATTGGAATTCTTCTTCAATAATTCCACCCTCCATATTTTGCTGATGGTTTCTATTAAATGCGGTGGCAATGATCATTTCCTTTGAAGGCTCAGGCATTAAATCGCCGGCTAGCTGCCAATGTACAAATTGGTCATAAGGTTGGTTTTCATTAAAGGCCTTAATAACCCAATCTCTGTATGGAGACATATCTCTAATTCTATCCACTGTGTAGCCGTGAGTATCTGCAAAGCGTGCTAAATCCAACCAGTCGGTGGTCATTCTTTCACCGTAATGGGGTGATTCCATTAATCTGTCCACTACTTTTTCAAAGGCACTGTTGTCAGAATCAGCCAAGAAAGCGTTCACTTCTTTTGGGCTTGGGGGTAATCCTGTCAAATCAAAAGTGACACGTCTCAATAAGGTTTCTTTTTTTGCTTTTTGAGAGGGCTTTAACTTTAATTCGTCAAGTTTAGACAGTATGAAATTGTCAATCTTGTTTTGAGGCCACTCCTCGTCACTCACCTTTGGAGTTTTTGGCATAGTAGGTTTTACAAATGCCCAGTGTGGTTTATACTCCGCCCCATCTTTCATCCATTTTATGAGTACTGCCTTTTCGTAAATAGAAAGACTGAGGTGAGACTCTGGGGTTGGCATCACAAAATCTGGGTCAGTGGCAGTTATCCTGTGAAATACTTCACTTCCATTTAAGCTTCCTGGGTCAATAGCCACTTTGCCAGGGGTTTCTGGAAGTTCGGCATAGGCAGTTTCAGATAAATCAAGTCTAAGTCCTGCTTTTTGTTTGGCTTGGTCTGGTCCATGACAAGCGAAGCACTTATCCGATAGAATGGGCTTTACATGGATATTATAGTCTAAATCCTTTGGCAGTGCTGCCACCGCTTCTTTTAGATCAGGAGACAAGTCTGCGTCACAAGAGTAAAGGAGCAGGCTTAAGGCTAAAGAAGGGAGTGTTTTAGCTGTAAAATTTAACAATCTTAACATTCAAATTGAAATCTTATTAATGGTATGGGTGATAGTCCTGTATCAGGATTAAGGTTGACTATTCAAAGGTAGTTTAAGTGCCAGTAAATTCTTTACGTAAAAAGGACTTTTTTGTATACAAATCCGACTTTTAGTTTATTTTTGCGAGTATATGAGAGGTTATTGTTCTGGCTTTTATTTATGAATGAATTCGTTGCTTTAAATATTTCAAAGGTTTCTTTGGATACATCTTGGGATTATGAAAATGTTATAAGTCCATTTTACCGACTTTATTATATTGAGGAAGGCGAGGGTCTGATATTGATAAATGGGAAAAGACAAACGCTTAAACCTGGGATGATGTATCTCATCCCTAGTTTTACTTTGGCCTCTTATTCTTGTCCAAACTTTTTATATCAGAACTACCTTCATTTTGAGGAAGTCATCACATCAGGCATATCTCTTAAATTATCCTTTAATTTAGAGTTTGAAGTCGTAGCCGATAGTTTGGACAAAGAACTATGGAAGCGATTATTGGAGCTTAATCCTGAAATGAGTTTGCTAAATGCTAATCCTAGACAGCCTGAATCTATTTCTTTGAGCACAGCTAGGCCACTTCTGTTTTCTAAAGACTTTGAAACTAGAGGGATTATCTTACAGCTATTAGCCAAGTTTGTTCAAAAGGTGGGCCAAAATACTAAGCCCAACAAAACGGGTTCCCATAAAATCCTTAAGGTTCTGGAGCATATACATCAACATTATAGTCAAGAACTGTCAGTAGTGAAATTAGCAGGACTAGTAAGCCTAAATGAAGATTACTTTAGTAGAATTTTCCTTAGAATCATTGGTGTTCGGCCTGTAGTTTACATTAACCAAGTACGTATAGAAAAGGCACAACATCTACTACTTTTCACAGATCAGTCTTTAGAGCAAGTAGCCGAAAACGTGGGCTATGGAAATAGAACCTATTTCTCAAAAATGTTTAAATCTATTACAGGTAAAACGATTGGGCAGTACAGAAGGCAGGCTATTATAGTGTAGAGAACAGAGATTGGCTCACCAATATAATATCTGCTAATGCCAAGTCATACTAAAAGAGACGAATGAGCTACCCTTAGTTTTGTCTAGCTAAGAAAAGTTTCCTTTTGAGACTTTTCTATTAACTAGTTGATCTCAAAAAGAATAATGAAACCAACCTATTTAGCGGATATAAACGAGGAGAATTTTGACTTCAGCCATGGTTCACGCTTAGTTTATGGCTGTTCTGGGCTTGGAGGGGTCTGGGGGGAGACCAATTATGAAGAATCTGTGGATTGTCTTCTATATGGTTTTGAAAATGGTATTATGTCTTTAGATACTTCTCCATCTTATAATCAATCAGAAACAGTAGTGGGTAACGCTTTGGCTCAATGGAAAGGTGAAAGGCCTTTCATTTCCACTAAAGTAGGCCGTCTGAAAAGTGAAGATGCTCATCATACGGTGGTAGATTATAGTCATACCAGAATGAAGCAAAGTCTGGAAGAGAGTTTAGAAACTTTAGGAGTGGATTACATTGATTTATTTTTTCTACATGAGCCATATTTGGTGCCTTTAGATAGAATAGAAGAAGTTTTAAATTCATTAAAGAGTTTTGTGGCAGATGGATACGTGAAATCTTTGGGTGTAGGCGGTAATCCAACAGATGGTTTTAGGCCATATATTAAAAAGGAGAATTTTCAAGTTGTATCCGGATTCTTAAAATTAGATGCCTGTAACCTTTCTGGTTTTGAAAAAGATTTACCTCACATTGCTAAAGAAAAAGTAGCTTATTATGCAGCTTCAGCTTTGCACTTTTCTTTGCTCGGCAATAGGTTTGAGACCTACAGCCAAAACAGACCAAATGACGAATGGATATCTGACAAAGATGTAGACAACGCCATTAAAATTAAGGCTATTTCGGAGAGGGAAGGACTTAAAATCTCTAGTTTAGCACAACGATTTTTATTCTCCATAAAAGAAGCTAATAGGGTAGTAATGGGTGCTCGAAAAATAGAGCAAATTAAATCTACCATATCAGATTGGAGAGAAGGCGTACTTCCTGAGCCAATATTCAATGAAATTCTATCTCTTATAGATTAAAAAAACTACATCAATACCATTAACACTTCTATCTCTTCTAATATTAGACCTTATGAAAGCCATTTCGGCGAAATAAGCTGGAAAGATATTTCACTTATTAATCCATATTAATTAAAGAACTCGTACTAGAGTCTTCTTTATTCCTGTAAGAGATACTTGGCCCCTATTGGCAAAGCAAATTTCCGGAATCTAGAGACAATAAGCCATAAATTGGTATTTTATCGTACAATATTGCAAAAATATTTCACTTGATGATACTTAGGAGGGCTCAAGCGTATCATACTTTTTGCCTCATTATGTGAAGGAAGAAATCTTCTAGACAGCGAGTTTACATCTCAATTTGTTCTGCAACGCGTTAATCACTAATTCTTTAATAAATCCATTTTTAATTCAACTATCGCTCATATAGAAGTATAAGATATAGTTCAAAAGCTAGTTGAAATTAAGAGGCTTCCTTAAGTTTTTCAATGTGCCTTTTTATTTGATGTTTCATTTTGTTTAGGTTCTTGAAATTTCCCACTTTTTTCATCTTCAATTCCGCCGT
>JBLHOT010000164.1:0-3877 GCA_047623945.1 Arcticibacterium sp. | reverse complement strand
GAACGTCAACCTATTGAATAAGACTAACCATAGATTTCAGAAAAAAATATTCTAAATAAACATACATATCCCTTATTAATGAATAAAAGAGTTTTAGCGTTAGCCATAGTTTGGGGAACAATATCATTAAATGCTTATAGCCAAAAAAGTACTTTAAACAAGGAAGTACCGGAAGAAGAAATGCAGCGAATCTTCCATGAGATTAAAACGCCTTTTAAATATGGGGTGGTCATTCCGCAGCCAGATAGCTCAAAAATGGTAGACTCCCCTACCATTTTCCAAAAAGACAGTGTCTGGTACATGACTTACATCGTGTTTGATGGGCAAGGTTACGAGACTTGGTTGTCGGAAAGTGAAGACCTACTCCATTGGAAATCAAAAGGGAAAATATTGTCATTTACTGAAAACACATGGGATGCCAACCAAAAAGCGGGTTATGTATCGCTCATCAATACCAAGTGGGGCGGTGATTATTCCGTGGAGGCCTATCAAGATAAATATTGGATGACCTACTTAGGTGGAAACACCGCAGGATACGAGGCAGGTGCTTTAAAAATTGGTTTAGCCAATACCACCACCTTAACGGAAGCTATAGAATGGAATAGAAACACCTCCCCTCTTCTGTCTCCTGAAGATGAAGATGTTCGCTGGTTCGACAACAAAACTATTTACAAAAGTTTAGTCATGCGTGATACAAAAAAACACACTGGGCACCCCTTTATAATGTATTATAACGCTAAGGGAGATACCGCCAGCTATGAAAGTATTGCCATGGCCGTATCTGATGATATGGTAGACTGGAAACGCTATGGAGAAAACCCTGTGATAACGAGAGGCAAGGGCATTTGTGGGGATGCTCAGATTACTAAACTCGGTGATATTTACGTCATGTTCTATTTTGGAGCATTCTGGAAACCTGGTGCTTTTGAAAGGTTTGCGTGTTCGTACGATTTAATTAACTGGACAGATTGGGAGGGTGAAGATTTAATAAGTTCTTCTGAGGCTTATGATAAAAAATATGCCCACAAACCTTGGGTCATAAAATGGAATGGAGTGGTTTACCACTTTTATAATGCGGTAGGTGATAATGGAAGAGTCATTGCCTTAGCGACATCAAAAGATTTAACGGAATGAATTGTGATAAAAAGGCCAAAGAAATAATGCAACACCATAAGACCTCCCTTTTCAAATTCACTCTTACTCTTACTCTTTTAGCCTTCGTTCTTGTGGCTTGTAATTCTAGCGAAAAAGCAGTCGAAGACATATTATGGTATGAAGAACCTTCCCAGAATTGGAACGAGGCACTTCCATTGGGCAATGGCAAATTGGGGGTTATGGTGTTTGGGAATACTTCTACGGAACGTATTCAGCTAAATGATGATTCTATGTGGCCTGCAGATAGTGAGGCTTGGAATGAACCTGAAGGAAACAAGGAAGACCTTGATGAGATTAGAGAATTATTGCTCAAGGGTAACAATCAAGAAGCTGATAAATTATTCGTAGAAAAGTTTTCTAGAGGAACCGTTGTCAGATCTCATCAAACATTAGGAGATTTGTTTATTGATTTTGAGCATGAAAATGTTTCAGACTACCGAAGAGAATTAAACATAAGCAAGGCAATTTCAACCGTTTCTTATAAATCTAATGGGAATCAAATCACAGAAAAAGTATTTGTCTCAAACCCAGCTAAAGCCATTATTATTGAGTTCAGGTCGGATGCCCCAGAAGGCCTAAGTGCTAAAATAAGACTTGATAGACCCATGGACATGGGATTTCCTACAGCTTCCTCTTTTACCACAAAGGATAACCTTCTTCTGATGCAGGGGGAGGTAACCCAGAGAAATGCTCAATTTAATTCTCAAGCTGCTCCTATTTTAGAAGGTGTCAAGTTTGAAACTTGCCTAAAAATCAAAAATGAGGGTGGAGAAGTGCTTAGGAGAGAATCCTTCCTCGAATTGAAAAATGTAAAAAAAGCAACCTTGTATTTGGTGTCTAATTCATCCTATTATTTTGACGACTTTGGTAAACAAAACTAAAATGATCTAGAGGCCATCATTTCTAAAAGTTTTACTGAGCTAAAAGAAGAACACATCAAAGATTATGAAAGCCTCTACGCAAGACAAGAATTTCAACTTACCGAAACTAGTTTAGATTCAATTCCGACCGACAAAAGGATTGAGCGTGTAAAAGAGGACTTTGTAGACCTAGGATTAGAAGCATTGCTTTATAAATATGCCCGTTATCTTCTTATATCCTCTTCTAGAGAAGGCACTAACCCTGCCAACCTTCAAGGGCTATGGAATGAACACATAGAAGCACCATGGAATGCAGATTATCATCTGAATATAAACCTACAAATGAATTACTGGTTGGCAGATATCGCTAACCTGAGTGAGCTTAATAATCCCTTATTTGATTACATCGATAAATTGGTTGAAAATGGTAAAATAACGGCTAGCAAAAATTTCGGATGCAGAGGTACATTTATTCCGCACGCGACAGATTTATGGGCACCTACGTGGTTAAGAGCTCCAACCGCCTACTGGGGTTGTTCCGTTGGAGGTGGAGGCTGGCTGATGCAACATTACTGGCAACGTTATGAATACACCAAGGATAAGCAATTTTTAAGAAAAAGGGCTTTCCCTGCCATGCAAGAAGTGGCTCAATTTTACAGTGACTGGCTTATAGAAGATCCTAGAGACGGAACACTCATTTCAGCCCCTTCTACTTCGCCAGAAAATCGATTCGTCAATGACAATGGAAATTCAGTAGCCACATGTCTGGGAAGTGCTATGGACCAGCAAATCATATTTGAGGTATTCGAAAACTACTTAGAGGCTTGCGATGTTTTAAAAATCGAGAATGACCTTTCAAAAAAAATCAAACAACAGATAGGCCAGTTGCGACCAGGATTTGTCATTGGAGAAGAAGGTAGAATTTTGGAATGGGATAGGCCTTATGAAGAAACCGAGCCTGGACATCGCCACATGTCTCATTTATATGGTTTCCACCCTGGCACTAATGTTACCAAAACTAAAAACCCAGAACTATTTGAAGCAGTAAAAAAGACATTGGATTATAGGTTGGCCAATGGTGGTGCAGGACCGGGATGGAGCAGAGCGTGGCTCATTAACTGCAGTGCCCGATTATTCGACAGTGAAATGGCACATGAACATATTCAATTGTTGTTAAAAAAGTCAATAAGCAAAAACCTTTTTGAATCGATTCCCCCTTTCCAAATTGATGGCAACTTTGGTTACGCAGCAGGTGTCTCAGAAATGCTTCTGCAATCACATGAGGAGAATATGATTCGGATTTTGCCAGCATTACCCAAGCTATGGAAGAAAGGTTATATCAAAGGATTGAAAGCCAGAAATGGACTTACGCTAGATATTTATTGGAGTAATAATACCTTAGAAAAGGCCATAATCAAATCTAAGTTTAAAACTAAATTCAATCTCATTTATCAGAACAAAGTAATGGAAATTGAAGTGCAAAAAGGTGGAACATTTACTTATGAAAGCTAAAGTGCTGTCAGCCAGTCTACCATTCACTAAATAAACAATGAATTAAACCTTCTCATCTTTCAGATAGGCCATTTAAAGTTGTAAATTATAATGCTGATGCGTTAATTATCAGCTATACACCTTATAATCTTAAAAAATAATAGCTATGAAAAGAAGAGATTTTATCCGAAATTCCTCACTGCTGGCCTTTAGCGTCAGTGCTTTTAGTTTTACAAAATGGAACGGGGAGAAGTATGTTGGAGATTCACCAACTACTTCTGATATCCTTGGGCCATTCTATAGGCCAAATGCTCCTATGAGGACCAATATCATTCCCGCAGACTCTAAAGGCTTGCCACTTAATCTTAAAG
>JBLHOT010000163.1:0-4284 GCA_047623945.1 Arcticibacterium sp. | reverse complement strand
AGGGCTGCACCGGTATGATGTGGCAAGTACTGGAATGGAACAAACCAAGCATTGAGTTCTATAAAAAGTATGGAGCAAAGTTCGATGAGGAATGGCTGAATTGTCATTTAGACTTCAAACCCTAGATAATAAGATGTTAAATAGTTTGCTATTAATCAAAGGCTTAGTTTAATTGAGATGTAAATATTGAACTATGAAAAGCTTTTAACTATATTAATTTTAAGTTCAGCGAGTATGGCTTTTGCTCAAATACCGTATTCCACTAAACCAGCCAATGCTGATAAAAATTTGCATGCATTATTGCTTAGTGAAAAAAGCTGGTCTACAGTTTCTGCTGAAGTATCATTAAAGGGTTTTGATAGGATTAGGTTAAATGGAATGCTAATTCTTAAGCCAGTTGAAACTGACTCAGAGATGGTCATTTAGGTGAAATCTCCTGAAGAAATGCCAAATCCTTTATTTAGTAAAGAGCCATAATAAAAGCTAATCCATATATTTATGGCAAGGGTAGTGATATTCATCACATTAAGTTATTTTATTAAGGCTTAGATTTGAGAAATTTTATAAAATCCTGTGTACAAAAAGATACTTTACAGTTTTATTATAGTCGGCTTTATCTGGGCAGTGGTCTATGCTCTTTTTTTTAGAACCAAAGATGAAATAACGCCGCTTACCCAAACTTGGGAAACACCGGTGCCGCATCAGGAAATACCAGAAGGCTTAGTTTCTTTAAAATCGGAAGATTGTGGCGTTTGCCACCAAGAGCATTACGTAGAATGGAAACTCTCTACCCACGCTCATGCCTGGACAGATCTACAATTCCAGGCAGAACTAGGCAAAGATTCAAGTCCGTTTATGTGTATTAACTGCCATATTCCTCTTCAAAATCAGCAGGAGTATATCGTGAGCGGTCTCATTAATGGCGATATCTACAAACCAGTTAAAGAAAAGAATCCGTTTTTTGACTCCGTTTTGCAGCAAGAGGGTATCAACTGTGCCAGCTGCCATGTAAGAAATGGTGAAATTGTGGGTGTAATTGGAAGTGACTTAGCTCCTCATAAAGTAAGAAAAGCCCCAGAGTTACTCACAGAAGAATTATGTATTGGATGTCATAATGCCAATGCGGTTATTACCCCGACTCTAGCTTGTACTTTTGAGACGGGTGATGAATGGAAGGCGGGGCCATTTTATGGGAAGAAAAACTGTAAAAGCTGCCATATGCCAGAAGTGATGCGAGCGATAGTGCCAGGCTATCCTATCCGTAAAAGCCATAGACACTTTTTTACGGGTTCGGGTATTCCAAAATTTGACACAGTGCAAACTACGGTGCTTAATGGTTTAGGATTTTATCCAGCAAAAGTGGCTAAAGAGTACGCGGTGAATGAGGCCTTTGGCTTTAATATAATATTGAAAAACGAAAATGCGGGTCACAGAGTTCCTTCTGGAGATCCAGAACGCTATATATTGATACATCTAAGTTTAGAGAATGAAGATTCAAAAGTACTCAAAGAGGAGAATTTCCGCATAGGAGAGGAATGGGAGTGGTATCCTGAGGCGAAGAAACTTAATGACAATAACATGAACCCCGGTGAAGAAAGAACGTATAAGATAGATGCTATTTTAAATAAACCTGGTATTTACACTGTCAAAACCGTTGTGACTAAGCACCGGCTAAGTGAAAAGATGGCCGAGGTTAACAATTTAGGTGAGAACTATCCCCGTTTTATTACCATTTTCGATAGGGATTATACGTTTTCGGTAAAGTAATAAGGAAGATGAAGAAGAAGAAAATAGTTGTCATTCTGATTGCGAGCTTGCCTATACTTCTACATGTATACCAGCCGTCTTTGGCATTCGGTGGCTTCGGGCTCTTTCTTGGTTTTTGGGGGATGTATATATCTCCATGGGTCATTTTTGGCTTTTTGATTTACTTACTTTTAAAGAAGTAGTTTGCCCATGCTTAGTATTTTCACACCTTTTGGGTCTGATATTGATGATTCAGATTTACCTTTAAAATTTACTTATCCATTTGATTATGAGCCTCACATTTTGTCTTTGAGGGCTGTAGCCCAATTACAAGAGCACCTCAAAGCCAAGAACGTATGGCATCATAATTTTGGTCTTCAAAAGGGGCAAGAGGGTAAAGTCATTGGTAAAATGTTTGGAGTATTGGTGGTTAAAAACACTGCAAAAGAAGTTGGTTTTCTCTCCGCATTTTCAGGGAAATTAGCGGAAAGTAATGTGCACGATGGCTTTGTGCCACCTGTTTATGATGCTTTAGGAAAAGGGAGCTTTCTAAATGTAGGTATGCAGGAATTGAGAGTTATGAATGGCAAATTAAACTCTATAGAACCGGATAGTGAAGCGGCCAAAGAACTAAAGCTAAAACGTAAAGAAAAATCAGCGGGTTTACAGGCAAAACTATTTGACCAATATCATTTTCTAAATAGGAGGGGCGAAGAGAAAAGCTTACGCTCAATTTTTAAAGAAGAAAGAAATCAGAAACCGCCAAGTGCTGCTGGAGAATGTGCTGCTCCTAAATTACTGCAATATGCTTTTAAACATCAAATGACCCCTATTGCCATGGCGGAGTTTTGGTGGGGCGAATCTCCAAAATCTGACCAGTGGAAGCACAAACACTTTTATCCTGCATGCATTGAGAAATGCGAACCCATTTTAAGGCATATGCTTTCGGGTGTGGAGGTGGATCCAAAACCGAATAGATAGCCTGTTCGATTTTCCAATAGTTCTCTTATTTTTGTGCCCCCATTTTAAATCTAAAAGGACACATGACGAAGTATATATATGGCGTTGATTTCGGAACTACGAATTCTGCATTGGCCATTCTGGATGTTGACAAAAACGAAGTTGTTAAAGTATTTACAATGCCGTCGGTGCTGTTTTTTCCAGAGTATCAAGATTCTACCAAGGCTTTTTCATATTTAACTGGTCAAGAGGCCGTGGAGGCCTATGTGAAAAGCAGATCGAAGGGAAGATTAATGAAATCCATTAAGTCGGTGTTGCCCATAAAGAGTTTTACACATACGGTAATTGCTGGGAATGCTTTCAAGTCCGAAGATTTAGTAGCGTTAATCGTTTCTGCTATGAAAAAGGAGGCAGATGCATATCTAGGCACAGAAGTGAAAACAGCCGTCATCGGCAGACCGGTGGTGTTTAGTGAAAACCCTGAAAAAGATGCTGTGGCACAAAAGCGATTAGAGAAGGCCGTTACTATTGCTGGTTTTGAAAAAACTTACTTCCAAATGGAGCCCATTGCGGCAGCCTTTACCTACGAACGTTCACTTAAAGAAGAGGAACTGGTTTTGGTAGGAGATTTTGGCGGAGGAACTTCAGATTTTACAATCATGCCTTTAGGAACTAAAAGAAAGGTTCAAGATATCGTGCAGGGTGGCATTTACATCGGAGGTGATAATTTTGACGCCAAACTGATGTGGCATAAAGGCACGCCGCATTTTGGACGGGGGGTGAAGGAGAAATTCTATAATAAGTGGCTGGAGCTGCCTTTGTCTTATTTTGTAAACATCACCACTTGGGCCAAGATGAACTTTCTGAACACCAACAAGATGAAAGAGGCTATCAGGAAATCTTATTTCCAATCTGATAATAACCCAAAAGTTAAAAATCTGCTTACACTGGTAGATAAGAATTTAGGCTATTTCTTATTTCAAAAGGTAGAACAGACTAAAATTGAATTGACTCAAAAAGACATAACGAATTTGGCTTTTAATGCCGAGGGTATAGACTTTCAAGAAGCAGTAAGTATTGCGGATTTTGAAGACGATATCATTGCCCAGGATGTGAACAAAATAAGTGCTTATTTAGATGACTTTCTTCTTAAAAACGAGGTAGACTACTTGGCTATTGACTCTGTTTTTATGACTGGCGGCACGTCGATGGTCAGAGCCCTAAAAAAGTTATTTATATGCAAGTTTGGTGAATCCAAAATCAAGTCTGGTGACAATTTTAATAGTGTGGCGAAGGGACTAGCATATAGCTATCAGAAGTTTGAGGACAAAGCTTGATTTAGGAGGTTTTTGACTTTATGTGCATCTTGTTCACTTGTGGATTATGAATATTCTTTTATATAAAGTAAGTCATTAAGCATTTATGGACCAATTCGAATTTCTATCATATGTCAGAAGAGCAGAAACTATACGAGGAAATAGGCCAGAGCCGAAAGGAAACCGAGCAGAGTCAGCTGTTCGGAAAGCCTTGTTTTAAAATAAACGGGCAAGCATTTGTCTGTTTATTCCAGAATGAGAT
>JBLHOT010000162.1:0-4408 GCA_047623945.1 Arcticibacterium sp. | reverse complement strand
CTCTTCATGGGATTTTACGGTACTTTTTTTGACAGTTTTGCCTTTATTGCACAAGCAGACTTAGTGATTGCTAAGCCTCCTTTGCCAGTACATTTAACACAGGTAGGCATTTGTTTACTTACCGATGATACAGTCTCTATAACTTCATTTAAGGGTATAAGTGCATTATATCCAGCACAAGCCATAGTTGCAGATGACAAGGCATTAACTGCAGCACTTACATTTTTGCCTAAACATGGTGCCTCTACTCGGTCTGCTATTGGATCACAAACTAATCCAATCATATTCTGAATCGCCATGGAAGCTGCGTCAATGGCTTGTTTAGCTGTACCACCAAATAACTGCACTATTCCAGCAGCGGCCATTCCAGCTGATGCACCGCATTCAACTTGGCAGCCGTGTTCTTCAGCAGAGAAGCCTGGGCCCTTGGCGAAATAGACGCCAACAATTCCTGTCGCAAAATATGCTTGAATCAATTCATCATTTGTAGCACCTATGTCATCAGCAACTGCTCTTAAAACACCACCTACAACCCCACATGAACCGGCTGTTGGATTGGCAACAACAACCTCCATGGCACTTTTGGATTCCATAATGGCAGATACATTTGCTATGATTTGGTTGACTATAGAATTTTCTAGAATTTTCTTTTTCTTTTGTGCATTGCCAATGAGGTGAGATTGCCGAGGTAAAATACGGTCTTCGTAATAAGTACCCGCCAGGCCCGTTTTAATGCTATTTTCTATTATTTCAACAATCCCTTTCATTTTATCAATCACTTCATGATCCGTTAATCCACTCTGATGTTTTTCATAAAGTAAACCCAAGGCTGCAAGATCAAGACTTTCCTGTTCTGCAAATTCTAGCATCGATTCAACACTTGTAAATGGCAATTCAGATTCATTTCCAGCTATAATTGGTAGGACTGGTTTGATTAGAATTAATTCGCCAAAAGGTATTTTCTGTTCTAATTCACTAATTAATACTGTTGAAACTTCTTTAGAAAACTTAATATTTATTAATCGGTTTTCGTCATTAAATGATTCTGAAATGGCTTTGCTTTCTTTAAATAATAAGGCAACATCTTTTAGTAGAATGTCTTTGGGAACGTCTTTTAAAAGCAACTCATAGTATCCTCCATTAATACTTATTTTGAAACCGTCTATGTCTGTAATTTCAAAAGAGCCACCACCGATTGATATAGCAGTTACTATGTTTTGTTTTCCATAAACTCCCTCTAGGGCTAACCTAAATGTGTTTACATGGCTAGTAGGAAAAGAATTTATTTCATACAGAATGGATATCCCTTTATCCTTCGCTACTCGTTCGGTATACTTTATTTGGTCATCGGACATTTCTATTCCTAATAATCCACCTTCAATACCTATAGTGGTTCCTTGATCTCTATAATTGGGGGCCCATGCCCCTTCTTTATCAAAATCAATAATTGCTTTTAAAAGAGGTTCCTTTAAAATATCCAAACATATTTTAGCCGCTCTCCATGAAGCAGCCGTATGGGAACTAGAAGGACCTCTCATAATTGGTCCTATTACATCATTAAAAATATCGGGTCTGTTATTCATACGTTAATCCATGTCCAAATGAATATTGAGGATCTTTAGAATCATAAGGAACATCTTCCAACTGGTTTTCAACGGCCTCCATAGATGATGGCATTTCAATAGGAAGCTTGCCAGTTGGGTTGAATATTCCGTAAATCATCTCTAAGATAATCTCATCTTGAGATTCAAAATCGGCAATAACCGCCTGACTGGCAGCATTAATTTCAGGAGCAACTGTAGGCCTAGTGATAGTGAATATGGTAACAGTAGGTTTGGAATTTGTGCGTTCCAAAATCTCATTTTTTTCATCCTCAGGAAAATCCAATCTTCCTTGAGGAATTAGCCGTTCCAGAATGTCTCCACCCGCTGATGGCGATGAGGGCGTCTGTAATTTCTGAACAATGACATCTGCATCTTCTATTTTTTCCACTATTTGTGGGAACTTTTCTGACAGGCCCTCTTGCGTCATTCCATGGATGTAAATTTTATTATCTGAAGAGAGTGGAAGTAGTCCTTCGTTCTTTAATAAAACCATTGATTTACGTTGAGCCTCTTTCCCTTTTTCTACAAATTTTGAATTTCCAACAAGACTAGTTTTGTCCAAATCAACAAACGGGTTGTCAAAAAGGCCTAATCTGAATTTATCTCTTAATATTCGTCGAATGGAAATATCTATTCGGGACTCTGGAAGCTCTCCGCTTTCCACTAAATCAACAATATGCTCCGTACATAACTCACCACCAAAAAGATCACACCCTGCATCCAAAACTTTTTTGACACGTTCTTTTTCAGTGAGGTGTTCAACACCCCATGAAGAAGGACCTTTCATCATATTTCCAGAGATAATACCCCAATCGGTAGCCACCACTCCTTCAAATCCTAATGAATCTCGTAAAAGCTCTTGAATCATCTCTTTACTAAAGCCAAAACCCACTTCCTCTTTTACCTGACCTTTAGGTATTCCATAATAGGGCATAATCTGAGCTGTATTTGCCGCAAGTGCTCCTTTTGTAAAAGGAATCAAGTGATAGTCAAAGTTATCTCCAGGATAGACTTGATTTTTTCCACTTGCAAAATGAGCATCCCAACCGTCTTCTTGTGGGCCACCACCGGCAAAGTGTTTTGTTTGACAAGCCACACTTGATGCATCTAAACTATCACCCTGCAATCCTAAAATATAAGCTTTGGTTAAAGCAGCACTTAAATGAGCATCTTCACCAAAGGTGCCGTTAGCCCTTGCCCAACGTGGATCCGTTGCAATATCAGCCATAGGATGCTGTGCTAATCGAATACCTATGGCCAGGTATTCTTGTCTGGCAATGTCTCCGAATTCCCGAACTAGAACAGTATCACCTGTGGCACCCAAACCTAATTGTGAGGGCCAAGCAGAAATCCATTGGGTAGTTATGCTAGCTCCAGGCATTGCCTTAGTCCCATGTCTAGGGTCCGAAATTAATGTTATAGGAATTCCCAATCGGGTACGTTCCGCAAATTTTTGAAGATTGTTGTTCCAAGTGGCATATGAGGATGCTGAGGCACCTCCTAAGTTTTGCACATGACTTATTTTTCTTTGAAGTAACATGCCAGAAGTACTTCCGGTCATAAAAGAAAAAGGGTCTGACATACTTGGGATTTCTAACAAAGAACCATCCTTTTCCATACCAAGGAAATGAGCAAACATAAGACCTGCCTTTTCATCTAGCTCCATTTGCGATATCAAATCTCCAACACGATCTTCAAGTTCAGCCCTAGAATCTTCATATATATCCAATTCTCCATTCTTATTCAAATCACGAAAAGTATGACCATGGATTGTCAATGTAGAAGCTCCTTCTCCTAATAATTTCATACTCGCAGTGGATTCCATCTTCCACTTGATAATGAAAATGAGATACACTATGAGTATTAGTCCAATTATTCCGAGTAAAAAGTAAGCAAAGCCTTTAAAGATTTTTTTCACGGTGAACTTCTTATTGGTTTGTGAATTCTAATGTCAGAGTGCATTTTCCTCAAAATACAACAAAAACTTTTGATAATTAGACTTTGTATGAACGCACTAATGGAAAGATTAGGCGATGACAGGGTAGGGGCAAACTTTTCTAAAGCAATTTCACAAAGCTGGATATGCACACCTAGCTAAGTTAAGCAATAAGCATCAAGACATTGGGGGGAAGGTCTAATGAGGATACACTTGCAGCCGATTTAACTACCTTTGAGCAAAGAACAAGTGCTATTAAACTTCCTTTGCAAGCTAGGTTTTGAAAAGATGCAGCTGAATTAAATACTTGGACAAAATTAATTATAGAAATTTAGAAGACATATGCTTGAAATTATTAGAAATTGGATAATAAACCGAGACTTTGATTTAGCTACAGCAGACATTTTTGCTCGAGCTTTAATTTTTACATCGATCATTATAATAAGTCTTATTGCTTACGTTTTTGCGAAACATTTCATCGTAAAAGGGTTAGCCGCTATTATTAATAAGACGGCTACACAATGGGACGATATGATTCTAAGGAAAAGAGTATTCAATCGTCTTGCGTATTTCGCCCCTGCCATTGTTCTTTACATATCTATTTCAACTCCACTGGAGGGCTATGAATGGTTAATCACGTTGATTGACGGGGTAGTTTTAATCTATATGATAGTTATTGGTATCTTAGTCATTGATGCTTTCCTAAATGCTTCTCGGGATATTTATAAATTATATGATGTTTCAAATAGAATCCCGATAAAGGGCTTTATTCAGGTCATTAAAATATTCATTTATTTTACTAGTGGAATCTTTATCATTTCCATTTTGCTGAATAAAACCCCAATTTATTTATTTAGTAGTTTAGGGG
>JBLHOT010000161.1:0-4483 GCA_047623945.1 Arcticibacterium sp. | reverse complement strand
ATATTTTTCCTGTGTAAAGCGAAGCCTTCCACTTTTGGCTTTCCAGAATTCTCGTACCAAGAATCACCAGCTACAAAATCAATCCATCTGTCTTCATTGATATCTAATGAACAGCCGCCTACATCGGTACTGGCACCTTTCCCGATGCTATGTCTTTTCCAGTTGGAGGCTGAAGTATATTCATACCAATACATATCGCCTAGCTGCCCAAAGGCAAAATCTAGGTCCCCGTCTTTATCAATATCAACCAAACTAACCTGTCCCATTTTATCACTAAATTCATCGATTTGATGGAGAGTGAAATCTATTTGTGCATTTGCGGCAGTAAAAAGAAGGTTGAGGACTAACAGAAAAGTAAAAAAAGTTTTTTCCATTATATCATTTTTCTAGTACTTCCTAAAGATAGCCCCGTAGTCATTGGTCACAAAAAAACTCTCACAAGAGCAGGATTAATGCTTTGAGAAACCGCTTGGTTTAAATTCCGTTTTAAAGAGTTGTTGTGTCCTTTTTGGCTTACAAGCTCTTAGTCTCCTCACTCAGCGGCTCCATCTCAAAAGCCAAAGTATTTACAAATGCCGCCTAAATCTGAGTTTTGCAAGATTATTATCATCACGTGAGTGCTATGTCTAGGTTCAATTTAGCCAGCATAAAACCATCGCTTTTTTTGTGAAATATTTTTTCATTTAAATGAAATATGGGAGATTCCAAATGTAAGATAGCATTCGTATGGGCTCGAAGAGTACATGACCGTAAACGGAGTCACTAGGGTGACAAAAGTATATCAAACTTCTGTGACTATCGACAGGTGAACAAGTATAACTGAGTTTAGTACCCATCAATAAAAGATTTCGAGCGTATGCAGGCGTAGCATTCCAAAACACTTGTTTACATTGTGTCTTTATCTAAAGAGATTGTCTGAAATGACAATAAACCTTCAAAATTCAGGTATAAATGACAAGAAAAGAGTTTACTAAAATCTGCGGTATACTTGGAATTGGACTTCCATTACAAGCCTCCCTCCTATCTTGTGATGATGACCCCGCCATAACACCCTATGGTGGCAAGGTGATTATTATAGGTGCTGGTGCAGGTGGCTTAGCGGCAGGCTACTTATTACAGCAGCAGGGCATTGACTTTGAAATCTTAGAAGCCTCTGCCCTTCTTGGTGGCAGAATGAAAATAGACCGCAATTTTGCCGATTTCCCAATTCCCATGGGTGCAGAATGGCTAGAAACGAGTACAAGTATCTTCAAAGAGATAGTAAATGATTCTGCTGTTCAGGTCAATATTGAAACGATCTCTGATGCTCCAGACAGAAAATTCGTCAACTCCTCCTGGTACAGCTTTTTTGAGGAATACATTATCCCTTCTATCGCCGATAAAATCTCGTATAACACAGTAGTAAACTCCATTGATTATTCAGGCGACGAAGTTGTCATTACCACACAAAATGGGCAATTCACAGCTAATAAAGTAGTAGTCTCTGTTCCGCTCAAAATCCTTCAAGATGGAGACATTAGGTTTACTCCAACCTTACCTCAAGATAAAGCCAAGGCCATAAACGATACTGTTATTTGGGAAGGATTTAAAGCGTTTATTACCTTTTCTACAAATTTCTACGAGGACGAATATCCGTTTGATATTAATCCTAAAAGTGATGGGGAGAAAATTTACTATAACGCTGCCTTAGGTCAAAATACTTCCAAGCATATTCTAGGTTTATTCGTAGTAGGAAAACCCGCATTAGCGTACACATCACTTTCAGATAGTGAGTTAAAAAGCTTCCTTTTAAGTGAATTGGACGGCATTTATGCGAATCAAGCTACGCCAAATTATATAAAGCACATTTCCAAAAACTGGGATAAGGAACCCTTCATTAGGTCGGGTTATATGACAGACCATGCGGATTGGAGAACGGTAAGAGAACTTGGGAAATCAGTAGCAGACAAAGTTTATTTTGCTGGAGGTGCATACACAGATGGGGATGATTGGGTTTCTGTGCATGCCGCTGCCCAATCGTCCAAAAGGGCTATTGATGAGATTGTTTCACAAGCAATCTAATTGACTATTTTAGGTTGGTAATCTTAAACTGATATAACAAACAGGTTATTCTCAATCATTAAATAATGCTATCTGGGGAAATTGTAAATTCAAGACTTATTGCCATCTTCATTTTTATTATAATCTAATATACATAAAGCACATAGTCGTTTCCTCGTCTGATAGTAAAAGGATAGCAAACAATATCATCGATTAAAGATTCAAGTACGGGTACTTGAGAAAATAATTGTTCAGGAAATTGGCCTTCTCTCGATATACTAAGCTCTCTTAAGTGCGTTTTCAACTCTATTGATGACAGCTCAATAAAGGTTGAATTTTAGCCTAGTAGAAACAGTGAGTTGTATTTTAAGTTTGAGACTTGATTACAAAAAAATCTGTAAAATGTCTCCTAAAAGTAAGGCCAAAAAAAGTCTCTATAAAGTTTATAACGGTTTGCCGTTCAACAGAGCTTAGCTTTTTGCTCCGGCATATTTCTTAAATGAGTTGATACACCGGTATTTTATTCTCTTTACCCTTAACGCTTACCTTACCCCAAGGTTTTGTTGAAAACAATGCTTTGGTTTTTTCATAAATAGTCTCGCTTACAAGAATGGTATCCGAAAGATTTGAAGTCAACGATTCTATCCTCTTAGCAGTGTTCACCGCATCTCCTGTGATAGCATAGGTAAGCTTTTCATCAGAACCAAGGTTCCCAGCTATTATTGAACCATAGTTTAGTCCAATGCCTACTGTTAAACCTTGAGGTAAGATATCCCTTAGTTCCTTATTTATTTCCTCCAACTTTTTTATCATTTCTATGGCACAATAAGCAGACGAAATTTCAGGATCCTTTATTGGCGTGGGAGCACCGAAAGTAGCAAAAATTTCATCGCCCGTAAATTGATTTATGACTCCATTGTACATTTTAATTACCTCTGCCATCTTAGAATAATACGTATCAAGCAACCTAACTACCTCTCTAGGATTGAAATCCCCCACCATTAAAGTGAAATTTCTAATATCACAAAAAAGCAAAGACACATCCAACTTAACACCTTCTTTAATATCTTTTTTGGTATTAGAGAGAGCTTTTTTCACAACCGACTCTGGAACATATTTTGTAAATAAGTCTAGGGTGTTTTTTTGCTTTTCTGTCAAAGAATTCAGCTTAATGTTGGCTTTTTCAATTTCTTTTACTCGCTTTAATTCTCCTTTTCTTGCCTTTTCAAGTTGTTTTTCGATTTTTACATTTTCCGTTATATCGTTTTGAACAGCCAATAACTGATCAAGTTTCCCCTCTTTATCAAATACTGGGGATATAGACCACTCCATGTGAAATTCAGTTCCGTCTTTTTTGTAATTGACTGTCTTACCACTCCACACTTTACCTTTTTCAATAATACTCCTCAAATTAAGAAAGATCTTAAAGTTAGTTTTAGGTCCTTGTAGAAATCTTGGATTCTTACCAATGATTTCATCCCTGCTCCAGCCAGTCATTTCTTCAAAAGCCTTATTTACGTAAACGATATAAGGTCCTGGAGAATTGAGATCCGGAGTTGTAATCAATATACTTTGCGTCATTGATTCCAGCAATATCATGGGGTTCATAAAATTTAATTTCAGAGTACTCATTTTAATCTAATTTATAATTTATTGAGCAAATATCTCTACTCACTAAACCTTGTACTCCATTCTAAGCAAAGTATAAATCCAAAGAATCATGACAATGTGATTTTTATTCCAGATGCCTTAAATGACTACCCAGTGACAATACCAATTAGCACTATGAAATTGATATGTTTAGGGAGAAAAATTAACTTCCGTTGAGCTGTTGTTATGGTTTAATATTTTCACTAAATACATGAGTATCTACCTTTCAAATATAACAGTAATATTTTAAGTTTTGAATGGAATAATAAAGATGGGAATTCTATTCCGAAGGAAGATAATAAAATCACCGGGAAGGTTTAGCTAAAAAAAGAACAGAAACAAGCCATACTTAAGATCCTAATCACGAATAAATAGGTAATCAAATAATAGCTATCAATATTATAATGACACTTAGATGATTTTTCAAAGTGATAAACTATCTGAATGAACCTTTCCTTTTGATGTAGCTAAAACAGGCTTAAGATTGGAAGGAAGGAAAAAATAATAGAATTCACGCCTTCTAGATATACGCATCAGACCCTTCTGCTAAATCAAATTTAAACTTATAGTGTTTTACCTTCACAATGCCAGCCTTGCACAAAGACTCTAACAAGGAAAAGAGATTTTCAGTTTGTCAAATTGTTAAAAGTCCTAGACAAAATATAATCTAGAAACACTCAAAACATTCGCAAAAGGAGCCTCTATTATAGAATAAAAAAGACCAAAGTTAGCTGTTGTGATATTAATCAGAACAGTTCAGGCTATACTGCCATCAATAGTTTTTTATCAAAAA
>JBLHOT010000160.1:0-4498 GCA_047623945.1 Arcticibacterium sp. | reverse complement strand
TATAGTGGCACAAAACGAACCGAAATAGGCTTGATATTAATATCAGGAATGGCACAATTTAAACCGAAATCTTTGGCACTAACACTCCGAAATTACTGGCACTATTTGAAACGGAATAGCCACTTAGCCTATATCTTAATCTAAACTCGGGAAATTCGTCTTCTGAAAAGGTTTGGTCAGTTGCTAATCTGTGAGCCACACGGAAGTTACTTATTTTGCTTTTAAATATAAATTGCTGGATTGTTCGATATGATTTTGAATCCGTTTCAATCCGTGCCAAAACACCTATAACAAATTTGGAGTTTAAGCTTATTTTTTTGCCTGCTAGAAACGAAAAATCACTTAGGGAATAACTATATGAAAAGTTAGACTCTTGCAAGGCATTGTTCTCAAAAACAAAATGTCTTGATTCAAATTTGAAATTTATATCCCATCCTTTCTTTAACTTCTGGTTGTAATTTAAGGATGGTAAAAGCCCTACTTTGGTTTGGTTTTGAGCATAGAGGCTTAGCGGATAAACCAGAAGAATCAAAAAAACTATGACTCTAATACTCAAGGTGGTCTGCTTTATTTTGTGCAATCTGTTGAACTTGCTGAATTTCTCCGTCATCGTTAAAAGCGATTTCATAAAGCTGGGTATTCTCGAGTGTTTTTCCTTTTAAAACAATTTCGTAAGAAATTCTGAGGGAAAGTCTTGGTTTATTTTTGTTTATGGAAGTAAGGATATCGTCATTACTTCCTTTGTATTACATTTGTATTTTTTGAAATCTCCATTTTTGGAAAAGAGAGTCAAGTTCAAGTTCAATTTGACGATATACCAGGGGAGCTATCTCTCCTTTTTTAATGATAAATTCTACATCTTGCAAAACCCCTGATGGATCAAATTCAATACTGAATTTCTTCTTTTGATACTCGAATTTTGCCTCTACAGAAATGCCATTCTGGCTTATTTCTTTGTACCATTTCACTTTGGATTTTGGACCTATGGAATCTATAAATGTCTTTGCAGAAAATGAAACATTTTCTGGTTTAGCACGATACTCTCTCTCAAATTTATCTTGAGCAGGAGACAACATCGGGACAAGGCACAAAAAGCATGTGAAGAGAATAATATAAGGTATTTTCATGAATTTACTTTTGTGGCTTTTTGTAAAAATACGTTATTCGGTATCATGATTTTTTCACCAGCACTTGTGTTAATATTGACATAAAACGGCCCTATGTCAGATAACTTTCCACTAATATCAAAATCCTTATCAAGAATGGTAATGGAGTCTCCCAATTTAACAGGATGACTTATGAAAATAATTAAAGCAGAAGAGATATTTGAAAGGACAGACCATTGGGCAAATAAGGCTATCCCGATAACGGCCAAAACAGAAGTAATGAAAGTTAAAAGCTGAGTTTGTTCCACGCCCCAAATGGCTATAATTACAGTGATGAGGGTTATTAGATAGAACAAATTAATAAACTTCAAAATAGGCCTTACTCTATATTTAGAATAATCGTATTTAGTCTGAATCCTCGCCAGGAATTTAACGCTAGCAAATCGTAAAATAAAGAA
This sequence comes from Arcticibacterium sp., assembly GCA_047623945.1. Lineage (GTDB taxonomy): Bacteria > Bacteroidota > Bacteroidia > Cytophagales > Spirosomataceae > Arcticibacterium. The sequence continues at coordinate 2,934 of JBLHOT010000160.1, read as the reverse complement.
GCCCGCAAGGGTAAGTAATGTTTCAATTATCCTAATGTCCATATACCTATTTGACTAAGTTTTTCCATTTTCGCTAAAAGTACTAACGAATAAGAAGAGGTTAATTGTTTCTCCCACGCTATTTCAAGAGGTGGAAAAACAGAAAACAATAGGTCCCGGAGATAAGTTTTTTTAAATAGTTTGATAAAGGGGTTGTTTACCTAATGATCAGCAGTCTAAAAATACCACGGAACTCCTATCATGATCTCTCAAATAGTCTAATGGGATTGCCCTAGAATTGTTTAATCGGGCTGGCCGAATAGAGATTTAAATCACTTTTGTCTCAGTAGGATCGCTTTCAATTATACCTTTTTTATTTCTTGATTATTTGAAAATTTCCAAGCAAAACCAGCTAAAAGAACATAAAGCAAAACTATCAAAAGCATTTCTTCCCACTTGGTTGTAAATTCATAAAACAAAATGAGTATCGCCCCCAGTCCAAGTCCTATAATAGACAATACTGTTAAAACTAAGGAAGATTTTGTTTTGTCTCTTATTTTGAAATTTGCTATGGCCATTAATAATGAAACCAGAAGAAAGGTAATACTCCCAAATTCAAGAATGAGTTCAAGACCTCCGATAACTAAGAGTAAACTTGACATCAATGCCATGGCAATAATTGCATTTTTTGGAGTTTTATTTTCTCGTTTAGATAACCAAGATGGAAAGTAGCCATCTTTTGCAATGACAGACAACAGCCTTGACGAACCAAATATTGTTCCACTGATGGCACTACTTGTAGCGAGGATTGCCCCAAGAATAACAAGGGTGGTTCCTAAACGACCCAATATGTTTCCTGCTCCTGCAGCTAGAGCATATTCTTTATTGGTTATAATATCTTCCATAGGAATTGCAAATAGTGCACCTAACGAAATGATCAGATAGATTAAAGTGGCCAAAATTATTGCTGAATATATTGCTCTTGGTATATTTTTTTGTGGATTTGACATTTCATCCATTGCATGAATGACTAATTGAAATCCTTCATACGCAACGAAGGTAAGAGACGCCACAATCAATATGGACAGTAAACTAGAGGACTTCGCATCCATAGACATATTGTCAATGAAAGTTCCAAAGTCTGTAGTTCCGTGCTGCATTAGTATAAATGAAATAATAGTCAGGATTACTATTTTAGTGTAAACCATCACATCTTCAATTTTACCCATTCCGTTTACACTCCAAATATTTATAAGTACGAAAATTGCGATTACACCTATAGCAATCGATTTTCTGATCCATATATTTCCCGCAAATTCAGTACTGCTTATGGCATAAGAAGAAAAAGTGTAGGCGTATAAAGCCAAGGTACTTATGTATCCAAAAATAATAAACCAACCAATTGCGGAGGCTTTGAAATGCGAACTTGGGTAAGTCCGTTTGTAAAAGGAATAGGTAGCTCCTTCGTCTCGATAGTATAGTCCTAGTTTTACGTAGGAGTAAGCGGCCAAAAAAGCAATTAACCCACCAATGCTTATGGCAATAGGTGTTAAACTACCAATCATTGATACTGAAATGCCTAGTATTGTAAAAATCCCGCCACCAACCATTCCACCTAATGCAATGGCAATTAATTCTACTAATCCTAAACTCTTTTCTCTCTTCCTATGCTGGGACATTTGTTGTTGTTGTGGGACAGGTTTAATATCTGACTAACTTTTTATTGGTTATATTGTTTCGATAGTTTAAGGCTAAAGTATCCAGCTTATAACCAAAATTAATCTATTGATTTTTTAGGGGTATTTGAGCCATGGCCCGCTCCGCAATCGCTGTTATTGATAATGATGGATTCACTCCAGGATTTGATGAAATCATAGAACCATCAATGATATAAAGGTTCTCATACCCAAAAACTTTATTGTTTTTATCAATCACACCTTTTGAAGGGTTCTCTCCCATCACAGCACCGCCCAAAATATGTGCTGTCGACGGAATTCCTGCTATTGTTTCTAAGGCAAATGAGGTACTTACGCCATTTACAGCTTTGCTGTATTCTTTAATCAATTCAACAGATTCTGGAATAAAAGGAGTTGGCCTTTTGCCTGTACTAAGTGTTGAACTCATAAACCCAAAAACATTTCTCTTGAATCTCAGTGTGCTATCCAGGGTTTGCATGAAAAGTAGTACCACCGTTTTCTTTGCCCAACTGTTGGCAAAATAAATCTTGAAATATTTGACGGGAGCTTTCACTAAAGATACCAGGACTTTAGCTAGCCGAGTGAAGACATTCTTCCCAGTAACGTACGGCAGATGTATGAGCTTCCAAGCATTGGAGCCCTCGGCGTACCTCACTATTTCTAGGTGACTATTCTCATCGGTATCTAAAATACTACCTATTGCCACGCCTTTAGAAAAGGTCTTGTCTTTATCCAGGGTAGAAACACTCACGAGCGTTTCATTATTGGTTCTTATGTCTTTCCCTAATCTGTCAGAAATGTTAGGTAGTGAGTTGGTTTTTAGCAATAGCAAAAGTTTGATGGTGCCTAAGACACCTCCAGAAAAAATCACAGCTCTGCTTTTAATATTCTTTTTCTTTGTAAAGAATTTTGTGCTAGTTCTTATCCCAACTTCATAGCCATCTGCTCCATCCATCGTGTTTATTGGGTTCACCTTATAAACCTCATGTTCGGCCCATATTTCTGCCCCGTATTTTTGAGCCAAATACAAATAGTTTTTGTCTAATGTGTTTTTTGAATTATTTCTACACCCTGTCATGCAGGCACCACAAAAGTTGCAGCCTGTTCTTTCAGGGCCCATGCCTTCAAAGTAGGGGTCATCTTTGCTAATGTTTTCCTCTCCAAAATAGACGGCGACATTGGTCGTGTCAAACTTATCTTCCATACCGAGTTTTTGAGCCACTTTTTTGAGCCCAATATCTCCATCGAACAATTTGGG
>JBLHOT010000159.1:0-4902 GCA_047623945.1 Arcticibacterium sp. | reverse complement strand
TTCCCCATGAAAGGGTCTCCTACGAATTCAGGAGAGCCAATTCCAAATGCTACGCCATCTACAAAAGCTTGGGCAATGTTTCCACGCCATTCCATTAAGGGAGCAATGGCATTCTCAGGAAAGTAAGCAGGGTCACTAAAAAGTTGGTTTCTATAACTTATACCTTCAAAATATGGCCAGCCATAATTTCCTCCACCGTTTTCTATAACATTTATCTCTTCCCTGTTTTCCCATCCTACATCACCCAAGTAAAAAGTACCAGGCTCCCCTAAAGTAATATCTTGCTCCCCAGTTCCAGGTTTCAATGAAAACCTGAAAGGATTTCTCAAGCCATAAGCCCATATTCTAGATTTTGCTGATCTAGGCTTATCCCATTCATAAAAAGGATTTGAAGCATAACCATCACCTGTCTCTGGATTGATCCGGAGCAACTTCCCGTTTAAGGAATTTATATGCTGCGACCTATACGGCCCAATGTTTTGGTCTTTTGTAATAATTCCATCTGCTAGAGGCCTTTCCACCAATAAATCGTAAAAGGCATCTCCGGCCTGAAAGGGAGGATCTCTAGCTATAGCGGCGTCTCCTGAACTCACCATAAGACTACCATCTGAGCCAAAAACAAGAGAACCCATGCCATGATTATCCATCAAAACTGGAATACCCGTGGATAAAGATTCCCCTATCAAAATTTTCTGAGAAGTAGGGTCCAGCACAGTATCTATTAGTGTGTACCTAGTCACACGCCCAATAGAGGCAGAAAACTTATCATCATTTACTCTATCATATGAAGCATCGTCTTTAAAAAGCAGGTAGTTTCTGTCTACAGCATACAATAAAAATACATACCCATTACTTAGAAAGTTAGGGTCTAAAACCAGCCCATTTAATCCATGGTCTAGGTAATCATAGACTTCTGCAGATATATCTAAAAGAAGCGTTTTGGAGCCATTATATTTATCTACAGAGAAAACTCTTCCTCCTTTTTCCCAGCCATAAAGCTGACCCGTTTTATCAAAAGTAAGACCCGTTGGAGACTCAAAACCGGTACCTACCAGTTCGTCAACAAAACCAGGAGGCTGGGCAGCTAAAGCAAAGCTGCACAGAAGGAGTACGATTATTTTTTTCATATGTTCCAGATTCGGCATAGTGTGTGAACGTACCGCTTATCCGAAAATTGAGCTTAGTCGATAATTCGTTTAAAATTTCTGGTTAAAAGATAAACCTCTTTAAATCAGGCAATACTAATTCTTAAAATAGCCGCAGCCGCTTCTGCATCCACATCCTTATGCTCTCCATAGGCACCTTTTCTATCAGAGAATCTTTTTTTGATTTCTTCTATAGTCAATTCATTGATACCGTAGGCCGTCCCTTTGGTAGGTAAACCAAGAGACTTGTAAAAAGCAGTTGTTTTTTCAATCGCCCCATCTATAAGCTCCTCATCCGTGCCTGTTAAGTTCCAAACTCGCTGAGCATATTGAATCAATTTCTCCTTTTTCTGCTCACTTTTAAATCTCCATAAGTGTGGTAAAACTACGGCCAGTGAACGAGCATGATCTATGCCATGCAATGCCGTCAACTCATGACCTATATTGTGGGTAGACCAGTCTTGAGGTAATCCTACACTAATCCAACCATTCAGAGCCACGGTGGCGGCCCAAACTAGATTAGATCTAGCCTCATAATCCTCCGGATTATCTATCGTTTTCTTACCTATCGTAATAAGGGTCAATAAAACACCCTCACAAAAACGGTCTTGTATCTCGGCCCCCAAAGGGTAAGTCATATACTGCTCCATAACATGCGTAAAAGCATCTGCCACACCATTTGCTACCTGTCTTTTAGGTAGAGAAAAAGTAGTTTCGGGGTCTAGGATTGAGAACTGAGGATAAAGCACAGGGCTTCCCATACTAAATTTCTCATCTGTAAATCTTTTACTTATGACCGCATAAAAATTCATTTCTGACCCTGTGGCAGGAAGTGTCATTACGGCTCCAATGGGTAGGGCTTCTTTATACCTCACTTGTGATTTAACAATGCCCTCCCAGGGGTCCTCCCCTTTAAAAGGAATGGCAGCAGCCATGAATTTGGTACCATCCAAAACAGAGCCTCCGCCTACGGCCAAAAGGAAATCAACTTTTTCTTTTCTAGCTACTTCCACTCCTGCCATAAGTGTTTCATAAGTTGGATTGGCCTCAATACCGCCAAACTCCACAATGTCATAGCCTGTTAAAGCTTCAATAACCTCTTTATGTACCCCATTGGCAAAGATGCTTCCTCCACCATAGGTGAGCATTACTTTGGCTTTTGCAGGGATATTCTTTGGTAATTGGGCTATTGTGCCTTTTCCAAAAATGATTTTTACGGGATTTTTGAAAGTGAAGTTATGAAACATGTTTGTTGATTTAATTTACGCACAAGATAAAAACAAACAACCGTATTATAGCCTATAAAAGTTCTTTTACAATCTTAACGGCGGTTTGTAGTTCACCCGCATTTGATGAAGCAAAACCTAAACGCGTATAATTTTTGACCATATGGTGAAGTCCATCTGAAAAGTATAAATCACTCATTAAAGCCCTTTTAGCTATTTCTTCCAAATCTATTTCAGGTTTAAAAGTTGTCCAGACAGACATCCCACCCTCTGGTTTTTTAAAGGAGAGGTATTCGCCCAATTCCTTTTCTAAAAGGCCGCAAAAAACATCTCTTCTGGACTCGTAGATTTTTCGATTCTTTTTAAGATACCGCTGAATAATACCGAGTTCTAATAACTCCGCAATAGCTATTTCTAATAAGTTATCTCCCTGTCGGTCAATTAACCTTCTAATACCCGCCATGTAGTCAATTTGCTCTTTATGTGCCACCAAATAACCCACTCTAAAAACAGGTGAAATAGCTTTAGTAAAAGATCCAGCATAGATCACAAAATCGCCATGATGGGTAGCCGCTAGTGGCATGATAGGATGGCTTGTATAGTGAAAATCATAGTCATAGTCGTCCTCAAAAACGTAAAAACCGTATTTTTTAGCTAGCTGCATGAGCTTTACTCGTCTGTAAGCAGGCATTATCACTGTAGTGGGATACTGATGGTGTGGTGTAACATAGAGCATTTTAATGTTCTCCACCTTACATAACTCTTCTAAATGATTTATGTCTAAGCCGTCTTTATCCACTTTTATTTTGACAACTTCAGCTCCGTGATACTCAAAGTTCTTTTGAGCGGATGCCCAGTTCAACTCAGGCATGGCCACTTTATCTCCTTTTTTGACAAAGGCCTGGATACTCAAATAAAGAGCCTGTGTAACCCCACGTGTAATTAGTATTTGCTCGGAAGAAACCTTCATGCCACGAGTTCTAAAAAGATAATCTACTAACTGCTCCCTTAAATAGGCATTGCCCCGTATGTCCCCGTATGTGAATTTATTATAAAGATTACCTTTGAATAGTGCCGTTTTATAAGCCCTATTTAATTCCTTTGTGGGAGCCAGACGTGGATCGGGCAATCCATCATCTAGGTGATAATGCTGTGTTACAAGCGGAATATTACGTATTAAGACCTTAGGTATCTTTATACTTTTAGCCCTTTGTCCATTAGAGTTCACTTTTAGTTTTTCTATCTCTGTGCCTTCTATCTTTTCTGCCACATAGGTGCCACTACCAAGCTTTGTCTCTAACCAGCCTTGATTTATTAATTCTTCAAAAGCCGCAAGCACCGTTTTTCGATGAACATCTAGGACCACAGCAAGTCTTCTACTGCCTGGAAGTTTAGTATTTGCGGGCAAAATGCCATTACTTATATTCTCTTTGAGTTGGTCTGCAATTTGAAGAAATACAGCCTTAGAGGCATTCTTATCAATTTGAAGCATAGCATTGGACTATTTAAAATATAATTACTGGACTATTTAAGCCCTCCAGTAAATATCTACTTTTGAAATGAAAACAAGAAATAGAATGCAAAGAAAAACAGAGAGAACGACACCCAGCAGGTACGCAAATCAAAGAGCTCACTATGATAATCTACAGATATATGAGATACTAGATGAAGCCCTTTTCTGCACCATTAGCTATGCAGAAGATGGTCAGCCTTTTAGTATTCCACAATCTTTTGTAAGAATAGAGAATCATATCTACATGCACGGTTCTGTAGGTAGCCATTTAATGAGAATGCTTTCAGACGGCCGTCCAGTTTGTATTTCTGTAATGCTGGCAGATGATTTAGTAATTGCCAAAACAGCTTTTCACCACTCTGTAAATTATAGGTCCGTGGTTATTTTTGCGAAAGGCGAAACCCTAGAAACCCAGGATGAAAAACATCAAGCGTTCAAAGCCTTAACGAATAAAATGGTGCCTGATAGCTGGGATTATTTAAAGCCTATGAGCAAAAAGGAGGTGGAGAAAACCACTGGAATTCGTTTTTCACTGGAGGAGGCTTCTGCCAAAGTAAGACAAGGACAACCTAGCCATGAAGTAGATGATATGGATTTGCCAATTTGGACAGGTTTAATCCCTATAAAGCCATTAAGACAGAAACCAGTAGCCGACGAACATGGGGCTAAAATTTCTTTACCAAAACATCTTCAATAATGGTCATTGAATACAAAGTAAACGTCCCAGTTTCTACGGAAGAAATTTGCCGAATATATGACAGCTCTGGTATAAATAGACCCACAAATGATAAAATCAGAATCAAGAAAATGTACGCAGAAAGTAATTTGGTGATTTCTGCATGGGAGAATGGCAACTTAGTGGGTTTATCTCGCTCACTGACGGATTATGCCTATTGCTGTTATTTGTCTGACTTAGCTGTGAGCTTAGATTATCAAAAACAGGGCATCGGACAGGCATTAGTTGCTGAAACAAGAAAGGTAATTGGTGAAAATGTGAATCTGATTTTATTAGCCGCCC
>JBLHOT010000158.1:0-4938 GCA_047623945.1 Arcticibacterium sp. | reverse complement strand
ATATTGAGTTAGTAATCAACCCTGATTCCTTAACATTTTGGAAACATTGGGAGCTATTTCTTAATGACTTTTAAGGTGTCTTCAATTCCGTTGAGACTGAAGAGTGATTATTGACGTTGAACAAAAAAGAATGTGTTTTTGCAAACTTCGTGAATAGAAAAAACACATATTTTACAATCAATGGATAGTACCTAATCTATAAAGTGAAGTATTAACCCATATTTACAGAGGTAACATTAAGCAAAATGAATTATTGTAAAACTTGGATTTCAATCTCGATATTACTGACCTCTTTCAAAGCTATTTCCCAACAAGTTGTAACTATGGAGGATGCCTTAGTCAGTTCAAGCCTTATTTTCGCTCCACAGGCCAAGCATGTACACGGTAGCAGCATAGTAAATTTACCAAATGGCGATTTTTTGACTGTGTGGTTTTATGGAAGTGGTGAACGTAAAGCTGATGATGTCCAATTAATGGGATCTAGGCTCAAAAAAGGCGAAACACGTTGGAGCGAAGCTTTCCAAATGGCAGACACCCCGAATATTCCAGACTGCAACCCCGTACTTTTTTTGAACCAAGACAAAAAACTTTTCTTGGTTTGGATTGCCGTTCAAGCTAACAAATGGGAGCAGTCTATATTAAGGTATAAAACTACCACGGATTACTTAAAACCTGGCCCTCCAATTTGGACTTGGCAAGACAATATTTTGTTAAAGCCCAACGATGATTTTGCGAAAGAAGTTGTCAAAAAATTCAAAGAACAACCTGATAAGGGTAAAGGATGGTCAGCTTATGCACCGAAGTACGACGAAATGATTATCAAAGCCAGTGAAGATGATACTAAAAGGAGTATAGGCTGGATGACCAGAATCAAACCTTTGGTTATGGACAATGGTAGAATAGTGCTGCCATTATACTCTGATGGCTACAATATGTCAATGATGGCTATTTCTGACGATAAAGGCACCACATGGAGGCCGAGTTTACCACTGGTGGGTCGAGGACCTATTCAGCCTGCTTTGGTACAGAAAAAAAACAAGACCTTGGTGGCATTTATGCGTGACAGTGGCGATTATCCTCCAAGGGTACATTACAGTGAATCCTCTGACCTAGGCGAGTCTTGGACATTAAGTGTAAAAACAGACATCCCTAATACTGCAAGCGTGGAAATTCTTGCTCTTAAAGATGGCCGCTGGGCTTTTATTGGGAATGATTTGCCTGATGGTAGAAATCGACTAGTACTTTTTTTGTCTGATGATGAGGGCAAAACATGGAAATGGAAAACCTACCTCGAAAATGTGGAACCTAATTCTGGTGGATTTTCGTACCCAAGCTTGATACAAACCTCTGATGGCCTATTGCACATAACATACTCGCACCATTTACCAAACGAAAATAAGTCTATTAAATACGTGGTTATAAACCCAGCTAAAATTTTAAATAATTGATTATGAAACGACTCCTATTGTTTTTTGCATTTTGTTCTTTTATAAACCTCGCTATTGCACAGACCCAAAAGCCTGTTTACTTAGACAAACCATATGCCCAAGATTTTGCTATTAAGTATTATGGAAATGGTTCTTTTGAGAAGGTATTTGCTGATAGAAACGGGAATATTAAAATTTTCTCAGAAAAAGGTATTTGGACAACGCACGATGGACAGTTTCTTTATCCCGGAACTTTAGTGCCCGATAAAACTTACAGAACTATTCAGCATAAAAGTTTAGCAGCTTTGAGTGTTTACAAAAACCAATTCGTGTTTCTTGATGACAAAGCTATACTGAGTAATGCTTGGGCAGGTAGTTTATTCTCCAAACATGGTTTACTTAAAGCTTCTATTTTCGAAGCTGGCAACGACTTTGGCTTTTTGGTTTCAGACAAAGTGAGTTTGCAATTTGTCAAAGATTCAGAATTACTCTGGAAGGGCGATTTAGACGGCGATGAAATTTTGGATATTAAATTTTTAGCTCCCTCTAACAGTTTTGTGATTTTAGGTAAAAACGCTGTTTATACTTTTTCAGTACAATCCAATTCCTTTTCTAAGGTTTTAACTGGTACCGATTTTATGGCATTTGACATCACTGGCAATGATATAATTGTTGGTACTAAAAACGGCTATTTTGAGTTTAACCTTTCTACAAAAAAACAAGGTATTTTACAACAGAGGTTGCCTTGGACAGAGATTACAGCGGTTAAAGTAATTGGTGATAAAACCTGGTTTGGTTCTACAAAAGGAGCATTTGCCAAACGTGCAGATGGTAAGTTTGATTATTATAATGGAGAGCGTTGGTTGCCAAGCAATAATGTAACCCATATTTCAGATGGCCCGGAAGGTTCCGTTTTGATATTGACAGATGCAGGTTTAGGCCAAATTTGCTTTAAAAACATGACATTGGCAGACAAGGCAGATTTGTTTGATAAACAAGTGCGAAGCCGACATATCAGAAATGGCTTCAATGCTTCGCTAAATGAAATGGAAAAAGGGAATATTTCTACGGGATATTTAGACGATTCAGACAACGACGGTCTCTGGACTACGATGTATTTAGGTGGTGAGATATTTAGATATGCCAGCACTAAAAGCCCTGAGGCACTTCAGAATTGTAGAGAGTCTTTAGACGCCCTGGAGAGGCTATATACCATAAACGAAATTCCTGGTTTCCCTTCTAGATCATTTGAGCGGAGTGGATACATAAACAAACTTGCAGACCCTGAACGTTGGCAACACGCTCCTGACCCAGAGTGGGACTGGAAGTCTACCACCAGTAGCGATGAAGTGATTGGTCATATATTTGCTTTCGGAGCTATGGCGGAGCTAATACCGGATGCTGACATGAAACGCAGGTCTATTGTTTTGATTGATACCCTCATGTCACATATTGTTAAGAATGATATGTATTTAATAGATTACGACGGCAAACCAACACTTTGGGGGCGTTGGAATCCAGCGTATGTCAATTCTTTCCCGACAAACATTGGTGATAGAAAATTGAACTCGTCTAATATTATCGCTATGCTTCAAACGGCCTATCACTTCACAAAGAAAGAGAAGTATAAAGAGAAAGCTATGGAGCTGATGTATAAGCATGGTTATTTGGAGAACTTGATGCGTTCTATGAAAGAAATAGCTACTGCTTCAGACAATGCAGATGATAAAAGTAAACTACTCTCAGATACATGGAATCACTCTGACGATGAAATGTATTTTGTGGGATACTGGGGTTTGTATCGTTATGCTCTTGATGAAAGCCTGAAAGCCAAATATAAAAAAGCCATCATAGATCACTGGGAAACTGAAAGACCTGAAAAAGAAGGTGCTTGGAATATTTTTACAGCAATTACGGGTACGCCAAATTTTGATTTGAATGAGGCTGCGTGGTATCTAAGAGAGCATCCGATAGACTTAATAGATTGGGACATTAGCAACAGTCATAGAAAAGATATTGACACGATGGAGCTTAATTTCAGAAAACAAACTATTAAAGAGGTCCTTCCACCTGATGAAAGACCCATTCAAAGACATAATGCCAATATGTTTAGATTAGACAGGAGTGGTAGAAATGGAACCTCAGAGTACAGTGCTGGTGATATTTGGCTTTTACCTTATTGGATGGGAAGGTACCTAGGTGTTATTAGTCCTCCTCAGAAATAATGGAACATTTACTTTCTTAGTACGTCTTTACGGGTCAAACACAAAAGTAGGGAATGACTTCTCATGTATAGATTTGCAAAGTCTATAAAATAATGTTGAATTAAATAATAGGTCGCCTCGGTTAATGATGCAACCCTATAAAAAAAGAGAGTCACGTTAAAACGTGACTCTCTGATTATTAAGTGGGCCCACATGGATTCGGACCATGGACCACCTGATTATGAGTCACAATAATATAGTTTTATCTATTTTTGTTTAGATTTAAATATTACAGTAAGTAGCTTATTATATGCACATTATGAGGTTTGTGTTTTTGTTTAGTTTGTTACTTCTTTATCTATTGTGCAATTTTGTATTGCAACCTGTATTGCAACTCTAAAACTTGAATCTTAGAATAATTTTAAACATCGATGGCTAAAGCAACCTTATTTTTTGACAAGAGAAAGAACAAATCTGGAAAAGGTACAATAAAGGTTCTGGTTACTCATGAGAGAGTTCAACGACTTTACTCCACAAGGATTCAATTACCGTATGAAGTATGGGAAAAGCTCCAAAAAAATATAAATGCAAATGGTCTTTCAAGTCGTTTAAGGGATGAGGCTTTCATCGAGCTTTATAACGTTTTATATGGAAACTTTGAAGAGTTTGGCAAAAGTACTATGGGCTTTATTCCTAGGAGTAATGAGATTATTGAAAACATAGGTAGCAACTTCTCATTCGATAAGTTTAAGCATAACTTTGACAATTTCGGCAAAACAACTAATAGCATACGAACAAACGATATTTATGGCTTTTATGACGCAGTAATTCGGAAATTAAACAAGGAAGAAAGAATAGGTAATGCAAACTCATACCAGAACTCAATGGCTTCTCTTAAAAGGTTTTGCAAAAACTTGGAACCCTATAAGCGTTTAGAGTTTGGCTTAGCTGCAAAATATTCAGAAAGCGAGATACTTCCATTTGATACAGTTGACGTAGCTTTCTTAGTGGAGTATGAAATGTGGATGTTAACAGAGGGAAAACGGCCTAAAAAGGCTCTAGGGAAAGGTTCACCCGCCTCTTCAACTACTATTGGTATTTATTTAAGACACTTAAGAGCTATTTTTAATGAAGCTAAAGAAGAAGGTGTTACCCAATGCTATCCTTTCGGAAGGAAAAAGTATGTCATTCCATCAGGAAGAAGCGTCAAGAAGGCGATAACCAAGGTTGAGGTACTCAAAATAATAAACTACGATGACCACAGTAATGAATTTGAGGAACGTAGTAAGGACTTTTGGGTATTTAGC
>JBLHOT010000157.1:0-4941 GCA_047623945.1 Arcticibacterium sp. | reverse complement strand
AAACAAGCAAAACAAGTTTTCTTATCAAGTAGGACTAAGAGCAGAATGGACTGACATAACTACGATTTTGGAGAAAACGAATGAAGAAAACCCTCGTAAGTACTTTAATTTATTCCCTAGTGCTCATGTCACTTACGATTTGCCAAAAGAGCACGCCATTCAATTAAGCTATAGCCGCCGAGTAAGAAGGCCAGGATACAATGATTTGAGTCCTTTTTATACCGTTTCTGATAGTAGAAATTATTTTGCCGGAAACCCAGATTTGAATCCAGAATACACCGATGTCTATGAGGTTGGACATGTGAAGTATTTTGATAAAGGTTCTTTCACCTCATCTTTTTATTATCGCAATTCTACCGATGTCATTGAGCGAATTCGAACTGTAAATTCTGATGGATTTGCCACTACTTTTCCTCAAAATTTAAATAGTGCAAATGCGTACGGATTGGAAATTACCACTACGCTGGAGCCGATAAAATGGTGGAAACTCGACTTGAATTTCAATGCATTTCATGGTGAAACGGACGGAACCAACATAAACGAAACATATTTAACAGAAACCAACTCTTGGTTCGCTAGGCAAACATCAAGGTTTACATTACCCAAAGATGTTAAATTACAGTTCAGAGCCAATTATAATGCACCTCAGAGAGGAGCCCAGGATTTAAGAAAGGCCATCTACTTCTTTGACTTATCAGCCAGTAAAGGACTCTTTGAGAATAAAGCTACCCTAACCTTTAGTCTTTTAGATATGTTAAATTCAAGAATTGACCGCACAGAAGGAACGGGTCCTAATTTCATTACCGAAGGAAGAAGGCAATTCAGAAGACGCTCAGCAGTTTTGACTTTTAACTACAGATTGAATCAAGGGGGATGATGGATGTTTTATGAAAGATGATGAACGTTGTAAACTCAAAGTATTTACTAATTAATAAGAGAAAAATATCCGACACCGAACATCCGGCATCCGGCATCCAACAAAACTTTGATCTCTAGGCTTCCAACATCCAACAATTCAATATCTTTGATCCAAACTCAGAATTGGCCATGGATATAGACCTTTCTCTTGTAGACTTTCTTCTTTTCGCCTTTGCAGGATTATTCACTGGCGTCATAAATACGCTAGCCGGCAGCGGTTCGCTAATTACCCTTCCCATTTTTATCTTTATGTGTGGACTCCCACCTTCGGTAGCCAATGCTACAAATAGAATTGGAGTTTTTATGCAGTCGGGAGTGGCTAGTCTACGATATAATAAAACCTTCCCTGGATTATACAAAGGAGTGGAGTGGCTTGCTATTCCTGCAGTCATTGGTGCACTTATTGGTTCCAAAATAGCGGTAGACATTGACGAAAAAACAATGAATTATAGCATTGGGGTCTTAATGATTGTTATGCTCATCATTCTTCTTTTCAAGCCTCAACGCTGGCTTCAAGAAACTTTAGAAGGTGGCACAGATAGAAAAAATCCTTGGTCAATTTTGGCATTTTTTGCTATTGGTGTTTATGGGGGATTTCTCCAAGCAGGCGTGGGTATTTTCTTACTTGCGGGAATGGTTTTGATCTCTAAATTCAGCCTAAAACAGGCAAACGGTATCAAACTCTTCATGGTTTTTTTATTTACTGCCCCAGCACTTGCCTTATTCATTTATTACGGGAAAGTACATTTTGGCTACGGTATTTTGATGGGTATTTTCCAGTCTATCGGAGCATGGATAGGTGTTAAATTTATAGCAAAAATACCTAATGCCAATGTTTGGATTTACAGGTTGCTCATTGTGGTGGTAGGTATTTCTGCTACCAAGTTCTTCCTTTAAAAACGTCGCTAGATTTACTTCAGTTAATACTGAAACCCGTTAATTGTTTGTAAGTTTATCAATTACTCTATTACATTTTATCAAGAATAATTAGAGTAATTTGAATAGAATATTTATAATTGTCAATTATACACTTATTTTTAACTTAACCTATAACATATGAACACTTTGGTAACCTTGGATTGGGTAGTAATAGCCGCCTATTTCGGCCTTCTACTCGCCGTGGCTTGGTGGGTAGTAGCCCAAAAAAATGAAAGCAGCGAAGACTATTTCCTGGCAGGCAGAAACATGGGCTGGTTCGTGGTTGGTGCCTCTATTTTTGCTTCCAATATTGGTTCTGAGCACGTTGTAGGTCTAGCCGGTTCGGGAGCGGCAGATAAATTCCCTCTCCTTATTTATGAACTCCACGCCTGGGTTGTCATTCTTTTAGGATGGCTATTTTTGCCCTTTTATGTAAGAAGTGGGGTTTTCACTATGCCAGAGTTTTTAGAAAAAAGGTTTGGTAGCGAGGCCAGATGGTTCTTATCCATTTTCAGTTTAGCTGCCTACGTACTTACCAAAGTGTCTGTTACATTATATGCAGGGGGAATAGTGATTTCTACTCTATTAGGTGTTTCATTCATGACTGGAGCCATTGCCACTGTAGTACTCACGGGTATCTATACCATTTTAGGTGGTATGAAAGCCGTAGTTTACACAGAAACGCTTCAAGCCATTGTCTTAGTTATAGGTGCAGCTACACTCACAATTCTAGGCCTTCAGGCTGTAGGAGGCTGGGGGAGTGTTGTGGACACCGTAGGGCCAGAGTACATGAACATGTGGCGTTCTATGGATGATAAAGATTATCCCTGGCACTGGCTGGTGCTCTCATCTTCCATTGTAGGTATTTGGTATTGGTGTACAGACCAAGTGATAGTGCAGCGTGTACTTACAGCTAGAAATCTTAAGGAAGGAAGAAGAGGAACCATCTTTGGTGCATTTTTGAAATTGATGCCAGTCTTTCTTTTTCTTATTCCAGGAATCATAGCCCTAGTATTAAAAATGAGAGGAGAATTAGTTTGGGACACTCCAGACCAAGCATTCCCTGCCTTAATGATGCAAATACTTCCTGCAGGTCTTAGGGGTCTAGTAGCTGCTGGTCTTATGGCGGCTTTGATGTCTTCATTGGCATCGGTATTTAACAGCTGCTCTACTTTGTTCACCATAGACATCTATAAGAAGCTAAAGCCTGCTGCAGATGAAAAACAAATGGTGAGAGTAGGAAGAATAGCCACCGGAGTAGTTGTTCTCCTAGGAATAGCATGGGTACCGGTTATCGAAAGGTTAGCGGGCGGCACCTTATATCAATACCTACAAAATGTACAGTCCTATATTGCTCCACCTATTACGGCAGTATTCTTATTAGGTATTTTCTCAAGTAGAATTAATAATAAAGGAGCATTGGCCACACTATTCTCAGGAATCGTGATTGTGATTATTCGACTTTCTTCAGAGTTGGTTTTAGACTCTATGCCAGAGGGTAGTTTCCTTTATAATTTCGCGTCTATGAACTTCTTAAAGTTCTCCTCATTCTTCTTTTTGTATTGTATTGCAGTGGCAATTTTAGTTTCCATGTTTACCAAAGCTCCAAGCAAAGACAAAGTAGAAGGATTGACACTTGGCACAATAACGAAAGAGCAAAGAGCCGAAAACAAAGAGAGTTTTAACTGGATAGATGTAGCCGCAAGTTTGTTTGTGGTATCTATTGTGGCTTGGGTCATGATATACTTTAGTTAATCATTTTTCACGGACAGATACATGGCCTCTTTCTTTTTTTAAGATAGAGGCCATTTTTTGTTATTTTTGATACTTTAAAACTTTCTACCCCCAGCCCTATCAACATGAATAAAATAACCCATTTAATTTTCTTAACCTTTATGATTATAGCTTGTTCTCCCAAAACAGAAGAAACCGCTAGCTTAGGTAATTCAAGCATTTCAGAAACCACCCATGGCCAATTAACAGACGGATCAGAGGTGAGCCTCTTTACTCTAAAAAATGCAAAAGGCATGGAAGTCACTATCTCCAATTATGGTGGAAAAGTAATCACATGGACTGCCGCTGATAGAGATGGAAATTATGAAAACATCAACCTCGGCATGAAAACTTTGGAAGAGTATTTTGATGGAGCAGGTTTCTTTGGAACCTTGGTCGGTCGATTTGGCAATAGAATTGGTGGAGCAAAATTCTCTTTAGATGGTGAAGAATTTCAACTAATTGCCAATAATGGAGAAAATAGCCTTCACAGTAGCGGAGAGGGCATTGACCAACAATTATGGACTGCTGAGATAATTGAAGCCGCAAACCCGACATTAAAACTAAGTGTAATTTCACCTGATGGAGCAGGAGGTTTCCCTGGGAATCTTAATGTAGAAGTTACCTACACCTTGATGCCAGATGATGCACTAAGAATAGACTATAAGGCCACTACCGATAAACCAACAGTGGCGAACCTTACCAACCATTGTTATTTCAATTTGTCTGCTTTTAAATCAGATATTTTGGACCATGAAATCACCCTTCATGCCGACAGCTATTTGCCGGTAGACGAAGGTCTAATTCCTTATGGTGAAGTGGCCTCGGTAACAGGAACTCCCTTTGATTTCACTTCCAGCAAAAGAATAGGCGAAGAAATTAATGACAGCACAGATGCCCAGATAGTTATTGGTGGAGGCTATGACCATGCCTGGATTTTCACAGACAAATCAAAAGAAATGAAATTGGGTGCTTCTGTTTATGAACCCACTTCTGGCAGAGTCATGGAAGTTTACACCAAAGAGCCTGCAGTTCAGTTTTACACCGGCAACTTTTTAAATGGAAGTCTAATTGGTCACGACAACGTAAAATATGACAAAAGATGGGGTCTATGCCTAGAAACGGAAGGCTACCCAGATGCACCAAACAAACCAGAATATCCATCTACCACTTTAAGACCTGGAGAGGTTTATGAGACGAGCACCATGTATAAGTTTTCTGTGAAATAGAATTTACTAATTCGTTAACTAGGTAGGAAGCTTACGCTTCCTACTAAGTTTCACTCCTTGCTATCTCCTAAAACTGGTAAAGAAGCATTTGGTCTCAAGCTTT
>JBLHOT010000156.1:0-4947 GCA_047623945.1 Arcticibacterium sp. | reverse complement strand
TGTAAGTAGCCAAGGCAAATGTTAACACTTTTTTTTATTTTGGTAAATCCTGAATACTAACATTCCTATACAGAACCTCCGATCCTTCGGCTTGAAGAAGTATTTTGCCTTTTGTTAGAGGTATCCATTTTTGAGTGGCGTAATCGAATTGTTGCATATTGATGGCCTCGTTCACTAGTTTTTCATTGATGTAAAATTTGGCATTATTTCCTTCTACCGTAACTTTAACTTTGTTCCAGCCTGGCTGTTCCCAGGAGTTAGATCTAGATGTGCGATGGTATTCATCAATATGTCCTTTGGTCACTAAATGCCCCTCAGGGCTATAATTATTGTAGCCATCCGAGTCCACCTTTGAGCTTGCCCTTGCCTTAATTATCCAAAGGTCACCACAGTCACCTTCCTGTATCTGACACTCTATGCCCGCAGGCCAAATGACACTTTCTCCAAACAAATGGATTAGCACTCCGGCATCTCTCACATCGTTTGCTCTTGGTGCGAATTTCTTTTCTCCCCATTTAAAATCGAGCGTTAAAACATAGTTTTCGTATTCCTTTTCGCTTATGATCGCTCCAAAAGGTTGATGACTGCCATTTTCTTGGGAAGGGTAGGTATGTATGACACCATCTTTTACCGAAAATAAATTTTCAGCAGGTGACTTGTCCTGAGATATCATATACCAGCCATCCAGGTTTTTACCATTAAATAGGGCGGTAGTTTGTGCTTGACAAAGAAAGGAAGAGGCAATAAGTAGAAGAGAAAGGAATTTCATTAGGGTATTTTTTTTTCAGTACAATGTATTTATAAAATGTTAGAATCCTTACGGGATTCTTGATTGGCTTTTATGTATATGCTATTTGCTTGGCTCTGCCAATAATTTCTCAATCAACATCATTTCTCCATGTCGCTCATGAGAACCAGATTTTGCCCATTTGTCGTTTAGTTTCTTTAAAACTTGTCTGGAACCGGTGGTATTAATCGCTCCTATACGCTTAAGCATATAGGTCAGTAGGTTAGGGATGGGTGATTTCTCAACCATCGCTAAAGCTTTGTCTGCATCTTGTTCAGCTAAGGGTTCTGACGCGTACCAAAGCATCAAAGGCAGATTATGGTCTTTAGCATCCTCCGTTTTTTTCACCAGTTCACTCAGAACACCCCATCTTTCTGTGGGCTTAAGTCTCTGAATACCTGAGGCGAGGTATAATCTTACTATAGGTGAGGATTCTTTCTTCGCCAGTTTTTCAAAGGCCTTCAATGTCTTTTCAGAGGCGGTCTTCTTTTCTGTCAATAATTGAATAGCCCAACTTCTGATATACTCGCTTTCGTTTTGAAGCAAAGCCACCAATTCGTTTTCTGAAAGGCCCATGGTCACATGTAACGTCCAAAGGGCTCTTAGTTTTCTGGTGACATCTGGGTTATTGGCCAGCATCTCTTTTAAAGCAGTATGTACTTCAGGACTTGCTCCTCTTTTTTGTAAAAGCGTTCTGGCCTGTCTTACATACCATTCATTGCCATGTAATTGATAATTGACGAGTTCTAAGTCCGTAGCCTGTGATAAATCCACTTGCACCCATTTGTCATTTTCATGAGTGATTTTAAAAATCCTGCCTAAGGTTTTGTCATGCACATCAGGGTTCGGGCTGTGACATTGGTTTTGGTCATACCAGTCTATAGCCCAAACCGAGCCAGAGGCGTCATATTTCATATTGAGCCACTGCGACCAAGAATCATTCATGGATAAGAAATCGGTTTCATGCGAAGCCACATACCCGGAGCCACTAGGTGTCAAGTGATCCACGTTTAATTTGGCTCCATGAATATTGTTCATGAAAATCTCGTTTCGGTATTTGGTAGGCCAGCTGTCGCCCAAATAAATCATGGCTCCTGCATGGGCATGTCCGCCACCCGCTGCCGCCGAACGAAAGTTTCCCGCATGCGGTCCTCTATCTCCTAGCCAATGTACATGGTCGCCGATATTCTTAATATCATCATAAGTATATGGATTAAAATGCTTGTTTGCCTGACGCTCATATCTGGCTCCTTGAATGATATGAAACATATGCGGAATGACACAAACAGTGGCAAAAGCATGTCCGTAATCGTTAAAATCTACTCCCCAAGGATTACTGGTCCCGTGAGCAAAAACCTCGAATTCATGTTTGGTAGGATGGTAACGCCATACCCCTCCGTTCATTTTTGTTCTTTCGGTGTCTGTAGCACCTACTTTACCAACATTGGAATGAGTAAAGACGCCATGAACGCCATAAAGCCATCCGTCTGGTCCCCATCTTAAATTATTCAAAACCTCATGTGTGTCATGCGTACCCCAGCCGTCCAATAATCTTTGTGGATCACCTGCGGGCATATCGTTTTCGGCATTTATGGGTATAAAAAGCAAATAGGGTGCTGCACCTAACCAAACACCACCCATTCCGACTTCTATTCCACTCACTAGATTCAAACCATCAGCAAATACTTTTCTTTTGTCGAGTGTCCCATCTCCATTGGTATCTTCAAAAATCAGAATGCGATCTTTCCCTTCTCCCTCTGGGGCTGGAGTAGGGTAGGTATGCCCTTCCACAACCCAAAGTCTTCCTTTGGCGTCAATGGTAAAACTGATGGGCCGCACCACTTCTGGCTCACTAGCGGCTAATGTGATTTTAAAACCTTCTGGTAAGCTCATGGCTTTTGCAGCCTCTTTTCCTGATAGACCAGAATTAGTAACAGGATCTAATGGAGGAAGGACGATGATATCTTGTTGGTTTAATTCATTCGGGAAATAGGGTCTAGCTGGATAAAATAAGAAGTTGTCAAAGTTTATATGAGCCCATTTATCTTTTCCGATGTAGGAGATAGGTGATATACCTATCTCATTATCAATGATTCGTATAAATATATTTTGCTGAGCAAAAGGCCTTAAATCTACCACAACGGGTTGCAAAGTAGCACGGCCTTGACCAGTGGTTTGATAAATGATTTCGCTTGTTGCCTGAGCCACCAACTCCACACGTGTGTCTTGAAGTGCTCCGCCAGAGACCAGAAAAGAAGCGTATGGGTGCGTTACTTCAAAAGCTTCCGAAACTAATTCTCCTTTCCATTGATGATTAGTCTTACCACCACTGCTTATGAAAAAGTTGCCATCGTGGCCTATTTCTGATTCATCTTCATAAAGTAATTTTAACTCCTTTAAGCCTAAAGGTTTTGTAAATGCTTCTCCTTTGTGAGTCCAATTTTTCAATGAGCCAGCTTCAAAGCCAAGATTGAGAACCTCACCGTTTTTTCCGGGTTTAATGCCGGCAATTACTGGGTCCGACAAATCGCCTTCAACCACCTCAAATTTTCCAACCATACCAGCAGCCCGATGACCTGGTATTGTACAGAAATAGGTGTCGCTTTCTTCGGCTGTAAATGAGATACTTGTGCTACTTCCTTTTTCAGAAAGGGTATTGCTCTTGATGTCTAGCTTTTCCATGGCAATGTCGTGTGTCATGGTTTCTGTATTCGTGATTGTAATCTTAACACGGTCGCCTTTATTAGCTTTAAGCGTAGGGTTTCGAGTGCCATCTTTAGCAAAATAACCGAGCATGGAGGCTCCCAAGGCGTATTCTCTGTCTATATTTTCTTGACTAATGGCGTTTTGACTTATCAGAACTATAGACAGTCCGATTAGGAGAAAGGTTCTTTTTAGCATTTTTACAGGGTTGAAGGCTTTTGGATATTCAATATAGGACATATAAATTTCCTTTAATGTAGGTTTGTCATATTCTGGATTGCAGCTCTATGATTTCAGATTGTTATCAGAAATGCTTACTCTTCGTAGTCCTGCCGGACGGGCATTCATTTTTTCGTTAAAAAACGAACCAAAAGAACCTCACCCTAGAAACTTACACATTCAAAACTTTTTGTTGTTTACTACCATTTCGTAATGTATGTTTTGACCGTGTTCGAACAGTCTAGGGGGATA
Source organism: Arcticibacterium sp. (assembly GCA_047623945.1). GTDB lineage: Bacteria > Bacteroidota > Bacteroidia > Cytophagales > Spirosomataceae > Arcticibacterium. The sequence goes on along the minus strand of JBLHOT010000156.1, from coordinate 986 downwards.
AATTGAATTAAAATAATTTACACTTCAAGGAACGACGTCATATATTTAGAGCAGAGCTGCTGTTTAACTAAATACTTCCATTGATAATCTCTAAACCCAACACCCAACATCAGGCAATGACCATCTCGCAGTGATAATATAAAAACCTACTCCCCCTTAATCTCTTCTATAAAAATATCTTTAAATGCAGCTTCGGCTTTTCCTCCTCCGTGAATCTGGAATCCTATTAGGCCAGATTGTGGAATACTTTGATCTTCTTCTGTATAATCTACGGTTTGATGTCCGTTTAGGTACAGACGGATTCTGCGACCTTCGGCATGCACTTCATAGTCGTTCCAGTCATTTATATTTACCCATTCCAAAACTTGTACAGAATCAGGAGCTGTAAGTGTTAAATTTCTTCTGGATTCATCATAAAGACTAGCCCAATATGCTTCCCCAAAATCTGCTTGATAGCCTGTCATTTCATAGTTTGGGTCGGTCAGCCTTTTACTTCTGAATTGTACACCAGAATTAATAAAGCCTTCCTCTCCGGTCAACTTTATTTTGAGTTTTAGGATGAAATCTCCGTACTGCTTAGTCGTACATAGAAAGTCGTTATGTGGCACTGTCTCTACCAGTGAACCACCAATTAAGCTTTGATTTTCAATTCGCCAAGTGTTTTGTGTATCTCCTTGCCATCCATGAAAGGTTTGTCCGTCAAAAAGGGAAATGGATTTTTGCTTTTGGCAGCCCATAGAGCCAATTAGTATTAGCGTAAAACAGATTATAGAAGATTTCATGGTACGGGTATTTTCAATTTCAAGCTAATAAATTCAAGCCACATCATGGCAATTACAGGCCGAGAATTTAATTTTCACATACCTTTTTTAAAGCCTCGTTCATTTGTTGAAATCCTAATTTGGTGTCTACTAGTAATTTTGGCATGAGTCCTACTAGAATACCACTAAATATCTCTCCGTGTTCAAACTTTATGATACCATTAC
>JBLHOT010000155.1:0-5151 GCA_047623945.1 Arcticibacterium sp. | reverse complement strand
GTTCTTTGGATTTAATCTACCATTATACAGTATTTTACCAGCTAATGTGAAAGGTTTTAAGAAGATATACTTTCTAGCGTCTACCAAAACATCGGTAAAGCTGGTATTTCCGAAATATTGCCCTAATTGAAGTCGATAACGATACCCTTTAAGAGGTGCAACAGTCCCAAAAGTAGTTTTATCACCTACAAAGGCGAAGTATGCATTGGCAAGCTTAAAGGGTTCTATGGGAACCGTAGACGGATATTCTTCCCTATCTAGCTTAACAGGCCTCAAATTTTGGTACGGCCTAGAAACCTGAACGAAGCCATTAGCATCCACTCCTAACTCTGTGCGAGTACCATAATTTTTAATATTTAGACTATAAAAACTCATGGAAGCTCCAAATTCTAAACGCTTATTTTTTGAAAAAGGCTTGTATGCAAAAAGAGAGAGATTGTCTACAAAAATCCTGGCTATTTGTAGATTTTCTATAGCATCTTTAAATACTAAGCCACCTGCTACTGCTAAGCTGTCCTGTATTATTTCCCTATCGAAACCCGCCAAAAAGCGATAAGGAATATGTGATACAGATGCTCCGAACTGAAAAGGTCTTTTTTGGTTCAGATAGAAAATTTGACCACCCAAATCTTGAATTTCCCCATTTAGGGCTAACGTTCCTGAAAGCTGGTTGTTATTCAGCATATCACTAAAAAGAGCGGTAACTCCACCTCCTATTCCCGTTCCAAAACGAGAAGTAGATGCTCCTAGACCTGAATTCGCTAAATAATCTAATTTAAATCTGGGATTATATTTCTTGTCGAGCAGTGAAGAGACTCTCGTTCTGGACACTAAACCCTGCTTCTCTAAATTCCGCTGAACTAGATCCCTGCCCTCTACCCAATTCATAGGGGGTAGTTTGCCTGCTACTTTGTTAACCTCATTCTTTACTTCTTTATCTAAAAAGTCTTGAGAATTAGCTTTCACTATGCTGTAAGCACCTTTCAAAAAGTAAGAATAGGCCAAATCTCCTGTTTCTGAGGCCATACTTATGGCAGGTGAAAACATGGTAATGCCGCTGACACCAGTGAAATAATTAGTCAGCTGGCTTAGATTTCCAGAAGCAATGTTGTACTTGTATAAATTTCGGTAGCCATCCCTGTCTGATAAAAAGACGATATTTTGGCCATTAGGATCTACTACAGGATTGAAATTATCAGCTCCTTTAAAGATGTCGAAATTCTCCACTTTTTGGGTAGCTAATTCTAGTCGGCTGATAGATAAATTAGCCTTCTCTAATCTGATGTAGGCGTTATGGCGGTCAGTCACAAAATAAATATACTTCCCGTCTGCAGACCAACTCGGCTGTATGTCCGAGAATTCGTCGTTTGTGAGGTTAGTAAGTTCCTTAGTTTTAAGATTAAACTGATACAAATCTGAATGACCTTTGTTAAGGCCAGAAACCACTACAGAATTACCATCTGGAGACCAAGCTGGGTTTGTAAAAGATTCTAAATCTTTGATTGGGTACGTTTTCTTATTGCCATTAGCGGCATTGATAATGGTCAACTTGTTTTTTCCTTTAGACTGAACCACAAAGGCCAAGTTCTTACTGTCTGGAGACCAAGTGCCGGCCGTTTCTATAAAGCTATAAGAATCTATATGCCCGGCGAATGAACCTGCTGAAATCCTTTTAATTGTTTTTCCTGTTTCGCTGTCTGCAATGTAAATGTCAAACGAAAGCACATTCTTAGAAGAGATGTAGGCAATATATTTGCCATTGGGGCTAATAGTAGGTGAAATATTCATCTCGCTACCCGTTTTCTCTGAGGCTAAGACGCGACCTCTGGGGGTAATCTCTGTCCCTTCTCTTAGTGGCTGGTAGCTATCTAATAGAGATTGTTTAAACTTGGCAGAAAAACGCTCTATGTCCATCCCAAACGCTCTTTTAAAAGCAGTTTGGATACCATAAATAGCGGTTTCTTTGAATAATGGTCGAATAATGTCGTCGCCATAAGTAGCTGTTACATAAGCCCAAAATGCCTGCCCCCAGCGATATGGGAAGTATTTATACTGCTTGGAAACTAAGTCTTCAATGCTTGGAATATCTCCGCTTTCTACAGCATCACGCATCCACATGGCTGTGTGAGAATCTTCTCTACCTATTGACATATATTCTGCCAAGCCCTCCACCATAAAAAGAGGAAGGTTTTGAATACTGGCCAGTGAGGTAGAATCACTGCCATAGGTCATTGTTTTGTATTGGAAAGCATGCACTAGCTCGTGGCCCAAGACATGATCTGTTTGCCTGTGAGTATACATAATGGGCATGACCACCCTATTTCTAAGGCCCTCCGTTACTCCTCCCGTTCCCTCTCCTATTGGTCCTCCAATGGCCGTAGTTTCTTGAAAATCTGGATGATTTTTGTATATAATAATTGGATTAGGTTCTATAAAAGCTAGTTTAAAAACCTCTTGATGAAGTTTATACCAATGCTCCGAGTTGATCATCAAGTTATTGGCTACATCCTTATCCTCAAAATAATGATAGAGCTCGTAATGAGGACTTTCTAGCACTTTGAAGTCGAACTTTTTATACCTCGGTTTATTCTGACCAAAATACTGAGATTGTCCAAACACCTCCGACTGGGCACCTAAAAGGCCCAGTATAAAACATAATTTGAATCCAATTTTCATTTAAATCCCTATTTAGCAATACCTATTTTTTCTCGATGGGTCTAGTGGCCTTTACAAATTTAGTTTGCCAGTATGTGGCATACAAATTGTCAATTCTTACTCCAGAAGAACTAGATGCATGTAAAAATTGAAGCTTTCTTTTACCTCTTTTTTTTACCACAACCCCTGTGTGATTAATTCTGCTGCCAGTGGTATTAAAATAAAGTAAATCGCCTTTTTTTATTTTTTTGTATTTAATAACTTTAAATACCTCTGCTTGCCTGTAAGATACTCTAGGGAATGGTACCTCTAACTTTTGAAAAGCATTATAGATTATCCCTGAGCAATCGATTCCTGTTTTGTCTACTCCACCAAACTTATAAGGCGTACCCTTATATTTTTTACATTCTTTAACGAAACTTCGAGAACTGAAAGTACTTTGGCCGTGGCAAAATTGAACAAAAAGAAAACAAAGAATAAAAGCGAGTCTTATCATATTTTAGTGAGTTGAAAAAATGTCTTCTAACTGCTTTATTAAGCCGCGACCTTCATCTAGGGCCGGTTCAATGAGTTTATCTTCAAGCCAATTCCCTTCTTTATCCAATAAAACGTAAAAAGGTACACTTTGAATACCGTAGCCTTTAGAAAAAGTGCCATTAGGGTCAACTCTAAGGCTTTGCCCTGCTGCTAATCCTTGTGACTTTACAGAAAGATAGTCTTCTGGTGTATCTACTGCCACATTTAAGATTTTCAAGGTTTTAGCACTTTTGAAGTAGTTTTCAATAATGGGAAGAAATGTCAAATCCTTTAAACATGGTTCGCACCAGCTGGCCCAAATGACTAATAGTAAATTTTCTCCTCGAAAATCTTTTAATGACACAAAATTCCCTTCTCCACTTGTCAGAACAAAATCGGGAGCAGGTCCACCAAGTGCTATCCCTTTGGCGATTTTCTGCTTATTTTGAACATAGTTTTTGAAAGCTGCATTCTGAGCAAATACTTCATAATCTCTTACTAAGGCATCTATTTCTGAACTATACCCCTCTAAGTCCAGAGCAAATACTATTTTATTGGCTAGTAAACGTTCTGCAATAGGCTTGCTAATCATGTCTTTTTCAAACGCATATTTCAGGAAAGTGTAATCTGTGGATATGCTTTCTACTTGAATAATCTTTAAGCCCCTTTTATATTGATTGAGTAAACTTTCTACAAAATCACCGTAATCAAAAGACTTTGCTTGCAGCTCTGAGCCAATAGATTTCAACTCAAACTCATTAAAAATAGATCCCGATAACGCCGAGGGGTGCATATTAAGGAAGGCCAATTTGTATTTATTGATTTTCCCAGAAATGTCAGCCCTTCTCAGCCTGAAAAAGCCTTCAGAAAAGTGTCTTTTATATTTATCTAGAAGTTCTAATTGCTCTTGCTCAAGTATTTTCAACTCGGCCTTATACTCCTCGTAAGAACCTTTTAAAAGTTCGTGTATGCCTCTTTCAGTATCCTTTTCTTTCTCAAATTTATTCTGATGATTAAGGTAGTAAACCCATTTGGCACTTCCCGAACCTGTAGGATGAAAAGTTTCATAAAAATTGGTCCCGTCAAATTTCAAATACAGATCATCTTTAGGCTCTATGATTTGAAATAGCATCCCATTGAGCCCATAATTGATATCCAAATAGGCTAAATCACTCAGTTCTACTTCAAAGGCGAAACGATTATCCGCGTCTAGAAAAAGTGTGTAATCTTCAGGTATGGAAACCCAATCCCTGTAGAGGGTCAGAATGATTTTATCTTCTGATGGCTTACTAACCTCGCCCTTGAGCTTAAAAAACTCTTGGGCCAAAGTAGTTTGTGAAATCAGGCATGTTAGAAAGAAAAGAATTCTCATGTAGTCTTAGTAGGCTGAGGCTCAAAAGTAAAGTAATTACGTTTGAATATCCCCCAAGTGAAGGCCAAAATAGTGAGGCCAAAAAGAATCATTGGCACGTTAAACATGACTAAGACGAAAAGGAAAACGACTAAGAAATAGATTCTTTTCATGTATTTCTCATCCCAAACAAACCTAGATTGACTAAAAACCATCCAAAACAGCATGGAGAACAAAAAGAACAAACAAGCCCCCAATATATGATAAATGGGAACTTTGCCAATCCAATGATACATGATGATCATTAAATCTATCAGTACTAACCAGAACGCAGCAAGTATTTCATTCCTAAAAATATGACCTAAACTGAGAGGGAAGTTTTTTTGAAAGTTTAGCTTATCCATGGTGAAATTGCTGTATTCCTTGCCAAGGGAAAATTGGCCGGCAGCGGCAAGAAGGGAGCAAATGAATAATAATCTGACGTCATATTCGTCCGTGTAAAAAAGGTTTGCCCCACCAATTATTAAAAGGGACGTGTAAACTTTGGTGCTAAAGAACAGAATAGGCTGATTCTTCAACAAATGCCTTAGGTAGTACAGCGAAGCCCAGTTTGGAAAAATACTAAAGCC
>JBLHOT010000154.1:0-5332 GCA_047623945.1 Arcticibacterium sp. | reverse complement strand
CCTGAGTGTTGGTTTAAATCATAATAGGTGCAGAGGTCTTTATCGGAAAGGATTTCGTATACCGTTTTGCAGCCTGCACAGCAAAAGTTTTTATGCTCAAAAACTACATGAGTATTTAGACAATCCGTCCCACAATGATGACATAAAACCTCTTCTAAAACGGCAGGCATAAAACTATAGTTGATAGCAAACAAATATTAGTATGAATATAACATAAAAGCCTATCAGAAGTCAAGGTTATATATGACAATAGTCAGTTTATCAAAAAAGATATTGATCGTCTACTGGTTGCCTTTTGCCGTTTTGGTCAATGTTGTTTGTGAAATATATGATAAATACAGGCTTTTGGTGGATTAAACAGGTCTCCCTTAGTTCCTTCTATCTTTGTTGCCTAGATGTGGTACGTCCGTCATGGAGATACAAGCAATAAGGGTTTTAATATTGACCTTAAGAAAACGAAGAGCATTCACACAGCCGCCACCTTGCCTGAATGGGTGTTTGCGTTATTGGTATTTTGATTTCCCCAATTTATTATTTTTGGTCTAGAACCTGATCTTCGGGCGTTAAAACGCCAAAATTTTTTCTGATTAGATTTGTCGTGTGAGATTCTACAATGGGCAAGATTCTATTGATGGTGATATTTCTTGTAGCGGCCCAAAAAAGGACAAATCTTTATGAATCGGTCTTTCTGGGCATGATTTCGGTTTTCTTTTTCTTGCTTCCTTTGATTAAATGACTACTAAGGATTGAATGAATTATGATTTTTCTCAATATTCGTTCATCTTTAACGCTTAATTTAAAGACATTCACTTGAATTTAACAGACCTTCTATTTTACCTACTTACCCTAATTGCTGAAATACTTGGAACAGTTGGAGGTTTTGGTTCCTCCGTGTTTTTCGTACCAATGGCAGGGTTTTTCTATGACTTTCAGGCTGTTTTGGGACTTACCGCACTTTATCATGTTTTTAGCAACTTCTCAAAAATTGTCCTTTTCTTCAAAGGGATGGACAAGCGTATATTTTTAATCATAGGTATCCCTAGTATTATTTTCGTTGTTATAGGAGCTTATCTGTCACAGTTTTTGAAAGGAGAGATTCCTAGTTTAGTCCTGGGCCTATTTTTGGTTTTGTTCTCTGTTTTTTTGCTACTTAAACCTGACTTTACTTTAAAGCCTAGCAACGAGAATGGAATATTAGGAGGCGGACTTTCTGGATTAGCTGCTGGAGTTTTAGGAACGGGAGGGGCTATTAGAGGCTTAACTCTGGCTTCTTTTAATGTTGAAAAAACAACATTTTTAGCTACTTCCGCTCTCATTGATTTTGGAGTAGACTCTAGCAGGTTCGTGGTTTATTATTCACAGGATTATATCTCCGAAGATATGCTCTGGAAGGCTCCAGTGTTATTGGTTATATCTTTTTTGGGAACTTGGATTGGTAAGAAGTTATTAAATAAAATTTCTCAGGAAAACTTCAGAAAAATAGCATTGTGGCTAATTCTAATAGTCGGAGTTGTGAGCGTTTTTAAGTTTGTTCTCCTTAAAGTCTCATAGTAAAGCATAGATAGGCTATTTTTTTTGATGAATTTAGGACATTGAAGGAGCGATTAAGTCCTGTAGGAAGAGTAACAATTAGTCAGACATAATTTCTAAATTCAAGTAACCAAAACCTTATGGAACTATGAACTACAAAGAAAAAATAGGAACCAAAGAGAATCCAATGGTGCTAAAAACGCCACCACTAACATCAGAATATACCATGCATGTGAGAGAGAAAGAGGGCGTTGAGATTCTAGTTTGTACGGTTGGTAAAACCATATTACATTATGATATCCAATGTTTAAACGATTTGTACGACATGTTGAAGGCTCATGGAGACTGGATGTTGTTGGGGAGTAAGGATCAAAAGGTGGCTACAAAAGAGGGCACCGTGGAACACTGGGGGCGTTCGGTAACTAATCCTATTGGCGGGTGGTATGGACTTAAAAATGGATTTAAGGGCCGCTTTGGAATGTATGTCTCGCCACTTATGGAAGCTCTGGGCTTGGCAGAAGTGGAGCATGAGAAAAGAAATAACAGAATGAAGGCTATTTGATTCTTCTACTGGTAAGTAAGTTTACTTAAGTAGAAAACTTGCTTTGGGTAGATACCATTGGGCTGCCTAATGCTTTGTATACCGTAGGCCACAAAGCTATGTCCGTACCAAGAGGAAAGTTCACTTTGTGATGTATTTACCACTTTCTCGTTTTCTTTAAGAAGTTCTAAGGGCATCTCTTCGACGGAATTTGAGTTTTTATCCATCACAATCGTTTTAATAATACCTTCGTCAGGATAGGCTACCACATACTTATCGCCAACAGCGGAAAATTGAACTTTATGGTCAAGTGTCCGACTTTCTAGGTCTTTTAGGCTTATGGTATTATCCCAGACCAATGTTCCATTCTTGTCGAAATTAAGGATTAGAGCATGAGTATACCTAAAATTATTAAAGGCGTAGTAGTTATTATCACTGTACCGGTAGTTTCTGCCTACAGAACTGAAATTGGAAACATAATTTTTATATTCAGGAAAAAAGACCTCTGCCGTAATGGTCATGCCTTCTGGACTTTCACGTGGGTCTTGTATGATAAGGCGTTGTCTTATTTTATAGTCCTTACCCTTCCGATTTCTTTTATTAATCTTCATTTTTACACGGTTCTGCCTCTTTTCGGGCATATAGCTTAAGAAATTGTCAAGCTCTACAAAATCATAATATTTTGTCTCTTCTTGATCTTTACTTAAAGAGTGGGTATAAAAACCTACGGAGTATTCGGAGCAATTGTCTGCATAATTCCCTGCAAGTATATAGTCTCCATTAGGGATTTTCATGAGGCTGCCATTTAACGGAAGCTTGTTTTTCTCTCCCAGCGTTTCCTTTCCAATCACTTTACCTTCATAATCATATACCTTTAGGAAGAGCTTACAGTTTTTGTCGTTTTTAAGAAGAACATAAATAAGACTTTCCTCTTCGTTTATCTCGATGTTATTTAGCTTGACATTGTTTGAATGTATTTCAGGCAACACTTTGGCGGTACTAGAAAACAGGTTTATCATTTCCACCACAGGTCTATCATTATACCTACCACCAATTAGGGCTTTGCTTTTTAAAACAGAGAAAAGGTCAATGTCCATTCGAGTTAGCAGCTTAGACTCTGTGACTACATAATCTCCTGTTTCGATATCTATGCGGAGAATTGAAATGTCCTCCTCTTGGTCTTCCCTAAAAAGGCAATAAAGGAAATTTCCATTTTCAAAATATTTAACAAGTCTAAATAGAAACCCTGGCTGATAGCTGTTGGTCCATATTTGCTTAAGCGAAGTATCAAATTTAAAAAACTGAATTTCTATATTTCTTCCAAAGTTAGAGGCCTTGGTATTTAATACCAGAAGTCCTTTTTCTTCAAAAGAAATAACGTTAAACTCGTCACTAGCAGATACATCAATATCAAACTCTACTCTAGCTTCTGAGGTTAATTGACCAAATACTCTGCCACTCATTGTAATAATAAGTAGAAGGCAAAAAGTAATACTTAGATGATTTAGAACAGTGCTTGTCTTTTTTAAATTTGTGGCCATTAATGCTTATCTTTTCCCAAGACTTATAGTCTCTAAATTAGTGATTTTTTTATTCTGGACTTCCATCTTCATAATGAATCTCTCTCTATGAAAACCTTGTTTACCGGCTGCTCCAGGATTTATAAACACAATGCCAATTTCGCCATCTTTTTGTACGGTTTTTTGATGGGAGTGCCCGCAGATTAAAACGTCAATACGCCCTTCCTTTAAGAGTTTTCTAGTCTCTTTATTATATCTTGGTGGTTTGCCTGCAATATGTCTAAGTAAAAAACGAAGGCCTTCGAGCTCTATTATTTCATTCTCCTTATATTTCCACTGGATTTCTTTACTATCTATATTACCGAAAACAGCCACCGTAGGTTTTAAGTTTTGCAAAGTGTCCAATATTGGGCCATCACCTATATCCCCTAGGTGCCAAATTTGGTCGCAGTCTTTAAAATGAGCTAGAGTTTTGGGGTCTAGGTAGCCGTGAGTGTCAGAAAGAAGACCAATGAGAGTCATTAATATTTGACCTTTATACCGTGGTATTTCTCTTGTTCCACATAATCTTTTCGGAGCGGATGCCCCTCCCAGTCAGCAGGCAAAAGAATGCGTCTCAGGTCAGGATGGTTTAGGAAATTTATTCCTAATAAATCATAAGCCTCACGCTCATGCCAATCCGCCGTTTTCCAAATGCTTTCTACAGAGTGAATAGCGGGCAGAGCATCTAAAGTTCGTTCTATGAGTACTTTAATAATGAAAGTTTTTTCAAAAGGAATAGATGTCAAATGATACCATAATTCTAGAGTACCTTCCTCTTCACCATTGTCGATTGCCGTAAGGCAGTTTAAAAAGTCAAAGTAGTACTTAGGGTCTTTATACAAGAAGTCACAGAAAGCTAAAAGATGGCTTTTGTCTATAATTACATAAGGCTGAATGCTATCGTTGCTCTCAGATAGAATGCTCTCTTCGCCAAATTTGCCTTTAAGCCCCTCCACAATATTTTGATGTGCTGAAAAGTCCATTTAGTTTTTTTGAGCTAATAAGTAAAGCACGGCCATTCTTACTGCCACACCATTTTCTACCTGATTAAGAATAATCGAATGTTCAGAGTCTGCGGCATCAGAGCTTAATTCTACTCCTCTATTTATGGGGCCTGGATGCATCAGGACTATTTTTTTATCTAGTTCATCTAGCATGCCCTTATTTATCCCGAAATAAAGCGAATATTCCCTGAGGGAAGGGAAATATTTTATTTGCTGACGCTCTAGCTGTATGCGTAGCACATTGGCTATGTCACACCAAGCTAAGGCCTCTTTGACATCATGCATTACCTTTACACCTAAGCTAGGAAGATGCTTAGGGATGAGCGTATTTGGGCCACAGACACAAACTTCTGCTCCTAACTTTTGCAGACAAAAAATATTGGAAAGAGCCACTCTAGAGTGAAGCACATCACCAATGATAGCTACTTTTTTTCCATTCAAATCACCCACCTGTTCTTGCATAGAATAGGCATCTAAAAGTGCCTGAGTAGGATGCTCATGAGTGCCATCACCGGCATTTATGATATTTGCCTTAATGTTTTTTGCTAAAAAGTCTGGAGCTCCAGGACTACTATGACGCAACACCACCATGTCTACTTTCATGGCTAAGATATTATTGACAGTATCCAGGAGTGTTTCCCCTTTTTTTACAGAACTAGACGCAGAGGAAAAATTAATAACATCTGCGGAAAGCC
>JBLHOT010000153.1:0-5415 GCA_047623945.1 Arcticibacterium sp. | reverse complement strand
GCATCTGGAAGTATAAAAAGCATACTACCTATAACTAGCAAGCCAAAAATCAACCAAAATAACGCTGACTTGTTTCGACTTACAAATCCTACTCCAGCAGCTTTGGTAAGACTTAACTCATAACTGTCGTATATTTTAGAGCCTCCGTTTCCTGAAGCATTCAGCTCATTATTTACCTCGGCAATGGCCGTTTTTATTTTCGTGGCAAATGAAAATGTGCTTCCAAATTCTTGATCAAAAAGTGGGACAAGCTTGGGTTTTAATAATTCTTGATGTGTCTCTGATACCGTGTTTTCAAAACTGCTTTGCGTCAGTTTAAAAGAATTCCCAAACAATAATGCTATCCAAATAGCCAGAGAAGAGAGTATGAGTATAGTTCCTGTTTTTTTCATTTTTAGTGAGTTAGCATGTTTTTTAAGAAAGCACTTAGTCCAGTCTTTTTCAAAGTTAGTGTGGTTTGGAATTCTTCATTGTACTTAGCAATAATGTCTTTTTCGAATCTTTTGTAGAATTCTGGGTCAAAATTGGCTGTTGCCAAATCGACTAAAACTTCTTCTATAGTTGCTTCTTTTTTTAGCCAAGCGTCCCAAACGTCGTGACGCATTCTAATTCCGAATGTATTCACTCCAATAACTTTTTTTGACGCTGATTCAAAATTGATTCGAACCAATAAGTTCTCCTTAGGATGTTGCCAAAAGAAGCTTTGAGCTCCCTCGGGGGGCTCCGAAACGATATTTCCGTAAGTCTGATATTCTATGTCCAAAAACTTGGCTGAGTTGTAGAAAATGCCCGGATCGTAATTCGATTTTTTTCCGCAAATGGTCTTTGCCACTGTTTCGCCCATGATTTTCCCTGAATACCAAATTTGTTCAATAGGTCTACGCCCCTCAATCGGGTTTTTATGTTGACAGCAATCTCCTATAGCGTAGACGTCGTCCATATTTGTCTCTAAAAACTCATTGACTAAAATGCCCTTCTGCACTTCTAAAGAGCTTTCTTTTAAGAACGAGACGTTAGGGTGAACACCAACAGTTAGTCCTACTAATTCGCAGTCTAAAACTTCACCATCTTTCGTTTTTACACCTTTGGCCCAGCCATTCCCATCATCAATAACCTCATCTAGTTCACATTCAAGCCTTAAATCAATGTGATGCTCTATGATATGAGCATTTATCATTTCAGATTCTTCAGAGGGCAAAACCATATTCCAAAATGATTTCTCTCTCACGAGCATAGTAACTTCCTGCCCTCTTGATTTTAACATTTCTGCCATTTCAAGGCCAATGAGACCACCGCCTACAATCACGCCATGTTTTAAGCGAGGTGATAAGGCTTCTAGATTTTCTAAATCTTGATAAGAATAAAGTCCTTGAACACCATTAAGATCTTGGCCTTTCCAGCCAAACTTGTTGGAAGCAGAACCTGTCGCCAAAATTAATTTGTCATAAATAAGTGGTTCTGATTTATCGGAAAATTGCAAAGCATTTTTCTCGAAATCAATACTTGAAACATACTTATTCATTAAATCTATCCTGTTTTTCTCCCAGAAATAATCTTCATATGGTTTCGTATGCTCATATTTCATATGACCCATGTAAATATACATGAGGGCTGTTCTGGAGAAAAAATGGTCAGTTTCGGCAGAAATGACCGTGATTTTATGGTCGGATAGTTTTCTGATGTGCCTAGCGGCAGTAATTCCGCTAATTCCATTTCCTATAATGGCTACATGCATGTGGGCTAGGGGTTATTTTGGCTTAAGTTACGAAAGAACTATAATTCCAGATTTCTTTAGCCCTTCAAATAATTTACTATTGAATTATGATAGAATCAAAGTGAGACACAGGGAATAAAGTCTCCTAGGTTTGTTGAGAACATTTCTAAAAGAGCCGCTTCTAGATAAGACATTTACAGTTAGGGTATTAAACAGAAAACGTCCCTTGGAATAAACCAAGGGACGTTAAAGTGTCTATTATGGCAGTACATCTATTTGATATACTTGAAATCTTGACCAGATTCTAGTTTCTGTAAAACCTCATAATATAGATTTATACAAGCCTCTATGTCTTCCTTAGCACAAGTTTCTACTGTGGTGTGCATGTACTTTAATGGTAAGGATAGTAGGGCAGATGGCACTCCTTCACCAGAATACGCAAAAGCATCCGTATCTGTTCCAGTAGAACGCGATGCAGCCTGTCTTTGAAAAGGAATCTTCTTTTCATCTGCGATATCAATAATGAAATTCAAAAGGTTATTCTGAACAGCTGGGCCATAAGAAAGGGTAGGGCCTTTGCCACAAGCTATGTCACCTGAAACCTTCTTGTCATACATCGGAGACTGTGTGTCATGCGTTACATCTGTTATTATAGCCACATTCGGCTTAAGTCTCCTGCTTATCATTTCCGCTCCACGAAGACCTATTTCTTCTTGAACTGCATTAATTACATAAAGCGTGAATGGAAGCTTGATTTTGTTTTCATGAAGTCTTCGAGCAACTTCAGCTATTATATAGCCGCCCATTCTATTGTCTAAAGCACGTCCAGTATAATACTTTTTATTGAGCTCCATTAAGCCATCATCAAAAGTGATAACAGTGCCTACATGAACACCCATTTCTTCTACTTCTTTATCGGAAGAAGCTCCTATGTCCACGAAGATATTATCTAGTTTAGGAGGTGTCTCAATAGCACCTTTTCTTACATGAATGGCGGGCCAGCCAAAAACACCTTTAACTATACCATGTTTTCTTGTGTGCAAATTCACTCGCATTGAAGGAGCTATTTGATGGTCTGAACCCCCATTTCTTTGTACATAGATATAGCCTTCTTTGGTAATGTAATTTACAAACCAAGAAATTTCATCCGCATGAGCCTCAATGGCTACGGAATACTTTTGGCCAGGGTTTATAACGCCTACGGCAGTGCCATAGTCGTCAATGATAGTCTTGTCTATGTATGGATTTATGTAGTCTAGCCATATTTGCTGACCAGGATATTCAAAGCCTGTCGGCGAGGCATTATTTAAATATTTGTAAAGGAATTCTATGTTTTTATCCATATGACTTTATTTTATTAGAAGTATTAAAGTAAAAGTAGGGTTTGGCTTTCGTGGAAGAAAACCAAACCCTAGAAATATTGATAAAACAGCAATATCTGATGGTGGCCAGCCTAAGTGCTGACCCAATTATCAATTACCGAACAAACTAATAGCTAAAAAGGCCCGTCGAAGTCCGGTGGCGGGGCTTGTTGATTTACATTTCCTCAAATTTCAAACTAGCCGAATTGATGCAATGACGCTCTCCTGTAGGTTTTGGGCCATCATTAAAAATATGGCCTAAATGTGATTCGCATCTAGCACAAACCACCTCTGTTCTCACCATGCCAAAAGAAATATCTTTGATTTCTTTAACATTACAAGGATTCACTGCTTCCCAATATGAAGGCCAGCCTGTGCCCGATTTAAACTTTGTTTCTGAAGAGTAAAGCTCTAAATCACAACCAATGCATTTATAAACTCCTTTCTTTTTATTATCCCAATAAACACCGCTAAAAGCTCTTTCTGTACCTGCTTCTCTAGCCACATGGTATTGCATTTCATCTAACTGGCTCTTCCATTCCTTTTTAGACTTCTTTACTTTTTCTATGTTACAGTCTTCATCATTTGTTTTGTTCTTTTGTGCATTTGAAGCACAACTAAACATGAGAGTTGCCAACAGGCCTAACATTATATTTTTCATATAGTTTATATTTCTTTATTTAAAATACGTCCGAAGAGCCTTTAAAGTTTATTTGAGCAATGAAATTTATTCAGGTCTTGGCTTTCTTAAATCACTTGCCTTGATGGAGTAATCCCATCTAGGAGCACCGGTATTATCTATGATGTTGATTTTTAGCACTCTATCTGTTCTTGGTCCAGAAATCTCCATCAAACCAAAGTTTTGCAAATCTTCTACAATCGTTCCTTCTACTAAATCTGGACTTGTTCTTTCTACATCTGCAGGCTTAGCCATTCCGGAAGTTAAAGAAGAAACGGTAAGGTCATATAGGGGATAGTTTCCTTCTCTTTCCAGTTTTCTCATAGACGTGTGATGTCTGTCGCCCGTAATAAACATAACACCACTAATGTTATGCCTTTCTATTTCATCCAAAAGCTTCTGACGCTCATCAGGAAAAGTTGACATGTTTTCAAAAAGAACATTAGGATTAATTACCTGTCCACCGGTAACCACAAACTTAAAAGGAGCTCTGCTAGATGCTAAAGCATCAATAAGCCAATTGAGCTGTTTTTCTCCAAAATAGTCTTTATCGGTATCTCTAAACCAGTTTGGAGCTCTGAAAGAGCGGTCGTCCATGATGAAAAACTGTACATCTTCCCATTGGAAAGTACCCGTAACAGACTCCCCAGGAAATATATAATTAGGATTACCCCAGTTTTCCTCAAAAGCATCTAAAGCCCAGCTTTTACCCCAATAAGACCTGTCAGAGTCGTTTGGTCCAAAATCATGATCATCTAATGTGGCGTAATGATGTGTGTTAGCAAACAAACGCTGTAGTTCTGGTTGTTTCTTGAAATCAATGTATCTTTTGAAAATACCGCTTCTCGTTCCGAAGTCTACTTCGCGTAAATAAATATTATCTCCACCCCAAACCATGAAGTTTGGCTTCTTCTTGTAGATTTCATCAAAAACTGCAAACGAATTTCCGTAGCCCTTTCCTGGTCTGTCAAACTCAGGTTGGTTGGTGTAAACGCAACTTCCTACCGCAAAAGAGAAGGCAGGAGGGTCTGTTCTGTATTGCCAAAGTGTTTGAGATTGAAATTCCAGTGGATACTCAAATGATTGTTTTACACCATTTAAAATGAGCTCATATTCATACACATTGCCTGGCAAAACTTCGTCTGCTATGGCTTTGGCTATGAAATAGTTATCCTTTCTGGTCATGATAGGAGCTGTGCTCATCTTAGAACCATCCCCGCCTTTTACCCAATAATTGTATTTGACTACTGCTGCCTTCTCTGTTTGAGACCAAAGCATGACCTCACGCATTTCAGAGTAGCCAAGCATGGGGCCAGCCACAAGCTGTGCCCAAGAAGGAAAGGAGGCTAAAAGGAGACAAAGGGCTAATAGTTTTTTTATCATTTCTCTTTATTCGTTTGTTTGAATTTGGTAATCAGGACAATATCCAAGGCTTGCAAATTCTTAATTTTTATAAGTCCACTTCAAAGTTAAAACAATACTCGGTAGACTTTAGAAGCTTTCTATATCTTTGCCGAAAATTAATACAGAGAGACCTTGTTAAACGTAGAAAACAAAATCCAAAACCGTCAACCATCAGATTTAGTCCATGAATATGGCTCACCCTTGTATGTTTATGATGGAAATAAGATAGAAGAACAAATCCAAAAAATGAGGGATGC
>JBLHOT010000152.1:0-5423 GCA_047623945.1 Arcticibacterium sp. | reverse complement strand
TCAAGTTTTTCTTTTCCGTAAACGTCTTCGGCTTGTGCCAAAACTGCGTAGGTTTTACTCAAGGTATCGCTATACATGGTGCCCACCACTTGTTTATTTCCAAAAGTAGTTTCAATATACCTATTAGCACGTATTCTATTTAAGAGCTCGGGACTATAATAAATAGTATCCGCCTCGTAGTTGTAATAGGCTACTTGGTTAGAATCATTGAAAACCAAAACCTGTGCCGGGTAAAGGGTGCTAAGAGTATTTTTATCTATGACCTTAAGCAGCTGTTTGTCAATTTGTGGCTCTTTAATTAAAAGCCTAGACGTAGTTAGTGCTCTATCTCGAAGACTATTGTAAAATTCTTGCTGGCGATAGTTTTCAGAAATTAAATAAATAGCAATGGAGAAAACGGCTAATATGGTAGCCACAACTATTGAAAACTGAGTCGCAATTTTAGTTCTTATGGTCATTCTTAAGAATTTCTTCTTGATTTATTCGGCCCGGAGCACATAACCCATACCAGACTTGGTTCTTATAAGTTTGGGCTCAAAATCCTTGTCAATTTTCTTTCTTAAAAAATTAATATAGACTTCAATTACATTAAGACTTTTTCCAGGATTCTGTTGCCAAATTTCATTAGCTATATCTTCCTTTGAAACTACCTTGCCTTGATTTTTTATCAAGAACTCTAGAAGGTCAAACTCTTTAGGAGTAAGTTGAATAGGTGTATCTTCTCTGAAAACCAACTTAGCTTCAAAATCAACCCTAAGATTGGCAATTTGAAGTTCGCGGGAACTTGATTCACTCGTTTGTGCACTTCGTTTAAGAAGTACATTGATTCTAGCTAGCAGTTCCCTAAAATCAAAAGGCTTCACTAAATAATCATCAGCTCCTTTGTCAAAACCTTCTAACTTATCCTCCGTTTCGCCTAAGGCGGTTAACATTAAAATAGGGGTCTTAAAACCATTATTTCTAACTTGTTCAGCTACTTGATAACCATTTAATTCGGGAAGATTAAGATCTAAAAGAAGAAGGTCAAAACCACCAGAAATAGCCAATTTAAGGCCTATTTTCCCGTCGAAAGCAATCTCCGTATCAAAGTCTTTCTCCTTAAGGCCTTTACTTATGGTTCTGGCTATTCGCTCGTCGTCTTCAATTATTAATATCTTTTTATTCACTTCTTTGAGGCATAAACTGCTGAAAAATCCAAGCAAAAGCAAAAACCAAAAGGCAACCTATTGGGTTCAACCAAAGATAGGCGACTAAATCGAATTTCCAAGTTAGAATAATTAGAACCTGAGAGATTAGGGCACTGTAAAATATAGCTTTGGCACCAATGCTTTTGCTGTAAAAAGCTACTAAGAAAATCCCTAAAATAATACCATAAAACCAAGAACCCAGGATGTTTACGAGCTCTATCATACTGCTACCCAGCTTATTGGCAAAGAAAGCCACTATAACACAGAAAATGGCCCAAAATACGGTAACAAGTTTCGAAATCATTAATTCTTTAGACTCCGAAAAATTCCAAGATTTGTTCTTTTTGAGGACGTCAATCACTGTGCATGCAGCTAAAGAGTTATAAGCAGAAGCCACCGAACCCATGGATGCAGAAAAAATAACGGCAATTAACAGCCCAATAAAGCCATGAGGTAAATGGTCGAGAATAAAACGGATAAAAATGTAATTAATATCTCTGGAATCACCTTCTGGGTTTGTCTTTTCAATAAGGTCAGTCACTTTCTTTTTAAGTTCTTTAAACTTAGATTCTCCAAGCTGAATGGCAGTCTGAGAAGCACTTATTTTAGCCTCGTCATCAGCTTGAATAGCTTCATGCAAACGATACATTTCTGCTTTTTTCGCTATGGCATTATTTTGATGCTCTAATTCAAGAGCCCTATACTCATTGGCATATTCAGTTTTTAATAGCTTGTCTGTCTCCACTTGATTAAAGAAAAGGGGAGAGGTATTGAATTGATAAAATACAAATACAAGTACTCCAATAAATAGAATGCCAAATTGCATAGGAATTTTCAAGAGGCCATTGAAAAGCAAGCCCAATCTACTCTGAGTTATATTTTTGGCTGTTAAGTACCTACCTACCTGAGACTGGTCTGTACCGAAATAGGAAAGCTGTAAAAAGAAACCAGCCAATACTCCAGACCATACATTATACTTCTCTTTAGGATTAAATTCTAAGTTGATAATGTTCATCTTCCCTGCTTTACCAGCCACTTTAACTGCATCTACAAGGCCAATATCCGCTGGGAGCAGCTGTACAACCATTACTCCCGCCAGAATCATGGCACCAGTAACTATTATCATTTGCTGAATATGCGTATGAGAAATAGCTTTAGTGCCTCCGATAAGGGTATAAGTAAGGACCGTTCCTCCCATAAAGGCGTTAGTCCAAAAAATATCCCAGCCAAATATCGTTGAAAGGATAATGGAGGGTGCATAAATAGAAATACCTGTACTCAATCCTCTTTGAAATAGGAAAAGCATGGAAGTAAAAACTCTAACTCTTCCGTCAAAGCGGCCTTCTAGATATTCGTAGGCCGTATAAACTTTTAAACGGTGAAATATGGGAATGAAAGTGATGCTCAAGACCACCATTGCTAGGGGCAGACCAAAATAGAACTGTATAAAGCCCATACCGTCTGTAAAAGCTTGACCAGGAGCAGACAAAAAAGTAATAGCCGAGGCTTGTGTAGCCATTACAGATAGGCCTACGTGATACCAAGGAAGCGATTTATTCCCTAAGAAAAAACCATCCAGATTAACGTTTTTTCGGTTTTTTAAGATACCATACAGAATAATGAAAGAAAGCGTGGCTACTAGAAAAATCCAGTCTAATGTAGTCATGAGAAAGTTTGTGTAAGAAAATTAAAAAGGATTATCAAAAGAATTAAAACACCTATGACAAGGGCGTATAAGTTATTCCATGAACCTAAAATAGGCGGTTTCTCTTCACTCATTTTCTTTATTTGGATATAGCTGCCAACATATCAGAGACTCTAGGTACCAAATTACTTGTAGGGTAACTCTTCATGAAATCCATCAAGGCAATTCTATAGGTATTCTGATTATTGCTTTTAGCAAGTAACATAATGCGTAACATAGCGTATTTATCTTCAAGACTGGTTCCAGTATAATTAAATAGGCCTTTTTCGGCTTTCTCCAATGCAGATGTCACATTACCAGCTTTAAATTCATTGTATAGGACGGTATAATCTTTCTCGGCGTTGCTTTCTGTGTCTGCCGTTATTTCTACTTTCCCTCTTTTAAGATGTCTAGCATAAGAAGACAAAGGGTATTCCTTAATTAAGGCCTCTTTATAGGGATTGTTTTCTTGGTTCTGAGCCATTAAGGCCATGAAATACAGGGTCTCCTGTTTGTACTGCGTTTCCGGAAATTTATCTAGGAGAATTTGAAATGTCTTTCTAGCGTTATCAATTTCATTGAATTGGAGTCGGTAAATTTTTCCTAATTGATAATACGCCTCTTCTTGTTTACGTCTCGAAACTGCAAGCTTTGCTGGACTATTAGGCACCTGACTTAGCATAGCAGACTTTTTACTCTCTAACTCGGCCATTCTTTTAGCACTTTCTTTCATTTTAAGGGCAGCTTCGTCTTCTTCAGGCTCTTCTCCCACAATTCCCTTTTCTATACTGAAAGCAATACTTCCTGTCTCTTTGCTACTTCTACGCCAATTATCCTCCAAAGCCCTATTCCCCCAAACTCTGATAAATGTAGATCTAGATCTTGTTAAAGCTACATTGTCATAAAATAGCCAACCGCCAGAACTTGCAGCTCCTGAATTACCAGAGATAGCCCTGTTTTTCTCTATTTCTAACAACTTTTGAGCCTCTTCTCTAATTTTTAATTCTTTGGCCTGATCTGCTTCTATCATCTGCTCAACCTTATTCTCCAAAGCTATAGGATTCATAGCAGCCAGGTTTTGGAGGCTGTCCTCCATTTTGAGCACTTTTTGATATTTCACGAAATCAGCCAAAGAAGAAGCCTTGTCTGTG
Source organism: Arcticibacterium sp. (assembly GCA_047623945.1). Taxonomy (GTDB): domain Bacteria; phylum Bacteroidota; class Bacteroidia; order Cytophagales; family Spirosomataceae; genus Arcticibacterium. The sequence continues at coordinate 1,401 of JBLHOT010000152.1, read as the reverse complement.
ATTTCTTGGAACCGAGGCATTCTCGTATTCATGTCAAAAAGTGTGCTGTCATAATAGCTACTGGCCATTTCGTAGTCCTGAAGTTTTGTATGATAGATTTCTGCTATTTTAAGATAGGCACTGGCAGATTGATTTTTATTGGATGCTAACTTCACAGATTGCGTGTATGCCTTTATGGCACTCTTATAATCACCATTTTTCTCTTTGGCTTCACCCATTTTGAAGTAAATCTTGTCTTTCAGATCAATGTTTTTTCTGTCATCCAGCATCTTAAGAAAATTGGCTGTCGCATTGGTTCCAATAGAATTACCGAGCATGAGAATTTCTATACCAGCATTAAACTCCAAATCATAAGTAGGCTTATTTTTAACCACTTTTTTCCAGTTATTTCTTGCCAAAGAGCCACGTTGGAGAGAAGAATATAATTGACCAGCTACATAGTATGCCCTTGCCTTGTGCGTACTTTTTTTCATGTACTTTAAGGCTTCTTCTAAAAATACGGCTGCTAAAGCATTTTCATCTTTCTTCTGATGAAAGGCCGCCTTTATTTCAAAGTATTCAGCTTTACTGGTTTTACTCAACGCCGCCTGGGCTATTGTTTTAGAAACTTCCTCGGCTCTATTAAAATCATTTGATTCTATGTATGCTCTCATCAGCCAAATTAGTGCTTGCTGTTTTGCTGTTTCAGACGAATTATTAGCATTGAGGTATTTAAAAACCTCGGTGGCATTGATAAAGTCTCCCTTAAAGAGCCTTGCTTTTCCTAACAACAGGTAAGATTTGTCTAGATACTTTGAGTTTGAATGCCTTTCGGCGATAAGCGAAGTCAAACGTATAACTTCATCTAATTCTTCTCTTGCTATAGCGGTTTGATTAGAATCTATTTTATGAAGTACCGGCAAAATGGTGGAGTAGTCCTCCAGCTCCGTAGAGTCAATCTTATGCATCGCCCAATCATAATAGTCTTTGGCATCAATAGAGGCATTAAACTTTGCATTCATGTTATGCCAAGCCTTACTGGTAGGTGACTTGCTAAATTGGGAGCATGATGTGGCTACTAAACATAGCAAAACTAAAAAAGACAGTTTTCTCAAAAGTGTATATAAGATTTTGTTAAAAACGCTCATTTGGATTCAAAATTATCCATTTTAATGCCAATACGTCGACAATGGCAGATTAATTTGAATTTAGCCGAGCATATTCTAAAATTTGAATTCTTTAAGAACTTTAATAGCAGTATTGTACCCTGTTTCAAAAAGCTTTTCCCCATGCTCTAATTTGAAACCATCAAATTTCATAATGCCTTCTGGAATAATAACCAGATCTGCCAATTTACTCTGTGATCTAGTTTGATTATCAATTGAAATATAGACCGATTTAAGAACAGCATCTTTCATTGAC
>JBLHOT010000151.1:0-5458 GCA_047623945.1 Arcticibacterium sp. | reverse complement strand
GTTGCATGACTCTCATCTACTACCAAAAGATAGTTTTCCGGGAAGTAATCAAACAAACAAAAAGGACGCTGACCTGGCTCTCGTTTGTCAAAGTACCTTGAGTAGTTTTCAATACCACTGCAATAACCTAGTTCTCGCATCATTTCGAGGTCGAACTCTGTTCGCTCCTGTATTCTTTCCGCCTCTACGGTTCTGCCTTCGTCTTCAAAATAGCTGATTTGTTTTACCAGATCGTCTTGAATAGATATGATAGAATCCTTCATCACATCTTTCCCTGTGACAAAAAGATTGGCCGGATAAACAACTAAATCGGATAAATCTTCTAACCTTTTCCCTGTGGCGGGGTCAATCATTTGAATTTGCTCAATTTCATCACCCCAATAAAGAATTCTATAGGCATAATCTGAATAGCCAGGAAAAATATCCACAGTGTCTCCCTTTACACGGAATGTTCCTCTGGAAAACTCCACCTCCGTTCTGGAATAAAGTATTTCTACAAAGCTGTGTAGGAGCTGATTCCTGCTAAGCTCTTGACCTTTTTGGATTTTCACAACACTTTTTTCGTACTCTTTTGGGTTTCCAGCACCATAGATACAAGAAACAGAAGCTACAACTATCACGTCTTTCCTGCCAGACATTAGCGATGAAACTGTTTTTAGCCTTAATTTTTCAATTTCTTGATTTATCTGAAGGTCTTTTTCTATGTAAGTTCCAGTGGTAGCGATGAAGGCTTCGGGTTGATAATAATCATAGTAGGATACAAAATACTCGACCTTGTTTTCCGGAAAAAACTGCAAAAACTCTCCGTAAAGCTGTGCAGCTAGTGTCTTATTATGGCTCAGAATTAATGTAGGCCTGTTTACCTCTTTTATGACATTGGCAATGGTAAACGTTTTCCCAGAGCCGGTCACACCCAAAAGTACTTGATCTTGCTCACCCTGATTTAAGCCCTCCACTAATTTTATAATGGCTTGAGGTTGGTCACCGGTAGGTTGAAAATCAGATGTTAGTTTAAAATCCATAAGACAGGTTTTGGCAATAACAAGGGAACAATAAGCGACTCACTTATAGTTCGACAGATTGTTAAGTATTCCGTCTTTTGGCGGGAGAACTTAAATTTCAGCGTTTCCAATAACCAAATCTGTTTCTTCTTTCCTTTTCATAGTCAAACTATTTTGACCAGCATTAAAGGTCAGCTCTGTTTTGTCTTCTGACAGTTCATATCCGAAAGTGCCACCATTCGCTACGGGTAGGCCTGATACATTTTGCCCATACTTGTTTATATATGAATCCCAAGAAAGGGGACCTATTTGCTCTTGTGTCGTGGATCCATCTTCGCTATTGGCAAATCTGTATGTTTGTTGTATAGTTCTATAACTGAGATTGAGCTGCTCATTGACCAGCAAAGTGTAGTTAAATTCAATTCTAGTTGCCGTCCTTAATTCTGTAGAATTCGTTTGTTGTAATGTTTCCAGTGTGAATAGGCCTCCATCTAAACCAAAAAAATAAGACTGTTTAGTATTTATACCATCCATGACGCTTTCTATTTCCCAAGTACCTGCAAGTCCTCCAGTAGCAATAAAAGCAGCTAAAGTTCTGGCTGCCTCAATGTTAACATTTCGATTTTTAGCTGTAAATAAAAAACTCCCAACGGCTATAGCGGCACCTGCTGCTCCTGCAATACATTTTGACTTGTCTAAGCTTGCACATTTTAAAGCGGCTTCCGCAAATTTTCCAGGAAGAGTCCCAGATTTAACCACAACGGCCGCACCATCATTTTTAATTTGGCTACTGGCGAAACCTGCTGCAAATGAACCACAATTCGCTATAGCTATCGCTGTTAAGAAGCCACCAGATATCACGGCAGCCTCAATACTTAAGCCGCATAAACCTAAAGAAACTCCGGTAATTACTGCTCCTCCATATTTGTGGATAGTTCCTTTATTAGCTTCATACCAAGCGGAGAAATCAATGTGAGTAGCTCCTGGTCTAAAGTTCTTTTGAGAAAGACCTTGATTTATAAAAGAGGAGGCCGCATCGGAAACACCCTGAAATTCAATATCATGCACGAAAGATTTTTTGCCCGAGTTTTGGTCTACAATAACAATACTGCTTAGATCTCCATTAAATGGCCCAAACTGTACCAAATATTCGTCAGAGTTATGTTTGATTAGTAAATCGCTCGGAAGGCCATCTGATCCCAGCCGCATCATCCACTGGTCAGCATTGGCAAATTCTAGGTACAGGCTTTTTAAATCTTGACTAAAGACAAACTGTGTTCCGTCCTCATCCACCACCAAAAGAGGAAAATCTTCTGAGTCTGTTTCATATAACTCTACTTGGCCCTCTTTCGGACCAAAAAGGTCATCTGAGAGTATGTTACACGAATTTGTTATTAACAGCAGTAGGGTAAGAATTATGGTTTGTTTCATGGCGAGATATTTTAATTGGCTATTCAAATATAATCAATTATAAAAACCCGACTTACCATGTATTTCTGCTTTAGTCAAAAAGTAACTGACTTATTTTTCTGGCCTTAATGATATCCATGGGTTTATTAACGAGGTCTTTATATCTATAGGGGACCATTTCTTTGATTTTTTTCTGCCATTTAGGGCTAGCGTATTCCGGGAAACATTTCTCAAGAACATCCAGCATAATACTTGTAGCTGTAGAAGCTCCAGGTGAAGCTCCTAGAAGTGCTGCTAGGGTGCCATCTTGAGCATGAACTACTTCTGTTCCAAAGCCTAAAATTCCTACTTGCTCATCATCTTCTTTAATGACTTGTACTCGCTGACCAGCTGTTTTCAATTCCCAATCTTCATTTTTAGCGGCAGGGTAATATTCCCTTAGAGCATTCATTCTGTCGTCAAAAGAAAGCCTCACTTGGTCTATCAAGTATTTGGTAAGTTCCACATTCTGAAAACCCACTGCCAGCATGGGCAGAATATTATCTAGTTCAATGGACTTGATAAGGTCTAAATAAGAACCGTTTTTAAGGAACTTGGTAGAAAAGCCAGCAAAAGGACCGAAGAATAACGAGCGAACGCCATTAATTCTTCTGGTATCTAAATGTGGCATACTCATTGGTGGTGCTCCTAATTGGGCCTTGCCATAGACTTTAGCGTAGTGCCTTTCTGTAACTTCTTCGTTTTTACAAACTAGCCATTGGCCACCCACTGGAAAGCCTCCATAGCCTTCGCCCTCTTCTATATCGGATTTGTCTAGGAGGTCTAAACTTCCACCACCGGCCCCAATAAACACAAAGTTGGCCTGAATGAAATACTCCTTTTTGGAGTGTAAATCTTTTACTTCTACAAACCAGTCTTTGGCCTTTTTATCTCTATTTCGTTTGATGTCTTGTACTTCTACGCCCAATTGTAAAGTCACTTGAGGTTTATCCTTCACAAAGTTTATCATATTGCTCGTAAGAGCACCAAAATCCACATCACAGCCTCGTTCTATCCTAGTAGCTGCAAAGGGCTGATTAACCTTGCGATTTTCCATGAAAAGGGGTATCCAAGCGGCTACCTCATTCTTATCAGTCGAGAATTTCATGTCGGCAAAGAAGGGGTGAGCTTGCATGGTTTTATGTCTTTTTCTTAGAAAAGTGACGTCATCCATACCATGAACAAAACTCATGTGAGGAATAGGGTTCAAGAAACTTTCTGGCTTTTCTATGTGCTTTTGGTTAATGAGGTAAGACCAAAATTGTTTTGATTCTTCAAACTGTGCATTGATAGACAAAGCCTTGGATATATCAATACTGCCATCATCTGAGTATGGTGTATAATTTAGTTCGCACAAGGCGGCATGGCCTGTACCAGCGTTGTTCCATGCCGCAGAACTTTCTACAGCTACGGCATCCATTCGTTCCAAGAGTATAATCTTCTTGGTAGGCTCTAATTCGTTCAATAAACTAGCCATAGTGGCACTCATGATACCACCACCTATTAAGGCATAATCCACTTCTATGACTTCTTTTTTCTTATGAAACATGTCTAAATTAATTAATAGGTAAATAACTCAATGTTAGCTTTTTTTGATACGCCCAGTCCTTTTGGAGGGATAGAAACATGATGTTTTATTATACAATAAAATGCTTTTAAATATGAGGATAAATATTGGTTTAAGCTCATATTTTAAAAACAGAAGGCTCAAGTGAGATGATTATTTTTGAATTTAGCAAATGCCTTGTCCTTTAGAGGATTTCGTTACGTCAATTCCTTCTATCTTTGGGTAAATTTTTAGGAAACAATGGCATTTAGTAAACTTGGTCTCTCAAAAGCACTTTTAGAGGCTATTTCAAAACAAGAATATACTTCGATTTATCCTATCCAAGAACAAGCGATTCCTGCCATTTTGGAAGGGAAAGATGTTCAAGGGATTGCGAAAACAGGTTCGGGTAAAACGGCAAGTTTTGTATTGCCCATTTTAGAGCAATTTCAGAAGAAGAAGTTATCTCGAAAGCTTCATTTGAAGGTTTTGATGTTAGTTCCTACACGAGAGTTGGCCATGCAGATATCTGGGGTGATTTCCAGTTTTTCTGAAGAGCTTCCCATTCAGGTTAAGAACTTGGCTGTGTATGGCGGTGTAAAACTGAATCAACAAATGGTGCTTCTTAAGGATACCGAAATATTAGTAGCCACACCAGGTAGGTTATTAGATTTAGTTTCTACGCAATCTATTAATCTAGGTAAGATAGAAATACTAGTACTGGATGAGGCAGACAAAATGTTGGATTTAGGTTTTCAAGAAGAGCTTGAATCTATTCTGAAATTACTTCCTAAGAAGAGACAAAACTTATTGTTCTCTGCTACACTTGATGGGAAGGTATCGGGTTTGAAAAAAGGCTTACTTCATGAACCGGTGACTATTGAAATTGAAGACGAGGAGGAAGATGAATTGGGACTTATTCGGCAAACAGCTTATATGGTTAGTCAGGAGAGAAAAGGGCCATTGTTACGCCACCTCATCGAAAGCAAAGAGATGTCTAAAGTTTTAGTGTTTACCTCGTCCATTAGAACGGCGGATAATGTGGTTAGCAAGCTCAATAAAAACGGTATAAAAGCGAGTGCCATTCATAGTAAGAAAACCCAAGGTGCTAGGAATAGAGCCATGATGGATTTTAAACTAGGCGAAATCACTGTTTTAGTAGCTACAGATTTAGCTTCTAGAGGAATTGACATTCATTTTTTGCCAACGGTCATAAATTACGAATTACCACGTTCTCCTAAAGATTACATCCATAGAATAGGAAGAACTGGCCGTGCTGGTGCTTCTGGCGAAGCCATTTCTTTGGTGACAGAAGAGGAAGAACATCACTTTTATATCATCCAGAAAAAGATGGGTAAACGTGTTGAGAAAATTGACTCCTCAGAATTGGACCTTGGAAATATTTAAATCTCCAGAAAAGTATTGTAAGCATCTATTTTTTTCTGAGTCAATAACTACTGCT
>JBLHOT010000150.1:0-5500 GCA_047623945.1 Arcticibacterium sp. | reverse complement strand
GTCTCCTTCATCAATGTAGGCAGAATAGGAATTAACTCTTTTCTTTGACGAGAAGCTAAACTTTTTAAAGCCTCTTTACGTGTCTCAATGTTTGCCGAAGGATTTTTCAACGTTCTCAAATACTGCTGAGCAGCTTCGGTATCGCCAAATAACTGAGCTACCTCCAATGCAGACTCAGAAAGCTCTCGATTTGATTTAAGTTTATCATAAACCGCCTTCCAATTCGCCGGGGCCTTCAAATCTGAACGCCCCTCTAAACCAGCAATCATACCAGAAAGCATAGCTTTAGCCTGTAAAGGTTTTTGACCCAAACTCTCCACCAAAAGTTCTAATTCATCAGCATCGACTAGTCTTCTAGCTGCAAATTCTGCAATTATTGGGATTTTTGAAGCCGAGGCTGTAGCTATCCCTTTTTCAGGATTCTGCTCCACTAAATCTTCCATCGCAAACCAAATCATCTTTGGAATATTGTGGTCATCCACATCACTATTCTGAGCAATTAAGCCGCTTGTAAGCTCCCATTTTGAATCCAAAGAAACTCTTTGGAGAGCTGCTGCTAAATATAATCTAACCACGGCCGAGTTATCTTCTTGGCTCATAGATTTCATTTTAGTCAAAGCAACTTTGGAAGCATCCATATCTTCACAAAGCATCTGTATAGCCCAAGCTCTTACATACTCATCTTTATCAGAAAGAGCATGTATCAATTCTTGTTCAGATAAATTTTCTGTGATATGCAAACTCCACATAGCTCTTAATCTGTAATCAGGACTGCTCTGGTCTTTGTACATCGTGGTTAAATGTTTGACAGCAGAGGCTGAAATAGGTCTTTTAGTAGCTCTACTTTGAAGAACAACTCTAGCTCTTCTGGCGTGCCAATCACTCTTGCTGCTTTGCAAACCGGCCAAATCATCGTCTGATAATTCATTCAAGTCCTTATATCTACCTTCCCAGTTTTCAGCTAATGAATTTGTAGGGCTTATTCTAAAAATACGGCCCGTTTCTTTATTCAACACTTCTTTACCACAAATGTCTGCATCATGCCAATCCAAAACATATAGATCGCCTGATGGCCCTATTTCCATACTAAAGCCTATCCACTGAGCATTATTCGCATATAAGAAATCATCCCCATGATGTGCCACAAAACCTGATCCTTTACGCTCCAAAATATCTGAAAGAACGGCATGTTCATGAATATTGGCCATAAACAAACGGTCTTGATGCTCCGCAGGAAAGGCGTCGGACTGATAAATACGAGCTCCTCCATGAGCAGAACGATGCCTATGGTCTACAATAGTTCGTATATCACTGTAGACATAAGGATTAAAGTGTTGTCCTCCTTGTCTATGATATATGCCTCCAGGAATTACATGAAACATATGCGGTATCACGCAGGCAGAAATAAAGAGCTGACCTTTTTTATTGTAATCAATTCCCCATGGATTTGAGAAACCATGAGCCACCACTTCAAAACGTTTTTTGGTAGGATGAAAACGCCAAACGCCTCCATTGATATCTACACCGTCTGCCTCTAGTAAATCTTCTGGAAATGCTTCTCGATGTCTATATATTTTACCTTTCCCTTTGGGTTTTCTGATTTTTGATGGCGTAGCAAAACCCTCTAATCCATAAAGCCAACCATCTGGACCCCAATGTAAACTGTTGATGGTTTCATGCCTGTCTCTTATACCCCAACCAGTTAATAAAACTTCAATATCCTCTATATCAGCTTTATCATCATGATTAGAATCTGGCACAAAAAGGAAGTTTGGCGGAGCTCCTAGATATAATCCATCAAAACCTACAGCGATAGCAGAGGGAAAAGGTATATTCTCTAGAAACACTTTTCGGCTATCGGCCTGTCCATCATGATCTGTGTCTTCTAAAATAACAATCCGACTATCTCCAGAATTTGAGAAACCACTACCTCGGGACTCATAATCACGATTTTCTGCTACCCAGAGCCTGCCTTTATCATCCCAGCAAAAAGCTATGGGCTGCGTTACCATAGGCTCACCGGCCCATGCATTGGCCTCAAAGCCTTCTAGCATGGTCATTTCATCTACGGCTTCTTGAGGGCTTAAAAACTTCGCATTTTTAGCTTCTTCCTGAGCGATACCCCAAAGGGAAGCGATACTGTACATAGAATTTGTCCCTACATAGGCATTATACATCTCCGTAAGAGCAATATCACTAAGATCACCCGTGAAAGCGGCCACTTGGTGTCTGATAATTTCAGTTTCACCTGCCTTTATATGCCAATCTCCCGTTTTTGCTCTTATTGGCCCTACACCTAATTGACTATCAACTCTCCACCTTTGTGGGTATCCCGTGTTTTCAGGATGGTCAAAAATGGTAATATGTGCCATATCTTCTCTTCCTTCTAGTTGCATTCCCACGTCCATCCACATGGCCCTTTGACCGTCAGCCTTTTCATTTTTTTGTCTGGCTGCGTTGACCGCTTGTCCAACCATGCCTTCCTTCCATGGCATTCTTAAAAATAGTCCCCCATAGTCAAATTCTCCAATCGTGATATCCCTTATTGCTTTCCCTTGCCATTCCAAACTCAACAAGAATTGGTCATTCTTCTCTTTCATCCTCCAAATTTGGGTTTCCCGCATCATAGGCTCCCCTTCTTTATTAAGCATATCGTAAACTGTCTGCCAAGAGACTTCTTGGCCTTTTTCTTTTAAAACAGACATGGATACACAACGCCAGTGATCTCCTTCTGGATGATGAAAGAAGTCGCGACCAATCTTTTCTTGCATTTCCGGTAAGTCATCTTTTTGGTAGAAATACTTCTTAACGGTATCCATAGGAGCACCTGAGCCATTAACGCGTGTAAAACCCCAATACAAACCCGTTTGATGTTTATGATGACCTGGACTATATTCTGTCAGAGCATTTTTACCATCAGGCGACATGATAGGATGAAGAAAAGGCCTAAAATCTGGTTTGGCATTTTGAGTAACAAGAGCTTCTTTCCCTTTTTCTCTAAATACAGAGATAGTCCCATCCTTGTCATTTTGGACAAGTCGAAGCTTTGAAGGCTCCTCTTTTTGACTTTGACTTGTGGTACAATTTTGAAGGAAGGCGAGAGTAAAAACTAGACAAATAGCTATCTTTAAAGCTTCAAGTAACTTCATTAAAAATATTTTTTTAGCATATAGGGTGTATCGTCCTTAAAGATAACCTTGATTTCTAGATATTCGTAAGAATCGAATACTATAAAGTACTCCTTAATGCTTACTTAAGTAATTTTGCCACATGTCACAGCCCAAGATTAGCATTTTGATTGCCGCCAGAAATGAAGAGAAAAACTTGCCTGCTTTATTGGACTCTTTGGTTCATTTAAAATATCCGATTGAAAAGTTAGAAATCATTTTTGGAAATGATGCTTCTACAGACGACACTGAAAATTCATTAAATGACTTTACCCATAAATGGAGTCACGCCAAAGTGGTTCACCTTCAAGAAAAAGAGCCTAAGGAAAAGCTCAAAGGAAAAACTAGAGTTCTGGATAGTCTTTCGAGGTTGGCTACTGGGGATTATTACTTTTTCACAGATGCCGATGTGGTTTTGCCGCCAAACTGGATAAACGGCATGCTGGGTGCTTTTGAGCCAAATGATGGAGTTGTAGTAGGATTAAGTACCATGAAATCAAATGCTCTATGGCCAGCCCTTCAAGGCATGGAGTGGCTTTCCGCACTTCATTTCATGCATTTGATTTCACTTCTTAAATTTCCTAGCACAGGTATGGGAAATAATATGGCGGTAAGGAAAGAGGCCTTTGAGGCTACAGGTGGATATCAAGAAATTGGATTTTCTATTGTAGAAGATTACGCCCTATATAAAGCTGTAATTGATAAAGGATACGGTTTTAAGCACGTTTTCAATAAAGACATTTTAGCGTACACTAGACCTCCTGAGCACTATTTTGAACAAAGAAAAAGGTGGATGCAAGGTGCTTTTGAAAGCAAAACAAAACTCCTTTTACCAGCTATGATTCAGACCCTAATATTTCCTATTTTATGCTTGTTATCTTTTTGGAATGTCACAGTAGTTTGGGGAGTAATTGCGTATTTATTAATATTTATTTTTTGTCAATTCTTATATATTGAACATAAACTTAATCTCCGCGGCTACCTTAAATGGGTTCCTGTATTTGTCATTTATATGCCTGTTTCATGGTTTTTGCAGTTATTAAACTATGCCCTACCGAGCAAAACAAACTGGAAAGGTAGAACATACTGATACTAATGATGATTTCGTTCGACATTTAGCTCTTATGGCGTAATTTTGTAAAAAATTAGCACCCCTTCATGACATTAGACTACCTGCCACTTATAAACAATTTCGGAGACAACCTTGTTAGACTTTATGACTTCGAAAAAGAAGAAGCCGCCAAATTCTGGAAGATTTTAAAAAAGACCTTGGTAGATGATTTACAAGTACTTGACCTCGCTACAGTGCCATTTATTCAGGCTAAAAACTGTAATTTGATTTTTCGTTTATCTTATGAAGATGAAGGCATTAGAACTAATAATCAAGAAACTTTCTACTGCGATCTGACCTTGGATGGCTATATCAATATGCTGAATCTAGTCAAACCGTTTACACAAAAGAACACCCGCTCTTATCAATATCTATATGATGTAGATTCTTTAACCGATTTACTTTTTTCACCATTTGGCACTTGGGAGGTGGAAATTTAAACCCCCGCTCCGAACCATTCTATCATGATAAAAGTTTTGTAGATAAATTGATTCCCCTAATCTGTGTATCTTAAATAACAGCATCATGTTCGGATTATTCAAAAAGAAATCGGCATTAGAAAAACTCAATGAGAAGTATAAAAAACTTCTTGCCGAGGCCCATCAATTATCTACCACTAACCGAAGCGAAAGCGACGCCAAAGTGAGCGAGGCAGATTCGGTTCTCAAAGAAATAGAAGCTTTAGAGGCTCAGGCCAAGTAAAATCTTAATTAATAGATTCTAGTTCAACAATAGAAAACTACCTTCGAAAGTCTGTTTAACCGCATAAAACAATAAAAATCTAAAAATCTGGTTTCCTTTATTTTTCGTTATGTTTGCTTGTGAATAACGAAAAGTATGGAGCTATTTCTGAAAAATAGATTTTGGGTAGAAACGGAACAAGGTAAATTCTTGGGTGAAGGAAGGATAGAGCTTCTGGAGCTCATACAAAAGCTCGGCTCTATTAGTAAAGCTGCTTCTGCCATGAAAATGGCCTACCGGAAGGCTTGGGGACTGTGCCAATCTATGAACGAACAATCTCGTAAACCACTCCTAATTCAGCAGACTGGAGGTAAAAGCGGCGGGGGAACGCAGGTTACCGAGGATGGTAAAAGAGCTATTCAAGTCTATAGAAAACTTCAACAGAATTTAGAACATTATTCAGCCACTCAAAACGACTTATTAAAAACGTTATGAAAGCGGCATCTTTCTTCCTATTCCTAATTATCTTTTCATGCTCTTC
>JBLHOT010000149.1:0-5525 GCA_047623945.1 Arcticibacterium sp. | reverse complement strand
TTTTGTATAGGAAAGTAATGTATCCTAAAGTAATGACCACAATATCATCCTCAGAATAGGAAGCCACATAAAAAGCTCAACAATCTAGCAGCGTCTTTTTAAGGACGCACTAACGTAACCAATTTTAAGTGGTTTTGTAACAGTAAATTAGTGTTACAGAAAAAAAACAGGTCGTACATTATTTAAAATCAGGCCAGTATTTCTTAATTTTCTTTCTTAAGTAGCTAACACTACGTGCTAGTTGGTCTATGCCATCTACGCCATCCTCTATACTTATCCAGCCATCAAAGCCTACTCTCTTGAGTTCTGTGAAAATGGCATCGTAGTCATTTAAGCCTTTACCTATTTCACCATGTCTTAGTCTTTTGGCGTAGCCTATTGCCCCACCTTCTTCTTTTCGTAAATCTTCAATTGTTCCTTCTATTAAATACCTGTCACTCGCGTGCATGGTTACTACTCTGTCAGAAACTCTATAAAGCAAGTCTAAGGGTTCTTCGCCTGCTAAAAAAGTATTGCTAGGGTCATAATTTACCCCAAAATTAGGATGATGAATTCTATCCACTAAAGCACAAAAAACATCCATTTGCTGAGCAAATTCCGGGTATTCCCAAAAATCATCTTTGTAATGGTTTTCTATTATGAGCGTAATACCATGTTTTTCGGCCAATGGCAAACATGCTTCAATGCATTCGACAGCATAAGTGATTCCTTCTTCTATGGTAAGTTCTGGCCTTTTTTGACCTGATAGAACTCTACAATATTGAGCACCCAAAATATGGGTCATCTCTATCCACTGTTTTTGTTTCTCAATTTCCTTTTGGCGAAAAGCTTTATCGGGATGCGTAAAATCTGGAGAACAACATAGCATCGGTATCACTTTTCCATGGCTTTCTACCTGCTTTCTGAATTTGGGCCAATTGTGTTGGTCAGCCATTTCCAGAAATCCTGCATACCATTCTATTCCATCTATTTCCAGTTTTACCGCCAGTTCTATCCACTCCGAAACGGTCATGGTGCCCACTTTACAGAGTTCTTGCATATAGGCTTTTGGAAATACAGCTAGTTTGGGCATTAAAATATTGTTTTAATTATGTGAACCTTCCCAACTTTTAGGAAGATTTCGGCCTATTAAAGGAAATTGTTCTAAATCTAGAACTTGGGCACTTACAGGCCCACAATTATCAGAAAGTAAGAATGTGGCTGCTGTAGCAATCTCCTCAGGTGAAAAGAGGCGTTTGGCCGGAGCAAAAATAGATGGAATGTCCTTATACCAATCATCTCTCATGCCTTCTTTCTTTTTCTTATCTCGTTCATTATCAGTTAAAACCCAACCCGGATTTATCTGATTTACTCGTACACCGTTCTCCCTAAAAAGGCTGTCACCCAAATTTCGAGTCATGGTCATAAGAGCCCCTTTTGAAATGCTGTAAGCCAATAAATGTGGCTCTCCTCCCCAAGCATTGATAGATCCAATGTTTAAAACACAACCTTTATTCTTCTCTAAATGCGGTAAGGCTTCTCTGATTATGGCCAAAGGAGCAGCCGTATTCGTTTTGAAAATATCTACCAGAAACTCAGAATCGGTATTTTGAATAGTAGAAGAAACAATTTGGGCCGCATTGTTAACCACTACATCAAGCTTTCCAAATTGGGAAATTGCCTTTTCTACTAATAGCTTTGGAGCCTCTTTTTTTGTAATATCAATGGTAAAACAAGCTGAATTTTCAGCTCCTAATTCATTTACCAAAGATTGACCTATTTGTTCATCTAAGCCATTGACCAAAACCTTAGCCCCTTCCTTAACGGCTTTAATGGCAATGGCTTTACCAATGCCCGTATACCCACCAGTAATAAGAATAATTTTATTAGCTAATTGCATTTTCAATCTGGCTTTAAAACGCTTTTGATGATGGAGCCGTTATGCATTTGCTCAAAGGCTTCGTGCCATTGAGAAGTGCTCCAAACGCCACCAATTATTGGTTTTACATCCAGTTTACCGCTAGTCATAAGGGCTAAAACTTTTTCCCAAACAGGCCAATTATGGCTGAAACTTCCTTGCAATCTTACGTTTTTTTGAACAAGCTGGTCCAATGAGAAATTAAAAGGAGTAGGACCCCAACCTACTTTTGTGATTTGACCATTTGGTCTAACTAAATCTAGGGCAATTTTTAAGGTCATAGAAACTCCTGCGGCATCAATGACGCAATCTGCCCCTAATCCATCTCGTTGTTTTGCCCAAGGCAATGCATCACCTATAATGGTTTCAAAGCCATATTGCTTGGCTATTTCTAGTCTTTTGCCATCTGTTGGCAATCCAATTACGGCTACTTCTGCACCACATAATTGAGCCATTAAGGCACATAACATGCCAATAGTCCCCGGGCTTATGACCACCACACGGTCGCCAGGACGGATGTTTGAATTCATGATAACGGCATTATAAGCCACCGAACATGGTTCCGTTAAACAGGCTTGCTCAAAAGGCAACGAATCGGGCACTATATGAAGACAGCGGGCTGGAACTTTTACAAATTTGGTCATCGCCCCGTTTACGCCATATCCAAATCCCTTTCTATCGGGGTCTAAATTGTATAAACCTTGTCTAGAAAGTGGGCTAGCCGCATTAATAATAGCCGCAGTTTCACTTACCACTCTATCTCCTTCTTTCCATCCAGAAACTCGTTTTCCTATTTCTACGATATGCCCTCCAAACTCATGACCAAGCACCACAGGGTAGTTTACATGCCAGCTATGGCTTGACGTCCATTGATGTAGGTCGCTACCACAAACACCTACATTGGCCACTTCCAGTAACACATCATCTTCGCCAATAATTGGCTTTTCTACTTCTCTTAATTCAACACTTCCTTTTTCGGAAGAATAATTAACAACTGCTATTGATTTCATATACTTGTCTCTAATATTTAAACATCGCCATAGGCGTGTATTTTTTCACAAATAAGTCTTAGTGAACTTTCTAAGTCGCCATCGGCCGTTTTAAACGAATCGGCATCAATGGTTAAAGGTGCACCTAATACTACCAGTGGTGCTCCGTAGGAGGGGCACAATATGGCTTGTTCTAACGTTAAGCCTCCAACTGCCTGAACCGGCACATTTACGGCATTTACTACTTCTTTTAACTGATCCAAAGGGCTCGGCATTCTTTTACCGGCCGCTGCAATACCACGTCTTTCGTCATAGCCGATATGGTGTATCACAAAGTCACACCCTAAATCTTCTA
Source organism: Arcticibacterium sp. (assembly GCA_047623945.1). Classification (GTDB taxonomy): domain Bacteria; phylum Bacteroidota; class Bacteroidia; order Cytophagales; family Spirosomataceae; genus Arcticibacterium. Next base: position 2,284 of record JBLHOT010000149.1, on the reverse strand, counting down.
ACAATTTGGCTCCGGCTACCATATCTGGACAGCCTAGATTGTCGCCCATTACTTTTATGCCGTAATCTTTACCAGCTTGCACTACCACTTTAATGGTTTCTATGTGAGCTCTAGCCATTACCACTACATGCGTTGCTCCGGCTTTGGCCATCATTTCGGCTTCTAAATAGCCGCCATCCATGGTTTTTAAATCTGCAACAATAGGGATATTCGGAAAAGCTTCACGTAGTTTTCTTACGCCATGCAAGCCTTCAGCCAAAATAAGCGGAGTGCCAGCTTCCAACCAATCTACGCCCGCTCGCATTGCCATTTCAGCTGTTGCTAATGCTTCGTCAATATTGGTAAGATCCAAGGAAATTTGAACAATTGGTTTCATAATTAGTGTTTCTATAGGTGAATTAAATGTAATAACCTTTGAATAACATTACTAAGAAATTATGAAAACTTACCATCTCAGGCCAACGATTATCTTTCATTACGTTGCTGAGAATGAAAGGGAGGAAGTCGGTTCAATCAAAAAGGAATTCTTTCTTTTTTTTACTTCAACCTTAATGGGTCATAGTTCTCATTGATTTAACAAGCGATTCCCTGCCGAAATCATTTGATCCAATTCTATAATTTCAGAACTATTTGGCATAATCAGAGGAGCTCGAACATCACCGGCACTCTTACCAATTAGTCGGGCTCCCGCTTTTATCAAACTAACAGCATAGCCTTTTTTTCTTCCTCTCAATCTAACAAATGGGATATAAAAAGTTTTCAAAAGTTGATTGACAATTTCCTTATCCCCTGCTCTGAGGCTTTTATAGAATAAATTGGCAAGCTCAGGTACAAAATTGAAAACCGCTGATGAATAGGTGTTCACTCCAATAGACAAATAAGCTTCAGCAATTATTTCGGCAGTGGGAACACCGCCGATATAGGAAAGTCGCTTGCCCACAGACTTAATCGTCTCATTCAATTCTTGCATATTCCCTGTACCATCCTTTAAACCAATGAAATTGGGGCAATTGTCTGCCAGTTTTTGAATGTAATCACTAGACAAAATACCATTGGCTCTATTGTAATAAATGACTGGCAAACTGGTGTTCTCCATAATAGTTTTGGCATAGACATATGTACCATCCGATGGGCATTCCGTGAGGTAAGGAGGCATTAGAAGTAAGGCGTCAATTCCAGCTTTTTCAGCAATTTTAGCAAAAGCAAGTGCTTCTGGGATACTTCTGCCTATACTGGAAATAACAGGTACTTTGTTTTGAACAACCTCCGTAGAAGACTCAACAATTTGGTGGTACTCTGCCTCAGAGAGGGAGAAAAACTCCCCCGTTCCTCCGGCAACAAAAATGGAAGAAACATCATGCTCTACAAACCATTCTATTCTTTTTGAAAAGGTGTTTGCATTAAAATTTCCTTTTTCATCCATATCCGTAACCGGAAAAGATAGAAGTCCGTCTGCTAGTGAAGCTTTAATTTGCGTTAAAGATAATACCATATTTGTAGGTCAAATTTTATTTAAAGGGCCAAGGTTGAATAATACAAAATCGTAGTGAATTCCAATTCGGTTTACAGATCACCATCTGACCGCCTTAAACTCCCAGTCGGGATGTATTCTTTGCATTTCGGTTTGGTCATCACGTTTGGTCAGGCCACATTTCAGGTAGTTTTCATGCAAATTAGACAAGGCCTTTCTGTCTAATTCAACGCCAAGACCCGGTTCTGTCGGAACGGCTACTGCACCCTCTTCAAATTTCATTCTGCCACCAATAATAATTTCGTCGGACTGCCATGGATAGTGCGTATCTAGAGCATACGGCATTCGTGGCAATGCCCCGCCCAAATGCACCATGGCGGCCAAGGAAATACCCAAATGACTGTTAGAGTGCATGGATAAATCTCTCCCGAAAGTATCACATATACCCGAAAGTGTCATGGATGATCTCAGCCCGCCCCAGAAATGATGGTCACTCAAAATGATATCTTCTGAGCCAATTTTAATACTGTTTGGAATGTCTTCAAAGGAGGTAGTACACATATTTGTAGCCAAAGGAGTCTTTAATTTTTTTCTTAAAATGGCCATATTGTCCTGTCCCCGAACGGGGTCTTCTAAGTATTCCAAAACACCCTCCATCTCTAGCCCATATTTTATTCCTGTTTCTAGGCCCCAAATTGCATTCGGATCGAACCTTAATGGTATTGTTGGCCCAAATTCCGCATACAAAGCAAGAATAGCATCTACTTCATGACGAGGCTCAAAAGCTCCTCCTTTTAATTTAATCGACTGAAA
>JBLHOT010000148.1:0-5743 GCA_047623945.1 Arcticibacterium sp. | reverse complement strand
TAACATCAAAGACTTACTTATCATCATTTGTGCATAAACTGCGTGATTTAAGGCCAACTGAAAAAAGTCAATTCAACATGTGAATAAAGAAACTACAAACTTGAATTATTGACCTGAATAGTTACCTTTTCTTATTTTAATAAATCATTTAAAGACTGATAATAAAGACATACAAAAGAAATGCCTTGTCGGATTTTACTACCCTAGAAATATCAAAAAAAGGAGCATTTTTTATTGGCTTAAATATCTCTCAAATTTGCAGAAGTTCGAATGGTCTAACAAAAAACCCCAAACTTCGAGGGGAGGGGTTGATTGTGTTTATTATCTAAAATTAATAAAAACATGAAGAGATTTATTGACCAGTACGGTCAAACGCTTCAGGTTCTTATTGCACTTGCAACTTTAGCTTTTACTGTTGCAACGTGTACTTAGAGTCTTCTAGAAGTATCACTTTGGGAGAAGTGGTACTTCTTTTTATTTAAACAGATCTAGTACAATCTTAAGCAAAAATAAAATTACTTAGAGGCATTTATACACAAATTTGAATATATAAGACTTCTAGCCTATTATAAGGACGATTAGGGAAATCACATCTTTTTATTGCCTACTTAAAAATACCCATAGGGTCGGGTTTTGCTTCTAACAGATTACTAAGCAGGTCTAGGTCGGCGTTGAGCGGATTTGTTTCATAACCTTTGTGAAAGTTTAACCAGGCTTCATTTAGTTTGCCATTGACCAAATTGGCCAAAGAAAGCTGAAAATAGGCATTGCTAAAGTCTGGTTTGAGTTTAATAGCCATTTGAAGCAAATCGTAAGCCTTTGGTAAATCAGCATTGTGATGATTATCAGAAAAGCATTTAATGTGAACCGTGGCTAAGTCTACCAACAGGGTCACATTTGTAGTCCCGCCCGCTTCTAGTCCCATAGACATGAGTTTAATGGCCTCTTCAAATTCTTCTTTCTGATACGCAATGACACCTAAGCCCCAAAAGACATCTACGTTATGTGGATTAAGCAAGTGAGCTAAATTATAGCGGAAAGTGGCCATTTCTTTACTGCCCTCACTGAGGTATTGCCAACCCATGTCAGAAAAGAAATAACTAGCTTTTTCTCTGTTTTCAAAGTTACGATCTGCATCTTCTAGAAAGAGACGGTCTTCTTCTAGCTGAGCCATGGTCTTTTGATAATGACCAAACAGGGCGATTTCGTAGATATTAAGACCCTCTGGAGCTACTTTTCCCACCATGACTACCTCATGATCTCGCTCTATAATACTTTTATTAAGGCTTTCGAATTGTTTGGGTTCAAATGGTTTTAAGTGTTCTTTCTGATTGGAATCTGCAGTTGAATTAACATTCACATCCGAGCCAGAGCTATTCTTAGATTCGGATTTAAGAATAACTTGCTGACCCAAAATAGGGAAAGAGTTTAAAACTATTAGACTTAATATTATGCTTCTGAGCATCATTTTGAGCACCTTAAATTTGCCCTATTATAACGGAACGCGAGGTGTATTATTTGAAAGCATCACAAACTTGTTAACGCCTCTTACCTTTATTTCTAGGCTTCTTTTTGTTAGGCCTAGGCATATTTTTCTTCTTTTTCTCATGAAAGGCTCCTTGAAAAGTAGGATCGGCTTTTTTTCTTTGTTCGTCTATTTCACGTAAAATAACTTGCTCCTCCTCAAAGGGTGTTTCTGTTATTTCAACTTCTTGTGGAACCTGCTTTGTTTTGATTTTTGAGCGTATAATCTCCTCAATCTTCTCAATGTGATAGGCTTCATTCGGTGTCATAAAAGTGATGGCTACTCCTTCTAAGTTGGCTCTACCCGTACGGCCAATTCTATGTACGTAGTCCTCATAAATAACAGGTACATCAAAATTGAAGACATGACTAACTGCTTGAATATCAATACCCCTGGAGGCTACATCAGTAGCAACCAAAACCCTTAGATTACCTTCTTTAAAGGCGTTCATGGAGTTTATTCTAGTGTTTTGACCCTTATTGGCATGAATAACACGGACATTGTTATTTCCAACAATCCTTCTGTCGAGGTACTTGAAGACTAAGTCGGCAACGGTTTTCGTTCGGCAGAAAACCAAGGCCCTTTTTATGTTTTCGTTTTTATTAAAGAAGTAGCCAAGAAGATTAAGCTTACTCTGGAAGTTGGGCAAGGAATAAATGCTCTGCTCTATCGTAACGGCGGTAGTAGCCTGTGGCGTAACTTCCACACGCACAGGAGCTTCCAGAAATTCGTGTGAGAAGCGTTCTACTTTCTCAGGAAATGTGGCGGAGAAAAGGAGGTTTTTTCGTTTTCTGGGAATGACTTCCAATATTTTACGGATCTGAGGCATGAAACCCATGTCCATCATTTTGTCTGCCTCATCTAAGACCATATACTTAATCTCTTTGGTAACAATATACCCTTTGAGATATAAATCCATGAACCTACCAGGGGTCGCTACCAAGATATCTAGGCCTTTTTGAATGGTTTCAATCTGTGTTTTTGGCCCTAGTCCTCCATAAATAACAGCATGTCTCAAATCGGTGTATTTACCGAGGTCTGCAATGGCATCATTTATCTGGATGGCCAGCTCACGTGTAGGTGCCAGAATCAAGGCCCTAATATTTTGACCCTGAGCATACTTTACTTTCATGAGAATAGGAAGCAGGTAAGCGGCGGTTTTCCCTGTACCTGTTTGGGCTATGCCTAAAACATCGTGGCCATATAACAATTTAGGAATGGCTTGCTCCTGTATAGGCGTAGGAGTGGAGTAACCCATCTCTTCCACGGCTGTGAGCAACTGTTTGTTTAAAGCAAAATCACTAAAGGCAACTGGCATTATTGAATTATTTTTTCGAAATGATAGTCAAAATTTGACTTGAACCCCCATTTAAATTTACTCCAAAAAGTTAGGGATACTATTTTTTTATTTTTTTGCCCTTGGGCAAAACGAGCAAATTCCTCATTTGTCACCACTCTTTGACTGGCTAATATGCCTCCTTTGAGAATAGGTGGAGGAATTCGGAACTGCTCCTCGCTGCTATCTTCGTAGCTGACTGTACAGCGTAAATAGGGCGGTTGGAAAAAGAGGCGGGCTACTTTTCCGAAGAAACTGTAATTTATGTCTGCATGGAAATAAAGAAGGTCGTACGAAGGAATAGGAATACTGTTTTCTAGAATAGATTTTTGGTTTTCTAAAATGGAATATGCTATGGGCTTAATATTGGCCTTCTTTTCAAAGAGATAAATTTCCTCTTCAGGCATCCCCACGGTGTCCGTCAGAGTGTAGTTTTTCCTCAAGGACAGATAAGCTCCCTTATCCATCCAAAGGGGATTTTGTTCTCGATATCCGTGGAGGTTAGCCAAGACTATATCTGGGGCAGAATTGGATGTATACTTCTCTTCGTTTTTATATGCAAGCCAATCGCTGTTTGCTTGATACGTTTGAATAATGGGGCGGGGATTATAATTAAGCTTATTGAAAAATACATAAGATATTTCCCACGGCATTATATCAACAGATTTCTCACCGATGGTTTCTAATACCGAATTCGGAAGGATACGTGTTTTGTTAATCTCTGTATTCTTGAAGTTGTTCTGATAATCGTAAGTCAAGAGTTTATGGAAGTAATGAACGGGACTCTTTTGGGCTATGGTCTTAAGAAGGGAAAAGGGACTTTTGCTTTCTATGGCTTCCGAGGCTGCTACGTTTGGAAAATAGCCTAACGCATATTGTTTAGGGCTATAGCTTGCCATCGAAAGACGAAGGTATTGCGTTGAAATAATTTGAAACACTAGTACCCAAAACACCATTTTTGCCCCATTTTTTAGTCCTTTTGAAAACAAGAAAAGAAGGACGGCTAAAACAGGTAAAAACAAGAAAAACCCAAAAACATTATAATGTCCAGTGGCGGTATGGGCTTGTTTAAAACAGAGAAACCAAGCTAAAGCAGATAGGTGATAGAGATAAATGTTTTGCTTAAGGAAGGCCAAGTTTCTTAGGATGTAAAAGAGGACAATGCCCAGAATAATGAACTCCAATAAAAGCAAAAATCCAATTTCTCTAAGACGAAGGATATTTACGGACTGACCGTCTTGGTACGCATCTATGATTTTGAGGCTGGCAGCGAGGTAATCTGGTATGGATACATTAAGAAGAAGCGAAAAACTAAACGTGGCTATTCCTAAAAGAGTTGTGATGAACAAACCCGCTTTCCATGATACTATTCTGGCGGCAACAAAATAAACCAAAGACAAAAGAAAAAGGCCATAGGCTATAAGGCTCAAGTTTACTTTTATGTAGAATATGAGAACGGCCAAGACTATGGCCATTAATAAACCTAGAGCCTTTTTTCTTTGATGAACATAGAGCAACCAAAAAACCAAGAAATAGAATAAAGTGAAGGTGACATCTGCAAAAAAGCCCCAAGGCAATAGTATTACTACAGCAGCTATGGCGGCCTTCCACCAGTTTTTTTCAAGTTTATCAAAGGCTAATTTTATGATAAATAGGTAATTAGCGAGTAAAAAAAGGTGAAAAACAAAGAGGACAAAAGGAGAAACACCAGCTGGAAGAAGGGCGGTATTTAAGTAACCAAGTGGCCCATAATTAAATATAAAATCTTTGCCGAATATAAAGTTTTGATTGATGGCCATCACCAATGACTCTGTCCAAGACGGGTCTATACCCACACTTGCATAAACTAGGGGCTCGTTTGTTGAAAAGAACAACAAGCTAAAAAGCAGGTAAAAATAGTTTTGCTTGGCAGTCGAGGACATCAAATTTGACTTTATAAAGAAATAAACCCCGACAAAAGTAGCTAATGTCGGGGTTTAAAAAGAGTTAATGTTTTGAATTATAGATGAATAACCTCACCATAAGCTGCTGCGGCAGCTTCCATTATGGCTTCTGACATGGTAGGGTGTGGGTGAACCGATTTCACTATTTCCATACCTGTGGTTTCAAGCTTTCTAGCTACTACGGCCTCCGCTATCATTTCCGTTACGTTAGCCCCAATCATGTGACAACCTAACCATTCGCCATATTTGGCGTCAAAAATCACTTTTACAAAACCTTCTGGAACTCCTCCTGCCTTTGCTTTTCCTGAAGCAGAGAAAGGAAACTTTCCAACCTTTATGTCATATCCAGCTTCTTTAGCTTGTTCCTCTGTATAACCAACAGAGGCTATTTCGGGAGAGCAGTATGTACAACCAGGGATATTGTTATAATCTAGAGGCTGTGGATGGTGTCCGCCAATTTTCTCAACGCAAATGATGCCTTCAGCTGACGCCACGTGAGCTAGTGCTTGGCCAGGGGTTACATCACCAATAGCATAATAGCCAGGGATGTTAGTCTCGTAAAATTCGTTTACCAGAATCTTACCTCTGTCTGCAGCAATGCCTACATCTTCAAGACCGATGTTCTCAATATTTGATGCAATTCCAGCTGCCGAAAGAACTATATCAGATTCAATAACGACTTCTCCATCCTTTGTTTTAACTGTAGATTTACAGCCCTTACCTGAGATGTCAACCTTTTCTACAGAAGAATTCGTAAGTATTTCTATACCTAGCTTTTTATATTGCTTGGCGAGCTCCTTAGAGATGTCTACATCTTCAACGGGCACTATCCTTGGCATAAATTCCACGATAGTAACCTTCGTGCCCATGCTAGCATATACATAGGCAAACTCAACGCCTATTGCTCCAGAACCAATAACTAGCAAGGATTTTGGTTGT
>JBLHOT010000147.1:0-5987 GCA_047623945.1 Arcticibacterium sp. | reverse complement strand
TACTCCCTACGGAAGAAGGGGTAATTTACTAGTATGAGGTTTTTGCTTTTTATTTCTCTTTATTTTATTCTCATTTTCAGGTTCTTCTCAAAAAATGACTCTAGAGCAACTGGCATTAGAAATCTACATTGAACGTTTCACAGAAGAGGGGTCTAGAAGGAGTTTATCCTTAGATATCAGGGATTATTTCACTAATAAACATTGGTATCCAAACTGTATATCTAGCTTTAAACTGACTTCAGGTGCCTTAATCTATACTTCAAATAGTCCTGAACTTCTGGAAGCTTCTATAATTGATTTAAAGAAATATATCATAAATCCTCCTGGGAAAACTAGGTATCCTAGGGTTTATGTGAGTCGGGCTTTTAGTTTGGACAAAGAAACTTTTGTGATTAATTTGGTGGAAGTTAAAAGTTTTTGGGGTCTACTTATCACATAGTGATGACTGCCAGCGGAGAGCTTCTCAATTTCTGTAAAAGCGGATGGGTCAATTGATTTTCGCCTAGTTTAGCCTTTTAGATTATTTCATTTATCTTGTGTTCTTTATCATCGAAAGAAATTTAATGGAGAGCATAATTAATTACCCTAGGCTTATTGACCGTGTTAAGGCAATATTTGTGGACACCATCATTTTATTTGCGTTAATGTCTATTGTCGATGAAGTATTGTCAAAGTTTGATAATACTTCAGCTTTTTTTAGGATTGCTGCTTTCGTTGTTATTTTTGTTTTATATGATCCAGTTATGGTGACCTTCTTTGGAGGTACTTTGGGTCCTAAAATAGTGGGCCTCAAAGTTAAAAGAGAGTCTAATTCTGATAAAAATATAAATATTATTGCTGCTATTTTTAGGTTTTTGATGAAGGCATTATTGGGTTGGATATCACTTGTGACTGTTACTTCTGACGATAAAAAAAGAGCCATGCACGATTCGGCCACAGGCTCCATGGTTCTTTACAAATAGATTAAAATCATGGAAAGTCCGATTCTTGATACCTTTCACCTTGTAAGGCAGTAGGTAGTTTTCTTATATTTACACTGCCCAAATTAATTAGAAAATTCAGCCCTAAATTATGAGAATTAGAAATATCGAAGAATACCATTCCGCCTATAAGAAAAGTGTAGACAATCCAGAGGCTTTTTGGGGAGACATTGCTAGTGAATTCAAATGGCAAAAGCCGTGGGATAGCGTATTGGATTGGAACTTTGACGAACCCAAAGTTAAATGGTTTGTTGGCGGAAAGCTCAATATTACCGAAAATTGCCTAGATAGACATCTTCCAGAAAAGGGTGATGATATTGCCATAATATGGGAGCCAAATGAGCCAGGAGATGAGGTTATAACGTTAACGTTTAGTCAGTTGCACGCAGAGGTCTGTAAACTGGCGAATGTGCTCAAAAACAACGGTGTTGGTAAAGGAGATAGGGTTTGTCTTTACATGCCCATGATTCCAGAGCTTGCTATTTCCACTTTGGCATGTGCCAGAATCGGAGCCATTCACTCGGTAATTTTTGGTGGTTTTTCTGCTAAGGCCATCTCAGATAGGATAAATGATGCTGACTGTAAAGCAGTTTTAACCTCAGATGGGGCATTTAGAGGGAACAAAGAAATTCCTATGAAAGCTACTGTGGATGAGGCTCTAGAAAGCTGTACTACAGTAAAATTAGTTATAACTAAGAAAAGAACAGGAGCTGCGATAACCGTAAAGACAGGACGAGATAAGGATTGGGATACTGAAATGGCAAAGTCTTCGTCGGTTTGCAAGGCAGAAATAATGGATTCTGAAGATCCATTATTTATTTTATATACATCAGGCTCTACGGGGCTCCCTAAGGGTGTGGTTCATACATGTGGAGGTTACATGGTTTATACAACATATACTTTTACAAATGTTTTTCAATACAACCCTGGAGATGTTTATTTCTGCACGGCAGACATTGGTTGGATCACAGGGCACTCGTACATCGTCTACGGTCCTTTGGCCGCAGGAGCCACCACATTAATGTTTGAAGGTGTACCTACATATCCAGATGCTGGACGTTTTTGGGACATTGTTGAACGACATAAAGTCAATATCTTTTATACTGCTCCTACTGCCATAAGAGCCTTAATGGCAAAAGGAGATAGTTTTGTGGCCGATAAGGATTTAAGTTCTCTGAGAGTTTTAGGTTCTGTAGGAGAGCCTATCAATGAGGAGGCTTGGCACTGGTATGACGAAAAAATTGGAAAAGGGAATTGTACTATTGTTGATACTTGGTGGCAAACGGAGACCGGAGGTATTATGATTTCACCTCTAGCTGATATCACTAGAACCAAACCAACATTTGCAACTTTACCTCTGCCAGGCATTCAACCAATGTTAGTAGATGATAAGGGTAATGAAATTGTAGGAAATGGAGTCCAAGGAAACCTTTGCATCAAATTTCCTTGGCCCTCAATAATTCGTACCACCTGGGGAGATCATGAAAGATGTAAACAAGTCTATTTTTCTACTTATAAGGGCAATTATTTTACAGGAGATGGTTGTATTAGAGATAAGGATGGCTATTATAGAATTACCGGTAGGGTAGATGATGTTATTAATGTATCTGGACATAGAATAGGCACCGCCGAAGTAGAGGATGCCTTAGACATGCATCCTAGTGTGGTAGAATCCGCGGTGGTGGGTTACCCACACGATATAAAAGGACAGGGCATTTATGCCTATATCATTCCTGACAAGGAGCCAGAGGATGTCGAAGCGGAGAAGAAAGCCATTTTGAAAACGGTAACAAAGTTTATAGGGCCTATCGCCAAACCAGATCAAATACTCTTCGTTTCAGGCTTGCCTAAGACTCGGTCTGGTAAAATAATGCGTAGAATCTTGAGAAAAGTAGCTGAAGGAGATGTTTCTAGTTTGGGAGATACCTCTACATTACTAGATCCCTCTGTGGTAGAGGAGATTATTAAAAAGGCTGGTTTATAGATTTTCTTTTGGCTAACAAATCGGCCAAAAACTACCAACCATTTACAAAAGGCAACCAACCGTACATTTATATGGAAGTTTCGGAAGCATTCTACTAAATTGTGCATGAAGCATTAAAGAATGATTAAAATAGCCATTATAGATGATGAGCCCAAGGCTATTGAGAGCTTAAAGTGGGAGCTTGAAAATTTCTGTCCGGAAATGGAAGTTTCAGCCACTTTTACCGATCCTAGAAAGGGGCTTTTATTTTTCGAAAAGGAACAGGATATCGATTGTATCTTTTTGGATATTGAAATGCCTCAGATGGACGGTTTCCGCTTCTTAGATCAGATACCCGAAAGAAACTTTGCGGTCATTATTACAACGGCATATGACCAATACGGCATAAATGCTATCAAAGAAAGAGCCCTAGATTACCTACTTAAACCCATTGATTCAGATGACTTGATGAAGGCATGTGAAAAGGTTAAAGCTTTTCAAAATGAAAACTCTATTAAGGATAAATTTGAAGAAACCTTAATGACCGTAATGTCTAACTCTTCTAATGGTAATAAACGAATAGGTATTAGTATTGATGGTAAAATAGTATTTCTCAAGCCTGAGGAAGTAGTTTACTGTGAGGGAGATGGTAACTATACCTCCATTTACTTAGAGAACGGTGAAAAGCTCTTCATTACTCAGACCTTAAAAAAATTAAGTGAAAAACTCAACGATGAAGTTTTTTTTCGCGTTCATAATTCCTTTATCATTAACCTTTCCAAAGTTAGAGAATATATGAAAACAGACTCTTATGTAACTATGGAAGGGGGCAAGGATATACCTGTTTCAAGAAATAGAAAGTCTGAATTTTTAAACAAGTTTTAGTGGAATATGCTTTTTCGAACATACTGAAAACGCTTACAATAGTACTCTGCTTTATCGCTGGAACATCTCAGGCTTGGTCGCAGGAGATTCCGGACTATGTTCAGATTGTATCTCTGAGAGATACAAATTATGCATCCATTGATAGCCTGTTGAGGCCCATTCGTAGGAATTCAGATGAATTGACAAAATTTATTAAAGCCTGCAAGAAAGGAGTTGACTACAAAGAGGGGATAGCCTATGCGTATGTCCAAATAGGAATTAATGCTAGAAATATCTCTGAATATCCACAAGCTCTTGAAGCATTATCTGAAGCACTGAAAAATGCAAAGGATTGTAAGAATGTCGATTTCGAAGTAATAGCTATGAATATGCTAGGAGTCGTTCATAGGAGAAAGGAAGAGATCCGGGAGGCCCTGGAGTACCACAAAAAAGCCTTAGAACTCGCAGAAAGTAGTGGAAAACGCACGCTCACAGGTCTAAGAAATGTGGCCGTAGCTAGAAATAGCATAGGCAATATTTACATTTCACTTAGACAACCCGAGTTGGCTTTGCCTGAATTTTTGGCTTCCATTGCTATTGAAGAAGAAACGAATAATAAGCTGGGTCTAGCCATCAATTACCAAAACATTGGCAGTATTTACGAGGAACGTAAGGACCTTCAGATGGCTCTAAGTAATTACAGGACTTCATTGCATTACAATAATCAGATTAACTCAAACTTAGGGAGAATCATCTGTCAGAACAGCATAGGTCAGGTTTATTTAAAGCAAAAAAGGTTTAGAGAAGCTCGTCAAATGATAGAGCCAACTATAGAAAAGGCGGAGTTTATTGGGGATCATTATTATCTGGCCATGGCTAAACTGAATTATGGATGGGCATTGAGCGAAGAAGGAGATTTGGAGCAAAGTGAAAAATATATCCTAGAGTCATTAAAGACATCTCAAGAACGGAAAATGGAATTTTTCATCTCAGAAGCCTACAGATTACTGGCTGACATAAATGAAAAAAAAGGAAACTACAAGGAGGCTCTCGATTTTAATAAGCTCTACAATGAAAATCAGGCCAAATATTTGAACGAGAGTAATCAGCAATACATGGCAGATTTGATTGTAAAATATGACTCAGATACCAAAAAGAATAAAATAAGTATTTTAGAGAAAGAGAACGAAATAGCCAATTTAAGATTGGCAGATAATCGTAAAGCTTTCTGGGCTGGTGCCATTGGGGTATTGTTTCTTTCAGGACTTTTTTACATACTGTATCGTCAAAATATTCTGGGAAAAGAGAAAGAGTATTTGGCCTTGGAACAGAGAATGATGCGGTCGCAGATGAATCCACATTTCATTTTCAATTCACTGAACTCCATTAAGTTATATATCATAAATAATGAGAAAGATAAGGCTGTTTATTATCTCAATAAATTCTCGAAATTGATAAGAACTATCCTGGCTACCTCTAAAGAAAAAGACATTACGCTCAAAGAGGAATTAGATACTATGGAGCTTTATATGAACATTGAGAATATCAGGTTCTCAAATAAGATTCGGTTTAGTCTAGAAATTGAAGAGGATGTACCGATAAAGGATATAAAATTACCTTCTATGATTCTACAGCCTTTTATTGAAAACGCGATTTGGCACGGGCTTTCAGCAAAAGAAGGTTTAAAGAGAATTGAGCTTAAAGTATCTAGAATTGCAGATAATCGAATTGAGATATCCGTCGAAGATAATGGTATTGGTCGTATAATGTCAAAAGAAATTAAGGATAAGAAAACTTTGAAAAATCGTTCTGTGGGCATTGATTTGACTAAGCAGAGGCTTCAAAACTATTTTAAAGGACAAGATGCAGAGCATGTTCTTGAAATAGTAGACTTGTATAAAGGAGATGAGCCAGCCGGAACCAAAGTTGTACTCAAAATACCTTTCAATTTTACCGCACTGGCTTAATTTATGAAAAATATAATCTTCCTTTTATATATAGGGGTGCTTTTGTCATGTTAAAAAAAGGAGCAAAACGCTTTTGAATGGTTGTCTGTTGCTATTTCGGAGTGACCATGCCAGTGATTTCGGAGTAATGGTGCCACTTTAAAAGATCGTGTAATGATACATAAAAAATAATTATTCTTGTTCTAAAAAACCTTTTCTAAGAGACTCTCCTTT
>JBLHOT010000146.1:0-6119 GCA_047623945.1 Arcticibacterium sp. | reverse complement strand
TTGTTGGAAATGGCTTTGTGGAAATTTGGGGGCCTATAGACCAGCTTAGCGGTGATAAATCGTTGGCATACAGGAGATATAGGCATTTATTGACGGAGCCAGCCTTAGCCAAAAGTAACTTAGTGAATGGGAAACGCCTTTTTGAGAGCACCTGCTCTGCCTGCCATACGATGTATAATAAAGGCGGCAATATTGGACCTGACATCACAGGATCTAACAGAACCAATGTGGAATACTTGTTGAGTAATTTGATAGAGCCAAGTGGCGAAATTCAAGATGATTATAAGATGGTAGTGGTGACCAGTAGAGACGGTAGAACGTACATTGGGAACATCATCTCCGAAAACGAAAGGCAAATCACCATGCGGGTTATTGGTCAAGATGAATTGGTATTGAATAAATCAGACATTCAGTCGCAAGAAACTTCTGCAAATTCCATGATGCCCGAAGGTTTATTGCAAACAATGACAGACCAGGAAGTTTTAGATTTGATTAGCTACTTAAAGAACCCTAAGGACGTTTCTTTGTAATTGCATGGTTCAACAGTTAATTCCTCTTTGATTTGGGCTCTACATTCTATTATTTCTTCCGCTCGATAATGCAAACCCAGTCTGAGGTATTCTCATTAGGCGAGGTGCCTAATGCTTGAGAGGAATCATCAGTGAAGGTTAGGGACTCTCCATCATGAAAAGTGTCATTTCTTGGGTCGTACCATTTCATACTATATTCACCTTTTGGCAATTGAATATCAGCTGATCCTCCGTCTTTAAAGTATAGGAGATAGAATTCCCCATCTTTTTTCAAGGTCCATGCATTTTTAGCAAAATCCTCATCTGGCTCCAATTCCCAAAATGGAATATGTGCCTTAAAGAAGTTAACTGCGGCGGCCATGATTTTGAAATGATCCTCAAACTTTCGCATATTTTCAAGTTTCACATCTAGGCCTCCACCGATATAAAACTCTATGCCTGCCCCGCCAGCCATAAAAGCCGCCCAAACATTGTCTTTTCGCCAAATATCAAAATCACTTTCCTCCCATTTATTGATGTAGGGTTCATCCATAGAAGTAACCCACTTATGCCCACTTTCGGCAGATAAATTTCTAATCCTAAGCACATCCCTGTAGACCTTTTTTGACAAGAAATCTCCCTGCATGCTGGGCCCTGAGAAACTCTCGTGTCCCAGAATATTGTCCCCTGGCTTATCATAGATATGATAATCTTCGCTGGGGCCATTATGAACGACGATGTGATCATTGTAGTAGGTTAATGATCTAATATAATCCGAGTACAGTTTCCTCTTCTCCGTGGTATTAGCCTTTTTGACCGTATGATCTCCACTGTAATCCTTCCATCCATTCTCTTCTCCTAGATTATAAGTGATGGCAGGATGATGCCCAAACCTAGCCACCATCTCACGATAGTAAATCTTCCTACTGTCCGCAAAAACAGTTGTGGTATCCTGATGTCTTGCTTCAAAGAAGGACTCATTTTCTGTTTCAGAAAGCACCAAATGAGGCATTACGCCCTTCTCCGTCATGTGTTCAAATAGAATGTTCCATTGGTCCAGTTTGGAACAATTGTATCTCCATAAGCTATCTGCATGAACCCACGGCCAGGCAGCCTTACCATCACCTTCTGTATTCATTGTTAAGAAATAGAACGCGTTTATATCCAAGTCAGATAAGTAATTCACAACGCCTAGCAGCCCTTTTCCTTTACCAGATTGCCATGTTGGGTCTCCTGCTTCCCAGTCTTGTACATGTTCCTCATAAACACGCTCAGAAGGTGTTCCATCAAAACCTTTATACTGTAAGAATACCTCTGGACTGTTAGAACCTCCTTTAATAAAGTATTCTTTGTTACCCTTGAATTGTAGAAAGTGCTCTCCAACATATTCTAATTTACCCTTCCCTCGGAAGTCTTTTGTGGCAGCATCCTTGTCGCTGGCAGCCACGGTAAATGAACCTTTAGCACCATCAAAAAATCCAGCAGATTCTCCACCAGATAAGGTTGCGGCAATATCATCACCACTCACGAATGAAGCCTTAAAGGACCAATCACCCACTTCATCAGGCGTAAACCTAGCCTTCCATTTATTCCCAGAATCAGCACTTGATTCACTAGCATTTCCATCTGCAGCATAGAAACCCGGAACAGTATAAGTTTGATCTGATGGACCTGAAAATATAATATCTAATCTATAGTCTCTAAAGGGATTCGCTTCAGCAGATTCAGCCGTCTCTGGACCTTCAAAGGTCAGCTCTACTGGGTGCCATTGCATTGGCTTATCAGATATTGCGACATTGTCAGATGAACATCCATTTAACAAAGCAAGAAATGGAAGGAGAAGTAAGCTATTTTTAATGGGTAACTTGAGCATAGAAAACATCGGTATCTGAGTATTTATTTAAAACGTACACTTTTTCATTCATAAATGTAATATCATACCATCCCTGAATCTAGGTATGTTGTCTTCTTTTATGCATAATCGCAACAATCTGATATACCACCATCAGGATTCTCTAAGGACAACTCGAAGGGTGGAACAGTAATCGTCACACAAATGCTGAAGGATACAATTTGATTGCAAGAGAGAATATCAGATTTTTAGAATCAATAATTTCGTAACTGAAAATAAATAGCTGGTAATTAAATAAGGTCCAATGAAATGATTTTCTGTTCGCTTTGCGAAGCTTGTAGCTTCGTTGTAGTGTTATTCAGCCTCTGGCTGGCATTCAAGTTTGGACGTATTGGCTATATTGTACTTCAATTAATTAGCACTAATCCATATTCAATAATTTATCCACTATGACTGACATAATCATTTCAAACTTATGAGCGAAGGTTATCAAATAAGAGAGCAAGCTGCTGCACATTTCTTGACGCTTACAGTTGTGGGTTGGCCAAGGTGCCCCGGTAGATGTTTTCAACGAAGAGGATACTAAGACATGGTCATGGAAAGCTTAGAATACTGCCAGAAAAATAAGGGTTTGGAGATGTACGGATACTTAAGTATACGGATGGCCGCCCCGAGAATCATATTCACATGATAATCCAGTCAAGAGACAGAAATTTTTAAAATTTAATAAAGGATTTTAAGAGCTTCGTGGCAAAGCAAATTTTAGATAGAATTGATGTTGGCTCAGAGAGCAGAGCGGATTGGATGTTAAAAAGGTTTGAGTCGGGCGGCGTTCCGTTTGCTGCACAGAGCAATTCTAGGAATTCTAAATAGCACTGTGCGACGTCTCGCTTTTGGAAATACGGAAATCACCCGGAAGAAATATTCAGCGAAAAATTCTTATGGTCCAAGTTAAATCGGGCGGCGTTCCGCTATATACATATGAACCCTGTTAGAGGAGGAATGGTAAGTAGGGCTTCAGACGTATACGAAACCCGTACGAAGGCCGCAAGGGGATTGCCCCAATGGGATTGCCCCAATGGGATTGTGGTGTGAGAGCCTGAACCCATCATGTTCTATTGATGGGTCGGGCTACTCGACTCCATTTAGTTTTTTCTTTTTTTTAGATTTACAATTGGTTTTTCTTTTCTGGAATTAGTTCTTTTTAAGCATGATTATTAGTTAATAATTCAATTGCTGAAATAGCAGTCCAACCAAACACAATTAAAAATACCAATCGGTGAGTTATTGGCATAGACCAAGAACCTGTTACTAAACCAATTATTGCAATCACTATTAAAATCGCTGTTAAATCAGCTCTGTTCCGATTTTTTTTTCTGATTGAGTGATTATAAGAAATTCTTGCAAGTCCAAATAACCAAAACGCCAAAGCAAGGCAAACAGCAATAATATGAGCTTTAGAAACTGGTGTTTCAGAATTTAACAAATCAATAGGTATTGATACGAATGCGAATCCTACTCCAAAAGGTGACAAGACTATTCCTGCTAATTTATCATTTAGAGTTTTTCCATAAAGAGCTCCAAAGATAATCATCGTCATTCCAACAAATCCAAAACCTATTGAATTCCACCATATTGCATTTGGCTCACCTTTCGCTCCAAGTTTACTAACAAAATCATCAATAAAATTAAAATTTGAATTCAGGTTTCCAAGAATAATTAATGAAGTAGAAAATATTATAACACCAGACAATCCCATTAATGCAGCTACTTTTCTGTATTTATTTTCTATGATTGTCATTTTCCTTGAGGTGAATTCAGATTTTCTTTTAATTATTTTTTCTATGCACTAATCCAGCTTCTTTTTGCTTGCCAAATGTTTTGCAGCTACAAGAGAATATATTTCTGTTGACTCGATACTCTTGGTTCTCCTATGTTTGGCGTATAAAAGTCTCTCAACTAGTAGTCAGTCCGACTTGCATTGAGCTTGGTCAAAATGCCGGCAGTCTAAGACTTGTTATCATACGACTAGGGTACTAATTTTACGATAAAGTCATACCTCTCCCAAGTGGCTAAGTCCCTAGCCAAACCCTTTTTTCAAGAGTACTTTTTTTACTCGGTTAGCCTATTTTTTAAATCCATTCTTTCATGCAATATTCTCGTTATCTCAACATAATTTTCGTTTAAAGTTCTGTAGAATATTATGTGCCGATTTGACTTAATTCCGAGAAGCTGTTTTGATATTCCTTCGTAGTTTTTTCCTAAACCTGGATTTTCTGCAATATCATGACAATTAGAAATTAGTCCATCGTAATATTTGTCGGCTTGTTTTTCCGACCAAACCTCAAAAGTGTAATCCCAAATCTTTGATAAATCCTGAACGGCTTCGTTGGTCAACCTATATTCAGCCATTCGAATGCTTTTTCGCTTTTAGAGATTCAAGATGTTTCTTTGGATCAAAGTCGTGGGCTATTCCGCTATCAATTCCTTTTTGAATTGCATTTTTCAATGCAATCACTTTATTTTCTTCCTCTTCTAAAAGTCTTAGTCCGGCACGAACAACTTCGCTAACGTTTTTATACCTTCCTTGACTTACGCTACTTTGCACAAATTCGTCAAAATAATTCCCGAGTGATATTGATGTGTTTTTCATTCTAAACTTTTGTCCAATTTACCAATTTTTGGTAAAAAGCTCAAATCTACCCTGATTTTCAAAATATACGCTTACTATCTTTGTTCTAAATCTAGCAGATTTTTAGTACGTTGTTAAACCTTTTGAAGCTAGGGGAGAATGTATTTCTGTTGACTTGATACATCTAGCCCTCCTAATACTTGCAGGCTAAGCTTTGTGCATAAAAGCCTCTGTCTTGGTATAGTAAGACTCAAGCCTAAACCGAGATGACCAAATCACCATTGATGAAATAATTAGAACCCTCCTAAGGCCTAATCAAAGTCCCGTCATTTTTACGTACCTGCGTCCAATTATTCATTTGTTTGTCTGGTAAAGGGTATTTGGCGGCTTCTTTTTCATTAATGTATACACCTAGCCCGGGTACTTCATTGACGTACATATAGCCTTTTTCAACATAAGGAACGCCCGTGAATATTTCTTGCAGCCTTTCTGAAAAGTGAACTGATTCTTGTATACCAAAATTCCAAACGGCAAAGTCTATATGGGCATTGGCCGCATGGCCTACTGGAGAAACATCGCCTGGTCCATGCCACGCTGTTTTGATATTGAAGACCTCTCCTAAACGAGCCACTTTCATGGCCGGTGTTATTCCACCAATTTGCGAAATATGAATTCTAATGAAATCAAACAATTGTTCTTTCATCGGGTTTACCCATTCATGTGGGCTGTTGAAGAGTTCACCCATAGCTATAGGCACAGAACTTTGCTGACGCAGCAATTTGAAATATCTGTTATTCTCGGGAGAAAACGGGTCTTCAATAAAGAAAGGACGATAAGGTTCTAAAGCCTTAATCAAGCGTATGGCCTCCATAGGTTGTACCCTTTCATGAATGTCATGGAGTAACTCCACTTTGTTTCCGCATTGCTCTCTGACAGTCTTGAAAATTTCAACAACACTTTCTGTGTAAACTACGGTATCCATATAGTTATCATCTGGCATACCGAAGCCCTTTTGTTTGAAGTCAGGCTCATTCGTTAATTGGGTAGCTCCGTATCCTCCCATTTGAATTCTGACATGCCTAAAACCATCTGCCATAAAACCTTTCACTTGTTTGGCTACCGCATC
>JBLHOT010000145.1:0-6137 GCA_047623945.1 Arcticibacterium sp. | reverse complement strand
TCCTTACACTCCCAAACTCATGAAGCTCATTTAACAAATCAATGTCTACATCTGCAATCAGAATCATTTCGGTATTTGGCGTAGCCTCCGCTTTTATTCCGTTAGATGGGAAGGAGAAGTCGCAGGGCGTAAAAACCATAGATTGTGCAAACTGAATATCCATATTATGGACATTCGGTAAATTTCCTACACTTCCTGCTATCGCCACATAGCACTCGTTTTCAATAGCTCTGGCTTGTGCACAATGTCGAACCCTAGAAAAGCCATTCTGAGTATCGGTCAAAAATGGAATGAATAAAATATCCATACCCTCATCTGCCAGAAGTCTACTTAATTCGGGGAATTCCGAATCATAACATATCAAAACTCCAATTTTCCCGCAATCCGTATCAAAAACCTTGAGCTTATTTCCCCCTTGCATGCCCCATACTTTGGCCTCATCTGGGGTAACATGCAACTTTTCGTATCTCTCTACGGTACCATCTCTTTTACAGAGATACCCCGTGTTATAAAGCACACCATCCCTTATTTCTGGCATACTACCAGAAATTATATTGATGTTATAGGAAATAGATAACTCAGAAAAACGCCGAACTATTTCATCCGTATACTTGGCTAGCTCTCTAATCGCCTCAGGCTCTGATAAATGATTATTCTCCGCCATAAGTGGGGCGTTGAAAAATTCTGGAAACAAAGCAAAATCTGAGCGATAACCAGAAACTGCATCAATAAAATACTCTGCTTGTTCTAATAAAACATCCAAATTTTTATATGGACGCATCTGCCACTGAATAAGGCCTATTCGTACTACTTTTTTCTTTGAAGCCGCTTTTTTTGATGCTCTTTCATAGTAGATATTATCCCACTCTAATAAGACAGCAAATTCATTAGAGGCGGAGTCTCCATCTAGGTAGCCTTTAAGAATTTTTGCTGGATGAAAGTCATTAGAGATTTGAAAATTCAAAACAGGATCATTAATTTCCTTTCGTTTAACTTTTTCAATATACTCTTTCGGACTAAGGGAATCGCTGTACTTATGATAGTTAGGAATTCTACCACCAAACGCAATCCCTCTAAGATTTAATTTCTCACAAAGCTCTTTTCTGTAATCATACAAACGCCTTCCAAGCCTTAGGCCTCTAAACTCAGGGGTAATAAAAACGTCAATACCATAGAGCATATCTCCGTTTTTAGTATGTGAGTTGAAGGTATAATTTTGAGTAATTTCTTTGTAAGTGTGACTATCAGAAAACTTATCATAATCCACAATGATGGACAATGCACATCCCGCTAGTTTTCCATTTATCTTTATAACTACTTGGCCTTCTCTAAATTTTTTAATCAAAGACAGAATCTGATTTTCTTTCCAGTATGCTTCTGGCATGGTTTGGTAAGAAAGGATCATAGCATCCTTTAGTTCTTGATAGTCTTCAATATCCAGATACTTAAGTTCAATATTGTCTATTTCTTCTATATTCATTTGTTCTTGGCGTACGTCTTTATCCGTACTTGAATGATGAGGTTTTAAAATACAAAAATACACCTATTACACTCTCGGTTATCTTTTTGAATTTTGGGGCAAAAATAGATTTTTTATTGCTTATCAAAGCTATTTGACAAGTTTTCTTATCGAAGATTTCCATGAATTATTAGCCTTTTAAAAAAGCCTTGTTTTTCAAAAGTACTTGAACTAATTGTCGCTAAAACCTTAAGATTCCTTTTGAAAATACCAACTCATTGCATTATTGTAACAGATGTTTTCCTGTTCTGACAATGTGATTTTTTTTAATCAAATGAATATCTTTCACAGAAAATAGCTTTGGGGCTCTAGTTGAAGGCAAATCTGTCTCGAATAAAAGAGCCTTTGGATTTATTTCATAGATTTCCCTCATCACTAAAATGGGCTCAAAGTTAATTCGACCAAAGCCTGTTGCTTTAATTTTTCCTCCTGTTTCTGCCCAATAGTATAGACCCAAAAGCCCTTCTTTGGAAAGCCCCAAATAGTCATTAGCGAACTTAGGGATTTGACATAAGATAGATTTTCATTCAATCGCGTCCTAAACGTTTGAAAAAAAAAGAGAAGGGATTTGGTATCTCAAAGTTACCTTTGAGTTGAACAACTAAAAACCTTCTCTTATGACAGACGTAACCTTATTTTCACAAATAATAGGTAAGCTAAGCCGGTCAAAATTCTCTAAACACGTTGCAGCTCTTAAAAGTGATAAGCATCAAAAGGGGTTTGAGAGTTGGACACACTTGGTTTCGATGTTATTCTGCCACTTTACCAAGAGCAAATCCGTTTGAGACATTAGCAATGGACTTCGTTCTGCTACACGCAACGTAAATCATCTGCGTATAAAGCAAGCACCTTCCAAATCTACTATTAGCTATCAGAACAAAAACAGGAGTTGGGAGATTTTCATGGATTATTACTATACGTTGCTAGAAAGTTCAGGACAGCAGGCGTGCTTTAAGCAGGTGAAGTTCCGTATCAAGAGTAAAATCTTTTTACTGGACAGCAGCACCATCAGCCTTTGTCTATCGTTGTTTGATTGGGTGAAGTAAAACTTCCAAAGGTGTAGTGAAGATGCACTCTCTGCTTGATTATGACGGCAATTTGCCCGCATACGTAAACATTACGGATGGCAAAACGGCTGACAATAAAGGAGCTTATGGCATTCCTTTGGTAAAGCGAAGTGTTATCGTTGCTGATAGGTTTTATAATGACTTCGATAAGCTCAACGTTTGGGACAGCAATGCCGTATTCTTCGTTATTCGGCACAAAGAAAATCTTAAATTCAAGACCGTAAAGGAATTAGAACTGTCAGACAATAAGCATGAACACATTTTAAAAGACGAAATTATCGAATTGAAGAATGAAGACTCAAAAAAGAAATACAAAGAAAAGTTAAGACCAGTAAGCATCTGGAATGATGAAAACAAGCAGGTGATAGAACTCATTACAAACCAGCTTAACTGGTCTGCAAATACTAGCAGCGAACTCTACAAAGCAAGATGGCAGATAGAAATTTTCTTTAGAGAAATCAAACAGCTTCTACACATAAAAACATTTATCGGAACGAGTCAAAATGCTGTGATGATACAAATATGGACTGCATTAATTACCATTCTAATTCTGAAAGCACTAAAGGCAATGGCAAAATTCATTTGGCATCTGTCCAACCTAGTAGCTTTTATAAGATTGAATATATTTGTTAAAATTGAGCTATAGTTATGGCTAGACAGACCATTTGAAGAGCCGCTCAAAATAACTCCAAAATACATACAGGGGGTTCTGTTTTGAAAAAAAACCAAATTTAAAGCCCTTAAGTAGCCTTAATAAAAGACTTTTTGCCTGAATCAAATCTTTTAGGACAGGATTGCTTCTCAACCTATCAATTAGTAACCTCTTCCATGTTTGCGTTGTAAATAGTTTTCAAAATTCTATCTTTAGAGTATTCTCAACATGATTCTTTATATATTAATACGCCTAATTAATAATTCTCTATTTCCACAGAATTGTATAACTTCATTCTGTATATTTTATTTAACCCTATGAAAAATCAATTCTTACTTTATATTTTACTGCTTTTATGCATTAACTCGATTGTCGCACAGGACAAACCACTTCAGATAATTATGATTGGTGCACACCCTGACGATTGTGACATTAAATCAGGTGGTACGGCTGCACTGTTTGTGGCTATGGGACATAAGGTTAAATTTTTATCAGTCACTAACGGAGATGCCGGTCATATGAGCGAAGGTGGTGGGATGCTTGCACAGAGAAGACTTCTCGAAACCAAAGAAGTTTCAAAAAGGCTCGGGGTTACTTATGAAGTCTTGGATAATCATGATGGAGAATTACTTCCTACTTTAGCCATTCGTCTGGAAATTATCAAAAGAATCAGAGATTGGAATGCGGATGTAGTTATTGCACCAAGGTCCAATGATTATCATCCCGATCATCGTTATACAGGAATTTTAGTTCAGGATGCCGCCTTTATGGTTGGCGTACCCAATATTGCCCCCGACACCCCTCCTCTGATTAAAAACCCGGTATTTCTTTATTTTCAGGATAATTTCAAAAAGCCAAACCCCTTTCAAGCGGATATAGCCATTGACATTTCGAGTGTCATTGATAAAAAAGTTTATAGTTTGGATGCTCATCAATCTCAGTTCTATGAATGGCTGCCTTGGATTGGCCAATACGCTGATAAAGTACCCAAAGGTCAGGCAGAAAGACTGGAGTGGTTGAAAAAACTAAGAGGAAACGGCATATCTCCCTCCGTAAAAGCCAGTCTTGAAAAATGGTATGGAAAAAGCAAAGCCGAGAATGTAAGTTTTGCGGAATCCTTTGAAATATGCGAATATGGTAGCCAACCCAATGAAAAGGATATCAAAAGGCTATTCCCTATGTTAGGGAGATAAATCTTCAATTTTTGCCTTTAATCATCTCATTTTTCCCCAATGAAGAGTCTCCTTTAGGGACTCTGCAATTCCACAATATAGTAACCATATCTTACGCTAAAAAACTCAGATATAAGTATCATAACCCATTAATGGCAAATGGAATTTAGGCAATGATTTTCTGAAGTATTCCTATTCATCGGCTAAGTTCTATGAATTGAATGAAGCAGATGAATGCATTAAGCTTACACATTATATGGAGATTATCGGGTGATAGCATCGCAGAGAGTCCCTAACGGAGACTCTGCTTGAGGAAAATAGTAATCCATTTTTGCTAAGTATCCTCTTTGTCCACATCCCTCGCCACGTAAAGCGTGTTGCATTCAGAGAAAAATTATGAATTAAATATTGCCACAAGATTCTTAAAATGTACTTAATCCAGACATACTACATCTACATACCCATTTCCCGCCCCCTGCATTATAACTGGCCTATAAATGTACAGTACCTGGATTATCAACCCTGATTCTTAATGCTAATTTACCATAATTAAAAGCATAGTCGTCTAGTAATTTTTGGGTTATTAAAGTAGCTAATTTTGTTACTCTTGAAGTACCAGTCGTAGTGACAACTCCAAAGTCATATCCATTTCCAAATTCATCTACTGCATCAACTATGATATCGCTTGATGCATCAGAACTTGCTCCTGTCCATGATGCAGGAACTCTGGTTAAATAAATAACTGGATAAGAATTACTGCTAAAGGGCATATATGGAATAAGCCATGAGCCACATGGTGATAATGCTGGAGCTGCTGCTTTTAATGAGGTAGCTGTGCCCCATGTACCAGCAGTTTTCGGGCCGTTTATTTCGTAATTTGTCGTATTGATAAAAAAATCGCCATTTGTACCTTCTTCAGCAGTTGGGCTAGCAGTTCCGTTCATTACTGTATTGCCATTTGTTCCAGTCGGGCCATAAAGCACAGGAGTGGTAAAGCTCTCAGCGTTGGTAAAATTAAAAGTAAAAGTGCCGTTATTATTATCTTGAACATAAGCAATTCCGTTACCAGTAGCACCTCCAAATGTATCGGCATCTCTAATGGCAAAAGTTCCATTATTGAGTCTTACAACTACGCTATCTGCTGTATTTATTTTTTGTGTCTGTTTTACCATTAATTCCCCTGTGACTTCAAGGTTTTGAGCTAATAGACCAAGAGAATATAAAAAATAAAAAAAAAGATGGTTAGCCTTTTTTGACATATAAAATTAAATAAATTCATATTTATAGTTTCTAATTGTAATAATGGTTTCAAGGACGATGAACTAAAAGTATGATTGAAATTAGAAGGTCAATTGACCATCCGGCAAAAAGCTATTTTTTACGAGCGAGTGTAATTGAAAAAGTGAGCCAAAGATAATCTTTTTTAGTGTTCAACCTAGAAATTAAAAAATGCTCCGCGAGGTCTTTTCAACCTCGTGGAATTTAGTTTTTGGTCTTCAGACCGATTTTCCCCTTCCCATTGGCGAATCTCCCTTCCTGTACTCCTATCGGCGGATAAATAGGTGGGGGAAAAGACCTTAAAAGGCGGATTAGTTACTTCAGCATTTGCTTAAATAAGAAATTTACATAATTTTGTTCTATGGAAAACAATTCTTGCATAAGAATACAAGCAGATATTGAACAGATAAATCGCTGTAAAGACACAGTGCATGAATTAAACGAATCAA
>JBLHOT010000144.1:0-6261 GCA_047623945.1 Arcticibacterium sp. | reverse complement strand
TGTTTCCCCAGGCTAAATAAGGTGAAATTCTACTACAGGACTTTCGACTTTCTTTGGGTTTAGAGATATGTTTACTATAATTCTTACCCCTGTCCTGACAGAATGAGTTTAAGTATTTCCATGCATATATCTCGCCTGGCATTTGCATCCCTTTAGGGTAGTTTTTTAAGTCATTCTCTAGGGTTTGTTCCAGTTCAAAAGGATTAATAAATAATAGAGTTCTCTGATTCGAAAATTGATTTTGAACTACAGGCTCATTGATATGGATATGCCAATACTTATCCCAGAAGCTTCTGTTTTTTATAGCTCTTAGAATACCATCTCTTTGAAATTGAAGCCAAGTGGATCCATTCTGCTTAAGATGATGAGCTACTTGTTTATCTCTCTTCCAAGTTGTTCTAATACCACTTTCTTGGTAAGAGAATACCTGGTTTATATCAAACTCCGAACTTAAATAATTAAATACCTCTATAGCCTCGGCATGAAATATAATGACATTTCTATTATAAGTAGCAAGCTTTTTATTGATAGCTTGAATGGCGTGATAAATAAACTGTAAATGCCGTAAAGAGCAATCTGGATAGGCTAAAGCCGAAGGCTCAAAAATATAAATAGGAATATAGTCTTCAACTGCTTTTTCAGCAAAGAGAAAAGCCAAATGGTCTTGTGTTCTCAGGTCCCTTTTTATCCAAACAATATTCATTTTACCGGCCATAAATCTTCAATAAAAAAAATAGCCAAAGTAAATGATAACTCTATAATATGTTAAAAGGGTAACGTTGTCTAAGCGTTAATCAGTGGAAAATGGTTCCGCAGAATCACAGAAAGAATCTATTTGCATTTAACTTTTCACTAAAATGGGCTTAAAACAATTCTAATATTCCTTTTGGTTAGAACCTGTTTCTCATCCAAGAAAGCCCTTTATTATGGCATATACTTCCGGGCTACTTAATAAGTCTAAATGACCACTTTCATAGATTACGAAAGTATTTTTCTTTTTAAAATGCAGCGTCTTTTTTGCGTTTTTATGCTCTCCTAAGGCACTTTTTATGCCTACCATGCCGTCTCCTATAATACGAGGCCCAATTGTATCTTTCTTCTTTCCTAAAATGGCCGCTACATTATAAAAATCTACAGGCCGAAGTAATGGAATATATTGCCTTTGGTCACCTATAGGTTTAAAGCGTTCATGGGCTTGCCAGTCTTCGTCAATGAGGTTGCCATATCTTAAATCTGTTATTCCAGCACTTCTGATTTTTCCTAACCGAGCAAAAGGTTTTGCGTAAGGAATAGCCTCCAGAATAATATCAATATAGTTACCCGCCTTTTCTAAAGGAGCACCATGATGAGGTGTTCCTAAAAAGACTACTTTTTGGAGGTGTTTTGTCCAGATTTTCTTTTCCTGCTTTCCATAATATAGAGCACTTCTACTTACCAGGCCGCCCATGCTGTGTGCCAGAATCTCAATGGATTCTATTGCCACCGGCCAATAAGCTATTAAATCTTCAAGTAGGGTGCTTAAATCTTGCCCGTTGGTAGACACATGACGACCGCTATTATACTGCAAATAGAGTCGCGTTTTGCGTAACTCCTTTGCGAGTAGTTCTCCGTGATTGTGTCCTTTTCTGGTCCACTGAACATCATTCATGCAAGAGCCATGGATCATTAACAGAATTTTACCATTGATGTTTGGATATGCCGTTTTTAAACCTTTTCGGCTTACGTTTATTGTTTTTCCCTCTAGCCTGAACTGCATGTTAATCTCCAGAGGATTCTTTTTTTCTTCTAAATAATCTCCTACTACGCCATTCAATACAGAACGAATGGCTTCCAGTTCATCAGTAGATTTTATTTCTCCAAGTCTTGGAGCCAAAAGCTCTAAAGCTTTTTCTAGGCTACCGCCTATAAACTTAGTACTCCACTTAATGTTTTTATAGGTGAATCCTGCAATGCTGCTAATCAGGTGTTGAATAGGGGTGGAGGGCAGTAAGGGCGGATGCACTACACGTCTGTGCATCGCTTCTACCAAATCTGTGATGCCAACGGTGGCATCGGTGATTAAGCGTGTAAGGCCTTGTAAATCAGAGCCGGGCTTTATTTTATCTGACATGTTATTCTTGTCATTTATTATAGCTAAAAATGCCAGATTATTGATTAGAAGGTAACTGAGTCAATCTAATGTACAAACAACATTGAATTGGTCAGGTTAAAAATGTATAAATCGATAACTCTTTAATTCAAAGCAGGCTAAAAAAGCACTTCTAGTGCTTTATAATAAGGTCAATTAAAGTTCCTATCCCTATAACCGCAATTGAAAACAGAAGCATTCCTAGGAAATAGGCCAAAAATGACTTTATATAACTACCTACTTTCTTCTTATCAAAAAACTGACCCATCGCCCAAGTCATGTATAGGAAACCTACGCCTCCAGCAATTGGCATTAGGGTCACTTTTGTCAGTCCTTGGAGAACTGTGAAGAAAGCAAAGATCAACATGCCCATTCCCATAACAAAGCACATGAGTATCAGAATTTCGAAAAAATTAAAGTCATACTTTTTGAAGAATAGTTTTAAAAAGAATGCTATAAAAATTGACATGATAATAGTGGCATAGCCATAATGATTGTTCACCCATTGAAAAATGATTCCTGTGGTGCTTTGCTCGGCCTCGCCAAACTCGATATAACTATCCTCGATGTGAAATAAGTGGCTTAATACTGAATAAATCAAGGAGGTAATAACGATGAATAAGATAGGCTTCACAAGCCTGTTTCTGTCGTTAGAGATGAATTCCTGAATATTTTTGCCCGGTCTAATTAAAAGCTCTTTTATCGTATAAAAGATTCCTCTATCCAAATGTATGACGTGCTCAAACTCATTCAGCAGGTATTTTCCATCAATTCGTTTAAGCTTAGCTGACTGTCCACATTTTGGACAAAAGTTTTCTTTTATTTGGCCATCACAGTTTGTACAGTTTGTCATTGGTTCTGAATTATAGATGTAGGAAATACACTGGCAAAATATGAACTAAATATTCGTCAAGAAAACATTTCTGTTCCTTGTGTTTGTCTTTATTACATTTCTGTGGGTTAAAAGAGGTCTTTGGAATCTGTTGAATAGAATCCCAATGTTTACATATTTTCTCGTTTTCATCAAATCTGAAAAAATACATCGTCACATATTGGTCATTCCCTGGCCAGGTTTGGTGGCTGTGTAGGGCTACTAAATTACATTCCGCTATGCATCTTACAAACTCAATGGATTTGTCAGGGTATTCCAACTGCATTCTTTTAAAGTAATCTATAAAACCTTAAGTACAATCTCCCACGTCTGAGTTGTGTTGGATATATTCACAACCAATGTATTGTTCTATGGCTTGACTAGTGTTTCCTTCATAAGCCATTTTACAAAAAGCGATTGCGTTTTTCTTGTTCTCTTCTAAGTTCATTTGAGTTGTTTATTTCAAGAGGTTAAATTAGCCCTTTTCAGTAATTGGACCAAATTAATAAATCAGCTCATCTAGGCTTTAGCAAACCATTCTTTGTATGTTATATTAGTCTCAGGGCACATTGAAACTTAAAAAGCGGCTGAAACATATGTCCAAACCGCTTTCCTTTATCTAAAGGGCTCATTGTTATTGCTTTGGCTCCGTTTTATTAAACATATAACGGGCTATTTTCCATGTTTCATCCACCTTTTCAAAAACAAATAACTCTCTATTGGATTCGGGTACATTATCGCCAGTCGCATGAATAAGTACCGAGCCTTTTGAAGAAGTAGTGCCAAAGGCCAAGTTCCCATCTATCTCAATCTCTTCAATGAAGAATTCAATATTAAGCTGAATTTGACTGAAAATGAATTCGTAAGATTTCAGGATATTTTCTGAACCTATAGCCGAAGGAGCTTCTGAAGGCATAAATATGCCATCTTTCGTATAAAGACTTTGGGCCAATTGGGCGTCCGATTTGTTTAGAGATTTCTTATACTCATCTAATAGTTTTTCAATTTCTAGTTTTTCTTCATTTTGCATAATTTCGGTTTTTTGAGTTGAGACTTCGTTTGATTCTTGATTAGTACAAGATGCCATCATGAAAATGGCAATTGCAGACAATAATATTCTTTTCATTTCTCTCTTGAGTTGTTTAAAACAAAGGTGAGAGAATAGAAACATGCCTACCTATAAGTTAG
The DNA here is from genome assembly GCA_047623945.1 of Arcticibacterium sp. Taxonomy (GTDB): domain Bacteria; phylum Bacteroidota; class Bacteroidia; order Cytophagales; family Spirosomataceae; genus Arcticibacterium. The sequence goes on along the minus strand of JBLHOT010000144.1, from coordinate 2,074 downwards.
ATTAAGAAAGGGGCTTAAATTGGATTAAGGTTTAGTTAACCTCTTACGAATGTTACTTAAAAATTCTGGGGTTATGCCTAAGTATGAGGCTATTTGGACGTTAGAAATTCGATTGAAAAAATGGGGATAACGTTCTCTGAAATCAAGATACCTTTCTTCGGCGGTCGAACTGATATTCTGCAAAGTTCTACGCTGACTTGCCACTAAGGCATTTTCTGTAATTACTCTAAAAGTCCGATTGAACTTTGGGTATGCTACAAACCTGAGTTCGACATAAGGAAACAAGTTAACTTACTAACCTTAAACACCTTCAATGATATGTTTGTCACGATTTTGGTTTTATAGACCAAAATTCCGCCAAACTAGAGCACTTTCTAACACATTTGCGAGGGGTTTTACCCCTCGCTACATATATATCGCTCCTCGGGAGCTTCAAAGGCTGTTCTTGCATCGAACTCAGGTTACAAAGAGTCGTAGCTGATCTTCTTTACGGATTTGAAGAATTACGGAATTTTCAATGGCTTCTATATAGAGTTTAGTAGGCTTTTCGCTATGAAAACTGCCAATATCACCAATCCACCAATTCTCGACAGCAAACAGCAAATTATGCTCTTTGCCATAATCATCGACGAGATACATTTTAAAACAGCCATCCACCACAAAAGTGTTGAGTTTACAAATGTCACCTTCCTGAAGAATGAACTGCCGGCGTTTAATTCTTTGCTCTGTAAATACTTCTTCAAGTATCGACTTCTCTGCATCGTCTAGTTCTAGCTTCTGATTGAAATAGGATATGACTTGTTCGGCTTGCATTTTATAGTAAAATATTGTTTGAAAGCCTTTATGGCCTAGGGCAGAAGTATTTAATTATAGATAATTTTTCTTTGTCATAAAAATCATGTCTGAAAAAACCGTCCCATCACTTTCCAGACACTCTTTCCTTTGTAAGTCAATGATCTTTAATTCATTGTTTTCTAAACATTCCTCCAAAAACTCTGATTGATGATAATAGATATAAACCCGATTTGGTCCACTAAAGGTCGTTTTTTTAAACCCAGATTTATCATAATCGTCTTCCATAGTGCTGAAATACAATAATCCATTGGGTCTTAGTAATTTGGAAAAATCAGCTATCATTTTAATAACCTCTTGTTTCGATAGATAGGGCATACAAAACCCGCAGATTATGGTATCAAATTTTCTGTTTAGTTTTTCAATATTGCGACAATCCATAACCCTAAAATCTGCCTGAGGGTTATTTAGCTTTGCTAATTCAACCATACTTGGTGCTAGGTCTATCCCAAGAATCTTAAAGTCTGGTCGCTTAGCAGATAAGTATTTTGTTATGTACCTGGACCACAGGCTACTTCCAGAATCTCGGGATTTTTCTTGCTAATTAGTTCACAAAATTTATCATATGTGTCATTGTATAGATCTATTTCAATGACCTTATCTAGATATTCCTTTGCAGACTTATTATAAGTTTCAACAGACTCTTTACTTCTATCTATGAGCATTATTGTTTTTTAATGGGCAAATTATTTGGACTTAATTTATGAAAAAATATTGAAAAGAGATTTTCAATTAAACGAATGGCATTAATAAATTAGGGCAAAAATATTGTTAATTTAAGATTAAATATTAATTTACAAGGTTTTTAACCCAAACCCTTTTTGATATGAATACTAAAACTATTGTTGCCGGAGTGTTAGCCGGTGTTGTTGCCTACCTTCTTGGATGGCTTCTTTATGGTGTCGTCCTTTCAGGCACTTTTGCAGATTTAGGTGGCTCTGCCACAGGTGTAAGTAAATCTGATGCTGAAATGATGGCCGGTGCTAGCATGGTCTATTTAATAATTGGCCAATTAGCTTTTGGATTGTTCTTAGCCTATGTTTTTAGCAAATGGGCGAATATTTCAACTTTAGCTGGTGGAGCAAAGGCTGGAGCTGTAATTGGAGCTTTCATCACTGTAGCTTCGGATTTTACTGCACTTGGTACAAGTAATATTTCAACCATTCAAGGAGTATTATTGGATGTTATCGTATTTACCGTAATTATGGCTATTTCTGGGGCT
>JBLHOT010000143.1:0-6265 GCA_047623945.1 Arcticibacterium sp. | reverse complement strand
TAATTTGAAACCATCAAATTTCATAATGCCTTCTGGAATAATAACCAGATCTGCCAATTTACTCTGTGATCTAGTTTGATTATCAATTGAAATATAGACCGATTTAAGAACAGCATCTTTCATTGACTTTACGGGCAACCGCTTTTCAAAAGGTGTAACGTTTACAGCTATTTTCAGATCCGAATGCTTTAAGGGTTCTAGTGGTAAATTATCACTTAGGCCGCCATCGTAGTATTTATCTCCGTAAATAATTATAGGCCTAAAAGCCAAAGGAATTGAAGCAGAGGCTAGAATGGTATCAATGAGTTTTCCTTCGGTGAAATAGATAGGGATACCTCGACTTATATTTGTGGCACAAATGGCTAATGGTTTATTAAGCCCTTCAAAACTATCATGAGGTATTAATTCCTTGAGGATTTTTTCTGTTTTTGTCAATTTTAGTAGCCCCATACGGCTAGGGGCAAAATTGATATAGTTCCAAAATCTTCTTTTAGTAATTTCTTTTAGAATAAACTCAGGTTTGTGCCCTTGAGCGTAAAGTGCAGCCGCAAAGGCTCCGGCAGAAGATCCAGATAGCTCATGAATTGGAATAGCCAATTCATCAAAAGCTTGTAATACGCCTAAGTGGGCAAATCCTCTAGCCCCGCCACCAGAAAGGCACAATCCTATTTTTTTCATCTTAAAATTTGAATATGCCAATGGTTCCAGGCTCGCTTAGGTTTTCAACTCTCAGAAGGAATTTATAACTAAAGGTATGTTCAGGAATGCTTTTTTGGAATGTTGAAGTGGCTAAAAGGGTATTTTCTTGCATTAGAATACTTTTAGTACTGAGGTCTATTAAGGTAACACGAATCGATTTCCCCACTAGATCTGCATTAAACTTCAAACTCAAAAGACTTGTGTTTTCAGGAGACATGGAGAGGCTCAAGATAGCATTTGACGATTGAAAACTTTGAATTGGATAAAGCGATTTGGCAACGCTATCTGCTCTTACAAAATTGGCATGGCCGTAACCGTAATCAATATTTGGATTGGCATAAATATGACCAGACCTTCTAACGATATCGTTTATTTCAAAGGAAGTTAGTAAAGGATTAGCCTGCCAAAGCCCGGCAATCATAGCAGCCGCTAGTGGTGATGAAAAGGAGGTTCCATTGTAGGCGGTGATTACCCCAGAAGTGCTACATAAGGCAGTTTGATAGCCCACAGCCATTATATCAGGCTTGACTCGTGAGTCTGAAGGATTTCCTCTAGAACTGAAAGAGGCTAGCACCCCATTACGCTGAACGGCTCCAATAGCTAAAACAGAATCTCCATCTGCTGGTGCCGTAATGATATTCCAAGCACTCCCTCCAGAATTTCCAGCAGAGTTAACAATGACCATACCTGTAGAAGCTGCTATGTCTGATGCCCTCGTTATGAGTGTAGTATTTCCATCCATTTCCGTGGTAGTATAATTATCAGCAGAATTATCAAAAGTGTTGTAACCTAAAGAAGTATTGATAACATCTACACCGAGGCTGTCTGCCCTTTCGGCGGCTATGAGCCAATAAGCTTCTTCGGCCTTGGTTTCAGAGGATCCGTCTTCCGTGCGGTACAGAACATATTCAGAATTATATGCAGGAGCTATGAGTTGGTTCTCTACAAATGCACTCATGCACGATAAAACACTAGTTCCATGCCCACCCTGCAAAAAAACGCTGCTATCATTATCCACGAAGTCATAAACTTCCAGAACTCTATTTCTGTCAAAAGCGGAATCCAAACATGAAAGGCTATTGGCATTTAGAAAACCATCATCCAAAACTGCAACTAACATACCTTCTCCATGGAAACCAGCGTTATGCATGCTGTCTACTCCTAAAAGGGCTATTTGTTCTGTCGCGTCTCCATAATTTAGACTGCTCGTGCTTTCAAATTTATTTCGGGAGATGACTTTGAACGAGGGTGTACCTGAGACTTGCTTGAGGTGCGTGTTGAATTCAATCCCTGAAACAAATGGCAAAGTTAAAACCGCATCTTTTTGAATCTGAGTTGCTAATATAAGGGCTCCATTGAACCAACGGGTCTTGTATAAGACTTGGGCCCCTTTATTTTTTAAAGAATCTAGATAATTGGGATTTGGGGGCAAATCCTGAGATTTAATGGGAATTCCTTGCTTGAAACGCCTATCAATAGCTTTTTGAGAAAGAAACTGATTTGGGTTTGAAATGGAATAGGGAGAGCTTATACGGTCTGAAAACTTCACCAAATACATATAAGTCTGACCAAAAACTTTAATTCCAGTAAAAAGACTTACAAACAGGAAGAGGATAAGCTTAGCCATATCATAGGTATTCGTCTAAATCGCCAGTGTAATCTGGTTTATAACCTTTGTCAGTCTTCTCTAGTGTACAAATATCATAGAAGGGATCATGGTCAAAAAACATAAGCCACTTTTCCTTATAAATTTTATCTAGAAGAGTCACTTTCTCTTTCATGGTTTCTAGAGGACGTACATCATAGCCCATCACCCAAGGAATATGAATATGTGCATGCGATGGCACCGTGTCGGCAATAAAAATGAGTTTTTTGTCCTGAAACTTAACGACGGGCATGATCATCTTTTCGGTATGACCATTGGCATAGATAAAGTCAAAATCACTTCCGAAATAGTCTGCTTCTTTGTCTATAAACTTTAGATGGCCTAATACCTCAATGGGCTTTAGATTCTCATCTAAGAATGTAGCAGCTTCCCGCAGATTAGGGTTCATAGCCCAATCCCAGTGAGATGAGTGCGTCCAATAATGAGCGTTTGGGAAGGTTAATTCTAGTTTGTCTTTAGACGAATTCCATTTGACTGCACCACCAGCATGGTCAAAATGCAGATGACTCAGAATTACATCTGTAATATCATTCTCATGGAAGCCCTTAGCTCGGATAGACTTTATCAGATCACCTTCACCATGTCTATAATAGTAGGAAAGCCATTTTTCAGTCTGCTTATCTCCCATACCAGTATCTACCAATATCAACCTTTTACCATCCTCAATAAGGAGACATCGCATTTTCCAGCTGCATAAATTGATATCGTCGGCGGGTATTTTTCTAGACCAAAGCTGTTTTGGCACCACGCCAAACATGGCTCCACCATCTAATTTGAAGTTGCCAGCATCTATTACATGTAAATTCATGAATCAAAATTACATAAAAGCTGCTCAATGGGCAGCCTCGTATAAAATTAGACTGTATTAATATGCAAAAGCATACCAACGCTAAACATCATCTACTTCACTGTTGTATTCAATATAAGTAAATTAACACATACTTCTTAAGTATCTATAGACGACAGTGTCCCTTAGAAGAATCTGAAATAAACATTCGACTTTAATGAAGGATATCAGCGAATTTATTGTCCTCATCAAATTTTAAAAGTACGATTTTATCATAGATGGTCACCTCATACCAGCCTACCTTGTTTTACGGTTCTTCCTTTACCAAGTCCAAGGAAGAATCTGAAACTGAGGTATTTTAGATCTATTACCTCCATGAGTATTTTCTTCCCTCAGGCAAGCTGCCTTTGGAAATCGTATTTATTTCGTTCTTGTTCCTCCATGTCCAAATGCCACGACTTTTATTATTAAGAGCTACAAACCTAAAGAATTGAAGAATTGGATTCATCATCATTCTTTTCTGCGATTTACTGATTTTTTTTACCATGATATGTGAGTTTTATTCTGGAATAAGCCACCAAAAAGGTTTCATTTTGGCCTTCCATAAGAAGGCGTGATGTAGCAAGTGCTTAACCCAATGGCCTGCTAGACCCATTTCACCAAATGTCTTTTTGATATCTCTTCCTCCCGTTTCTTTATACTTTATATAATCTGGAACAATGGGGTATGTTGTCATTGTAATAGCGGATCCCCTTGTAAAACCAAAACCTGCAGATGCAATACATGCCGCTCCCATATTTCCCATGGACCCTTTATGAACCAATTCTTTGTTGCCGCTTTCTATCATGTGTATGATATTGTCAGCCACTAGTTTAGCAGTAATACCAGAGGGCATCCCAGTTCGTGGAGGGCTAGGAAATATTTGTTTGCCTGTTTTGCTAGTTCTAGGTCTAGAAATGGAGTGGGGAGGGGCAAAGGCTATACCAGGAGCAAAAATATTATCGAAACTAGGGTTTTGATAAGTTTCAGGCCAATCTTGAACGGTCCATGCCTCATAGGGTTTTGGGCTATAATCTGCATCCACTATCATAAATCCTTTAAATCACTTCTCGGTGATGTCGTTTCCTTCTTTATTAAAAGCCTTAAATCCATGCCCAGAAAAAGCTGGAATCAACATGGCAAAGTCAAATTCTTCAGATTTGCATTCACCATCAAGGTTTTCATAATGACAAACTCCTTCTTCAACTTTCGTAACACCGGCCTGTAGAATCCATTTAATGTCTTTATCGCGGAATACCATCTCCACAAGATTTTTAGACGCCATTTGTTCAGTCCCATAGGAAAGCAACATACCATCCATACCAAAATCACCAAGGTCGTACTCATTCGATATCCAAGTGATTTGAAACTTATCTCTTAAGCCCGCTTTTTGTATTTCAGTTTCTACATTTAAAATATATTCAAAGGCAGCTCCCTGGCAGGTGGCTTTTGGATGACCAGTCCCTATCAATATTTTCAGAGGTGACAACGTACCTTTTGCCTGTTCTATGATACCTTTTAGAGCCTCTCCGGCATGAGTGGCATGACTGTAGGTACAAACAGAATAGGCCTTATTCGTTCCTGGGTTTAAACCCTCCGTTAATTCAAAAGCTAGTTTAGGGCCAGTGGCGTTTATGAGGTAGTCGTAAGTAACGGTATCTTTTTCACCTTTTTTTTCTCCAAATGTATATTCTACTCCTACAAAATGCTTATTGTTTTCTAAATTTCCTTCAGGCCAGAAATCTACCACTTTGGCTTGTTTATACTTTATGCCTTTCCTGCTGTATAGGGGCTCCAGGGGAAAGTATATATCCTCGGGCTTCATTCTGTTAACTCCCACCCAAATATTGGAGGGAACCCACTGGTAGTTTCTATTGGGCGAAACTACCACAATTTCATGCTTTTTTGAGAGCTTTCTTCTAAGATGAGTAGCAGCGGTATGACCAGCTATTCCAGCCCCTAGGATGACGATTTTTGCCATTTTGGTTTATTTTTAAATTTCAATAGTCTTTCATTTTTCAATGAACTTGAATAAAAATAAACCTCTTCTAGGCGTATCTATGTAATAAGAGTCACCTATGAAGGTTGATTATGACATCAATCATTTTATTCTGATTGAGAGTATGATCTAGTATTTGCTTTTACAGAAAAGATTTGGACGATTAAATCTTACGTGTAACCTGAGGTAAGTTTTCTAAGTTCAAAACACCTCTGGGGCAAACAGAAGAACAAACACCACAACCCACACAAGACGAACGAACGATGTCTTTTCCTTGCTGAGCATAAGCCCTAACGTCTATACCTTGCTCGCAATACGTAGAGCAGTTTCCACATGAGATACACTGACCACCATTGGTGGTTACTCTAAATTTACTTTTGAAACGCTGTACTAGGCCCAAATAAGCTGCTAGAGGACATCCGAAGCGACACCAAGTTCTGTTCCCCATCAATGGATAAAAACCGGTTCCTACCACACCAGAGAAGATAGAACCAATGGCAAAGCCATAGTAATACCTAAGTGTACCTGTATCTAAAAAGCCAAGAAGAGCTGCCTCTCCAGTGAAATAGGTATATAGAACGCCAGCCGTCATAAGCACAGCAAAAACCAGAACAATATGAATGAGATAACGTTCTATTTTCCATGCACTCATTTTCTTGCTTGACAATTGTCTGAAGGGATCACCAAGCGTTTCTGCTAAGCCACCGCAGCCACAAACCCAACTACAATACCAACGCTTCCCGAAAAAGTAGGTTAATAACGGAACTCCCACAGCAAATAAAACTATACCCCAGACAAACATAAAAGTACCAAGTGTACCTGCCTCAATCTTAGCATCTATCCTATAATCGAAGAAAAAAGAATAGTCTAGTGGCCACATGTTCTTTAAATCTGCCGAAGGCAAATTAAGCTTAGTTAGTATTTCTGGAATAAGGAAAGCAAAAATGAGTTGAAAGAACATTACTGAGCCTGTACGCATCATTTGATACTTACTATGGCGGTACTTAATGAGCATTCTAATACCCATCACTAATACAGCGACAGTATAAAGGAAACCATATAGAAACCATTGGCT
>JBLHOT010000142.1:0-6373 GCA_047623945.1 Arcticibacterium sp. | reverse complement strand
CTCTATCCAAAAAGCAATAGACTTCGCAGTCGTCAGGTCAGTATTCGACACAATAATAAAAAACGGAGGTAATATCTTTCAAATCGCCAAGAATATTGCTCAACTTAGTGTACCTGAATAGTTACGTTTAATTAAATCAAGATGCCTTTCATCTCCACATTATCCTGTCGCCAGAAAGCTCCTGGACTTATGAAGTAACCTCTTTCCTTGGGTAATTCTATACCTGCATGTTTATAGGCTTCCCAGATGAGTTCCGCACAAGTGTATTTGTCATCATGAAAGATTTCTTTACTGCCAATAAGCGTACGCCATGCAATTCGCCAATACTCCCAGTTATCGTACTGTTTGGTTAGGTTATCTAAGCAAAAGCCCTTGACCTTTTTGATTTTAACCTCGTCCAAACAAAGCTGTGAATGCCTGGCCCATGCCACGCGGCCTTCATAGGGTTTGTAGTTTCCTTGATAATCATTCAAGACATTTGATAGAGGCACCATTCTAACGCCAAATCCTAAAATGCTTTCTACTAAAAAAGCCCGTTGCATTTCTTCTACAATAACTACAATGCCACAGTGACTCCAAGCGGAGCGTGAACGGCCTCTAATGAGACTGGATAGCCAGTGGTCCCCAGAAAAAAATAGAAGATCACCTGACTTCAATTCAAACCGAATCTTGTTGTAATTTTGTATATTAGTTTCATGGTCTTTTCTAGGGAAGAGCTTTTCTAGCTTTCGTTTATTATAGAGGGGTATTGCCATGAAACTTTTAGATAGAACTAAGGGTTCTGTTTATAGATTAGATATACAGCAAAACTAGCTAAATATGGTAACAGTAACGGAGCAGGCAAGAAATAAGATTATAGAGCTCAAAGAAAAGGAAGGTAAATCTGCGAAGGATGGTATTCGTGTGGCTGTAGAAGGTGGCGGATGCTCAGGATTGATGTACGATTTGGTTTTTGATACAGAAGAGCGTGAAACCGACCAGGTTTTTGAAGATAATGAGGTTAAGATATTTGTAGATAAAAAGAGTTTGCTTTATCTAATCGGCACAGAGTTAGACTTTTCGGACGGTTTGAATGGAAAAGGTTTTCAGTTTAGAAATCCGAATGCATCTAGGACTTGTGGTTGCGGAGAGAGTTTCGCAGTATAAGCAGAAGTATAAAGACGTTTTATTTCAATATCAACTAGAATTAAACATGGAAGAAGACAAGAAGTTAAGAAGAACGGAAGGTAAAGAAGCTTTAATTTTTGGTATCTGTGGCGGGATGGCTAAGTTTTTCAGTTTGGACGTCACCATAATTCGGATAATCTGGGCTGTTTTAACTTTTGTTGGGGTGGGTTCTCCAATACTCATCTATTTAATTATGGCTTTTATTATTCCTAAAGAGGGTGCTGTTAAATAGGATTTAAGATTTTACAGAGATAAGAAAAACCTGTCTGGCAATGCCTGACAGGTTTGTTGTTTTTAACCCTAAAATTAAACTGTAATATTCTTTATGAAACGCCCCTTATGAGGCAGTCTCGGTTGTTACCCTAAGTTCATGGCCTTCATGGGCCGGCATTACTATCCAAAGAATGATGTATATAAGAACTACGGGTACCGGAGAGAAAAACCCTACAGCTAGTAGCACTCTTATCAATGTAACATCAATGTCTAAATAGTCTGCAAGACCTGCAGCAACTCCACCCAACATCTTTTCTGAACCCTTAATTCTAAATAGCTTTTTCATTTTATAAGTATTTTATCTGTTAGCAATTTCTCCTGATCTATTCAGGAAGTGGGGAACACCCCCGACTTGTTGATACAAATATGCACGCAAACAAGGTACTTGGCAATGCATAGTACATGAATGGCTGTCTAAAATGAGGAATGGTAAAACGGCCTTGAGTTTTGGTGAGAGCCCGTTTTATGGCTTTAAATAATGCTTATTTGGAGTAAATGCTGTTCTAAAGCCCTAAATGGTTCTTTTGGTTTTCCGTTTTTCTTTTGGCTTCTTGAATAAGTAGATTAAAATCTTTTTGCGTGATTACCCTTTTTACTTCTTTACTAAGGAGTTTTCTCACAGGAAATTTCATATTTAGCTGTATGCTGAGGACGTAGTAGTCTTGAAGAGATGCTCCATCGATAGTGTTTTTAGGGGGACAGATAACGTGATCTGTTTCTCTAACATGCTCTAGATCGTTGACAAGCCAAGGCTCCAGACAACCTTCTATGTCAAATTCTCTTTGAAGTAAGATGTTTTTGCTTGGTAATTTGGCTGCTCTAGTCCACCAAACATCTCTAACAATCTCCATGGCATTGAAGGTATCATCCATAGTATTTACGGCACCTAATTCATGGAGTTTTTCCTTTAGTAAAAAAGTAACAGCCTCCTCAAAGGGTAGGGGACTCTCCAAAGCGGCGATGCCAATCTCCACACCTAATAGATTAGAGTAGGCGTCCTCCATGCTGAAGGCTGAGTACTTTTCAGGTACCATAGGCACGTAAGAGGCTCCGTAAAAAGTAGCTATTTCATGCCAAACAGAAAGGTCGTAGGCTATTTTCCCAGCTAATAATATTTTGTCCTTGAATGATGTAAGATTGTTTGCATTTATTTGAAGGGTCTTTTGACCGCCCTCTCTTCCAAGTTTAATGTCAAATTTTTCTCCATGGGCTGTCTGAATTTGCTGATGAAGATAGGCAGTCCAGTCCGCTTGGTCTCTAAGGTGCCCAATATCTATAAAGCCACCTTTCTCTGTATATATGATGCCGTTGTTTTCCTCAGTGTTTCCCAAGTAGACATGTTTTCCTAAACTGCTGATACTGCTTATGTCGCTAACTTTTAAGAAGGGAATGCCCGTTACTCTTACATCAGAACCAAATGAGCAACAGGTTCTGATTATTCTGGGAGGAGGGTTTTTCGAAGTGCTGGCTTTTAAGGATAATGGCGAGGCGAAGGCTGCGTTTGCCCCTGATAAGTAGAGAATTACAATGAGAATTGCTCTCATGGCTACATTAATTTACATGGTGTAGCAGTTTAACGCAGAAAATGTTGTTTTTGTTTGCTATGGCATAAAAAAAGCAGTCCTGACTTTTCAGGACTGCTTAGATTCCTACGCATGTCCTGTTAAAATAGCTTTTCAGAAGGAGGAGTTGCTCCTTTCAGTCTTAAATAGATTGTAGCCTGGCCTCTATGATGTGTACCATGCTCAAAAATCTTATCAAAAGCTCTAGCCCTCGTCATTTCAAAATTACCGAAAAGTTTAATTTGCTCATTCCACTGCTCTTCTGACAGGGATTTGATAGCGTTTATAACATGATCATAGCTGTCAGAAACTATTTTCATTGCGGCCTCCTTATTCTGTGATGCTTCCTCTTTTTCTGGATTTTTTTCGCCTAAAGGATTTTCGTCACCAATTATCGCTGAGGTGAGTCCAAAATTAGCACCAGCTAAGTGCAAGAATTGTTGAGCGAATGAGCGTATATCTTCCGTAGGTTTGAAGTTATAGCCATTTTCCGGCATAGCCTCCATGTATTCTAAAGAGAAGGCTTTCGCCCTTTTAAAATCTTCAATATGAGCCGATTTACTACCCTCAATGGGGCTTTCTATGGCCATAGCACTTGAAAAAGAAGTAATGAATAAGGCTAGTAAAATGTTTAGGGGGGTCAGCAGTTTTTTCATTTTAGTGAATTGGTTATTTGAATATTAAAGAGTTTAAAATTATGATTCTGGTTGCACTAAAACTGAATTATTTGTTCAACGGTTCTTCATATATTTTAAAGACGTTCTTTACTCAAAAAATGGGACACCCTCGGGAGCATATTTTCTCATGGCGTCTTCATTTATCTCAACACCAATACCCGGAACATCCCTAACTTTTATGAAGCCATTTTCAACAGCTTCACCTTCGAAAGTAACAATTTCCTTATACATTGGGTCTTTGTGAAAGTAAATTTGCCATTCCATAATCATGAAATTAGGAACAGAGGCACAAACATGAGCAGAGGCCATAGCACCTAAATATGAAGCTACCATATGCGGAGCGAAAGGCACATAATAAAGGTTTGCTAAATTGGCTATTCTTTGTCCTTCCCCTAACCCGCCAGCCTTCTGTAAATCTGGCATAATGATATCCACCGCACCATCTTCTAATAATGGTCTAAAACCATGAGCTAAATAATGATTTTCTCCAGCACAAATAGGAGTGGAAGTAGAGTCCGTAATCTTTTTATAGGCATCTGTATTTTCTGCAGCTATAGGTTCTTCTAACCACATTAAGTTTATTGGTTCTAGCATCTTAGCGACACGCTCTCCTGTGGTGGCATCATACCTGCCATGCATATCTGCACAAATATCAATATTGGGCCCTACGGCCTCTCGTGTGGCTGCCATTTGATCATACATTCTTTGAAGCTCGGCTGGGCTAGCGGTCCAGTTAAACTTATCATATTTGTTTGGGTCGTTGGCCTGGTCTAAATCAAACTTTACAGCAGTAAAACCCATGTCAACAGCTTCTTTAGCCGCTGCGGCAAAGTCTTCTGGTTTAGGGAGTTTATTTTGGTACAAGGCCGTATCCATGTATACTCTAACGGAATCTCTGAATTTGCCACCCAATAATTGGTACACCGGTAAGCCTAGTGCTTTACCTGCTAAATCCCATAGAGCAGTTTCTACTGCGGTTAAAACGGCAACAAACATTCCTGATTGTGCCCCCTCAAAAAAGCCTGATTTTCTAATCGTTTCAAATAAGCGATGGACATTGAGTGGGTTTTGACCCTGAATTCGTTTAGCCATTATTTTCACCAAATGATAGGTTCCAGGGGTGGCATCAACACCTTCGCCATGACCTACAATGTCTTGATTGCTGTAAATCTTGACAAAAAGGCTGTGCCCTCCTCTTATATAGCCACATTTAATGTCAGTGATTTTTAGATCAGATGGCATTGAACTCTTCGGTGTTCTGTCAATGGCTGTTTGGTATTCTCTTCCAAAACTAGCTAAGGGTGCTGCCGCAAATGCCGAAGCTATTGCCGCTTTTGATAAAAAATCTCTTCTGTTTGATTTCATTTTCTCTTTGTTTTTAGTCACAAGGCTTAAGACTTTCAACTCTTTGGAAATCTTAAAAACCTGTGTTTTAATTAAGGTTTAATTATTCTTGTATCGCTAGTTTTAAGAGTCACAAGTGTTAGCTCGAGTGAAGCCGTGGTCACCACGTTCTACCTTTCAGTATCTCTTGAATTTGCTCTTTACTTACTGGTAAGTCATCAATATTTCGGTTCAGCCAAGCTGAAAAATCTTTTTCGATTACAGCAGACCATCTCATATCTATTTCGCCAGGAGTATATTTTTGTTCTCTTAATCTTAGATGACCAAACATATCTCTCAACCTGACCACCTCTGAAGTTTTTACTACTTGCTCTGCCAAATGAGGTGGTATAAAAACTACACCGCCATCTCTTCCTAATACCACATCACCAGGTATACAAGTAGCATTTCCAATTTTTGTTGGATGGTTGATGGCTACCAAGGTTGTGTTTAAAGCTTTATCGGCATTATTTAAATGATGCGATGGGTGATAACTTCTGAAAAAGGAGGTGAAACCTCCAATTTCTTTCAAACCGCCTATGTCTCTGACAGCCCCGTCATAAACTATTCCATTGCCAGATTTAGCATAAATAGAATTCCCAAGGTTGTCACCAATGGTTGGACCGTCCAAGTAGGCACCAAACTGGTCCGCTACATACACGTCTCCCTTTTGAAGAAGGTCAATGGGCCAGGAGTTCTGAGATTGAATTCTTCCATCTTCGTTATGGCCTTTGTCATCTATAGCTCGTTGCAGGTCGGGTCTTCCAGGCATAAAAGTGGCTGTAAGAGCTCGTCCAACTAAAACGGAATCAGGATTAATGAGTTGCCAATTACCCTCAAACTGCTGTCTGTAGTTTTTGTTTTTCATGACAGCCCAGGCCTCTTCTAATGTCACGAGTTTCATTCTTTCTAAAATAGAATCGGAGACTTTAGGCCGACCATCTTCAAATCTTTCACCATCCCACTCGCGGGTAAGGAGGATCAGGTATTCTTTAGAAATTTGTTGAGAATGGGCAATATTAGGAACAAAGCCAAGGCACAATGCTACCAAGAAGCATACTTTTTTCATGAGGGTTGTCTTTAGATTAATCCAAACTTAGGCAATCCATCATGATTGAGCATCATCCCTTTACATAATTTACTTGTCAAATTGACAATTAATAGGAATGGGTAGCCTAAAAGCTATAACTCGAATTTGGAAAAGATTTCAAATTAATTTAACCACCAAATAGCTACGTTAAGACAAGTGGCAAATGAAACCCACAGGAGATAAGGGATTTGAAGATTTGCTGCTGTTTTGTTGATTTTTTT
>JBLHOT010000141.1:0-6530 GCA_047623945.1 Arcticibacterium sp. | reverse complement strand
AATCTTGGGTATTCAATGGAGGCCAAAGCATAAAATCTCGCTTTTTTTAGATCTCCAATTTGAAAATAAAGGTCTGACAAATTATAATAGGTGGGACCTAAAAAAACGTCTTTAGAATCAATATTTTTACTAATTTCTAGTGCTTCAAGTGCCAATTCTAGGGTTTTGGGTAAGTTAGCTTTGTTCATATACCCTTCTCCCATTATTGCCATGCTCCAAATTTGCTCATTTAGCTTTTTTTTTGATTTAGCAAGATCAATTGTCTGCTGTGCAAAATAAATAGTTGAGTCAGGGTTCAAATAAGTATAATACGAAGCCAGTTTTTTCCCAGAACTAATTTTTATAACAATATCATCAGTGTTATAAAAAACCGTTTTTATACTATCTAGATAAGCTTGTATCGTTACCGTTTGACCAAAACTTGTTAAACCTGTTAAGAAAAGTAGAGTACTTAGGATTTTAGTTTTCATTTTATAGGTTAGTTTGTGGTAGAATTATTTCAAAGGTAGTACCAGATACATCTGTATTTGACACCTTAATCTCCCCACCATTGGCCTTCACAATATCATAAGCTAAACTCAGTCCTAAACCTGTCCCTTTTCCAGTTTCCTTGGTGGTGAAGAATGGTTGGAATATTTTGTCTTTTAATTCGTCTGGGATTCCTGGGCCGTTGTCTTTTATGGCTATGAGCAATTGGCTATTTGCTGTTAGCTCAGTTGTGACGGTTACTTTCGGTTTATAGCCTTCGGTGTTGGTGGCTGACACCTCGTGAACCGCCTGGAATGCATTGTTTATCAAATTCAAAAGCACCCTTCCAATATCTTGGGGAATGACTTCAATCTTTGGCATTTCTTTATCAAAGTCAGTAACCATCTCTGCATTAAAGTCTTTATCTTTTGCACGTAAACCATGGTACGACAATCTTAAATACTCATCTGCCAGAGCATTAATATCTGTCAATTCCTTTTTGCCTGAACTGGTTCTACTATGCTCTAACATGCCTTTAACTATGCTGCTGGCTCTTTTTCCGTGGTACTGGATTTTTTGAAGGTTTTGAATAACATCATGTGAAATAACTTTCGCTTCTTCAATTTCGCCCTTCGTTAATTCTTCTTCTAGTTCGATCAAGAGTTCTTCGCTGACTTCAGAAAAATTATTGACAAAGTTTAGTGGGTTCTGAATTTCGTGGGCAATGCCTGCCGTTAGCTCACCAAGGCTTGCCATTTTTTCTGATTGTATGAGCTGGGCTTGGGTGGACTTAAGTTCGGCTAAAGAGGCTTCTAATTCATTTGTCTTTAGACTAAGTGCCTTTGTCCTTTTGCTAACTTTTTCTTCCAGTTTCTTATTGGCACGAACCAGATTCCTAGACCTAAAAACAATGTAAGCTCTAAGTAAGGATGCTATTAGGATTGTAAAAATGGTATAGGCCCACCAAGTTTGCCACCATGGAGGATTTACCGTAAAAGTTAATTCATCCGGTTTGCTCCAACTGTCACTAAAGCCCTTCGTATATACCTTAAAGGTATATACGCCAGGAGACAGATTATAGAAATTTTGAGATTCGTTCTCCACGGTATTTCTAGACCAAAGCTCTCCGTTGCCTTCTAGGGTATAGTAATATGATTTTCTGTCTATGCCGAGTAAGTCTTCGTTATGAAAAGAGAACTGGATAACATTTCTATTATAGGGTAGCTGCAAACCAAGCGGCAGTTTAAAGCCTGAACTTAAACTATCCCAACTCAAAAGAGTTGCATGATTTCCTGCCTCCTCGCTGCCATTATTCAAATACAAACTCTCGTTAAAATTCCATAGTGAATCTCCTTCTGTCAGCTGGTTTTGGGCAAAATCCCTCTTCCCAAAATCTACCTGCTCTTCTAAAATTTTGACTTGTGTAATGTTCACTTTGGGGAGCGTTGCTTCTATCTGTGGTACTTGGTTATTGATAGTCAGCATCGGCGGCACTCCCCACCACAGTGCTCCATTTTTTAAGCTGGCCGCCGTCATTTGCATATAATCGGTAAAGGGATATCCTTCTCTTTTTCCATAAGCAATCATTGGCCAGGCCTGACTGCTTTCCTTAGGCTTGTTTATTACGATTACACCATCGTTAGAGCCTGCAAATATCTTATTACCCTCGCTTTGCAAATCGAATATTGTTTCCTGCGACAGGCCATGCTGCTTTCCTAAATTACATATCGTTTGAGATTTCGTGTCTATAACCGAGATTCCGTCAAGCGTTCCTACCCAAATGTGGCCATCATCATCTTTATGCAGTTTCAGAACTTCGTTATGACATAAACCTTCTTTTTCACTTAAGGTTTTAGCGGTATTATTGGCTAGATTAATTATGAGTAATCCATGCTCTGTCCCTACCCATAGCTGACCTAAATTATCCATGAGAATGTCATGAGAACTTTCCCCTATGGGCGTAGCCATGGTACTTGATTTAAGCTGCTTTGAATTTAAATCGAAATTGTAAATCCCACCATTAGACATAAACCAGAAATCCTCCTTTAGGCCTTTAATAGCCGAACTTATATTAGCGGGCACTCCCTGACTCTTGGAGTACTTAGTAACTGTGTTTTCTGTTTTATCAATGATTACAAACCCAAAATTGGTGAAACCCACCATCAGCTGTGTAGGGCTAATCTCCTGAATTATGCGGCTAGGATTGACCTTGGTGCTAGGTGATTTAGTGCCGAAATCATGCAGCGACTTTATCTTTCCAGACTTTGGGTCAATGATATCAACGCCTTGCTCAGAACCCAGCCAAATTAGTCCCTCTTTGTCCTCCTTAATGGCAAATACATTACTGGCCTCTGCATTATTTGAAATGTTCAAATGTTGTGGTAATGGACCATTGCTATCTAAAAACAACAATCCTTTATCAACAGTCCCAATCCATATTAAACCACTATTGTCAATGTAGTGATGGGCAAATTGCCTCCCGTTATCTGCTTTAGCATTGGTTACAATTTTTTTAAGCTTTTTCTCTTTAGGCTTGTAAACAAACATGGAGTCGTTTTGAAAGAGCCAATGCCTACCTAATGCGTCTATGAGTATGTCGTTAGCTGTTCCATAAAATCCATTTTCATTGCTTATTCTGTTTATGCTACTTTCGGCTAAAGAGATGCTTGTAAGTCCTTTACCTAAGTTTCCAACAAACATTTCCCCATTGTCAGATTCTAAAAACTTAATCACAAATTCAACATCAAGGCCTTCCTTTTGACCTATCCTTTTCCTGAGCCTCCTATCTAAATTTAGAATGCTGACGCTTTTTTGATGACCAATCCAAATATTGTTTAAGCCATCCTCTTCCAGAATAAACGGGTAATTTCCTTTTATCTCCTCCTCTGTAGAAAAAAGCCATTTATAGGTGAGCTCTTCAGGATTAATAATAAATAGACCTTCATAGGCTCCCGCCCAAATGAGTCCGTTATGATCAACCAGTACATTCCAAAAATTATGGTTTAAATTGTCTTTAAGTATAACCGACTCTTTAGTATCTACCACAAACAATCCCAATCCCGCTGTGGCCAACCAAATTTTACCAGATTTATCTACAGCCATTTTGTTTATAACACGCTCATAGCTATTTCCTTCTTGATTGAAAATATCATAGGTATGAATATGGCCCCCGCTTATCTTAGTTAAACCATTTTCAGAGGCAATCCAATTAATCCCGTCTTTGTCTTCTATAATTGCCGTAATGGATGAACCTAGTTGTCGTTTTTCATCAACAAACTGCATCAGCCCATTGGATGAACCTTCATAATAAGCTGGATTTTCTATTTTACTTAAAACGGGTTCAGGGAGAATGTACTTCTTAAATGTATAGGGTTGGTTTAACGCCGAATCCATCCCAAAACCTTCATTCTCAATATCATTCCAAGAAAATGTATGAGAGCTTGATTCTGAACTAATGCTTTTAAAGCTATTGATTTCGAATGGTCGTGTATCATTCTTATTTAGGCTAAAGTCAGCTTTTTCAGTCTTAGCATTTACATTACGAATTTCCCAATCCAATTTTATTTCAGGACCAAATTCAAAGCTCTTTGTAATTGGGATACTTGTTTCTAATCTATCTTCTCTAGAAGAGTCATCTGTTTGAGAGCCACAAGAATATAAAAGGAAAGCAAAAGTGATAGCTACAAAGTACACTTGCCATTTTAGACTACCTGACCTAGCTGTTTTTATTGCATTTTTTAAATATGTCAAACGCCGATTAACCATTAATACTAATGATGCTTGCCTCTGAATCAGAAAGTCTGGATATTCCAAACTGTTTTACTTGGTAGGTTTTAGCGTCATAACCAGTTCCAATTGTGATGCTCGTTTTTCCAGCTTCCAAACTCGGTGTTTCTTGAAAAACGCCATCTACCACAAAAGCCCCTCTATTGTCTGGTCTGGCCTCTCCTTCCGAATCCTTTTTCAAAAAGAACACCCAGCCAAGGGATACATTGTCGGCATTTACTGCTTGTCCAAAGGCCCTTTGCACAATAAAGTTTTCCGTTTTAATGGGATCTGCAGAAAAGGAAAGCGTTTCGTTATTTTTCAATGTTACCTCTCCGGTAAAAGACTTACCGTTAAAGCTCGCGTTTAAACTCGCGTCAGCATTTGTCAGTTCAAAATTGTGCATGTCTACAATTGGTAATTTAAACCATTCTGAAATTTGTTCATCACCATGACATACATAGGCTATGGCCTCGTCATTAGACACTAGAACAGCTACAAATGCATTTGTACCAAAAACAGGTCCTACGAAGCCTTTATCTCCTTGAAGGTCTAGCAGAGCTTTATCTGGATCTGCAACTTCTTTTTTATCACATGCTAGGCACACGAGAAGTAACATGCTAAAAGAGAGTAGAATTGGTTTGATTTTATTCATGGCAAAAATATTTATATTTTGTTTTATTCACATATTATTCTGGGCTGTCAATATTTTAATACAAAAATAATATCATTGATTGTTTAGTACTCGTGCTATTTGGTCAAATGCTTGCATTATATTTTTTTCAAGTATTAAAATATAATTTACTCATTCCTAGAACATTAAAAAAGGAGAATACTTAAAGTTTAGTGAATGGTTCTTTAATTCAGAGCTAGAATAAATATAAAATGGGTAGGTAGATTTTGAACTCTGTGTCTTTTCATAAACACTGTTAATCTGAGTTCGACATAAGGAAATTAGTTGACTCACTAACTTTAAACACCTTCAATGATACGTTTGTCACGATTTTGGTTTTATAGACCAAAATTCCGCCAAACTTAAGCACTCCTTAACACATTTGCGAGGGGTTTTACCCCTTGCTACATATATCTCGGGAGCTTTAAAGGCTGTTCTTACATCGAACTCAGGTGTTACTTTAATTTCCTTGCCATGAACCTTCACTATATCATATGTCAAACTGAATCCAAAGTCAGTTTCTTTTCCTGTGTCATTGGTGGTTAAGAAGGGTTGGGGAATTATGCCCTTTATTTCTTCGGGCAGTATTAATTAAATCCTTGAATACGCAACACAACACCATTTACCTACTGCCTGAAATCAAAAACTCCCTCTCAATTTTCTTTTCATCATTGATGGTCTCATAAAACTCATCTATGAATTTTATTGCAAACTTTTTGTACTTGTCACTAAATGTGGGATTATCTGAGTAAAGGGCATACAGTTCAGGTTTGATTCGTTGAAACTTCTCAAAAACAGCCATATATGTCTCTTTGGAATAAGCGGCCCCAACGTATAAGCGATTTAGAATAGACGCAATAGGCAACTTTTCGTCGGGTCGGGCATAAGGGGCGTTCACAAGACCACCGTGATCGAAATCGTAAGGAATCGTAATCAATCTCCTATCTGGCGTCTCAAGAATTTTAATGTTATGCCTGTATGGTACCGACCAGTCTGTATTCCCAATTAGGTATTCAAAAACACCGACGGTGGCCATGTCCATTTCAGAAATACTTGCTTGACTAAATACCCTGTCGTCTGACTTTTTAAGACCTAGCCTCTCGGTCATTAATTTTTGGTCCTCCAAAAGAAATGATAGATGTTCCTCGGTTTTTCTTTTGCCTTTAGAATCAATATATGTGACCCTCACCAGTCTTACATCAAAACTATTTTCTGCCAAAAGATTAAATATTTTGTAAACCATAAACTCTCTCAAAACATACTCATCTGTCTTGCAGGGGGTTACAAGCTTTATTTCATTTTGGCCTAAAAAGTCATTTTCCTCATCGTCATCCTTATCAAAATCTAGATAAATCGGTGGGAAATGACAATTTGCTCTTGACCTTCTAAAATTGCCTCTTACTCGAAGTTTCATTTTAATCTCTGAATTATCTTCCTTTAATGTCAGCAGACCACCGTAATTAACAGCCTTTCCGGTTCTAGATTTCAATAAACTCCTCATATCTGTATTGATAGACATGAACAAGGTATCATCAGTCATAAACAGCGGTGCATGAGGCAGATGGTCCTGCCCTATGCTATCTACAGCCCCGCAAAAAATCAATAGAATAAATAACTTAATTTT
>JBLHOT010000140.1:0-6545 GCA_047623945.1 Arcticibacterium sp. | reverse complement strand
GATTAACTCCTGAATTTGAGTTTCAACTTTTTCAATTTGTTTTAAGGCCTCTTTGAACATCTTTTGATAACTTTTCAAGAAAGAATCATTATCCTTTAAACCAAGCTTATGGCTCCATTCGGAAATGTGAACCTGATAAGTCTTTTTGGTTTGTATAAGTGTATTTCTTAGGCTAAAAAGCTTTTTTTAGGCTCAAATACCGCTACAGAACAGTCGTTCTCTTCTAATAAGACGGTCTGCTTTTCATAGGCATATTTAGCGATTCTTCTAGCATCCGTTTTGTCACTTTTACCATGAACTAGTCCCATAGACTTTTTAATTTCTAGCCCAGAAAGCCTAGTAAATCGAATGTTCTTAGCAGTACAAAACTGTACCAATCTATATTCGTAAAAACCTACATATTCGAATGTTAACCAGCATAGTTTTATGTCAATATCTTGCTTTTTGAACCACGCCAGTAAGGCTTTAAAACCAACGGCGTCGTTTGACGAGAAATGAAGCTTCGTTCCATGAATGTGAGTGTCAAAAGTTCTTTTTGATACATCAATTCCTACAAAAATAATGTTACTTTGCATTTGAAAATTATATTTAAATAGTTTTTAAAAATGCTGCTGGGAGTCTAAGACCTTTGATTATTTCCTACCAAAAAAATATTCTAAATAGACATATCAGCAACTGTGAAAGGAATGGAGTCTAATACTCTGCGTAAACATTATGTTTATGTCTCCGTATAGTTTACTCCATTCTTTTTCTTTCACAATATAAGAGGTTATCAACAATTAAATTTCCCCCTAGAACCCCCAATTACAATAGCAATAGGTTTTCTTTAAGATCAGGTTCTTTAAGTCCAAAGGTCTCCGTTAGGGACTCTGTAGTGGTAATTCATCAGTCAGACCAAATGTCTCTTTTAAACCAGTACTAATCCAAACCAGCTCGTCGAAGCTTCTAGCTTCGAAGTAGCGTTAAAAGGTCTCTGGCTTGAACATTTTCAATCATATAAAATACTTCCTGAATTCAATACCGTTTCATCTGGTCACTTGAAGCTAAACTAAATTTATTTCATAGCGTATTTATTAATTATCTTAGTTTTACACTTTCTAAAAATCAAGTATATCAACAAAGCTATTCCTACATAATAGCCTCAAACTAAAAAATACAAATGACAGAATTGTTCTCAGAATACTCCCTCGGAAGCTTAAGTTTAAAAAACCGTGTAGTTATGGCACCCATGACACGTAGCATGTCACCCGGCAATGTACCCTCGCATGATGTAGTAGAGTATTATCGTTTGCGTGCAGCAGGCGGTGTAGGCTTAATTATCACAGAAGGTACTACGGTAGGGCATAAGGCTGCCGGTGGTTATCCTAATGTTCCTGCGATGGCTGGTGAGGCGTCACTAGCAGGATGGAAAAAGGTGGTTGATGCTGTGCATTCTGAAGGCGGTAAAATAGCACCGCAGCTTTGGCATGTTGGTGGTATCCGTAGAGCGGGGGTAGAGCCTGGCGGAGATACGCCTGGCTACAGTCCATCTGGTATGGCATTTCCTGGAAAAGTTACGGGTCATGAAATGACGCAAGAGGATATTAATGAGGTGGTGGAAGCGTTTGTGCAAGCGGCCGTGGATGCTGAACGTATCGGATTCGATGCTATAGAGTTGCATGGTGCACATGGTTACCTTTTGGACCAGTTCTTTTGGCCAGGTACTAATCACCGAACCGACAATTACGGTGGATCATTAGAAAATAGAGTACGTTTCGCCTGCGAGATTGTTAGTGGCATTCGTGCCAAAGTGAGTAAGGACTTTCCTATTATTTTTCGCTACTCGCAGTGGAAACAACAAGATTATACGGCACGCCTAGCAGAAACGTCAGAGGCATTAGGAGAATTTTTAGGCCATTTGGTAAACGCAGGAGTAGATATATTCCACTGTTCGCAGCGTAGGTTTTGGGAGGCTGAATTCGAAGGATCTGACTTAAATTTAGCGGGCTGGACAAAAAAACTTACGGGTAAAGACACTATTACTGTTGGCTCGGTTAGTTTGAATGCTGACTTCTTGCCTGAAGCAGGTGATAAGGCATTTAAGGATGGCGAGATAGCAAATTTAGATGGCCTCACAAAAATGCTTGAGCGAGATGAGTTTGATTTAGTGGCGGTGGGTAGAGCCATTATAGCCAACCCAGATTGGGCTAAGCTAGTTCAATCAGGTCAATTCGATAAGCTGACCAATTTCGAAAAGAAAATGCTTATGACTCTGGTTCCTTAAAATTATAGGTACGCATCTACGATCGGGGGAATTTCTACTCTCAGAGCCTCACCAAAATGAGCTCTGATTGTGTCCCAGATCTTCTCAAAACATCAGCCTAATTCTAGATAAATTCACGTAACTTGGTAAGAAGTATAAAGTGGCTATTTAAGGCATTCATTGGAACGATTTGCTAAAGCGAATTAAAGTCTATCTAAAAGAAGTAAATGCGATATAAAGAATTTAACATTAATAAAGTACTAGAAGATTGTATTTCACTTTTTTGGAAAAATAGCTTTAACGGTACCTCTCTAAACACGATAGTAAAACATACCAACGTGAATAGATTTTCTCTCTACAATGAGTTTGAGAATAAAACCGGTATCCTATACGAATCACTTCATCTTTACCAAGAAAGATATAGCAATGAGAAAGTATTGCGATTGGAATCTAAGGGAGAGGTTTCCCAAGTGCTTAGTGATTTTTTTCTTAGCTATTTGAAACGGAAAGCAAATCCTCCAGGTTGTTTCATCATTTATATAGCCACAGAATTGGGTGATTTTGACGCCAAGGTTAACTCCACCCTTAAAGTGTATCTAGATGAAATCGAAAGCAAGTTTATTGCCTTATTGGATACCAGTGATACCTACAGTAGTAATGCCAATGCAATTGCGAGTAATTTAATTTTGCTTTTTTGTAACACAATGTGCAGTTGTCATCTACAAGACGAAAAGGGCATCCTAGATTTAGTTTCATTAAATCTAGGTATAATCTTAAATAAGTAAATATGATTCCAGAAGCCGAAAAGTCGTATGATGAAATAGTAGCCAAAGCACGAGGCCTATTTTGGACAAAAGGATACCAAGACATTACGGTTAATGATTTAGCGGAATGTTTAGAAATTAGTCCAGCTTTATTCTACAAGAAATATAATAAAGACATGCTTTTTGTGGCTGCATTAGATAGTTACGTTGTCAGTCTTTCTGATCCTATTTTAGATCAAATACGAAATTCAGATCAAGGGATAGAAACTTTTAGGGGTTTCTATTATGGTCTTATTGATGCCTTAATAAGTAAAACATTCCCTAGAAGTTGTTTTATGGTAAACACGGTTGTTGAATTGCATAGCCATCAAGAAAGGCTCAGTCTAACAAGTGTATATAATCGCTATTTCGAGAATATGCGTGATACTTATATCGCTATCCTTAAGCGTGCTGTCGAATTGAAAGAAATTAAAAATGCAAACAAGGTTGAGAATTATGCCGACTTTTTAGTTGGGATATTGTTTGGTTTAAGTGTCCTCTACAAAGTGAAAACTAAAGAAGAATTGCAAAAGCATGTTGACCAACAACTTGCCTTAGTTTTATAACTGAACGTTATTCTACGCTACCCATTTCAGATTATATACCTTCGTTCTATAATTAATTAAAGAAATATATTATGAACAAAGGAATGATTAAAGTGAGTGTTATGTATCCAAATGGAGATGGGAAAACATTTGACATGGATTACTATTGTAACACACATTTACCTATGGTAGGTGGATTGTTAGGTGATGCGTTAAAAGGTGCTGCGGTAGAAAAAGGACTAGGAAGTGCTGCTCCTGGCTCTCCAGCTCCATTTCTAGGAGTAGGAAATATGTATTTTGATACTATGGAAGATTTTGGAGGTGCCTTTGGCCCAAACGCAGAGAAAATAATGAGCGATTTGCCAAATTTCACGAATGCAGAACCTGTCATTCAAATAAGCGAAGTAATCATCTAATTGAGTATAAATAGTTAAATATAAGAATATTATGAAATCATTATTAACGATTGTTGCAGCACTTTTTATTTCCGCTAGTGCATTTTCACAGGCACCAGTAAATTTCAAGAAGGGAATGGTTAAGGTGAGTGTTATTTACCAAAACGGAGAAGGGAAAACATTTGACATGGAGTATTATTCGACCAAACATCTTCCAATGGTAGGTGGAATAAATCACCCAAAACCTTGATAATTAATACACAAAAGTTCCACAATGAATATCCAAGTATTAAACAAACATGAAATCAGAGGAGCGGCAAGATTTCAAACTAAAAAAACCGATATAAATCTACCAGATTTCTCCACCATTCCCATTCATGAATAGATGTGAAAAAGATGGCTATCATAGAAAACCAAAGCAATAAAAAAACATAGGGAAAATAGATCTTATTCTTTCGATGATCTATCAAAATTAATGCGAAGATGAGTAGTATGCAGACGCCGTATGTGACAGAGGTGTTTTGAGCCAGACTCCCATTAAAAATCCTTATAAAACCAGGTACCAAAGCAAAAAAAGCGGTAGAAATCATATACCTTGAGTGAAGGTGTATCTTCTTCCGTTTTAAGTAGGCAAGTAGAACGAAAACAAAAAAACCAACAGATAAAGCAATAGAACTGAACGCAAACTGATATTCTATATTGGAGCCGTCTTCATTAAAACTAACCATTAACATATGGTCTATAATCAGCAATGAACCAATGAAAACCATGAAAGCAACAAGCAAAGAAATTAATCCAACCGTTCTATGAATATTGATTTTACCGATATTGAATAGTATAGGCTGAATAATCAAAAGGATTAACCATAGAATGGCTGGCATAGCATGCCAATGGAAAATCGATTCGCTCGCAAAAAAAGGTTTTAAATAGGAAGGAGTAAAGCCAATTATCACCACTAAAAACACAGCGAATAGAAAATATGGGATTCTTTTATAATAGTTTTTCATGCTTAAATAATTTTTGGGCTATCCTATTGAACATACCTTCTAGAAAGTTATTAGTCTCTGATACTAAGGGAAATTCATTGACTAATCTAGGCAAATTCCGTTAAACGTTTCATATCTTTTTTTGAATAAGAATGTTTGGGCGGTTTTGGAGGGGGGCCATTAAGGAATATTTCAGATTCAGAGTCACTAATGGAGACTCTGACTGGAATAAATAAAAATGAGGCGTCAGCTTTCTGCCAACTCCTCATTTAAATTCAAATACTATTTATCAGACGCTGTTTTTAGAAGTTTATTCACATCCAACCAATGAATAAAAGCATCAAACCATTTATTGCTTGTACGGTTTGGATTTCCCAGACCAAAACCATGGCCGCCATTTTGATACAAATGAAACTCTACAGGAATTCCCGCTTTGTACCAAGAATCAATCACGCCAAACTGACCACGAAATAGAAAATCGTCTGTAGCAATGGCATTGAACATCGGAGGAGCATTCTTTGGCACGTCCACAGCCCCCATACCGCCATAAATAGGCCCTATAAAGGCTAGCTTCATGGTTTTGGAATGTAATGTAGAATGCATCGTAAGACCAGCACCTGCCGAGAAACCTATCATACCTATACGGTCTGTGTCCACACCCCATTCTTTTGCCCGATTAACTATCATAGCATAAGCTGCTTCTGCATCTTCTAGCTGCTTTGATAAATCTCTTGCTGGAATACTTGGTGCTAATGTTTTTGTACTGTCTGTAGATGGAGCTGGAGCAGTCCGCGGTCGATTCATCCAAGCGGTAAAATCTTCTAACGTTTTAGGTGTTGGGTTTAATCGATATTTAAGTACAAACGCCGCAATTCCTTGCTTTTGGAGAGCTTCAGCCACTTCCCATCCTTCATTACCCAAAGAAAGCCAACTGAATCCGCCTCCAGGAGCCACAATGACAGCTGCACCATTCGCTTTTGCTGGGTCGGGTAGAAAAGGCGTTAATGTGGCTGTTGTGATATTTCTAGCCATTGGGTCGCCCCATTGTCTAAACCAAGTTTCGTTGGATGGTTGATTTTCCACACCACCGGTGCCTAATAAAATGGCATTTGGCTCATTTGGTCTATCCAGTGGGTAAATAGTGCCATCTTGAGCTATGGCTGATGCAGCCCAAAATAGTAAAACAGCTGTTTTAGCGGAACGGAAAAATGTTTTCATAGTAGGGTATTCATAGGTTTAGGTATGAAAGATAAATAGATTTGACAGATATAGCTAAGAATGTTTGAGCGGTTTTGGAGGAGGCGATTTAAGCTTTTTTAAGAATACAATTTATTAAAGGCGAAAATCGAGTTCAGACAAAATAATGAGTTTTGAATTGAATCAATTTTAAACTATATTTATTCACATGAATAGCTTATAATTAGGACTTAGGCTATCGTACACAAATGATATAGTTCAAAAGCTAGTTGAAATTAAGAGGCTTCCTTAAGTTTTTCAATGTGCCTTTTTATTTGATGTTTCATTTTGTTTAGGTTCTTGAAATTTCCCACTTTTTTCATTTTCAATTCCGCCGT
>JBLHOT010000139.1:0-6600 GCA_047623945.1 Arcticibacterium sp. | reverse complement strand
ACAGCTCAATGCTTAGAAGTGGCTAAGTTTAAAACTTAAATAATAGAAAGAGATTATTAAATATTGTTTCCCCCAATGGTATTTTTAATTAAAACCAAAGTAATATAGTTGGATTTTGATTAAATTAATGTTTTGCTTATCAAACAACTTGACCATGGATATAGGGGTTGACTTAGGGGGTACTAAAATAAAGGTTGGAATAGCAAACGAGGGTTTAATTCTCGAACAGAGTACAGCTCTTTTGCTCCAAAAAGACTCACTGACTGCCACAATTAGGCAACTTAAAGAGCTCATAAGACCTCATGTTTCTAAAAATATCGGTAAAATAGGAATAGGTGTTCCATCTGTAGTAGATACAGAAAGAGGAATAGTATATAATGTAACCAATATTCCTTCTTGGGAAAAAGTAGCCTTGAAGGATATACTCGAAGATGAGTTTAATTTACCTACGTTTGTCAACAACGATGTTAATTGCTTTACGCTTGGCGAACATCTTTTTGGACAAGCCAAGGGCTATGCGTCTGTTGTTGGCATGACCGTTGGCACAGGCCTTGGCTCAGGAATAATCATTGACAATAAGCTCTATAAAGGTTTCAACTGCGGTGCTGGAGAGGTTGGCCTTTTGAAATATCTTAAAAAAAACTATGAATACTATTTAGGGAATTCATTTTTTGAACGGAATTTTAGATTGAATGCACGAGAGGCATTTATTGCAGCTCAAAACGGCAATAAGTGGGCGTTAGATGCATACTCTGAATTTGGTATGCATTTGGGAGCTGCTATAGAGGCTGTTATGTACACATACGACCCTGAGGTGGTGGTAATCGGCGGCTCAATAAGCCATGCCTTTTCATTTTTTGAAAAGGCTATGCATGAAGCCTTAAAGGAATTCGAATTTCCACAATCTTTGAAAAATATTAAAATACTAAAATCAAAAAACGATAATATTACACTCTTAGGTGCTGCCGCACTAAATAAGTAAAAAAACTTTAACATCTAGCCCAAAAATCAATGAGAAAAAATACATTTATAGTAGCCCTTATCTTCTTTATATTTTTTGTGATTTCTTTTCTGAGCAATATCCTTGGACCTATCATTCCTGATATTCTAAATAGCTTTGACCTTGGTATTGGTTTAGCGGGTTTCCTACCCTTCTCGTTTTTCGTTTCTTATGGCATTGCATCAATACCGGCTGGCGTTTTAGTCGAAAAATATAAAGAAAAGAGGGTCCTCTTGATAGCATTTTTTCTGGCTTTCCTAGGGGCCTTGTTTTTTGCATTAGTCCCTGTTTTTCCGGTGGCATTACTCTCCTTATTTATTATTGGCACTGGTATGGCAATGCTTCAAGTCGTGATTAACCCATTGTTAAGAGTAGCAGGTGGAGGCGTAAACTTTGCCTTCAATTCAGTCATGGCTCAGTTGTTTTTTGGAGGAGCATCTTTCCTTAGTCCCATGCTGTATTCCTATTTTGTAAAGCATGTACATGTAGGCCAGCCAAGTAATTTTATCATCGAAAATATGAATAAATTAGTGCCACCAAATTTAACTTGGATCTCCTTGTATTGGGTATTTGCTATTATTTCGTTGTTGATGATTGTAATTATAAAGTCCATAAAGTTTCCTGAGGTAGAGTTGGCCGAGGATGAGCGAATTGACACAGGAAATGCATTGCGAGAATTGCTGAAAGACAAAAAAGTGATTCTGTTTTTTATAGGTATTTTCTGTTATGTAGGCACCGAACAAGGAATAGCCAATTGGACCTCAAAATTTCTTCAAGAATATCATGGTGTAGAACCGGCTACCTTGGGAGCAAGTGTTATTTCATATTTCTGGGGTTTACTCACCATTGGTTGTTTTTTAGGGCTATTACTTCTAAAGATTTTCGATAGTCGTAAAGTGTTGATTTTATTTACTTTAGGGGCTATTATTGCTTTGCTTTTAGGATTGTTTGGCCCGCTTAATTGGGCCTTGGTTTGTTTTCCTCTCACTGGTTTTTTTGCTTCTGTTATGTGGTCTATCGTAGTGTCGTTGGCTCTTAATTCCGTAGCTAAACATCACGGTACTTTCTCAGGAATTCTTTGCACCGGTATAGCTGGAGGAGCTTTTGTCCCTTTAATTATTGGTGGCTTAGGCGAGCTTGTTGGATTGCGTTTAGCCATGTTGTTTTTATTGGTAACTTTAGGTTACATCTTAGGTATTGGTTTTTGGGCCAAACCTTTGGTAACCAATTCGACGATAAAAACCTGGAAAGAGCTCTTTCATGTATAAAATTATTTTATTGATTGATTTTGCTGAGGAATATAGTAAGGACCTTTTAAGAGGTATTGCTAAATATTCTAAAGAAAATGGTCAGTGGGTTTTTTGTAGAATGCCGCTTTTTCAGAGAGAGACCATTGGCTTGAATGGGATCTTAGAGTGGGCCATTGAGTGGGGAGCAAATGGCATCATTGGGCAACTTTATAACGAGCCCGGGATCGAGAAGTTTATAGAAGCGGGAATCCCTGTAATTGCTCAGGATTTTAAGGAGCGATTTAAGGAAATTCCTAATATAACAGGTGCTCATAAAGAGGCAGGTATTATGGGTGCCGACTATTTCATAAAGAAAGGGTTCAAAAACTTCGCTTTTTACGGCTTTAAAGATATCGTTTGGTCACGAGAAAGGGCGGAAGGTTTTGAAGAAAGAATTTTAAAGAGTGGTCACAAAGTTCACTATTTCGAGCATGTGATGGCCCGCTCTTCCGAAATCTGGTACTATAAGCCGAGTTCGTTAAGCAAGTGGCTCAAGTCTTTGCCCAAACCCATAGCTTTGATGACCTGTGACGACAACCAAGGACAGCATATTACGGAGGCTTGTCGCCATTCAGGTCTCAGAATCCCGGAGGAAGTAGCTGTTTTAGGAGTGGACAACGACGAGATGATTTGTGCGTTTTCGGAGCCTCCTCTTTCTAGTATAGGCCAAGATACTGAAAAGGGCGGTTACGATGCTGCTAGGCTTTTGCACCAAATGATGGAAAATAGTAATACAGCCCACTATGATATTATAGTGCGGCCTACCCAGGTTATCACTCGCCAATCCACTGATATTTACTCGACGAACGATAAATATATAGCTGCCTCCTTAAAGTATATTCATCAAAATATAGATAAAAGATTACAGGTAGATGATATTGTCCAGCAAGTTCCATTGTCGAGAAGGACGCTAGAAAAGCGTTTTTTTGATATGACCGGCTACTCTGTTTACAAATATATCTTTAACTTGAGAATAGAGAAATTGAGTCAGAAATTACTTGAAACAGATTTAAGTATATTCGTAATCGCCCTCGAGTTAGGTTTTTCAGATACCAAGAATATCGCAAGACAATTTAAGCAAATCAAGGGTTGCACTCCTAGTGAGTATCGTAACCAATTTTTGGCTTAATGCTTTTTTAAGTTACCGCGTACACACTCTATCCAGTTTATAAATCAATTAATACTCTAGCTACATTTCTTTGTTCTTAGTCTTCTGAAGTCATTGACTTTTTTCTAAAGCATTATTTGACTTCCATTTTTTCTAAATTGTATCCTTTGATTCTGATTTTCGGTTCTTTGAATCCAGTGTCCTTTTTGTAGCATTTCACAGTTAACGTTTTGGTTTCTTTTGGTAAAATAGATACGTAATTGTCTGACCAAAAAACGGGTGTTACTGCATCTTGGGAATCAGAATTAATCAACTCAGCCTCGATGAAGAATGCAATTTTATTACTTGGGTTTGTTAATTTTAGCGTAATCTCGTATTCATCGGCCGTATTTGAAATCCCTTTTGTGGCTTCAATTTTAGTTTTTGGTAAATGATTAAGTGGACTAAAATCGGCATATTGTTTTTGCGGGGTATAAAACCAGAATTTCTGCTTCCAATCCATTTGGTCTGTTTGGGTAGCTAACCAGTAGAAATTATCGGCAATAAGCTCTCCTGATACCTTTTTGAGCTTTAAATCTAAAAAGTATATTTCATTTTCGCCCTGAAGTTTTGGGGTTTTCAGGGAGTTTAGGGTACTGTTTTTATCTAGGTTTGTAATAAAAGTTTTTTCAAAGACCACTTCAGATTTGGCATTGAAAAGACGTACATGAGCTGTGATATTTTCCAAATCTGTTTGGGTATCATTACTCAGGTGCACGGAATGATCGAAATAATCGTACATAATTGATACCGGATTTGCTGCTTTCTTTGTACCATAATATGCTCCCGTTGGCATTAGATAATAGTCGTACAGTTGCCAATAGAACTCAGGCCAAGGAGAATTTAACATCCATTGCACCACACCTGTAGAGGTTGGCCTGTTCATTACATGCGACTCAAACATTGGTCTAATAGCCTCATAATTAATCATTTGTGCTTTGAAAGCAAGGTCCTCAAGGTCTATGGCCTGACCGATCTTGGCATTTAGGGTTTTTAAATAAACCCCCAATGTGTTGAAATCCTTTCGCCCAGAATGATAATTCCATATTTCGTTTTCTGCAGGCCAAAGTTTCGTGGCTGGTATCATCTTTTTAATAGAACCAATTGTTGGAATTTGCGGCCCAGGTCCAACCTCAGAATTGAACCCATAAGCCCCACCAAGCTCTCTGTCTTCATACCAATAAATGGGCGGCACATATTCATAGGGTCCGTACATTTTCATGCCAGATTTGCCAGAAATAGAACTTTCAAAATCACCTGAAGAAACCAAAAAAGGTCTTGTTGGATCGTATTTTTCTAAAGTTTGTAAGTACCTTTTTTCTAGAGACGGTGCTGGCATAGCATCGCTTCCACCTGCCCAAGTAAATATGCTTGGGTGATTTCGTAGCCATTTTATTTGATCTCTGAAATAGTCAGACAGCAAGGTTTCTTCATCAGGGCTAAGTTTGACACCATATTTGGCCACATCTTCGTTTATTGGTAAGTTTTCGTCGCCTTCTATTTTCTCTAATTCTTCTCCAAGATAATCAGGCCATTCCCATTGACAGCTCCACCCCACCATCAGCAGTATGCCATTTTGATCGCACAAATCATAGATGTGCTGGTTATTGCCCCAAATACCTTCAAACCGGAGCGAGTTAAGGTTCATTTCTTTCACATACCTTATTTGAGCAGCATCTTTTTCTGGCATGTATCTCAAGAATAAGTCATCCACCCAGCCCGCACTTTTTATCAATACTTCTCTTCCATTCACCTTATATCCACGCACATCTTTGGAGTTGAGATAAGTTTCTATTTTTCTAATTCCGAAGTTTGTTTTTTGGATGTCTTGAGCAACTCCTTTTTCGGTCAATTCCATTTCTAAACTATACATGTTTGGTTCTCCCAGCCCATTAGGCCACCAAAGTCTTGGTTCGCTTATATTTAGTTGATTAAATTCTTCAGGGCTAAATTTGATTTCAACTTTTTCATGTGGTTTAAGTGTCACTTTCTTTTGGAAAGATATACTTTCAATTTTACCGTTTAGCTCTACATTTCTGATCTCTTCACTATGGTTGTTAACCTCCAAACTTATGGTTAATGAGGCCTTGCTCAGATCCGAGGTGTCAACATCTGGTGCTACAAAACTGGCATCAATTGATACTTTTCCCGAACGTTTTAGTCGAATTTCTCGAAAAATACCCATGTAGTGGTCAGGAGGAGTTGGAGCCCAGTCTACAAAACCCATATAGAAGTCTCGGACTTTGGGAGGGAATATTTCTACTAAAAGTATATTCTCGCCAGATTTTACCTGCCCCGAAATATCTAATTCAAATTGCCTGAATGCACCATAAAGTGAATCTTTATGGGCTATGGCTCTGCCATTCAGCCAGAAGTTTGCTCTATAATTTATACCGTCTACTAGCAGTTTTAAATGTTCGGTTTTATTGTCAAAGTCAGCCAGATTGAATGTGTTTCTAAACCACCAAGATGTTTCAAACTGTTTCGCTGGGACTTTGTCTAAGTTATCACCCATGAATATGTCTGGATATTTTCCAGCTTCCACTAATGCTCCCATTACGGTGTTGGGAACGGTAGTTTTTATCCACCTTTCAGAGTCTATGGCATTGGAAGATAGCATTTTCCCATTTGCGGAGATTTCGGCAGTAGGGGCTATAGTCCAACCTTCACTCAATATGGTTTCACCAATTTTGATTTTTGAGTTACAACTGGCAAACGTATAGCCAATTAAGACCAAATAAATTAAATGAACTGTTTTTTTCATAATGATTGCATATACCCTTGTTTAATGTATACCCAAAACCATTCTAATTGGGCTATTTGAAATTCTTTTTTAATTTAGAAGTGGCCTAAAAACGTTTTTTTGAAGTATACATCTTGAAGGTTAAACATTTAAACAATAAAAACCAGATGAAGGATAGGAAATTGTGGTTTAGTATGGTTTTAGTGGGCATGTCCTTAGGAACTGCTTGGGCTATACGAGGCCAGTTTGGTCACGAGCAAGGTGCGGCTTGGGCAGGTGCCATTGGTACTTTAAGTATTTTGTTGGTCGCAAAACGAAGAGATTGGCTTGCAAAAGCCTTCTCAGTTACACTTGCAGGGGCAGTGGGATGGGGTTTAGGCGGTATGATGAGCTATGGAATGGTAGTAGGATACGGTAGTGG
>JBLHOT010000138.1:0-6618 GCA_047623945.1 Arcticibacterium sp. | reverse complement strand
GAGGTATGGGAAGAAGTTTGTACCACCAAAATACTTTCCAATTAAAGGCTCATACTGCTCTCTATCACCTTGCGTTTGGTAAAAAGGTAAGTCAGGAAACTGAATGCCGGCAATCGGATTAACTCTGGCCAATGAATTGATATTTACATCCCAGTTGTAAAAGGTAGGTTTGTTAGAGTTTTGATTGTTCACAACAACTTTTTCTTGTAAACTTATCCAATCATTCACTTTGAAGTCAGCTTTCATAAGGATGTTATTTCTTGTAAACTTCTCATTATTACCTGGTTTCAAGTAACCATCTTTCGCATAGTGTCCAAAGGATACATAGTAACTAGCATTTTTACTTCCACCAGAAATAGAAAGATCATGCTGGCTTGTAGGTGCATAATCAGTCATGATTTGATTTTGATAGTCATTATAACCATAGAATCTTAGATCACCTTCATACACTCCCCAGGCATTTGCGTCGGTAGGATTGTCAGACCAACGTTTGGTACCCGCTATATAGTCATCATCATAAGAAGGAGCACCATTTGTGCGAATATTAGCAGCATTTCTA
Source organism: Arcticibacterium sp. (assembly GCA_047623945.1). Taxonomy (GTDB): domain Bacteria; phylum Bacteroidota; class Bacteroidia; order Cytophagales; family Spirosomataceae; genus Arcticibacterium. Next base: position 6,059 of record JBLHOT010000138.1, on the reverse strand, counting down.
GCATTCACAAAATCATGTGGATCCGTTACGTTATCCATATTGAAAATAGGTTTAGCTAAAGAGAATTGAGAAGTTAAGTTTACTCTTACTTTCCCTTCTGCACCTTTCTTTGTCTCCACTAATACTACTCCAAATGCAGCTCTCGCTCCATAGACAGCAGCAGCTGAGGCATCTTTCAAGACACTAATACTTGCAATGTCATTTGGATTTATTCTGTTCAAATCCATTGGTACGTTGTCAACCAATATAAGTGGAGAACCACCATTGATAGACTCAAAACCTCTAATGTTAAATGTAATGGGAGCCGAAGGATCACCATTTCTTACATTAACGTTAAGGTTTGCAATTACTCCTTGTAGTCCTTCTCCAGCCGAGGCGATAGGTCTATTTTCCAGACGCTCAGCGTCTGCTAGACCTACAGCACCAGTAAGATTGACTTTCTTTTGCGTACCATAACCTACAACAACAACCTCGTCAAAGGTTTTACTGTCTATTGCTAATTTCACATTAATAGCTGACTGATTCCCAACAGTGATTTCTTGGGAACTGAAACCTACAAAAGTGAAAACTAAAACTGACTCAGAATTTGGTACAGTTAAAGAATACTTCCCGCTTGCATCTGTAGACGTCCCTGTAAAAGTACCTTTAATGGTTACAGAGGCACCCACAATGTCATCACCAGAACCATCATTAATTTGACCTGACACCGTTCTAGAACCATCTTGGGCGAAGGTATAAGAAGCAGTTACTGCTAGGGTGATTAAAATTACACTCAAATGACTAAGATAGCCTTTGAGTGAAGAGTAGATTTTTCTCATAATTATTATAATTTTTGGTTATTTAATCTTCAACAACTCAAAATCTATAATATAAAGGCAACCTACACCGTCCTGCGTAGAGCAAAATAGTATTAGAATTGGATAGGATATTCCATAAAATAGAATAATTAGTAGACCAAACACCAAAAAAAAGAGATTTAGGCGTTTTTCATTAATAAACGAGTTTCGAGCCAAATGTAACTTATTTGGATACTTTTTGGGTTGGACTTAACCGCTTATAGAAAGTGTAGCAAAAGTCCTTCTATGGTGGTTCAGAAGGAACAAAAAAACCATCGCCGAAATTACAGCAATGGTTTTTATATACTATTTACAGATACCACTAAATATCTGAATATTCTGTAGGGTATAGAAAATACTGCGTATTCTTAGATACCGTATTAGCATACTGAGGGTCAACTTTGAGTTTTGACCACTCTGGTGAATCTCCGAAGGCCTTCCAATGCTCATCACGGTCTGTTTGGTTCTTAAAAGTTGTCATATACATCAGATTAGGCATATGGCTTCCAGTTATCACTTCGCCATAAAATACAGCATTGAAATTAAGTCTTTTAAAAAGTGCTACTTCTCCTCCGGCATTAAACATATCTACCTTTTTGCGGTAATATTTTTCTGTTGGCCCTTCATAACTTCTAAGCTCATAAATTCTATCTATTTTTGCCCCTGATAAGTTTGGCAAACTCATTTGTGGCATTTCAGAAAAAGCCTGTAAAATAATGGTTTCGAATCTATCAAACGGCTTTTTGTCAAAAATAGCATTGATATAGGCACTTCCAGTTCTTTGATAAGTTACATCTGAAGTCAATTTCTTTTCTATGCTTAATAACTGCTTCTGTGATTTTAAAGGAGTAAATACATAAACCTTTTTTCCAGCATCTTCAGTGTTAGTTCTTGGCTTGAAAACCCCAATACTGCTAATACCTTGACGATGCATGGCTGGTATATAGGCTTCTTTTAGATAAGCATCCATCATCTGTTCTTGTTCCGAACTGCTAATGGTGTATATCTTTATTTCATAAAATGACCTTTTGGCGGCCTGTGAAGAAGTAATGGCTATTAAAAAGAACAGCACTACTAGCGAAAGATTACTTAGTTTCATTGATTACAGGGTTATTGTTAAATTACTTTCATAAAACATCCATGTTTGAGAAATAGTGCCATACTTCTCTCCTATTTCTCTAAAGCCATGCTATAATTAGGGTTTCAGCAATTCTGATTTTTCTATTTTAAAGATATCAAGGTGAAACTTAAACCTAAAAATTGCAAAGCATTCTATCACAAATCTCTTACTTTGTTGTGTGGTACTTTGGCATTATAATTCAAGCAAAACCACCGTAAATCACTAATCGATAGATATATAAAGCATGTCCGTATTACGTCTTACTTTACCCACTGACCCACGATGGGTAAATATTGTTGAGAAAAACATCGAAGAGATTCTCTCTGACCATGCCTGGTGTGAGCAAAAAGCAGCGACAAATGCTATTACTATTGTCACTAATAACCCAGAACATCACGACTTAGTTACAGACCTGCTGGCACTTGCCAAAGAAGAGATTGAGCACTTTCAAATGGTGCATGAAATAATCAAGAAAAAAGGATTGAAGCTAGGCAAAGAACGCAAAGACCATTACGTAGGAGAACTGGTTCAGTACATGAAAAAGAACAATACTGGCACTCGTGTATCTGGCTTGGTAGAAAGGTTGCTATTTTCGGCCATGATAGAGGCTCGCAGCTGCGAGCGTTTCAAGGTACTTTCAGAAAACATTGAAGATGAAGAATTGTCGAAGTTCTACAGAGAACTTATGGAAAGCGAAGCCGGGCATTATACTACTTTCATTACTTATGCCCGCAAATATGGCCATGGCATAGATGTGGAAAAACGATGGCGAGAATGGCTGGCTTTTGAGTCAGATATTATCGCTAATTATGGTAAAGCAGAATCTATTCATGGGTGACTTGGCTTTAGGAAAAAAAGTCCTTATTTATTAAAGCTGCGTTTTATGCCATATATCAAATAGCGACTTATTCATGGGTAAATAGCTATTGACTTTTAGCTTGTTAATTCTTGCACATAGGTGAGGCTTAACAAAGTGAAACCCCTTGAATAGCATGAGTCCTCGTCGTCGCTCGAACTGAGGCTATAGTTGTAATTCAGATTTCGAAATCACTAACATCGGTTATAGAAGGCCAAACGCAGCACGAGATCAACAAGACCTTGTACTGCGGGACCTTGATTTAGTCTGATTCCTTTATTCATCTTACTCAAAATGATACACAAAAGTTGGCACCTTTGTTTTGGCAATAAGGCTTTTACTCACACTTGGCTTCAGAAGACCATCTAAAAAACCTCTGTGGTGAGAGGCCACGACTAAAGCAGTGTTTTCTTGGGCCTCTGAAAGCTCCAGAATAGCTTCTTCTACTCTGTTAGATCTAATAGACTTTATCTTGAAGTTCTCATAAGGAAAGGCCTTTTTCATGCCTTCTATGAGTTTACCGTTGTCGATGAGGTCGAGTTGCTTGTCAGACGAGACATTGACAAGGTTTACTTCGGCTTTAAGTTTTCGAGCGATGCCAAATACTTTCTCCAATATTTCCTCTTCATCATACTCCAATTCTGTAGCATATTGAATTCTATCAATAATGATGGATTTTGTCATTTCAGGAACAACAAGCATTGGAACTTTGACATTATTGATAACATATTCTGCAGTGCTACCAATTAATTTATCTAAAAAACCTGCGTCACCCGTTTTTCCCATGATAACAAAATCAGCTCCCTGTTCTTCCACTAAGTTTTTAATACCTTCGGGAACACTTCCTGTGCTAAACTTATAAGTTGTCTGAACTCCGTGTTCCTGAATACTCCGAACTTTGGCTGCAAGTTTTTCCTCATACTGTTGTTCTCTTTCTACTTCTAGGTTCACTACCATGCCACCTGGAATAGTAGAATCAACATAAATAGGAGAAGAGCAATGGAGAACAATAATTTCAGATATATGTTTTTTAGCTATTGCGATAGCCATTTCTTCTGCCTTAGAAGCACCTTTTGAGAAGTCGGTAGCGAGTATTATTTTTTTCATGATATTTTCCTTTTGTTAGTGCCAATATTAGGAAATATTTGACACTAATTTATGACTTTGAGCGGGTCGGAATATGATTTTAATTAGTCGGATCATTTATCTACTATGCGAGTCGTTTGGATTAACAATTGCTTTTCTTCCTTCTTCAAATATATTCGACCAATGCCGGTTAGAGCGGAAGACCCTGCCCGTCGGCAGACAAGGAAAACAGCCTTACATATTCAAAGTCCAGACACTATAACAAGTCCATGATTGCCGCATAGTAGGAAAGCTAGGATGGGAAATGCCGCTGAGTCCTTTTGGAGACTCCGCTCTTGGAAATGAATGGAACTCAGCCAAATAATTCTCTTCAGTAAATAGGTTCCTGAATGCTCATAATCATCGTTAAAAGTACCTTCAGTCATATTTTTAATGTTAAATTATTTTGATTTTAGTTAAAGGAAAAAAACAAAATACGGAGTTTAAAAGACGACAAAGGATGTTGAATATGTCCATAAAAAAAGTCGACTCAAAAAAGGTTGCTTCATGACTCGTCTTAGAGATTCAAGGATTTTGCTTTTCAAATTCCCTATTAATCAAAGTTCAACTTTTAACAATTATCAATTATGAAAACCAATTTAATGACTAGCGTTTTTTTAGTTTCTATTCTAGTTTCTTGCAGTACTCTTTCTGATGTGATTAAACCTGATAAGTTAGGTGGAGATCAATCTCCCATTGGTGAAGTCGGAAATACATTTAGCCTAGGTTTGCTCGATGGAGCAGATGGCTTTGATGCAGAGGTAGTCTCCTTAGACGGTGGTGTGAGTAGTATAAAAGCCTCACTCACAATTACCGATGCAAAACTTCTTGAGATTGCAAAGTCAATTCCGGGCTTAACATGGAACGGAAATACTGCAGAGGTTACTCGAAAGTATAAAATAACTGAGGAAGGAATTCAAAACATATATGATGACACCAACTTTACATTAGTGAGATATTCAGATGAAGTGGGAGATTCATACAGTGCAAAACACAATGGCGATAAGATAACTAGAACCATAAAGTCAAAATCAACGGAAGATGATTATGATTGGTCATTCTTCAACATCAAAGTCATGAAGATAGAGGAGACTGGCAGGAAAATAGCTGGCGTCAACAAAATTGAATATATAGTAAACCATAAATTCAGTTTGGTAGGTGTCAAAGTGTACTTTGAAGATGGGTCGTCAAAAGAAGTTTTGACTTTTAGCAAAAATTAAAAACTTATGAGCCTTTTGCCATATACCTTTAAAAAATATAGTAGCATCCTGATCCTAAGTGGTGGTTTGCTACTGTATTTTTATTTTCAAGGCGTTAAGCCTACCTGGTTGCAAGTTCCAGTATTTGCTATATTAAGTACCTACATAGAATCGAGATATGTTCAAATGGTAGAAACCAATTTGATGGATGAATTAGGTTTTATTTTATGTATTTCTGGATTGGTTCTTTTGGTTTTTACAGAAGAGAAAAATGAGATTAATCAAAGCTTGAATTCAATTAGGCTTGATGCTTTTATGACTTCGACATTAGTCACATTACTGATGTGGATAGTGCTTTACTTGCTTATTTTTGGCTATGCCATACTTTTTATATCTATCATAATTTTTCCAACGTTTGTACTATTCTATTACCTAATTTTGAGGTTTAAGATATCAAAGATAAAGAGAAGGGGTTAAGTTGATTTTCTCTACTAGCCGGGCCCCTCGCAGACAAATCTGATATATTTTTCAGGAGATAATTTTGCCACTGAATAACCTCATGCATAGCTTGTTTAATGACTTTTTAGGATGGTTCAGCCACTTTGATCCTTGTTCTCAATTGAGATTCTGAGGAGGAGAAAGCCATAATGTCGTTAATGGCAGCTTAGCACTGATGTAATGCAAGATGGCCTCGCAAAGTGGACTTATTTCTTTTGAAACATTATTGGTTTCGTTTAAATTTATGAAACACAAGCTTTCGGACTTATGCCGATCTCTCCACTTAATTCTTTTGATTAAAATTACTGTCGTCCGACTAAAATGAGGAGTTTTTTTCTAATTATTAGAAAAGTACAATAGCGGACAGCAAGCCATCCGCTATTTTTTTTCGATTTTTGTTTACCAAGACGAAAAACCGAAATCAA
>JBLHOT010000137.1:0-6681 GCA_047623945.1 Arcticibacterium sp. | reverse complement strand
AGACGGCGACATGGATATTGTTTCTGGTGGAGGGCCACTATCCGCCAATGAAAAAAAGTTATTCTTATGGGAAAACACTAAGAGAAATGGCACAACTTGGAAAAAACATATCCTTCTGGAAGGAATGGAAGTTCATGAATTGATTGCAGGAGATGTTGATGGGGACGGAGATATCGACATCTGCTCAAAACCATGGAAAAAAGGCTAACATTTCTATTTGGAATAGAAGCTTATAAAATGATGGGCCTAGAAACTGCCTAATTTACTCTCAAACAAATAAAAAAACATCTCCCGCTACCAATAGCAAATTTAACTTACCTCACGGAAGCCGAAGTGGTGGTATGACTAGCTAGTTTCTAAGTTAAAATATCTCCTCTAAGAACTAATTGTCCTTACCCCTTATCCTTCCCAGGTCTAAAATTGCGAATAGTATAGGTAAAGCTTAGCATGTAGAAACGATTCAAAACCAAGGATTTGTTATCCGCAACGTAAGCAGCCGTTATTTCTCGTGAAATACTGTTGTTTTGTCCCAGCACATCAAAAGCAGCTAAACCAAGTTCTGTGGTTTAGCCCTTATCTCGTTTAATACGAAACTAGAACTCACAAAAAAGTAGGGTCGACTTTCTTCTTGCCAGATTTCGCATCTCAAAGGCTTTTTTGACTTTGTTTTAATAATTTATCTCTATGTCTAGTTGCCTTCCCCTTTCAAGGGCCTGTTTATCCATGCTTGTACCTATTATCATTCCAATAACCATTCCGATGGGTAATCCTATACCTATCAATCCCATATTTCCCATAATGGCTCCAAAAACAGCTCCAAAAGGAATTCCAAAGGCACCCATTCCAATAGCCAGCCAAGTATTTCGGTAATGATTTTTAGGAGCAACTTTGAGTTGCTTCTCCAGCAAATTAAGGAGACTCGTTTGGGTCTTTCTTAGTTGTTTTCTCAGTCCCTTTCCTGGCTTTGAGCTCGTGTTTATTTCCTCAATTCCATCATTGATAACTATTTTTATTTCAGATGGAAGCTCTCTTTTTCTTAACTCTGTCACAAGTTTTTCGAATTGTGTATAAGCTTTATGGAGTCTTTTGTCTTGCTCAATGTCTGGTCTCTTCTGAAGTTCCTTTATTTCCATAGGTCTATTTTGTTATCTACTAGCTTTTATTTCTTAGTAAGTTTTTGTTCTAGGATAAGCCATGAATACTTTAGAAACGCCGTCCATGAACTTAATTGGGGGTCTGGTTCCTTTCCCATACCTAGTCGCCTAATTTGTGCTTCATACCAAACAATATTCATCGCCGCGTCAATTCCTTTAACTCCAGTCTTTTTAATGTTTGTTGTGAAATCTGTTTGACTTTGATTAAATACCTCATTGGCAATATTAGGGAATACGCAAAAGGGCCTGGCTATTCCAACAACATCTAATTGATTGGAGGCTACGGCCTCATTCATTATGGAGGCTGTACGAAACCCTCCTGTTAACATCAATGGCGTCTTCGTTATTTTCCTAGCCTTTTCAATGTAATCCATGAAGTAAGCTTCTCTTTTTACAGTGCTCTCTTTGCTGCGTTTACCCATCATGGCTGGAGCTTCGTATGTTCCCCCAGAGATTTCAATTAAATCAATGCCTTCTTTTGAAAGAATTTTGACTACTTCCATGGATTCCTCTTCTGTAAAACCACCCTTTTGAAAGTCAGCCGAGTTTAATTTGATACCAATAGGAAAGGCCCTTCCTAGACGTTCTCTAATTGCTCTATACACCTCAACAACAAATTTGGCTCGATTCTCTAAACTACCTCCCCATTTGTCGGTTCTTATATTGGTATAAGGAGACAAGAACTGGCTCACTAAATAACCATGAGCACCATGAATCTGAACTCCTGAAAAACCTGCATCTTTTAAGATGAAAGCAGTATTCGCAAAAGCATCAATAGTTTCTAAAATTTCCGCTTCGGTTAATGCTTTAGGTATTTTTTTTGTAGCATCTTTTCTTCCACCAGATTTTAGAGGTACGGCAGAAGGGGCTTTCAAATCAGCATTGATTTGTTCCATGGCTTGCCTTCCTGGATGATTTAATTGTGCCCATAATTGAGTATCTGTTTCATGTACACTAGCCGCCCATTCTTTGAGTAATTCAAAGTTTTTCCGATCCTCTACCACCACATTTCTAGGCTCTCCAATGGCCTTAGCATCAATCATTATATTGCCGGTAATCAGTAAGCCTGCACCACTCTTTGCCCACTTTTTATAGACATTTACAAGAACGGCTGTAGGATCATGATATTTGTTTGATAAATTTTCACTCATCGCAGATTTAGCAATCCTATTGCTAAGAATAGAGCCATTCGGCAAAGTCAACTCATCTTGTAATACTTTCATTTTTAAAGGTGGATTTGTTTGGGAATAAGGTCAATTTTAATTTGCCTCTTTTTATGACAGAGGCTCTTTAATTGGTTTTTTGAAAAGTTAAATATCTCATTCTTCAAAGTACATCTATTCTGCTTTATTGCCGCAGCTACATGAGCATAAAGAATCCATTGATCGGCATAATTCATTTCTTTCAGAGTTCATATTATCACAAAACTCTGGAAGAGGTTTACGGATATCTTATTGCAACTTAAGTATGACTTCCTTTTTTTGCTGATGCCTAGAGATAGTTAGCTTTAAACGGCCATGCCACAGGTTTTCCTGATACTTAGTGAGTAGCTCTGAGATGTTTTTTACTACTTCGCCTTCCACACCGATAATGACATCACCCTCTAACATGCCAGATGTTGCAAGTTTACTGCTGTCTTTTATTTTTGAGAGAATAACGCCATCCATACTGAGCAGCCCCCAAGCTGATTGTTCTTCAGGAGTTTCAATGTTTTTAAGTGTACCTCCCAGCCATTCCTTCGTTGCTTTTTTTACTTTTTGAAAAGAAACAATATTCAATTCAGGTATATCCGGCTGTTTTGCAATCGCCTTTAGTGCTGGCTTTTGAACTCCGAAATTATCCATTGAAAAGTTCTTAAATCCAACTTTAAAAGCAGGTGAATTCTCTTCAATAGTAAAGTCACCTGTTTCTGGAGATATAAACATTGGATTACCATAAAGGCTGTTAATGTCTGTGTTGTCTTGGGCTAAAGCCAAAGAAAGCGAATCAGGAAACAAGTTAAAATCTACCTCTTTACCCCAGCCCATAAGCCGTATTGGGAAATGTTTGGTCATCATGATATTTCTTCTGAAAACATCCTCACTGTTACCAAACCAAACGTGAGGGTGAAAGCCGTTGTTTATCATGATATTGTTTTCAACCACTCGAGAGAATCCTTCCCGAAGCTTAATGCCTCCGTTTAGGCAAAGGTTATTGTAAATCTCATAATTGGACGAACCATCATCAAGGTCAATATCCCATCCGTGGTCACAGCGAAAGCGGTTATTTCTGATAACTGTGGTGTACATGGCATCCCAATAGGGCATTTGAGGATTTTCATGCACTAAATTGTCAATAACCTTCCATTTTGGATGCCAGAATCTATCGCGTCCCCAGGAGTTGAAAGAGCCATGGTCGCCAGATTCCAATACCGTGTTAAAGACATCATTATATTCAATGATATGTCCGCCCCAAGTACCTTCACTCACATTGATTCCTGCACGAGGGACATCGTAAATACTGTTATTTTTTACGTGTATTTTCATGGCCATGGATATCTGAACACCTGCTACCTGCTTTTCAATGCGTCCTATTTTGTAAATAAGATTGTTTTCTACTTTACATTCGGAAGGATACAAATCGTTAGTTGGCCCCTGAATAGTATCTATTTCCTCCATAGGCACAAATTCACTGTATTGATACGAAGGTGAACGCACAGCAGTGCTGTCCCCAATAAAACTGATAGCTGATGCTCCGCAATTGTGAATATGGTTGCCAATAATTTCTGTGTTTCTGTTATAGCCATTTACGAAAATTACATTCCCACCTAAGTTGGTAAATTCACAATCCTTGATAGAGCTGGACTCGGTTCCATTTAATAGAATTGCCCCTCCTATGTAGATAGTCCAGTCGCTCCGAAGGAGCTGATGATAGTGCTCCATAAATGTTCGCTGGGAATGTTGAAAACCTATTCCTTCTATGGTGAAATTTTCAACAGGATTATCTTGGTTTCCAGTTACTTCAATAAGGTGCTTTAATATGGAGACTTCAAGAGTAGCATGATTTAAATCAATTTCATTCGTCCATAGGTAAAGTTTATTGGCTTGCTTATCAAAGTACCATTCTCCATCACTGTCCAATTCTTCAAAAATGTTTTCTACCATTCTTAGTTTAGGATGTGGTGGCGAGGGCCGATTGTTTTGATGCCCACCAATTAGTGTAACCTCTCCGTTTTTATCGATGCCTGTTATTTCAAAATGAAAACCGCCCCATCGGCCGCTGTGCATAGCATGAAGAAAACCACCGACAGGATTCTTCCATGTAGCTACACGTTCTTTTGAAATAGCATCTTCTGCATATCCTTGCCAGTAACCTCCATTTTTATCGAAATTGGGATACCTAGCCAAAATCTTCTTTTCTCCATTTATAAATAGCTGGTTAAAGTCTATGTTATCTTTGATCTCAGCGACCCAAATATGTTCATCAAATTCTTCCCAAGTTGTTTTAAGAAGTTTTGAGCCCTTTATCTTGACTTTACCGGCCCCCGATCCAATAAGCGATATGTTGCTTAGTTCCGGGGAGATTACCAAGGTTCTGGATAAGTGATAATCACCTTCTAATAAATAAACGTTTATGTGTTCATTGCTTTTTTCTCTAATCTTAGCAACTTTTTCTAATGCCTTTTCAATAGTTTGAATAGGCATTTCTTTGGTGCCAAGGTTTTTATCGTTTCCTAAAGGACTGACAAAAACAGCTATTCTTTTTGCACTGCAACTTATAAAGGCACATAGAACGACTACTAGGATGGCTAGTGATTGTTTTTAAGCATTGAAATGGACTTTTCAGGTATAATTTTTTGTGAAAACAGTGGAGTGAAAGACTCGAAAATTTTAGTTTATTGGTTTACATTTTAGCTTGTAAATATAGGCAAATTAAATATTTAGAGGTATTTCAAAATGTTGAGAAATAGAACGAAAAACCTCTGTTTTATAAAAAAAGCAAATTACTTGTTTTGATCTTGTTAGGGATAGGCCATTTAAGCAATTTTAGGTAATGGGAAGGTGAAATTATAGACCTATGGGAGGTGAGAAAAATTTTAAAACTGAATTCTCTCTGTTCTAAAATTATTACAATAATCATTTCTTACGATTATTCTTGCAAACACGAAGGTAATGTTCTTTAAATAGGTACCTTGGGAAATTATAACCTAAAGTGAGCGGAATGAGAGGAGAAGGAGTAAAGTTTAATATTCACAGTCAACCAGAATTTTTTAGAGAGGTTGTGAAACGAGTAAACAATCATTTTAAAACTACCAAGCAATCAAAAGCAGGAAATGGCTCAATGGTGTTTAAAACTGTCTTTATGATAGCTTTATACTTGGTTCCTTTAGCATTGATAGTTTCACAAACTGTCACTTCTGTTGGGGGCAATATAGCCATGTGGGCACTGATGGGTTTTGGTATGTCTGGGATAGGTTTATCCGTGATGCATGACGCCAATCACGGTTCGTACTCCAAGAGTAAAGGGGTAAACAATTTCGTGGGATTAATCATAAATTTTGTGGGCGGGTATCACATTAATTGGAAAATCCAACATAACGTGCTTCATCATACGTTTACAAATATTCATGGCCTAGACGATGATATTTCAAAAAATAATACACTAAGGCTTTCGCCGCATCAAGAAAAAAAGGGATTCCATAAGTATCAGATATTCTATGCCCCCTTTCTATATAGTATTCTTTCGCTTTACTGGTATTTAGGAAAGGATATAGAGCAAACAATCAAGTACGGCAAAGAGAACTTAGTGCAAGAGCAAGGAATTTCTGTAAGAAGAGCTTTTTTTGAAATTACTATTGCCAAACTGGCCTACTTAGGTTTGTTTATTATTTTACCAATAATGACTTCCAGCATCCTTTGGTGGCAAACCCTTTTGGGCTTTTTGCTGATGCACGCCATATGTGGGCAGGTTTTGGCCTTGATTTTTCAATGTGCCCATGTCCTAGAAGAAACAGACTTTTTTATACCAGACGATGAAGGAAGCATGGAAAATAGCTTTGCTATTCATCAAATGAGGACAACATCTAATTTTGCCAATGGAAGCACATTTTTCTCTTGGTTTATTGGCGGTTTGAATTATCAAATAGAACATCATTTGTTTCCGAACATTTGCCATGTTCATTATAAAGAGATTTCTAAAATAGTTAAATCTACTGCCAAGGAATATAATGTTCCTTATAATCACCACACTACCTTTTTTGATGCTTTAAAGAGCCATTTTACAGTATTGAATCGTTTAGGAACGGGGAGTATTTGATCCCTTCTAAAGGGCAAAAAGAAGCAACAATTTAAGGCGTGTTAAGTAAAGCCGAACCAACAAAGAGCAAAAGCATTATCTAGTTTAAGATTTATTAATATGATTTCATCCAGACTAGGTTGGCTACGCATTATTGGCTTTTTAGAGGGGTGCTCCTTTCTTGGCCTAGCTATTACAATGCCTTTGAAGTATATCTATGAAATGCCTAAGCCTAATCTTTATGTAGGTATGA
>JBLHOT010000136.1:0-6703 GCA_047623945.1 Arcticibacterium sp. | reverse complement strand
CTGATTTTCTTATGTCAAACTTAGGTTATTAGTTATTAATGCAAAAATCTGACAATTCAAACTCCTTAAAATATCAATTGTTTAATTAATGTTTTTTTGAAATTTTGAGAATAGTAAAAGAAGTATTAGAGAAGGGCGTAAAGTCACTTTTTACAATTATACCCTTTATCCAAATAAAGCATTAACTGAGGTTTGGAGTTTTTGTGTTTGGAAATAACCCAGCGGGAGCCTAAGCAAGCTTTTTATTGATTTCTGTACATTTTAAGAGGTCATAAACCTAAAACCTACCCCATGTACATTTTCAATTTTTAGACTCTTATCCGGAGCCAGCATTTTCCTTAGACGCGTAATAAAAACATCTAAACTTCTGCCCAAGAAATAATCATCTCTTCCCCAGATTTGTGTCAAAATATCTTCCCTTTTAATAACGGTATCTTTTCTTTCGCATAAATATTTCAGGACCTCCGCTTCTCTATGTGTTAGCTTTTGGAGTCCATCTTCTGAGTCTAAAGTCAATTGTGAAAAACTGAATTCGTATTTGCCTATTTTAAATTCATTTTGTTCTTCGTCGGCATCTGTTACAGAACTACGCTTCAAAAATACCCTAATTCTGAGTGTAAGCTCTTCAATACTAAAAGGCTTTGTGATATAATCATCCCCACCAATCTTAAGCCCTTCTATTTTATCTTCTTGTAAAACTTTAGCCGTCAGGAAAATGATAGGGATTTGGTCATTCTGTTCTCTGATTTTTTCCGCTAAAGAAAAACCATCCAGTTCAGGCAGCATCACATCTAAAAGACAAAGGTCAAACTTTTCCTTTTTGAAATTTTTGTAGGCCTCCTTGCCATCTCCAAAATGAAAAATCTCGAATCCCTCCTCCTGAAGGCTATCCTTGATCACGAAACTAAGGTTTTCGTCGTCCTCTACATATAATATTTTTGCCATGCCTTTAACCATTTATTCCTGCGGAATTTGAATACAAAAAGTAGTCCCTACACCGTATTCGCTATCCACTTCAATTTTCCATTTATGAGCCTTCACTATCTGCTGAACATAATTAAGCCCGAGGCCAAAACCTTTGACATTATGTAAATTACCTGTTGGCACTCTATAAAATTTATTAAATATTTTACTTAAATATTCCTTAGGAATACCAATTCCCTTGTCCTTAACTTCCAGAACTACTCCTTTCTCATTGTTATAAGTAAGCACCGAAATATCCACTGGTTTTTTTGAGTATTTTATGGCGTTTTCCACCAAATTACGAATCAGACTTACTAAATGCACTTTGTCTGCATAAATGGATGTACGATCGGCGTCAAGTTGTAGTTCTAAACCCTCTCCTATTTCAAGTCTAGTACCTTCTAATACTTCAGTAATAAGAGCATGTAATTCCTGAAGCTGGATATCTAGCTCTAGTTTACCTCTTCCTACTTTAGCCGTAGTGAGTACGGCTTCCACTTGATTTTTAAGTCGAAGGTTTTCTTGCTTAATAATTTGAATATACTTTTTGTACCTCTCGGGCTGGCCCAATATTTTATTTTGACTTAGTACATCAATGGCTACGCGTATGGTAGAAATTGGCGTCTGAAACTCGTGCGTCATGTTATTTACAAAATCCCGCTGGACTTCACTCAATTTCTTTTGCCTTAAAATCACAAACATGGCGTACACAAAGAAGCCCGTTATAAGAAGTGTAATGATGGAAGAGATCACCCAAAAATCTAAGTTTTGAAAAAGGAAACTACCTTTTGATGGAAACCTTACTCCAAAATAATTGAGAAACTTGTCTGTCTTAGGAAGTATAGCTAGTTCGTCTTTGCTTATGTCAAAGTTAGCTCCTACTCTTCCTCCAAAACGAATTTCGTCTGTGTCGCAATCATAAATACCATACTCAAAGCTGGTATTCAAATCATGCCTTTTAAACTCTTGTCGCAGATAATGCTCTAAAACTTCGGCGTCAAGTGGCGTTCTAAGGTTAACCACATAATAATCTTCTTCTAGCTGCTCTACGGGGGCTTCTATTTCTGTTAAATCATAAATTCTGGAAATGTGATTGGCCACTTCATTAAGTGCAGAAACTGTAGATTGGCGAAACTTATTATTTTCTAAATCATAGGCCCTCTTCACCCAAAATATCTGAATTCCGATGATGGCTGCAATGGCCAAAGATCCAATAATGATGATGATCCGAATAGCTTTTCGTGTCAAATGTCTTATTTTAAGGCTTATAGTGTAAGGCAAATATAACTAGAAAATAGGATAAAAAATCCTCCTATAAAATCATTTAAACGACTTGGTTTTGATTAAGTCAACCTACTCAAAGGCACTTTTCTCCTGCACTTTAGGTTAAGATCTAAACACTCATATACTATGACTCAAAAAACAGCCCTTATCGCTGGTGCCTCAGGTCTTATTGGCCAAGAATTGGTAAAATACCTGCTTAATAGTTCCCTTTACAATAAGGTTATTATTCTGGTTAGAAGAAAAATAGATCTTGAACATGCCAAATTAATACAGGAGATAGTAGATTATAAGAACCTTGACTTATCAAAAATAAAAGCAGACCACGTCTTTTGTACTTTAGGAACTACCATAAAAAAAGCAGGTTCCAAAGAGGCATTCCGTGAGGTAGATGAGCTCTTCCCGCTACAAGTGGCTAAACAGTTATATAAAAATGGAGCTGAGATGTACTGCATCGTAACGGCGATGGGTGCAAATGCTAGCTCCTCTATTTTTTACAATAAAGTAAAAGGTGAAGTAGAAAATGGCTTACAAAAAATAGGTTTTAAGCACCTTGGCCTTTTTAGACCTTCTATGCTTTTAGGAGACAGAAAAGAGAGCAGAATTGGCGAAGAAATTGGCCAGACAGTGATGGCTTGGTTGAACTTCCTTACTCCTTCAGATTATAAAGCTATTCATATCAAGAAAGTAGCATTAGCTATGCTTCAGTATGCAGAAAAACCAAAAAAAGGTCTTTCAATAGTATTATCTGGAGAAATGGTGACCATAAAAGTCTAATCCCATTTAAGATTTGAGCTAGCATAATCATCATCTCCCCCCTTGCTTTGCTCTACCTCTACCTTAGGCATATCAGCTTCAGGAGCGGCGGTAGGTTTGGGTTCAAAGTCATCGTTGCGGTCGTACTGCTCAAAGTCAAAATCAGGAAGTAATTCGGATTTAATATGGTCTATGGTCTCCTGCATGGCGTCAGCAAACTTGTTAAAATCTTCTTTATAGATAAACAGCTTGCTCTTTTCATAGTAAAACTCTCCATCTCTTTGCTGCCTTCTACTTTCGGTTACTGTTAAATAATAGTCCTTTGCCTTTGTGGTCCTCACATCAAAAAAATAGGTGCGTTTCCCTGCACGTACTCGTTTGGAGTAAATCATTTCTTTCTCTTCGTTCTGCACTTGGGATATCGCTTTTAGGGTTAAAAATGTGCTCAAAAATACTTTTTTCTTGTTTATACCCAAAAAATCCTTGTGTAAGTTTCGTTATGTAGCCTCTTTAGATTTGAATTCCAAAGATCCATCTTACTTATTTATGGGTTGCTGTTTTAAGTAAAATTAGGTTTTTAAATGTAATTTGGAATAAATCTATTCGCTAACTTTGCTTAGATATGTATAAACCCATGCGTTTTTTATACTTGCTTTTATTGGTGCCTTTGTCTTCTTCTTCCAATAGTCAGAAATGGATGGAGAACCCTCTTTTAGGTACTGAATTAATAGGAAAAGCTTCCTATTACGGTCGAGGGTTTCATGGTCGTTTAACGGCAAATGGCGAAAGAATGGACAAATATGGCATGACTTGTGCCTCCAAAAATCTTCCTTTCAACACCATGTTAGAGGTTAGATATCCTAAAAAAGGCACTAAAGTAATCCTTAGAGTAAATGACAGAGGGCCCTTTGTTCCTGGAAGAATTATAGATGTATCACGAGGAGCAGCGGAGGCACTAGATATGGTAAATGATGGTGTAGTAGATATAGAAGTTACTATAGTAGGCGATGACGGACATGTCTATATCCAAAATACTCGTCCGTTTTCTCATTTCTTAGAAGATGTTTTTGAAAAAAAGGTAGAATAAATGAAGCAGTTAGATTTAGGAAAAGTAAGGGAGTACGGAAGTATTGAACTTTTAGCTCGTCAAATGGTGGAAGGATTTATTACGGGACTTCATAAATCGCCTTTTCATGGATTTTCGGTAGAGTTTGCAGAGCATAGACTTTATAATAGCGGCGAAAGCACAAGGCATATTGACTGGAAAGTATTTGGTAAAACAGATAAGCTTTTTGTAAAAAGGTATGAAGAAGAGACCAATCTCAGATGCCATCTATTGGTGGATACATCCTCCTCTATGTATTACCCTGCCAAGACAAATGGCAAACTTACTTTCAGCTGTTTAGCGGCTGCCACGCTGGCTCATCTCATGAAGAAACAAAGGGATGCGGTGAGTCTAACAGCCTTTGCGGATGAAATAGAGGTACAAACTCCGGTGAAGTCTACACCTGGGCATATTCATCAAATCTATTTAGAATTAGAGAAAATAATGAATCAGGAGAAACCCAATAAGGGTACCTCTGTGATAGAAACGCTACACCACATTGCCGATAAAATCCAAAAACGCTCACTGGTTGTTATTTTCAGTGATATGTTTGAAAACATGGACGACCTCAATAAGACTTTCTCCGCACTGCAACACCTTAAGCATAATAAGCATGAAGTCTTGCTTTTTCATGTGACAGATCACAAAACGGAAAGAGAATTTGACTTCGATGAAAGACCTTATGAATTCATTGATATAGAAACCGGAGAAAAAGTAAGAGCACAGCCATCTCAAATTAAAGAGCAATATCAAACTGCCGTTAAAGACTTCTATAAGGAATTAAGACTGAAATGTGGTCAATATAAAATTGATTTCATTGAGGCTGATATACATCAAGGTTTTGACCAAATCATGTCTGCATTTTTGACCAGAAGGGCCAAAATGCATTAAGACGTCTGAGCTGCTAAGAAATATGCTCTTAATTCGTTCATTTGAACTATGTGATGGCGAATGTGGAATTCCGTATTCCTGAGCCATTGCTCTGCGTTCATCATTCCAAAAACAAAGTGCTGTGTTTTATATTCTCCTGCGTCTTTTTCTATGTCCGGAATAGTAACAAGCAAAGCTTCTAATAAAGCTGGCATTTCCTTTCTATAGTGAGCTACTTCTTTGCCTACTAACTCTGGTGAAGTTCCCTTTTTATGGTTTGGGTGCTTGTATTTACTAGCTGGTGGAAAGCCATTCTTGTACATAATGTAGCTGCCAGCATCAGTTAATTCTCCTCCAATTTGACCCTTTATTTGTTCTAAACAGCGATTCACATTAGCCAAAAAAAACGTATACCCCGAACCATGCACGTGCTCCATCATCTGAGCCAAAGACCAAATCTCTTCAGACTCTTTATAATTAAACTCTGCCTCAGTAACTTCATTTAAGGCCTCAAAATAACTTTGAAATCTCTCTTTTAATTCAATTGCTAACTTCTTCATAATTAATTCTCTTTTATCAAATATTCACTCTCTTGATTCCACTTATTTAGCCTAGATAAGAGATAAATATAAGCTCCATCATTTTTATCTAAAAAAGTCTGGGATTTACCCATGAATATAATATGTTCAGGATTACCAACATTTAATTCCTCTCCTTTTTTAAACTTGTATAGCACTACTTCATCTAGGCCAGTGGCCCATGTCAATAATGTTCCCTCTATTGTTTTCTTCAATTCAAATTTCTCAGGCTTAGGCACAGTTTGCAAATTACCTTTCACTTCTGGTGGTATAGCAGGATATTCGAACCTAACTTTTATACTGTCACGCATGCCCAAATTATTCCTTATTAGGGTATTGGTATTGTAAAAAATGCTCCCAGAAACCTGCGAAGTATATCTGTTATAATCTAGCTGTCTTGCAATTTGGTTAGGGTCTGCCCAAGCCGAGGTACTAGAGTTTTCATCAACTCTATAAACTCCATGACCGATATACAAATCAGCCTTACCATGGTTCGTAGCCCACCAATCTGTGAGCGTTCCGTAGGGCACTAATTTATGCTCAAAAGGAAAGTAAATCTGTGGAGCAATATAGTCTATCCAGCCCTCCTGAGCCCATTTCCTGGTATCTGCAAAAAGTAAATCGTAGGATGGCTGCCCGCCACGAGTTTCTGAACCCTCAGGGTCATCGCTTTTGTTACGCCAAACACCAAAAGGACTTATCCCATAACTCACCCATGACTTTTCTTTCTTTATGGCCTCTGAGATACTCTGGATTACTATGTCAATGTTACTCCTTCGCCAGTCTTCAATATTAGAAAATTGGCTGCCATACTTTCCAAAAGTTGCTTCATCATTCAATGTCAGTCCATTGACCTTATAGGGGTAAAAGTAGTCATCAAAATGAACCCCATCTACGTCATATTCTCGCACAATATTCATCACCATATCTAAGATGTATTGTCTTACTTCTGGCAATCCAAAGTTATATAATTCATAATCTCCATAAGATAAAAACCATTCTGGCTTTCTGTAAATCAAATGGTCTTTCTTTACAGAACTGGCTAGTCTATGCTTTCCTCTGTTTAAGTTCAGCCATGCATGAAACTCTAAACCATCTTCATGAGTCCGCTCTATCATGTAGGCCATGGGGTCGTAAAGAGGCTCAGGAG
>JBLHOT010000135.1:0-6770 GCA_047623945.1 Arcticibacterium sp. | reverse complement strand
TTTTTTATTCCTTTAACGATGTAGTCACCAGTTGATATAGCTTTGATAAAGGGTTTTGGACTTACTATTTCTTTATCCTCTATGCTCCATAGATACTCTAAATCTGCGGTATCGGTAGTAAAGTATGATTTTAGGGTGAATGTGCCACTTTGTACTATCGTCGGGTTCTTAGGTTTTTCTAGAACAACAATTTCTTTAACGTCTGAAGCTTCGGATATACAGCCAAGTTCATTACTTGTTTTGAGGAATACTTCGCGGGTATTTCTTAAGGTCACTTGCTCACTGGTATGGCCCGTGCTCCAGCTATAACTAAAGGCAGGACTGGCCTTTAAAACTACTTCTTCATCATCACAAACTTCCAAACTCCCTTCTGAAAGGATTTCTGGTTTAGAAGGGACCGGATTAAATTTAACATTAAGCATTTCAGAATTGGAAGTACAACCATATTCATTTCGATTGATAGCAAAGTATTCCCCCGCTCTTTTAACTATTAAATCCTTTAAGTCAGTTCCTGTATTCCAGACCAAGTTTTGCTCATTAGATGCTCTTAAAATGGTAGAGTCGTTTTCACAAAGAACGTTGTCTCCCAGATTTTCTATAACGGGCGTAGCTGCTGCTGGCTTTATGGTAACCTTGAGTTCTTTAGACTGTCCTTCGCAACCAAACTCGTTTTTAGCTTTAACAAAAAAACTACCTGAACCACTCACCTTTAGGTTAGCCCCTATGGATCCATCATTCCATAAAGCACCCTCGGTTAAATTTGTGCTAAGGACAAGTTCATCATCAGAACATATGTCTAATGGCCCAGATGCCATTATCTCAGGAATTGGTGCAGGGAGTGTTTTGATTTCTATATCGTCTGATTTTCCGCCGCAGATGTAAAGATTTACACTGTACAGGTGATAAAGACCTGGAGAATTTACCGTTATACGGCCGCCTTCAGCACCATTACTCCAATAATTAAACGAGTCGTTGTTTGTTTTTAATTCTACAGAATTTCCATTGCAAAACTCTGTCGGGCCCAAAGCTTCTATGTTTGGTTTCTGTGGTATTAAAGAGTTGTCATATCTTATTGGTGAAGAGTAGTAGACATTCCCGAAAACATCAACGGCCTCTCCTTGATGATATCCTAGGCCAGCCTCCATAGATCTCTCAACTTGGCCACCGTTCCATTTATAGGAGACGTAACCTTGTGGGGCACTTAGTCTCATGGGCTTAATAGGATTCTCGTTTACGCAATAAGATTCCAACTGCATTGGAGGATTGCCATATTGTGGATTGGAACGGTTAAAGAAATCATCATTCATTTGCTGGTTCCATTGATCCGCTACTTTGGTGAAGCCTGACGGTGAAAAATGGACACCGTCTAATCTATCTAATACAAGGTCCGTATTTGGGCCAGGGAAAACATTGGTATTGCTGCTAATAACGAAGTTTTGGGCGTCTATAATAGTAGGGTAGAAACGATTCTGATTTTTGGATACACGGGCTACCATCCAGGATATACTTTTACCTGTGCTATTATTTGTTTCCTTTATAATTTGAGAAAGGTCCGACGAGTAGGACTCAAAACTGGTGTTGAGAAAGTTATCACTTTCCCCTTGATGCCAAAGAATGGATCTCAAGCCTGTGAGATTGGTATAATAATTTAAGGCATCTGCTACACTACCAAATGGATATCCAGGAGGTGCTTGGTTATGGGAATAGGGGTTTGTGCCAGATTCTCCTTTTGAAGATTTAATGAATTCTCCTACTTGGAAACCTTCCCAAGCTGCATTCATAAAAAGGACTGGGACATTTAATCTGGCGGTGAGTAGGTCGCCTAGTTCTCCCCAGTACCATGCTCCATTTCCTGTTGGAGCAATATTGGATTCGGCGTCTAAGTGGCCAAACCCAGGATAAACTGGTTTTTCGAAACCCTCACTTTTGAAATTTGAAATAACATTAACTCTGTCGTCGTAGGCACCTCTTTGGCCTCTACCATTATACCCTTGGGCGTTAGACTGGCCTGATATAAGGAA
This sequence comes from Arcticibacterium sp., assembly GCA_047623945.1. Lineage (GTDB taxonomy): Bacteria > Bacteroidota > Bacteroidia > Cytophagales > Spirosomataceae > Arcticibacterium. The sequence goes on along the minus strand of JBLHOT010000135.1, from coordinate 4,749 downwards.
TACTTCTCCTACACCAAACTTTGGTAGAATGCTCTCAGCTACCACCTTGTTATTACGAATACCTCGGACTCGAAGCTCGTACCAGCCTCCATTTACCACTAAAGAGCCTCTATAAGTCCCAAAAAAGGGTTGAGCTACAATTGGCGTCCAATCAATAGGTGTACCCCCTTGAATAGGAATGAGCTTAGCTTCTATTTTATCTAGCCTTGTTCTGTAATTGCCTGCGATGTAGACAATTGTGGCATTCCCATTATTCCTCTGGAAAATTGCTCTCTCAGGGGGAAATGTAATGTCCAAATCTTGTGCATAAGTGTTTGCACAGATGAAATACAAAAGTGTGAATAATACTTTTCTTATAGTTCCCATTTAACCAAAACGGTTTTCTTCTAATACTAAAATCAGTCATTTAGAAAGCACATTTCTTCAGGGGAATTACTTAAGAAAGATTATTCCATAGAATATCTTTTAACTCAGGAATTCCTGTGAGGTTAAGGGAGGAAAACATTACCGTTGGAATATCCTTGGGTAATTTTTTCTTTATCTTTTTTAGGTTTTCTGGTGTTTGCGAATCAATTTTAGAGATACCCAAAATTCTGGTCTTATCTAAAAGCTCAGGATTAAATTTCTTTAATTCGTTTAGTAGAGTCTTAAATTCTTTTCTAATATCCTCACTCTCTGCCGAAACAATAAAAAGCAGGATAGAATTTCGCTCAATATGACGCAAAAAACGTAGCCCTAGACCTTTCCCTTCTGCCGCACCTTCAATTATTCCTGGTATGTCAGCCATGACAAACGATTTGTAATCGTGATAGGGTATGACTCCCAAGTTTGGAGTAAGCGTCGTAAAAGCATAGTTTGCTATTTCTGGCTTGGCCGCTGAAACTACCGAGAGCAGGGTTGATTTACCTGCGTTAGGAAATCCTACTAAACCCACATCTGCTAGTACCTTAAGCTCACATACCGCCCATGCATCAGTTCCGTCTTGACCTGGCTGTGCATAATCTGGCGTTTGCTTTGTAGCAGATTTGAAATGTGTATTTCCAAGTCCTCCCATTCCTCCTGCATACAGAACTGCTTCTTGCTGGTCTTCTGTTATTTCTGCTAAGAGTTCTCCAGTTTCAGCATCTTTGACAACCGTGCCCATAGGGACGTCAAGATACATATCCTTTCCTTGAGCACCCGTACTTCTACTTCCACTACCTCTTACTCCGTTACCAGCTCTAATATGCTTTTTATAACGAAGATGTATGAGTGTCCAAAGGTTTCTGTTTCCGCGGAGAATTATGTGACCACCTCGGCCACCATCACCACCATCAGGACCTCCCTTGTCTACCATTTTTTCCCTTCTGAAATGAACTGAACCCGCCCCTCCTTTTCCAGATTGACAGTGAATTTTTACGTAGTCTATAAAATTTGAGGACATTTTAGAACGGTTTATAAATTTACAAAGGATTATCTATTTGTTAAATAATACCTAGAAAATTTGATTTAGCGGTCAAATATGAGTGTCGATAGCCGTGGATATAGAAGAAGAAATATCTTCAATTTTACCCATACCCTGAATAATTTCTAGTTTTCCCTGCTCTTTGTAATACGGAAGTACATGAACAGTTTTCTGGAAATACTCGTCAATTCTTCTTACTAATTTGCTCTCGTCATCATCTGCTCGGCCGCCAATCTTTTTGCGTTCTGCAATTCTCCTTTTTATTTCATCGTGATCTACATCTAACTGCAGCACTAAATTGATTTTCTCTCCTTTTTCTAATAAGAAATTGTCGAGAGCCTCGGCCTGTGCCACTGTTCTAGGGAAGCCATCAAAAATAAAGCCAGAAACATCGGGATTAGCATTTACCTCTTCTTCTAACATATTTATTGTGATAGAATCGGGTACTAGGATGCCTTCAGATAAAAGTTCTTTTACTTTTTGGCCCAAAGGAGTGTCATTGGTGATGTGCATTCTAAACATATCTCCAGTGGATATATGTGCTAGATTATACTTATCAATAATTTTAGCAGATTGGGTGCCTTTCCCAGCCCCTGGAGGTCCAAATATGACGAGATTAAACATTTTTAGTAAACTTAGGATTTAAAGAGCAACAAATTTATGATTATTTGCCAAAAGGCTCATAGAAAGTACTAGAAACAAAAAAGCTCGACTGGTGCCGAGCTTTTTTATAATTATAATGACAATATTACTTTCCAGAGTCTTCAGGAACCACTTCCTCCATGATTTCTTCTTCTGGCACCACACCATTGATGGAGTTTCTTAAATTGATTGCCTGCTCATTAGTAGGGTCATACTTTAATAGCTCGTCTAATAATGCGGTGGCTGCTACGATGTCTTTGTTTATCGCGAACTCTTTTTGGGCTAGGTAACCATAAGCCTCAGAAAGGTTGGTGGCATCACCTAGTTTATTCGCATCAGGGATTAAGCTGATATACTTTTCGTATTTCTCAGCTGCAATGAAGGTGGTATCTGTCCTGTCCTTATATATTTTAGCTCGTGCACTCATTAGATATGGCGGAGCCCACCCATCTTTGTAAATACCACAAACTTTTTCAAACGTAGTGTCTGCCGCGGCATAATCTCTAGTAGTATATTGAAGCGTACCAAGGTTCCACAATATGTCAGCAGGTACTTTCTTCTTTCCAGTTATGCTTTTGATGATAAATGTGATTGCTTTAGGATATTTCTTTTTCTCTTGGAAGTATCTAGCAAGCTCGCTGTAGTAGTCGTACGTGGTGTCTTTCATAGAAATGGCTTTTTCTATATTCATTATAGCCATGCTATCGTTTAACTCCATCTTGGCTTCATCTTCCATGGCGAGGAAGGCTCTTCCTTGAAAACCGTAGTCAAGTCCGAATATTTCTTCTTTTTCTGCCATACCTACATATTTGGTAAGGTCTTTTACCGCCCCATCTAATTGGCCTAACTCAAATTTAGAAATACCTTTCAATCTGTGTATGATGGGATCAGTACTACAATTCTCAATTTCCTGTGCTTGAGCCAATACACTTTCAAAATCTTTACCAGTAAAGGCTAGTTTTGTATATCTCAATTGAGCACCACAGTCACCATCACCATACTTAAGATAGTTTTTAGCAGCTTGTGCTGCAGCTTTATAGTTTTGGAAAGTTTGCTCTAGAGAAGATAGATAGTAATAGGCAGGGGCATGCTCATTATCTGCAGCAAGAGATTTTTCAATTGCGTCTTTAGCCTCTGGATAATTTTTTCCCTGTAACCAAATTTTAGCCATTGATGAATAAATGGCTGCCTTGTCTTTTGCTCCTAACCTTTCTGCATTTCTTAGGGCATTCATAACTTCTCCACCTTCGTTTTCAATTTCAAAGGCTCTAGCTCGTATTACAAAGTATTGTGGATTGTCTATATCTTTGACGTCTAAGGCTAAATCGATAAGCATTACAGCTTCTGCTGGATCGTTTGACCAATCAAAAAGAGTATAAGCTTCTGCGGCTCTATAAATCAATTCAGAGTCTCTAGAACCCCTACCTTTTCCAATAACAGATTCTATGAGTAGCTTGGCTCCTGCCATATCCTCTTTTCCTACTTGCACCATGGCTAATCCCAAAGTATTGAGAGGGTTTCCTTTTTTATCTAAAGCATTGCCGGCATTAAACGCTGCCAAGGCTTTGCCTAAATTGTCCTTTGCATTTGGAGTGCTTAGGTAATAACGTCCTAATTGGAAATAGGTATCCTCGGTTGGTGATGTTTTAACAAGCCCACTAAATATTTTTTCCGCGGCTATATAACGCTCTGCATTAAGCTCTCTTAGTCCATCTTGCACGCTTTGTCCATTACCTTGGGTGGCAAAAAGCATCACCATGGATAGACTAAAAAGTAGTGTTTTCATTATTCGTTTCATCTTCACTTCCAGTTTAAGGTTATTAGTTACAGTTAATAAGAGGGCAAATTTAGATAAATGATGCTAATCCAAAAAATATTTGGCCCCTACTTATATGTTCTTTTTATGTTTAAGTTAGATTTAAATCAGTTACTAAGGTTTGTAAATGATTTGTTAAGGCTTATTCCACTACGTTAATGGGGTCGGTTTCACCCAGTTGAAACATCTTAGGAATGATGTAATAGGGCTGTAAGCCCATCTTTTCTACTACAAGCTGCCCAATCTGTGTACAGGCGAACCTTATAAAGCCCATAGCTACTCCCCATCCATTTTGAGTAGTATGGAGGTAGATTATTTTAATAAAAGGATATTCTTGGTTCTTGATAGTGCTTAGGCTAGCATAGCTTATTTCGTTATTTCCCTCTTTATCTATTCCAATGATTTTAATTCTTTCCCTTAAGGCCACAGCGGGTTTGTCATGTTCATCACTTATCCAATTGAGCCCCACAAGACCAATAACATTCTTGCTATTTTCTACGTAAGTAAAGACATCTTTTGTTCCTTTTGCGGCGTAAATATTTGTTTTAACGACGCTGTCTATATCAAATGTCTTTAACATAAGGTTCAGATTACTAGAGCTGCTGTTATCAAAAACAAATTTAAAATCACTAGGTTCTCCTTTTAGTATAGATTCAATTTTGGAAATACTGAGATGCTCTAGGTTGCTTGATTTATTGGCAATAAGGACTACTGCATCTAAGGCCATTATAGCCGGCTGGTACTCCATTTCTCTATTCCTATAGTAGACTTGTTCCTTGTTTGTCAGTTCCCGAGAAACCATGACTAGATCAGCAGAATCCTGTAGCAAAAGGCCTATGGCCTTTTG
>JBLHOT010000134.1:0-6788 GCA_047623945.1 Arcticibacterium sp. | reverse complement strand
TATAGATGTAACGAATAAGAAATTTGAAATAAAGAATTCGGAAGTATCTGGAAGCTTTTTCCCCTAGCAGAGTCTCACTTGTTGACTCTGTGGCATTCTTTTTAAGTGGATATCCAAGGATTTAGGCTCTGTTAAGTCTTCGCAATTGTGTTTTCAGCATGGCCTTACGTATAACAGATAATATCTACTTATCCATTTCCACCACCCAAATGCCTCTTATTTCATTGGCATCATAGCCTGTAGCTAAATCTTCTGGGTAGAGCTCATTAATTTTAGAGGCAACATTCGGTTTAATGTTTTTCCCATGACATTGAAGGCACATGCCATTGCTAATTATCGGATAGTAGGTCTTCACTCTTTCTCCTTTTGGGTTTACATGAGGTTTGAGCTGCTCACTTGCTGCTATTTGCTTTTGTAGAATATGAATGTAGGCTAGCTCTTCTTCATTGGCCTTATTGCGTGGGTTTCTGGCTTTGTCGCTAACTCGTTTAATGTTTATTGAAAGAGCGGTAGCCATACTGTCGGTTAAAGGTATGGCCTGCGTATTACAAAATTCTAGAGCATTTTCGGCACCTCTGTTTGACATAGCGGCCATGATATTTTTGCCCAAAACTTGTTGTGTTTGTGTGGCATACGTTTTCCCTATTTGGCCATATTTTTTAGGCTCCACTTGACCCATTTTCATTTCTTGCTTTCTGTGTTCTTCAAACCAATCTGGGCTCTCTATATCATTATCGTATACAAAGGCGGCTATGGCTCTTACCTCTTTCTCTGATACCATTTGCTTTGGCATTAATCCAAACCTATTTATAGCTCCTTTCATTCTAGATTTCCCTGCTGTCGGATTTAGAACATAAGAAGTTACTTGATCTATAAAAGCTTCTCTTTCTAGCTTATAATGCAGCTTTATAGCCACCATGGGTGGGGCCGGTCTTTTCCCAAAAGAGCCTGAAGCGTTATGACAGGAATTGCAATTCTTTTCATAGAGAGCTAATCCCGCACCATTGCCAGCCTGTTTGTTGGCGTTTTGGCTACAAGAGGTTGCAATGAATGAGAGGACAGAGAGAAGAATTAAGGTTTTCATATTGGTTGTGATTTAGTTTTATCAGCTACCCGTTTCTTTGGAAGAGTCTATTATGGATTCTAGTTTTTGTTGTGTTATAAATTGGGCTTGATATTGGCCGCCTATTTCTGTTATTTTTCCATAAAAAGAACGCATATGATTTCTGCTTCCTTTCGTGAGGTTGTTATAAACAAGTGTTATGTCTCGATTGTCTATTTCAAGCAATGCGTTTTCTAAGTCGAAAATATCTAAATCTTCAATGGTGGCACCGACATTATAGGCATTGGCTAGGCTTATATTTCCTTTGCTTACCAGTTCATTGTATAAAAGCTGCAAATCTTGATTCTCAAAAATACCGACGGTAACTTGACTTACTGGGTCTGTTAAATTATACTTAATCAACAAAGTTTTAACCGCATCTGTATGGGTTTGCTCACTTTGAGCTATGTTATTAAAAATCTCTACATTCCAGATACTACAAAGTGCTTGATACACATCTCGAGCTAGTTTTTCTTCTTCACGCATTAATGACAAACTCTGCCTTTCCGCTAGATTTAATGACTCTTGAGGCAAGGCCATTATTTGATCGAAATCCAGCGTACTCAATTGAGGGGTTGGGTCATTTGATTCACAGGCTATTAAAAATACTAAGGACAATATAGCCAATCCAAGGTTTTTCATAAGGCACTAAATTTAATTATCAAATAAATTTAGTGCCTTAAATATTGGTAAAATGTAATAAACATCACCAAAAGGTCTCTTTGGGACATTAATGTGACCAATATCATTTTCCCAGAGCAGAGTCCGCTCTAGTGAAACTCGACTTGAGGAGGACTTATTCTAATATTTGAGTCTGTTCAACTAATGTTTTTCTAATCACATCATAATCTATCCCTTGAACTGCCTTATCTGCCTCAATTGCCAGACTAGCAATGGCCGCTGAACTTTGACCCAGAACCATAAATACAGGCTCCATCCGAATTGACCCAAATGCGATATGTGTTGCACTCAGGCAGATAGGAACAAGCAGATTAGAACATTCTTCTTTTTTCGGTACAATGGAGCGATAACTTATTGGAAAAGGAGCTTTAACATGAGCTTCTACATTCCCCTCATTGGATACGTATCCCTTGGAATTTACGTAACGCTTAATATGGTGAGAATCCATACCGTAGGCGGCCATTCCTATTGGGTCAGTGACCACCTCAATGCCTTCGCAGTTTTTTTGAGACATGACATAATCGCTATTCATACGGCGTGATTCTCTGATATACAGTTGTTGCTGCCAGCCATCTTCTCTTTCATATTCATCTTTGCAGGTTCCCCATTGCGAAACCTTATCTCTTACTTTTTCAGGAATACGTGGATGATAGGCCAGTGTCCACATTAGGCCTTGCTGATACAAACGGTGCCGTGCTACTATTTTTTCGCGTTCATCGTAGGAAGCCTCAGGATAATCCCAGTTTTGCCCGATAAAGTCGCTTGAGAAACCTTTTTGGTTGTTGGTATCTGTTTTCCGATTTGGCATTGCTGAATTTATCCAAGGAATCAAAGGATCGCCGTAGGCATACATTTCTTCTAAGGGCCCGACAGCGGCTTCATAATTACGGAAAAGAAGCTCATAATCAAGTTCCTCATAATTTTCCGGCTTCTTAAAAGGTATTCTGTTTTCTGGTTGATCTGTGAGGGTCATTCGGAAGCAGTATGCTTGTATGCCTTTGTCACCTTGTCCATCTATTCCGGGGCCACCTTCAGCAATAAAAGGCAGCAGTCCGCTTGACGGATCTCCTTTCACCTTGTAGGGGTCTACGCCCTCAATGAAATTATGGTAAACAGCATTATTAGAGACTGTGCCCACTAAAGTCTTACTGGTTTTGTTTGCCTGAATACCGTTTAATGATTCTCCATATTGAGAATTAGATTCTCTACCGACGTTGTAAGAGATTCCAGCAGCTGCCAAAAGATCGCCCTCATAAGTGGCATCAATAAACATTTTTCCATGGTAGGTCTCACCCGATTCCATCGAAATAGAATTAATGGTATTAGAAGTTTTAGAAATACCCGTTGCCCTATTAAGCTTCTGATTATAGACTATTGTAATGTCGAGGTCTTTCATCATGTTATGATACACTTTCAGAGCGACCGAGGGCTCGAATGTCCACATGGCATCTTCTTCTTTCCCTGACTGTGTTTGCCCTCCATCCTTATAATCGGTTCTGGCTTGCCATACCCAATTTGTAGAATCCTTGTAATGACTCTTAATATTTCTATAAAATTCACGTGCAATTCCTCCAATGACCTGTTTATTGCCAATATCAGTCTGCCCAAGACCACCTGTTGTTAGGCCTCCCAAACGATTAGATGGTTCTATAATAATGACAGATTTATAAAATCTTGCGGCCTGGATGGCCGCACTTATGCCCGCAGAAGTTCCTCCATAAATTACTATGTCTGCAGAATTTAGTTCTTTGTTGCTCGTGCAGCTGTGTAACAGAGAGCCTACAATTGCTAAAGGAATTATCGAGATTGCGACTAGTTTTATTTTCATTTGAATTCAAGGATTTTTGACAGCTACAAGGTAATAAATGTATGTCAGGATTATGCAAATACCCACATTAGTCTTCCTTCTACCACGTATCAAAATACCTAGGCTTATATCTAATGGCAAAAAGTATTAACCCAATAAGTTTTAGAGGCTATGGATTTTAATCAATGTACAACATTCTGAGTTTTGCTGACTTATGCTTGGATGGCGAGAACTTGGTCAAATCAGAAAGAGGCTTTTTGTGACAACACCGATTGGTTAAGTATGGAGAGCAAAATCCTGCTACATAGACATTTTTGAACATTTAGTCGATATTCAAAAACTCGGTGCATAAAAAGTCAAAAAAATAGTAGAGTTTTGGTATTCAAATTCATCCATTAAGAACAGAAATGAAGTACAGAAGTTTAGGCAAAACCAATCTCAACGTATCAGAAGTGAGTTTAGGCACCTGGCAGGTGGGCGGGAAGTGGGGTGAACCCTTTGATTTTAATTCTGCAGAGAGAATTCTCAATGAAGCTGTGGACGGAGGGGTTAATTTCATAGATACGGCAGATGTCTATGGCAACGACGTAGGCCAAAGTGAAAAGGCCGTGGGTGATTTTGTCAAAACTAGGTCAGAGAAAATCTATGTGGCGACTAAATGTGGCAGGCAACTAAATCCTCATAATAATAATACTTACCAGCCTGCGGTTTTAAGGAAATTTGTAGAAGACAGTCTCCAAAGAATGAATCTAGAGACTTTAGATTTAATTCAAATGCATTGTCCTCCTGTGGATGTTTATTACAGACCAGAAATCTTTGAGCTATTTGATAGGTTAAAAGACGAAGGGAAGATTCAAAATCTGGGCATAAGTGTAGAACGCATAGAAGAAGCTCTCAAAGGAATGGAGTTTGATAATGTAACGACCGTTCAGATTATATTTAACATGTTTAGACAGCGACCAGCTGAACTCTTTTTTGAACAAGCCAAAAAGAAGGATGTAGGTGTGATAGTTAGGGTTCCTTTGGCCAGTGGTCTATTGACGGGGAAATTTTCTGCACAATCTAGCTTTGGGAAGAATGACCACCGAAATTTCAATAGAGATGGAGAACATTTTGATAAAGGAGAGACTTTTTCTGGTATTGATTATAATCTAGGGCTTAAGGCTGTGGAGGCTCTAAAAGCTATTTTCCCAAATTATCAGAACTTGGCACAAGTAGCTTTGAAATGGATTCTAGGTTTTGAAGCAGTAAGCTGTATTATCCCAGGGGCAAGTAGGTCAGAGCAGGTCATTTCTAACTTAGGAGCTTCTGAATTACCAGATTTGACTCCTGAACAAAAGGCGGCGGTTAATCAAATTTATGAGCAGTATATTAAGAAGAGTGTTCACCAGATTTGGTAAATTTGTTTTAATAGGTCTTATAATTTGATTAAGCTGTCAACAATTAGGACATATAATTATGAGTGTGGTTAAGGATAAATTAGTGTTTGGTATAATTGAAATTGAAATTGAGAAGGCTCAAAAGCTTTATGGCAAATAGTGTACGGCGTGCATTCTGAAGCTGTTTATCAGTTAAAATCAAGTCATGATAAGGATATCAAGGAATCTTTGAAGCAGATTACAGACGGAGATATTGTTAGCCATGAGCAACTATTTTCAAGATTAGGAACGAAATAATGGGGATTGTTTGGTCAAGGAAAGCTTCGTTGGAAATTGAAACAATTACGCTTTATTAGACTAAAAGAAGCGGCTAGAAAAAATACAGTCATAAAATCTTACAAGAAACTAAACGGGCACTAGGTCTGATTTGGAATAACCCTGAAATTGGTATTCGTACCAATCTAACTCAAGTCCGAATAAGACTAGTATTAAGAGGCTTTTATATGTTCTACACTTTTGATGAAGGAAGGTTAATTATTCTAAAGTTTTGGGATACTAGACAAAACCCAGAATCGAACGAATTCTTTTAATCAAAACAGGCTAAAGTTTTCAGGTGCTGCCATAATCATTTCTATATTTGCCAACGATGGAACAGTTCGTAGTATCAGCCCGAAAATATAGGCCAGTTAAGTTTGACTCTGTAGTGGGGCAGGGGCACATTACCACCACGCTTAAAAATGCGATAAAGACCGAGCACCTAGCTCAGGCTTTTCTTTTTTGTGGTCCCAGAGGTGTGGGTAAAACCACATGTGCCAGAATTTTGGCTAAAACCATCAATTGCCAAAATGTAGGAGCAGATACTGAGCCTTGTAATGAATGCACGAGTTGTAAAAACTTCAGTCAAAACGCCTCTTTCAATATCCACGAATTAGATGCGGCCAGCAATAATTCTGTAGAAGATATCAGGAACCTGATAGACCAAGTACGTTTTCCTCCACAGGATGGAAAATTTAAGGTATATATCATAGATGAGGTTCACATGCTGTCTTCGGCTGCCTTTAATGCCTTTTTGAAGACCTTGGAAGAGCCGCCTTCTTATGCTATTTTTATTTTGGCCACCACAGAGAAGCATAAAATCCTACCCACGATTTTAAGTCGCTGTCAGATTTTTGATTTCAACAGAATTCAAATAAAAGACATGGCTGAGCACTTGGCCCATATTGCGAAACAAGAGGGAATAGATACAGAGCCAGAAGCTTTAGAACTTATAGCTCAAAAGGCAGATGGAGGACTGAGAGATGCTCTTTCTATGTTTGATTTAAACGTGACGTTCTCTACGGATAAGTTACTGACATATGCGGAGGTTTTAGAGAATCTTCATGTGCTAGATTATGACTATTATTTCAAAATAACCAGTGCTCTTTTTGACGGTGATTTATCTGAGAGCCTATTGGTTTTCAATGAAATACTGGAAAAAGGATTTGATGGGCATCATTTTGTGACAGGCCTAAATGGTCATTTCAGAAACCTTTTAGTAGGTAAAGATGCTCGTACTATTGATTTGATGGAAGTATCTTCATCTGTGAAGGATAAGTACTTGGAGCAAACAAGAAAAGTGGATCAAGGTTTCTTGATGTCTGCTTTAAGTGTTGGTAGCCAGGTAGACTTATCTTATAAGTTGGCCAAGAACCAACGGCTCCACGTAGAAATAGGGCTTATGAAAATGGCAAGCATCTCTCAGGTGCTTAATTTAGCTTTACTTTCAAACGGTGAGGCCGAAAAAAAAAACTCAAGTAGTCTAGGTTCTGAAAAGACTAAT
>JBLHOT010000133.1:0-7008 GCA_047623945.1 Arcticibacterium sp. | reverse complement strand
ATCCATCCATAAGTCATGATTTCCGCTAAATATTTTAAGATCTATACCCGCATCAGATAATTCTGCAAGCTTACCAAAAAAACGGCTGTAGCCTTTAGGAATGGTCCTCTTGTATTCAAACCAGAAATCGAACAAATCTCCAACTAAAAAAACAATCTGTGCGTCTGCCTTAATTTGTTCCAGCCAAGCCACAATCTTCTTTTCTCTGATAAGACTCTCCTGGTAACTAGGAGCACCCAAATGAAAATCGGAGGCAAAGTATATTTTTTTATCAGGCTGGAGGTTTATGTTGGCGTGCATAAATGCAAAAGTAAATCAATTTGTGGTCTAATAGACATATTAAAGGCTTAGAAATTGTATAAATAGTTGGTGCAAATTTTAGACTCTTAATTTTTATATTAACTTTGACCAACCGTTCAGTCATAAATACAATTCTATTTAATGAGCCCTAGAACTACCAAGCAAGTAGGCCAAATTAGAACTCTCAGAAGAAAGGAAATCTTAGACGCAGCCCTTCTTCTTTTTGGCAACAACGGTTTTGCTCAAACTTCCATTTCGGCTATAGCTAAGGAGGCGGGAATATCTAAAGGTCTTATTTATAACTATTTCGAAAGTAAAGACGCCCTTTTAGAAGGTGTCGTTATGAGGGCTTCTGATGAAGCATTGACACTATATGCTGATGCAATTCAAATAAAAGACCCTAAAGAATTACTCCAGACGCTCATTGAACAAACGGTAGATTATATAAGAAAAAAACGAGAATATAATGCTCTTCTCATCTCAATGTCTTTGCAAAAGGCTACGCATGTTTTTATTCAAGATTTTGCTCAAAAAAAGATAAATGAGATGCTCCCATTCTTTGAGGGTTTATTGGAACAGATAGGCTTTACAAACTCTCAAGACGAGGTTTACCTCTTTGGGGCCGCCATGGATGGAATGACTTTGCACTACTTAACCTCCGAAAATGAGGAACTACTTGACAAAACGGCTGCAGCCATTATTAAAAGATATATAAAATGAAGAAATCAGTGATGCTAAGATCGATAATTTTAGTCGCCATTTACTTGATTAGTATTTCTGCCTGGTCTCAAGATGCCAGCAGTATTGTCCAGAAAGCGGATGATAAAATGAAGGGCAACAAGAATTATTCTGAAATAACCATCAAAATCATTAGGTCCTCTTGGTCTAGAGAAATGAAAATGAAATCTTGGAGTCTGGGAACAGAGTATAGCCTTTCTTATTTAGCAGCACCAGCAAAAGACAAGGGTACTACATTCTTAAAAAGGAATAGAGAACTCTGGAACTGGCTCCCTTCCATAGAAAGAACCATAAAAATGCCTCCATCTATGCTAGCCCAAAGCTGGATGGGTTCAGATTTAACTAACGATGATCTGGTAAAGGAAACCTCTAACAAAGACGATTTCAGTTCCAAAGTTTTAGGCTCCGAAACAGTAAATGGTAGAGTTTGCCATAAAATAGAAATGACACCCAAACCAAATACGGCTTTGGTCTGGGGAAAGGTGATAACATGGATAGATAAGAAAGATTATATATACATGAAAACTGAGTATTACGATGAAGACGAATACCTAGTAAATACCATGACCGCCGGAGCTATAAAAGACCTAGGAGGCAGGATGCTAGCCAGTGAAATGCAAATAGTACCAGCTGACGAACCCGGAAATAAAACAGTCATGATTATTGATAAAATAGATTTTAATGCCAAAATAAGTAACTCCTTTTTTACGGTAAAGAATATGAAGCGAGTGAGGTAGGTGCTAGAGACAACTTGACCGCTAATCAAAAGCTCGTATAAATAGACAAGCATTAACTAACATAATGGTATCCCAGATTCAAAAATAACATGCTGAATTCTACAGACTTTTTATAAGGAAATCAAAATGGAAAATATCAAATTAATATTTACAATGGCTTGGCGGAATCTGTGGCGGAATAAGTCCAGAACGGCCATTATGATAGCTGCTACGTTGTTTGCTGTCTTATTGGCCGTCATTATGAAATCCACACAGGAGGGTGTTTACGAGCTACAGATAAAAAATCTGGTTGGATACCACTCTGGTTATTTACAAATTCAAAATCCTGCATATGACTCTGAAAAAAATTTAGATAATTCTCTACTCTTTGACTCCACATTGGAGCATAAAATTCAAAATATATCCGAGGTTACCTCTTATACTCCTAGGCTAGAATCCTTCGTCTTGGCAGCCTCATCTGAAACTACCAAAGGTATCATGCTAACGGGTAGTGACCCTTCTCTAGAAAACAATTTGGCTAGACTTGAAAAAAGAGTAATTGAAGGCTCCTATTTCACATCTAATTCAGATGGTATAATGATAGGCAAAGGACTAGCTAATTACATGAAATTAGGTGTAGCCGATACCCTCATATTTTATGGCTCGGGTTATCACGCTACCTCAGCAGTTGGCAAATATCCAATTGTAGCTATTCTAGAATTTGGAGCTCCTCAGCTTAACGACAATATGGCCTATATGCCTCTCAAGGCTTCACAAGAATTATTCTCTTCACCAGATCTTGTTACAAGTGTTGCCATAAATATTAAAAACAGAAAAGACCTTCTAGATGTCCAATCTAGTATTCAAAGCAACCTAGACAATGAAGCCTATCAGGTAAAAAACTGGGAAGAAATGATGCCGGAACTTGTAAACCAAATAGAAGGAGACCGATCTTCTGGGGCAGTTATGTTGGGCGTTCTTTACATGATTATTGGTTTCGTGATTTATGGCACCCTGCTCATGATGATCAGCGAAAGGTTAAGAGAGTTTAGTATGCTAGTGGCTATAGGTATGAATAACAAATTGTTAGCCACAACCCTACTGTTAGAGTGTGTTATTATGACTTTTATAGGTGCTCTTTTAGGGGGTTTGATTAGTATACCCCTAACAACTTGGCTCCAGAATTCGCCTATAAAATTAGAAGGAAGTGCAAGGAAAGCTTACGAGCAAATCGGTTTTGAGCCTGTAATCACGGCCATAACAGACATCGGAATAATAAGCTCTCAAACATGGATCGTAGCCATTATGTCTATTATCCTTTCTTTATATCCTATGATTAAGATTTTAAAAATGAAAGCTCTTGACGGAATGAAGGGGTGAGGATCTGTTAAATATTAGGTGAGCTAACATTTTAATTCTGTAAAAAAAAGCAACGCAATGAAACTTCTGGAATCAAACCTCTGACATCTAATCCAGACAAAGGAATAAATAAAAAACAATGCTCATAAAAATCGCTTGGAGAAATATCTGGAGAAATAGAACTCGGAGTCTCATCATTATTATTGCCATCACGCTAGGTCTTTGGGCTGGAGTCTTTCTTACTGGATTCTCGTGGGGAATGTATGATGCCCGTATTGAAACAATCATAAGTAAAGAAAGCTCTCATTTGCAGCTTCACCATGAAAAGTTCAGAGAGGATTATATGGCAAAACATGTCATCTCCAATCTAAATGCTTATGAACTAGTACTTAATCAAGACCCATCTATAAAATCATATTCTAGCAGATTAGTGGTAAGCAGTATGGTGGCTTCCTCTAGGTCTAGTCTTGGTTTGCGTGTTTCAGGAATAGACACGACGGCAGAAAAAAGTACCACACAACTGGACCAGAAAATAACACAAGGGGTTTACTTCAAGAAAAAAGGCAGAAATCAAATACTCATTAGTGAAAAGACAGCTGATAAACTTAAACTTAGATTAGGTAAAAAGTTAATACTTACTTTTCAGGACGTGGAAGGGGAACTCATATCAGCTTCTTTTAGAATAGTTGGTTTATTTAAAAGTGGCAATAGCCTTTACGATGAGAGTAACGCCTTTGTACAACAAGAAAACTTAGCTCCACTTTTAAAGTCATACGGAGGCGTTCAAGAAATTGCCGTTCTCATGAACGATGAAAGAGAAATGGCAAATCTTCAAACAAAACTCAAGACAATAAACCATAACATTAAAGTAGAAAATTGGCGTGAGCTAGATCCACTCATGGAATACGCCATCGACTCTTTTGATACAAGTATGCAAGTGGTTATTGGTATTATCATGATAGCACTAGCTTTTGGAATTATAAACACCATGCTTATGTCCATTTTAGATAGAGTAAGAGAGTTGGGAATGTTAATGGCTATTGGATTAAACAAAACGAAGCTCTTCGTCATGATAATGTTAGAAACACTTTTTCTATCCATTATAGGGGCACCCTTAGGGATGTTGCTCGCCTACATTACCATCCTAGTCACCGGCAAAGTAGGAATAGAGCTTACAAGCATGGAAAGCGGTATGGAAATGATGGGATTTTCATCCACTGTTTACCCCGTGGTTCTGCCTGACCAGTTCTGGAAAATAGGTATCATGGTATTTATGGTCACTTTCATTTCTGCCATTTTTCCAATTATGAAGGCCATGAGACTGGATCCAGCTAAAGCCATTCGAAAAGTATAAGAAACTAATTTCAAAGAAAACAATACTGATATGAAAGTAATAGAAGTCCAAAACTTACATCGAATCTTTGAAGATGGCGACCAGCAAATACATGCTGTGGATGGTGTAGATTTAGTCATCAATAAAGGAGAATTTACAGCTATTGTTGGGCCTTCAGGATCTGGTAAAACCACGCTCCTAAATATGATTGGCGGATTAGACAGTCCAAGCTCGGGTAAAATCTTTGTAGCCGAAGAGGAAATGTCTAAACTATCTACCAATCAACTCATTGATTTTCGTCTCAACAATATTGGTTTCGTTTTTCAGTCCTATAATCTAATTCCAGTGCTTACTGCTGAAGAAAATGTGGAATTTACCATGCTCCTCCAAAAAAGAAGTAAGGAAGAAAGAAGACAAAGGACTAAAGACCTCATGCAAAAAATAGGGCTTAGTGACCGAATGAAGAATAGACCAGGAGAACTTTCTGGCGGCCAACAGCAGCGTGTAGCTGTCGCCAGAGCTCTAGCTCCAAAACCTAGATTTGTCCTTGCCGATGAGCCTACGGCCAATTTAGACTCTAAATCTACCGCCAACCTTTTAGATATGATGGCTGAACTCAATCAAGAGGAGGGGGTGACCTTTGTTTTCTCCACACATGACCAACGTGTAATCGACAGGGCAAAACGCATCATAACGCTGGAAGATGGTAAAGTAATATCGGATGAAATCATCCAAAAATAGCACATGGATTCATTTCTAAATCATTGGTTAAAAAGATTAAGGAACAAATGGCTCATATTCATTTGTCTCCTAATTCCATTTTCAAGCGTTATTGCTCAGGATAGCCTTAAAACGCTGAAAGATATAGTTCAAGTTAACGGCTATTTGAAAAATATGCAGACTCTATCTTTTCAAAACTTAGAAAGAATAAACGTAGAGTATCTGCTGCATAACCGTATCAACCTTAAAGCATTCCTGAATGATAAAGTAACTGTAAGTATTGGCCTGAGAAACAGAGTTCTATTTGGATATCAAGTACAAAATACTCCAAATTATAGGGAAAATATTGCTTTTGACAATGGGTTCATTGATATGTCTTGGCTTATTATAAACAATGATAATTTTTTATTGCACAGCACTATAGACAGAATGAACGTAAACTATGTCAATGGTAATTTTGAGGCGACCTTAGGTCGGCAGCGAATAAACTGGGGACTAGCCCTGGTTTGGAATCCTAATGACCTCTTTAATACGTACAATTTTATAGATTTTGATTATGAAGAACGTCCAGGTTCAGATGCCATAAGGACGCAGTATTATTTCAAAAACGGAATGAGTTCTGTAGAAGTGGCTGCCAATATCAATTGGCTAAACCAATCAAGCATTGCCGGTATGTATCGTTTCAATACCAATGGCTACGACTTTCAGGTTTTAGCAGGGAAATACTTAGACGACATAGCCGTAGGTGCTGGCTGGGCCGGTAGCCTAGGAAGCATGGGATTTAAAGGAGAAGCGACCTATTTCAAACCATTACAAAAGTCTGGTTCTGGGCCACAAGTTTTTGTAGCCACCACCACCTTAGATTATTCTTTTGCAAACTCCATTTACCTTAATGGAGCCTACTTATTTTCGTCAAACGGAAATAACAGATCTGTTAATCTTGAAGGCGATGTCAATCTACTTTCTAGTATCGGAACACTTACACCAAAGAGTCTTTTCCCTACACAGTCAGCTGCTTTTCTCACAGCCTCCTACCCTATCAGTCCACTTTGGAATGTTTCATTGGCAGGCATGTATGGTTTCGGAATGAATTTAAGTTTTATAAGCACAAGCGTATCTTACAGTATAAAAGATAATTTGGATGCTATTCTAATTGGTCAAAGTTTTTTTCTTGAGCGAAATGGCAAAATGAAATCCCTAGGGAATGGGATTAATTTTAGGTTGAAATGGAGTTTCTAAGAATAAACATAAAGTTTGAAAAATCATCATATAAGTGCTATGATATACCTAAAACTATTTAGTCAGAAAAAGACAAATAAATAGCAAAATAGAAGCTAACTTTCTGCATGAAAAAAATCTTAACTTTCATTCTATGTTTGGCCATTCCTTTAACCATCGGTGGCATTTCTGGTTTTGCTACAGTGACAGGCATCGAGTCCTGGTATACTACCTTGAATAAGCCATTCTTTAATCCTCCAAATTGGATTTTCGCCCCGGTCTGGACTACCCTCTACGCCTTAATGGGCTTAGGTCTTTTTCTTATTTGGCGAAGCCCTAAAAGTGTAGAAAGAACAAATGCCATAGCCATATTTGCTATTCAAATAGCCCTAAACTTCGTTTGGAGTTTCTTGTTTTTCTACTTCGAAAACCCTGGCCTCGCGTTGCTTGAAATTCTTGTACTTTGGATTGCCATATTCATGATGATTCTTTACTTTAAAAAAATCAACAAAACAGCAGCAAATCTTCAAATCCCTTATCTCCTGTGGGTTTCATTTGCCACTTGTCTTAACGTAGCTATTTGGTGGTTAAATTAATTTGAAATCTTTTCCAAATTCGAGTTAT
>JBLHOT010000132.1:0-7236 GCA_047623945.1 Arcticibacterium sp. | reverse complement strand
CCTACGCTTGCTGTCCAGCACCCTACTTGGTTCAGTCTCTTTTTTCTTACTGACCAATTTTGCCTTATTCTACCCTATAGCAGCTGTTGGTAAAGAAAATTATGGTTATACACACGATTTGACGGGCATAGCAGCTTCTTATACAGCAGGAATTCCATTTTTTAGAAATATGCTTATGGGAGACCTTATTTATACAGCTGTTTTATTTGGAGCCTATTTTTTAGTTAAGCGTTTTGTTTTTCAAACCTCACTGGCTAAGTAAAAATTGAAGTTTCTTTCTAATTATACCTTCCTTGTAGAATTTTCTCATGCCCTTCTTTTTGAAAAGAAAGTTAAGGACGAACTTATTCCCTTCACTAATGCCATCAAAGGTGTTGAAAAGTGTTCTTTTTATCGTCTTATTACTGAGATAGAGACAGACGGACAAAATCTTTCTTTACAGCTCTATTTTGACAGCGAAACTAATTTTAAGGCCTTTGAGCAAGCTCAAAAAGTGAAGATGCTGACTATCTTAGACCAGCAATTTTCTGGTCAATATGTCTACTTCCAATCTCTATTAGAAGCTATCTAATCAAATAGAGGCCAGTTTACTTTCAAGAAGAACGTTCGTGCCATGGCCAAGTAATTTGGCGTTGTATAGAATCCTTGATATGGCAAGCCCTGGTTAATGAAATTATAAGTAAAAGCTAGTTTCACTCTTTTAATCATAAAGTTCGTGTAAATATCCACTACGGGCACCCCACCCCAGATTTCTTGGGTATTCTGAATATGAAAGCCTCTGAGAACAGGAGAGTAGGCATCAGCCTTGAATTTTGACCTATAGTAGACATCTGTACCTAAATAGAGGTGTAAAACCTTAGCATAGAATAGGTGGAACTCTAAATTAGTATTATTTACAATACTTGGTAATCTGTAAACCGACGAGTTATTTGTTGAGGCCAAAATCAAGTGATTTGAGGCTTTAAAGTTTTTCAACTCGAGTCCGACTTTAAAACCTAATTTGGTTGTAAATAAGTCACTTTCTAAAGCATCAGGCTTCAGGTTTTCATTAAAATAGACATAATTAGAGACAAGATTTACACGAACCTCTGGTTCCAACCAAACCTTTTCACCCTTTAGTAGATAGTTAGCTGAGGCTTCTGTATAGGTAATATTTTGGAAATTATTACTCCAAGATGCTACATCACTTTGAAATGATTGTGAAAATAAAGCTGCGGGTTTTCTTATGAATTTAAAACCCAAATTAAGCCCTTTGACACGCAGTTTAGAGTGTAGAAAAACATTAGTTCCTTTTCCAAATCCAAAGTAAAAATCGGTATTCAAGTAACTGGTGCTGTCTGGGAACCAATAACCAGCATTTCCTCCTAAGAGTACCTCTGTACGATTATTTCCTGTTTCTTGATTATGAACTGCATTGAAGGAATACACTCTGTTTGTAAGACCAGCAGCATATTTAAACCCTTTGAAGTATCCTTTAAGGCCTACTCTGTTCTGAAAGTTTTTATAAAAATAGTAGGTTTTAACTTTCTCTAAATCATCGGCCAAAGAATCTGTGTAGATCCCAAAAGGGCTGTTTGAGCCTATTAGGGTATCAGAATGAAAATACTTTTGCCGCTGATAATCAAAAGTATGGAAGACCTGTAGCCCTCCTGTAAGTTTATATTGGTGATAAACATGAATATTGTTCCACCTTTCGCTAGACTCTATACCATTTAATAACTGCTGATATTGGGTATTATAACCGCTCTTTAAGTCACTTTTCGGGATAAAATCAGCATCATTTAGTGAGCGAATGCCGCCCTGCTCTTTTTGACTATGATTTAGATGTATTAAAGCCCCTAGGAAAGTATAACGTCTATTTTTTGTGATAAAGTTAGTACTCAAGGTGTAGTTCCAATGACCTACTAGCCTATCCTCATTATTAGAGGCCGAGTATTGCTTCGATGAAGAAAGCCTATTGACGTTAAGTCCTATATTCCAGTTTTCTTTCACGTTCTGAGCATGGGTAAAACCCAAATTTGCCATACCATTTGTGCTTTGCACGTAGGCCATATTGGTATAAGGCGATCGAGTATTGTAGTATTTGACTTGAGAAATTTTCGGAGCCCAGAACTGGCTGAAGGATGTGAGTCCAGTTTCTGTAAAGGCATTATCAGGAGTTTCAAGGAAAAAGGTTTTGGAGGCAGTTCCTTCGTTTCCTAAATCCTGCCAAAGCCAGCCATTGGTCTTATTCTGAGTAGAAAACCTAAAATAATCAATTAAAGTATCCGGGTGAATTAGTGTAGTGTCGTCTTGTAATATATTTCCTTCCAAGAGATAACCAATGGTGTTTGGCCCGTATACTTGCTTTGTGCTGTCATCCAAAATCTGACTTTGCCCTAAAAAAGGAATTAATAGACTAATAAGGAGCAGTAGACCACTTTTGTTCATTAAATAAAAATAAATTCGATTGTAAATTTAGCCATTATTTAAAGAACCTTTTCTAAGCCTAAACCTTTTAAAATCTTCTTTAATATTTGTTAAAAAAAGAGACTCTTCGGCTATGAAATCAATTTCTATTTTGAAAATATAAAAAGACTCCATCTGCCCTTCAGAGAGTAGGGGTTTAAGCTTAACAAAATCTTTTTCTGTAGTGATAATAGGCAGGCTCTTAGCATTGTAGCATATACCTTGCACGTCATTTATGGTATAGGAGTGATGGTCTCTAAACTCAAACTTTTCAGAGACAAGAAAACTTTTGGCTACATCACTATGGAATAAATCATTGCGGGCTAATGCACACAATACATTCACTTTTTCACCTAATTTTAATGATTTTCCGCTTATGTTTTGAATTCTGCCTCTTTTTTGCGTGGTAAAGAAGATGGGTAGGCCCTTGTTGTTAACTTCTTTGACACTTTTTAAAAAGTGTTCTCTTTGCCACTCCGACAAACCATTTTGCACTTTGGTGAAAATTAAAACATCTGCTCTTTTTAGGCCCTGTCTACATTCTCGTAATCTTCCATAGGGCATTAGAAAATCATTAAAGAATGGGCTAGAGAATGTGGATAGTAAAATATTAAAGTTTGGACTGACCGCACGATGCTGAAAAACATCATCAAAAATGATTAATTCAGTAGCTGGGTAAAGCCTCATTATATTTTGTATCCCAAGATTCCGGTCTTCAGCAACAAAGAATTTTGCCGTTTTATGATGTTTTTCAAAGAGCATGAATATTTCATCACCCACAGTAGCTGGACAAGATGACGCATCTACTGGCAGAAAGCCTTTTGTTTTACGACCATATCCCCTACTTAGTATAGCTATTTCTGTACCCGAAAACTGCTGTATAAGGTAGGATACTAAAGGCGTTTTTCCCGTGCCACCAACAGCCAAATTTCCTACACCAATGGAATAAACGGGTGTTTGGAAGGTTTTCAAGATCGAATTGTCATATAGGAAATTCCTAAACTTCGTAATCCCATTATAGATGAGAGACAATGGAAACAAGAAACTTCTGATTAAGCCTTTCAATTTTGTAATTTCGTTTTTCTTAAAACTATATGCCTCTAAAAGCTGCTTTCTGCAAACATACGCTAAATTTTAAATTTGACGCTGGTACTTCCAGGGGTGTTCTCAAAACCAAAGACTCCTACTTCATTAAACTTTATGATGGGCACTACCCTGAAGTTAATGGAATTGGAGAAGCTTCTCCCTTACCGGGGCTCTCCATTGACTTTAAAGAGGACCTTTCACCATTTCTGGATTTGTTTATTGATAAATTCAATGCTTCTGAA
Source organism: Arcticibacterium sp. (assembly GCA_047623945.1). GTDB lineage: Bacteria > Bacteroidota > Bacteroidia > Cytophagales > Spirosomataceae > Arcticibacterium. The sequence goes on along the minus strand of JBLHOT010000132.1, from coordinate 3,460 downwards.
CTAACTATAGAGGAAGCTTCCGAAGCTATAGAAAGTGATTTGTTTTTTTCATGGCCTTCAATCAGGTTTGCTTTTGAAATGGCTCTTCTAGATTTGTCCGGAGGTGGAAGTCGCGTTTTATTTAATAATTCATTTGCCCAGGCAAAATCAGAGATAGAAATAAATGGCTTGATATGGATGGGGGATGAAGCATTTATGTCCAAGCAGATTGTAGAAAAGCTAAAAGGAGGATTCAGAACAATCAAAATGAAGATTGGATCCATTGATTTTGATACGGAGTATAAGTTATTGAAAACCATTCGTTCTCAATTTTCTGCTGATGAACTGACTTTACGTGTTGATGCCAATGGTGCTTTTAGCTCAGAGGAAGCGAAATCCGTTTTAGATGACTTGGCTAAGCTAAACATTCACAGCATTGAGCAGCCCATTAAGGCGGGTCAGTGGGATCAAATGGCTGAACTCTGTAAAACGACTCCTGTTCCTATTGCTCTAGATGAAGAATTAATTGGGATTACTGGGAGTTCTCAACCAGAATTACTGGATTTGATAAAACCGCAGTTTCTCATATTTAAGCCGACACTTCTTGGTGGTTTTAAAGCCACTGATGAGTGGATGCTTCATGCCAAAGACAGAAAGATTAATTGGTGGATCACCTCGGCATTAGAAGCTAATATTGGTTTGAATGCCATCTGTCAGTATACGTTTTCTAAAGGAAATACACTTCCTCAAGGGCTTGGAACTGGCTCATTGTTCGATAACAACATTCCCTGTCCTTTATTGGTTGAGGATGGTTTTATTCATACCAACGGACCTGAGAGTTGGGATTTATCTCTGCTAAATTTTGAGAGCTAAGCAAGATTTAACCAGTCTATTCCTTTTTTAAGGCCTTCTAAAGTTTCTTTTTCTGATGAACCTATTTCGGGCATATGATCGTAAGCCCAATTTGCTTGTGGCGGTAAACTCATCAAAATGGATTCCGTTCTGCCGCCTGTCACCAGCCCAAACTTAGTACCTCTGTCCCAAACCAGGTTAAATTCTACATAACGCCCTCTCCGGAGATATTGCCAAGTTTTTTCCTCTTTTGAGTATGTTTTCGCGGCGTTAAGCTCCAGTAAATGTGTATAAATTGGAGTAAATGCCTCACCTATTTCTTTGATAAAGTCAAAAATCTGACTCTTGGTCAATGACATACTTTTTTCACTTAAATGGTCGAAAAATATTCCTCCCACACCTCTTGTCTCATCTCTGTGAGGCAAAAAGAAATAATTGTCAGCCCTTTCTTTATAGTCGGCATAAAAACTAATGCCATGTTTGTCACAGGCTTTTTTTAGCTGCTCATGAAACCACTGAGCCTGTTTTTTAACTAAATAATGTGGTGTAAGGTCTATGCCGCCCCCAAACCAATAAGTACCATTTGACAGTTCGAAATACCTGACATTCATATGAATGATGGGTACATGTGGATTCTCAGGATGCTGAACAATAGAGACCCCAGTGGCAAAGAAATCTGCGTCCTGGTCTATTTTTAGAGCCTTTTTCATGTCTTCGCTTACTTTCCCTTCTACAGCAGAAAAGTTGACCCCTCCTTTTTCAATGATATTTCCGTTTTGCATCAGCCTAGTTCTGCCGCCACCGCCAGTGGTATGCTCCCATATATCTTCTTGAAATTTGCCCTTGCCATCTGCGATTTCCATATCGGAGCAAATAGTGTCCTGTAAACCCTTAAAAAAAACCTCTATCTCTTTTCTGTCTATCATTGCATTCTATTTACAGACCAAAATTAGGAAAAGAAATGTCAGTCCTCGTATGTTTGTGTATGATGTTTAAAGGCCACATCCGATTAAAACTATACTTATGTCAATTATCAATTCGCTCGTACGAGAACATTTATTAGCTCTAAAACCATACAGTTCTGCACGAGATGAGTATTCGGGAAAAGAAGGTGTTTTTTTAGATGCTAATGAGAATCCATACGGATCTGTGGCAGGAAAAGGCCTCAATAGATACCCAGACCCCTACCAAAGAGATTTAAAACATAAATTAGCCGAATTAAAAGGTGTCTACCCAGAACAAATTTTTCTGGGTAATGGCTCTGATGAGGCTATTGATTTGATTATTAAAGCGGTTTGTGAGCCTAAAATAGATAATATGCTGCTGCTCCCTCCCACCTATGGCATGTATCAGGTCTGTGCGGATATTCAGCAAATAGAAACGCGGAAAATCAATCTAAAACCAAATTTCCAGCTGGACTTAGAGGCCATTGCCAAAAACGTGGATGGGCAAACCAAAATAATTTGGGTTTGTTCACCAAATAATCCTTCTGGGAATCTCATACATACTGCAGATATTGAAGTGCTGTTAGATACTTATAAAGACTGTCTTATTATTGTGGACGAGGCTTATATTGATTTTGCTTCTCAGCCATCTTTTTTAGGTAAATTAAATACCTATGATAATTTAGTGGTGCTGCAGACCTTTTCTAAAGCCTGGGGCATGGCCGGATTACGAGTGGGAATGGCTTTCGGGCATGTAGATTTAATAAAAATTCTTAATAAAATAAAGTATCCTTACAATCTCAATCAAGAAGCTCAAAGGCTCATTTTGGAAGCTTTGGATAATGTAGAAAAAAAAGAACTTTACGTTGAAAAAATCCTGAAAGAAAGGTTTCGTCTATTCAAAAGGTTATTAGCTCTAGAAAATGTAAGACACATTTATCCTTCAGATTCCAATCAACTTTTAGTGAAATTTACAGACGCGAAATCGGTTTTTAGCTACTTGATAAGTAAAAAAGTTATTGTAAGAGATAGAAGTAATGTAACTCTTTGTGACCACTGTCTAAGAATAAGCGTGGGAACGGCTAAGGAAAATAAAGTTTTAATGGAGGAGCTGGAAAGCTTTAAGTAAATCCCTAGTTTTCAATACTTAAGGTAGACTCTTACTTATTCATATTAAATGAGTCCAAATATCAAGGTTAATATTACTGGCAAGATTAAATCCTTCTATTATATTTGCATTCATAATTTAGAGAATATAAATAACTAGCCTGACTTTATTGGAAGGCAGAACGTTTAACATATTTTGGGGAATTAGCTCTCCCGATAGCTATCGGGAGGCAGAACGTTTAACATATTTTGGGGAATTAGCTCAGTTGGCTAGAGCGTTTGACTGGCAGTCAAAAGGTCGCAGGTTCGATTCCTGTATTCTCCACCACTAAAAAGAGCCGTTTCAATACTGAAACGGCTCTTTTTTATATATGAGATGTATTTTAAACTACCAGCCAGGAATCATAAAATTTACGCCTGTAACGACTGGTTTTTTGCCACCATTATAAAATGGAACAGCAAAATAGGGCTCTACAATAATGTAGCCTAGTACATTTACTCTTAGGCTCATCCCAGTAGTTAGAATCAGGTCATCTTTAAAGTCAAAAGTCGTACTTCTTGCTAATGAATTTCCGTCA
>JBLHOT010000131.1:0-7292 GCA_047623945.1 Arcticibacterium sp. | reverse complement strand
CTTACTCCTATTCTATGAAAGCAAGCATAAGAATTCAATTGTCCTTTATGATGTTCCTCCAATTTTTTGTTTGGGGAATCTGGTATGTTACTATGGGCACCTATTTAGGTGAAATAGGTTTCGACGGCCTTAATGTAGGTGCAGCCTACAGTACCATAAATTGGGGAGCCATAATCTCTCCTTTTTTTATTGGTATGATAGCCGACAGATTCTTCTCTGCGGAGCGAGTTATGGGAATTATTCACATCATTGGTGGTCTTATCCTTTATTACCTTGTTGGCGTTACCGATCCTACCGCATTCTTTTGGACGTTGCTAGTCTATGCTCTCCTCTATATGCCCACTTTGGGTCTGGCAAACGCCATTTGTTTTAATCAAATGAAAAATACCGAGACGGAATTTCCACCAATTCGAGTTTTAGGGACTATTGGGTGGATTTTAGCAGGCTTTGTCATTAGTTATCTTGATCTAGAAAAAAGTGGCAATGTTTTTAAAATAGGAGCAGCTGTTTCTATTGTACTCGGAATATATGCCTTTTTCTTACCTAAAACACCTCCCAAGGATAAAGGGAAAGCCCCAAGTATCAGAGATATTCTAGGATTAGACGCCCTAGCATTGCTTAAAGATAGAAGCTTCTCCATCCTAATAGCCTGCTCTCTCTTGATTTCTATTCCCTTGGCTTTTTACTACAGCTTCACCAATCCATTTCTAACAGAAATAGGTATGGAAAACTCTGCTGGAAAAATGGCACTTGGCCAAGTCTCAGAATTATTATTCCTACTTCTCATGCCTCTTTTCTTTGCCCGTTTCGGGGTTAAAAAAATGCTTTTGATTGGTATGATGGCCTGGGTAGCAAGATACCTGCTATTTGCCTATGGCAACAATGATAACTTAGTAAGTATGCTCTATATGGGCATCATTCTACATGGTATTTGCTACGATTTCTTTTTTGTAACTGCTCAGATCTACGTTGACCAAGCAGCACCAAAGAAGATACAGGCACAAGCCCAAGGCTTTATCACCTTGATAACCTACGGACTAGGGATGCTTATTGGTAGTTGGGCTGCAGGTGCTTTTGTAAAGCAATATACCTTGGCAGACGGCTCACACCTTTGGCAAACCATTTGGCTTATTCCTGCGGGAATGGCCCTAATAGCGGCATTACTATTTTGGACTTTTTTTAAAGATGATAAGAAACGCAAACAACTTTTAACTAATACATAAATTTTAAACATTATTCAACCTTAAAATGAACAACAGAAGAGATTTTATTAAAAAAGCCACCCTGGCCACAACCGGTGTAGTGCTGGGCACCAGTGGCTTATCAGCCAAATCGTATAGAAATATCCTTGGTGCCAATGACCGAGTAATACTTGGCTCAGTCGGCGTTGGAGGAAGAGGTAAAGGCCTACTTGACAGTTTTTCAGGCATGTATAAAGATGGTGTAACCGTCAAAACAATCTGTGATGTCGACTCAAAGTTCTTCGCTGAAAGGCAAGCCCTAGCCGCAAAAAACCAGAACGGAATGAAGCCTGGAACAGAAACCGACATGCGTAAAGTTTTTGATGACAAAGAAATTGATGCCGTAATAGTGGCCGTTCCCAACCATTGGCATGCATTATCTACCATTTGGGCCTGTCAAGCTGGCAAAAACGTTTACGTAGAAAAACCTAGTTCGCATAATATCTGGGAAGGTCGCAAAATGGTTGAAGCTGCCAGAAAATATGATAGAATAGTTCAGGTTGGCTTTCAGAATAGATCAATATCTAATGTGATGCAGGCCATGGCGTTCTTACATGATGGTGGCATCGGCGAGGTGTTTATGGCTAGAGGGACTTGCTATAAGCCTAGAAACTCTTTTGGCATTGCCAAGGACAGCACACCTCCTTCCAGCCTAAACTATGACATGTGGCTAGGACCTGCTAGCCAAAGACCATACAATGAGAAAAAAGGCCACTATAATTGGCACTGGCATTGGGACACTGGAAATGGAGATACTGGAAACCAAGGGCCACACCAATTTGATGTAGCCAGATGGGGACTAAATAAAAAAGAACACCCTACTAAAGTACAGTCTATGGGAGGTATTTTCGGAATAAGTCCTGAAGAATGCTCGCAGCAAACGCCAAATACGCAGACATCAGTTTTTGAGTACGCTGATGGTAAAATGCTAGAATTTGAAACTAGAGGTAGATTCACTAATGCCGAATCCAATGCCCAAATTAAAATTGGAAATATGTTTTATGGAACCAAGGGGTGGCTAGAAGTGAATGGCAGCACCTGGAAAGCCTATAAAAACGATGAAAAAGAAGCTTTTGCTGGTTCAGGAATGAGTGAAGGTGCCGCCGTAGGTGGAGACACCTCTTTTAGAACAGCACCTAACAGTAACGGACATTTCGGAAACTTCATAGATGCCTTAAAAGCTGGAAATAATAGTGGACTAAATTGTGAGGTTGAAGTAGGCCATATGTCTACTGTATTACCATTAATGGCAAATGTGGCCTATAGAGTAGGCGAAACGTTGAGATTTAATGGAGAATTTGAGGAATTCATTGATAATGAAGAGGCTGATTTAATGCTGAGCAGGAAATACAGATACCCTTACATTGTTCCACAAAATGTGTAAGATTTAAGATTATTTCTTAAATCTTCATATAAAAAAGCCTCGGATTCCTCTGAGGCTTTTTTATATTCGCATAAGCTGGAAAGCCTATCCTTAGAAACAAGAAGGAGTTCTTTTCCTAGAGCCTAACCCAAAGGTGAATACATAAAAGAGGATTAATTACCATTTTTTATTGTCCATTTGGGAGCTTTAAATAATTACTAATTCCCAAACTATAAGGGAATCTAGGTAAATTATTTTTGAAACCGTTTTAGCAATTCACACTATACCTTAGTTACACCATTTTTATTTATTTGAATTAATTATACAAAATCAATGCGATATGCAAACTTCAACTCAGACAATCAGGAATGAGGTTGCTTTCGTCTAATAAATGACCTTTCCTTTAAGCAACGCTTCTATCTAAGAAACTGTTTTTCCAGCAATTCCTTTTCTGAAAACAATTCTCCACCGGCTGGTTTTTCCTCTCTTAGTTTTTTAATCTCATCTACCGAAATGCCTTTGATATTCTTTGCAAAAGCATTCTGTAAATACTTCGTAATGTCAGCAATATCTTGGTCGTTAATATCAGCATTGCTAGCCAATGCCGGCATATCATTATTTAATTGATACAATTTCCCGCTCACGTGAATAGGCCCACTTATTCCATGTAATATTATTGAGGCTAAACGATGGATAGAACCTTCAATGTATTCTGAACCTTTCAAAGGAGGTGCCAAACCTTCAATTCCTGTACCATCTGCACCATGACAGGCTCCGCACACTGTACGGAATAGTTTTAGCCCATTAGTACGGTCATCATCCTTTCCTGCCTCTCGCACAAAAATTGAGTTCAGGTCATTTTCTTCTCTATTTTTAAGCGTTTGTCTCAGATAATCCCTCAATAAAGAATTGGGTTTGTGTTTTTTCATAAATAACTCCTCTTTGTCTCCTAGACTACTTACAACAGATTCTTGAATTACTTTATCATCAGGATACCTCTCGGCTATTTGTGAAAGAATAGGCAAGAACGTTTTTGGTGCTATTTTAATCCATGAATTAAGCGATATGCCCAAATACAAGTCTAAAAAAGGTTTTTCTGAAGCCAAGATATTATTACCCATATTAATCATTCGCTCCACATTTTCTACTGTAGAAAAAGACTCCATTAATCTCAGAATATGAGCTATTTTTTCGGGGTTCTGATAATCATTTAATATTTCAGCAAGTTCTTCGAACGACAACATACCGAGGCCATCCAAAACATATAAAGCATGAATACCTGTACCGTATTCATTGTTCTTTCTTGCCAAAGAATACAAGTCATTTTTGACTGATTTAACCTTTTTTTGTATCAGTAATTGCTGAGCCCGGTCCCTTAGCCAACCATTTGCACTACCCAAAAAGGACACGAGTTCTTTAGGCGAAGCTTTTGATAAGTCAGGCACAATATTTAGTGCGTTTTCTTTACTCACTACCTTTAAAATACGACCTTGATTTTGCAGCGTATCGAGCTTCTTTTCTGCTAATTGCTGTGTTAAGTACTGCGATATAAACGCTTTATGTTGAATAATACCACGGTGCATATCCACAATATACATGGCACCATCGGGTCCATTAAAAAGGTTGACTGGTCTAAAACCCTCATCTGTTGAGGATATAAACTCCTTATTATCCCAGGCCTGCTCGGCCGAAGTTTTAGTGCTTTCAAAAGTGAGAATATTTCTTTTAATGAGATTAGCCTCCGGAATACATACAAAAGCATTTTGATTATATGACTCAGGAAAATTACCTCCTCGGTATATCAAAGGACCACAAGCTGCGGTAACTTTCTTCAATATGCCCTTCTCGTCTAAGATCCCTTTCGTATAGCCTCTATTAACCGAGGTGGCATGCAGTGGATATACATTTTGGTTGCGAGTTAAGACTTGGTTTATAGCGGATCTTGGTTTGTAATACGGATTACGTATTAGGGTATTGGGTAAGACATAATCTCCCTGGATTTGAGTGGAATTATTATTTACATAAAGTCTCCCAAAATTATCTTTGCTGATACCCCACTGCCCCCTGTAAGAACTTGGCTCTTTAATCCATTCCCCATCCAACAAACGGTATCTAAAATTAGTATTGGCATTATAGATCCAATTGTCAATATTCATCATTAAACCATTCGGCTGGTGCTCCACATTTCCACCATCTGCATAAATTGGATCTACAAGGGTTTTCTTTCCTGGTTTATCACTTCTTATTTTCACGAAATACAATGCCGGCCCATCCGTATAGAGGAGGCCCCCGTAAACGTGTGCAATTCCACGAGGTAATACCAGACCATCTAAAAAGACTTTTGAATGATCTACTCGGCCATCTCCATTCAAGTCCTCTAAAATAGTAATTCTTCCATTAGGCTCTTCTTCTCCAATCCCTTCTAAGTTAGGCATATACCCTTTCATTTCTACTACCCAAATCCTCCCTTTATCATCAAAATCCATCGTAACTGGGGCTGAAAAGTGAGGCTCAGAGGCCACAAGACTAAGGTCAAACCCATCTTCAACTTTGTATGAGTCAAGTGATATTTCTGGTTCTTCGAAGTATAAATTGGCACCAAATGAGAAAATCAATATCGTAATAAGAGAGAGAATATATTTGCTTCGTTTAAGGAAATTCATGCAGGGTATAGTATTGTAATTATAAAAGGATTGCAATTTCTTTTTCTAACAGAAATACATCGCAAATTTAATTTGGCGATGTATTCGCTAGTAAAAAGTATATTAATTTAGATATCCGAATAATCAGTTGGATATAAGTAGTCCTGAGTGTTTTTTGATACCGTATTCGCATACTGTGCGTCAGCTTTTAATGCTGTCCATTCCTGAGAGTCTACAAAAGCTTTCCAATGCTCATCACGATCTACCTCATTTTCAAAGGTGGTCATGTACATAAGATTTGGCATATGACTTCCAGTGATCACTTCACCGTAGAAAACAGCATTGAAATTGAGTTTTTCGAAAAGAGTGACTTCTCCGCCAGCATTAAACATTTCGACTTTTTTGCGATAGTATTTTTCCGTAGGACCTTCATAGCTTCTTAACTCATAAAACCTATCTGATTTTGGACTAGATAAGTCCGCCATATTCATTTGAGGCATTTCAGAAAACGCTCGTAAAATAATCGTTTCAAAACGATCGAAGGGTCTTTTATCAAACATGGCATTGATGTACAGGCCTCCAGAACTTTGATATACGGCATCCGCCGCCAATTTCTCCTCAATCTTCAGTAATTCTTTTTGTGATTTAAGTGGCGTGAGAATATAAACTTTTTTACCCGTATCTTCTTCAGTAGATCTCGGTTTGAAAACACCTATATGGCTGATTCCTTGTCGGTGCATAGCCGGTAAATAAGCATCTTTTAAATAGACATCCATCATCTGTTCTTGTTCCAGACTACTGATGCTATAACTCATAATTTCGTAAAACGAACGTTTCACAGCCGTAGCAAATGATGCTACTCCCATTAATAATAAAAGAGATAAAGATGTTATCTTCTGAAATGATTTCATTTGGTTGGTATAGGTAACATAAACAATAGGATTAAAAAGCCAAGTTACTTATCTCCAATGGAGAATCCATGCAATGCAAGGATCATTTCATTGCTCTGCTTTCATTAGCTACCAACTCCCAGCTTCTTATTAGATTTCTTATTGTCCTCTATACCCTTCCATTCCCTACCCTTAAAGAGGGCCTTGAAGATAAGGAGAATCAAAAAATCGGAAATTTCTACTCTTCTATCAAGCTACAGGTTTTAATAAAAAATGATGAACGTTTATTGCTATATTGGCAATCTTTGGTAAACAAATATAGAATTGTCTTCAAGACAAATTTATATGAATCGTCATTGGGCTCTTAATAATGCCCTTTCTCTCACTTAACTAATGTCTGTCACGAGTCCTTTTTGCAAACACTGCTTAATATTTTTGCTGCTCTTATCAATAAATGTTCTAGGGCAGAGCCAGTCGGATCTGAATAAACGTGATTCGGCACTTTACAGTAATTCCTCACGAGTGATAAACCTAAGTAATGACTACCCAGATGCCTGCTTGTTGCTTATTGATAGTCTAGTTTCAAACGCCAACAATGCGGACAATATTAAATTCTACGAATGCCTCAAAATTTACCAATACCTCGTTCTTGGAAAACACAAAGAAGCCTATGCACAGGTAAAGGAAATCAAAGAGGAGTATATTTTACAACAAACGAAAGAGGCTAGCTATTGGTACTACTATACCTTGGCAGATTTTTATGCAACTATAAATAACTTTAGCACTGCCCTTGAAAACTATAACAAAGCTCTTGCTCAAGCTACTACAGATAACCAGGTGGTAAATGTTACCGTAAGTATGATTTCCAGTATGAGAAGCGAAAACCTCTCCTATGAGTTGTTTCAGCCCCCTAATACATCAAACGTGATTACGAAATAATTTTTGTAATTATGAGTATGGGAAAGAAGTACAGCAAGGCCGAGAAATTGGCCATAGTAAAAGAAGCCTCCGAGAAAGGCGTAAAAATCGCATTGGAGAAATATTCTCTTTATCCAGCTACCTTCTATTACTGGAAGAAAAAGGTAGAAGAGATGGGTGAAATAGGATTGACACATGGTCTGACCAAGGAGCGTTTAGCCATCATTAAGAAGCTGGA
>JBLHOT010000130.1:0-7316 GCA_047623945.1 Arcticibacterium sp. | reverse complement strand
GCAAAAAAGCGTTTTTCATCACAGGCTAAAGTTTGGTTTTCGTTCCTTACCAGCCTGATTACGCCAGAGTCTACATTAGGTGGTGGATCAAAGGAAACAGGGGGCACATCTAAATGATACTCTATATCGTAGTAAGCTTGAAGTAATACACTTAGTATCCCATATTTCTTACTCCCAGGCTTAGATGCTATTCGTTCTGCTACTTCTTTTTGGAGCATGCACACCACTTCGTCTACTACAGCTTTATCTTGTAATACTTTAAATAAAATTTGAGAAGAAATGTTGTAGGGAAAATTACCAATTATGCCGATTTTTTCGCCTTCGGCCAAATTCATTTTCTTAGTAAGCCACAGGTTTAATACGTCCTCATTATAGACTTTCCCATCAAGCTGAGGAAAGTGCTCGGCCAAGTAAGAAACAGACTCCCTATCTAGCTCCACCACATGAGTTTCAACACCTTCCCGGTCTAACAAATATTTGGTAAGTACCCCCATTCCAGGACCTATTTCCAATACCTTCTTAAATCGGCCATTAGGCATGACCAAATCCACAATATCCTTGGCAATGACTTCGTCTATTAGAAAATGCTGTCCTAGATGTTTTTTAGCTCTTACCTTCGCCATTAATTCTTCTACTATTTCTGCCAAAAATAGCTATTAATTCTTAGTTTTAACCGTTTATTGTCATTCATAGCTTTCTGATAAGCTCCCTTCATTTTATATCAATGCCAAAAAAAACCAACGATTTTGCTGAGTTTGATCCCTTAAGAGATCTGATAGATAATACGTCTGAAGTGGTGATGATGCTATCCCTAGATTTAAAATTCTTATTCGTCAATAAGGCCTTCCGAGAGACCTTTAATCTTTCCTCAGAAGAAGTCTTTAGCATGTCTTTTTTAGACATTATTCATCCTCTATCTATGGATGAAGTCCAAGCCCATTTGGCCAAGGTGAAAAAGGGTGAGCATCTCTCCGATTTCCAGATGATTACCCGTAATGATGAAGTACAGGATCATCTAGTTAAGGTAAAAAAGGGTGAAGCCGTCTCCGACTTCCAGATGATTACGCGAAATAAAGAGTTTAAACGTATTTATTTAGAAGGGGAAATTACCTGCAGATTTGAAAACGGCAAGCCTATAAATATTAGATGCCTATTTAGAGATATAACGCAGCGAAGAAGAGCTCAAAGAGCTCAAGAATTGTATTACTCCATTGCCCAAGCAAACCTTAACACGCGAGATCTTAAAGATTTCTTAGGGGTTGTCCATGAAGAATTAAAGAAGAAGATTTACGCTAACAACTTCTTTGTGGCAATTTATGAGCCCGAAAATGGTGTCATATACTTTCCCTATAGAGTAGACGAACAATACCCAACACCCGTAGAAGACCGAAGAAAGTTAGGTAGTGGTATTGTAGAATATGCTTTAGTCCAAAACAAACCACTGTTATACTATAAAGAGGAATTTTCGGAGTTGGTCAAAAAGGAAAAATTATTCCTCTATGGCAAAGAACTCCCAGAGGTACAAGTCATCGTGCCATTGATTGTCAATGGAAAAACGACTGGAGTTATTGGTATTAAAAGTTATTCAGACGCTACTAAATTTAGCAGCAGAAACATGGAGCTACTAGAGTTTGTCTCGGGCCAAGTAGCTTTAGCCCTTGTAAGAAAAAAGTCACAGGAAGACCTTCTTCTCCAAACCTCCAGATTGAATGCAGTCTTTGATAGTAGCTCTCACTTTATCTGGACCGTAAATAACAAAAGGCACTTGAGCTCCTTTAATAAAAACTATGAGCAGCTCATGGAAACTCAATTAGGAGAAAAGCCATTAGTAAATGTTAGTACAGAAAAATTGGGGTGGAGGCTTATATCTCCTGACGATAAGCCACTGCTCCGAGAAATGTACAATCTGGCTTTCGAAGGCAAGCCACAGTCTTTCGAGATTCACTGGGGTGCCCCAGATGGTGGAGAAGATTGGTACGAGTTTTACCTTAATCCGATCCTGTCTACAGACACTGGGAAAATCACGGAGGTCTCTGGAATAGCAAGAAATGTAACAGAAAAGAAAAACTCTGTGCTAGCCATTCAGAGCAGTGAAGAGAAATTCAGAAATATTATTGAATCCTTCATTGATATATACTATCGAACAGACCTCGCCGGTAAAGTCACTATGATATCTCCTTCGGTTTTTCGCCATACAGGATACTCTTTAGAAGAGGTCATGGGAAATAAGGTGGACAAGTTTTTTGAAAATGTACAGGACAGCTCCAGAAACATCAAGACCCTTTTAAAGACAGGAAGCATCATAAATTTTGATGTTACTGTTAAAAGGAAAGACGGTGAAATACGTCAATTCATGCTGAATATCAGGATGATAAAAAACAAAAAAGGATTCCCTATTGAAGTAGAAGGCATAGCTCGTGATATAACAGAATTAAAAAACAACGCCGCAGAACTTCAAAAAGCCAAAGTAGAAGCAGAACATTCTTTAGCTGTCAAAGAAAGATTTTTGGCCAATATGAGTCACGAAATCAGAACACCAATGAACGGAATAATTGGTATGATAGATGTCCTAAATGAAACCGAATTAGAAGCTGAGCAAAAAGACTATGTAAGTACTATCCGTAATTCTTCTGAAACGCTGCTTACCATTTTAAATGATATTCTAGATTTATCAAAGATAGAAGCTGGTAAGATGGATCTGCACTTAGTAGATTTTGAACTAGAAGAAATGCTTAAAACTTTAGTAGCTCTTTTCAATCAAAAGGCATTTGAAAAGGGTAATTCTTTGAAATATTCAGTGGCTAAAAACGTACCTGCCTATTTCAAAGGGGACCAAACGAGGTTACTCCAAATCCTTTCTAACTTGACTTCAAACGCTATAAAATTCACCGATAATGCTCTAGTAGAGATCATTGTAAGCATAGAATCAGATTCCCAAAAACTTAAATTTGAGATAGTAGATCAAGGCATAGGAATCTCCCAGACAGACCAAGACAAACTCTTTACCGCCTTCCAGCAATTAGACAATTCCACAAGAAAGTCCTTTGGAGGCACGGGGCTCGGCCTTGTAATTTCTAGAGATTTAGCTCAAAGAATGAATGGTGAAATGGGAGTTCACTCGGTTATTGGAAAAGGCAGCACATTTTGGTTTACAGCCCAATTAGAGCCCTCAAAAAAAGGCCGAAGTAGTTCTGTAAAAGGAGGAGAAGGTATCAAACTCACCAATTACCTCAAAGTTCTAAGCCCAAAAGTTCTGCTAGTAGATGACAATCCGGTGAATAGAAAAGTGGCTACAGAAATTCTAAAGAGGGCGGGAGCATTGGTCGTGGAGGCTCATTCTGGTCAAGCAGCCATTGATATCTTTCGGGCCAATCAAAATTTCAATATCATTCTTATGGATATTCAAATGCCCGGCATGGATGGCATTGAAACCACTAAAAACTTAAGAGAAGAGTTTGTCAGTACTTTGCCTAAGGTGGTCGCTATGACCGCATATTCCATGCAAGATGACCGAGAAAAGTTTCTTAGGAGTGGTTTTGACGGTTATATATCAAAACCCATTCGGGCCGAAACACTCGTCAAATCTGTAGAAGAAATCATCACCTCCAAAGCTCAAAAAGCCGAGGTTAAAACAGAAACAGAAAGCCAATCCTTTGACATGACTGTAATTAATGGTTTGAAGGAAATGGTAGGCCAAGATATGTTACGATCGGTCTTTGAAGACTTCAGAAAAGAGGCAGAAGAACAGATTACTAAAACAGAAGAAGCATTTAAAGCCAAAGATGTCAAAATAATCCAGAGCCACCTCCATACTTTAAAAGGAAATTCTGGTACAATTGGCCTTATGCGACTCCATGATTTTATTAAAAAAATTGAAGCTCTAGCAAAAACAGGGAACTTGGAAAACTTCAAAGAAAACTTTCGTGCATTAAAAGATGAATTTGATATTGTTAAAAAAGAATTTCATAAGCTTTAGGCCTAATTAAAAGACTTTTAGTAGATTTACATATCCTTTGTTTACTTAGGACTGTCAGGAAAAGTGAATCTATAAATGAAATACCTTAGCCATCTAGCATTTTTTGCTAGTCTTTGGTTAGGCTTTGGGCATTGTGCTCATAGTCAAATCTCTTGTGGTACGCCTGAATTAAGCTCTCTGGAAAAATCAGAGCTCGCTTTTACTTTAACCAAAAATTATAAAAAACTAAGACGCTCCAGCTACGCTATTTCTGTGAATGTTGTCATTGTTCAGCCAGATTTAGACCAATCAAGCTTTGGGAATGAGGAAATTAATCAACTCATGACTAGAGTCAACCTCTATTTCAAGAACATAGGACTGCAATTCCATCTTTTTAATTGTTTAATTCAGCATGTGCATAGTAGCAAATATTTGAATTTTAAGACCAGTGATGAGTTAGAACTTCGCCAACAATACGACAGAAGGGATGCCATAAATCTTTATTTCGTGAAATCTATCACCAGAGAAGACGGTGCCATTTTAAATGGCTATAGCAATTTACCTTCGCTTAACGCAGGCAGCAATAGTATCATATTTAGCTATCAAGATAATAATCCAGAGGATTTTAGAACCCTTATAGACAAAACATTACTTCATGAATTCGGCCATTACTTTGGCCTATTACATACCTTTCAAGACAGCAACAATAAAGACATTTCCAAAAGAGAACTTGTATCTCGGGGAAGCATAGCTAACTGTGGATTTACTGGCGATGAACTTTGTGATACGCCATCAGATCCCTACGATCGTTTGAAAAGCATTTCTGCGTATAACTGTACCGAACCATATCCAGAAGAGTTACTTGATGCAGCAGGAGATACTTATATCTCCTTTTTTGCCAATATCATGTCTTATCATCTGAGATGTGGAGATAGTTTTACGCAACAGCAGTACCAAAGAATGCAGGCTTCCCTTGGCATTCGCCTCTCTCCTAATTCAGAATATCAAATTGCCATTCCAGAACCAAATTTTGTAGCAATCAAACCTTTTGAACAGAAGGTTTTTTGTGCTGGGGAAACCATTATCCTCCATTTGGATAAAAGTGGCCTTTTTAAAGACAATAACACTTTCAGTGCAGAAATGAGTAATGGCGAAGGTGAAAACTTCCAAAATATCCCTTCCATAGTCTATAGTGACAGTCTTCAAATAAAACTTCCGAATAGTACCCCGCAGGGATTTAACTATAGATTTAGGGTAGTGGCTAGCTCCCCACAAACAACAAGCTTCCCTACGGGAGGCATTCAGGTGAATACAGATGGGGAAATAAATCTAAGTTCTACTGAAAAATCCATCAATCTAGGTGATTATGCCAAACTAACGATAAAAATGATCGGAACAGGACCTTGGGATTTCTCGCTCTCAAACGGCTCTGTTTATAAGAATGTATTCAGCCCCGAACTTAGTGTTTTGGTGAGTCCTAACACAAAGACTAAATATAGTATAACCGCAGCCTCGAATTTGTGTAAAACCAAGGTGGATACCTCAATTTTAGAACTAGATGTGGTTCAACCAAACATTAGAATCTCCATTTCTTTCGACACGTCGCTTTGTAAGGCAGAACTCATAAGAGTGCCCGTTTCTGGACTAAGCCAGACTAGCTTAGGAATGTATCAAGTAGAGTTAAAAAATAAGGAACACGTCTTTTTTATTGCTCCCACTCTGTCTGCTCTGACAATGAACTTTAGCCTACCCGATGAAATCCCAGGAGATACTGAATACTCCATGAGAATTCTAGGCGATGGTTTAGGAGATTACAGTTTGCCAAGAATTGTCCAGATAAAGGAAAGTCCTCTACAACCAAAAATCATTAGTCCGGTGAATTATTGCTTTGGTGCGGTAGCATCCAAATTGTTGGCCGACGGGCTTAATCTCAGGTGGTATTATGAGGAAACAGGTTTTCTTCATCAGCCGAAGTTAATTCCCGAAACTCAAAAAGAAGGAACTCATTATTATTATGTCTCTCAAACGCTTACAAATGGCTGTGAAAGCAAAAGGAGTAAAATTGAAGTTAATATAAAATCAGAAGTTTCAGCAACTATTAGCGGCAATAATACCATCATAACCGGAGATTCTACCTTAATTAATATTGCCTTTACAGGCGAGGCTCCTTGGAACATTCAGCTTGAAGATGGATTTGAATTCACCTCCTTTGCACCAAATGTAAACTACTATGTAGACCCATTGGAGTCTACCACCTTCAGCATAAAACAAGTGAATAACGCCTGTGGTCCTGGGAAAGTTTTAGGCGAAGCAAGCATCATTGTAAGACTTCCGCTAGCCGTAAAAGATGTCCTTAACGAAACAATAAGCGTTTACCCTATTCCAGCTTGGCTTTACGTAGACATAGAAACGTCTTTGTTCCAAAATGGGATGGTGAACCTTAATTTAACAAATGTTTTGGGGCTTACAATTGCAAAAGATTTGATTGATCTTAGAAACGGTAAAACCCGCTGGAGATTACCAAATCTACCTAGCGGGTTATACTTACTTCATTTCAAGAATGAAGATATCTCTATCACTAAAAAGCTAGTCCTTAAATAAGATTGTCTTAAAAAAAAGTACCCACACTTAAAGATAGCACGCCAGACTTATTGGAGACAAGAGAAGAATCAAAGTTCTCCGGATTACTAAGGGTATAGGGCGAAAAACTACCCTCTGATGTATTTGCTGAATAGGCCGCATCTATAAAAAACTTTGAATTGCGATAACCAAGTCCACCAGAAACAATCAGTTTTGACCTATCCACGCCAATAGAATTCGCAATAGGGTCGGCCAAATAATTTAGACCACCCCTTACTCTAAAATTAGACTTTCTAAGTTCCACTCCTCCCTTAATGTTTACCACATTATTAAATGATGCTGCTACGGCATTTTGCTGTTCGGCAGACCAGTTGGCATTATCTTTATCTTTGAGACTCATGGAGCCATAACCAATGTATTCCGCCTCTAGGCTCAACACTCCCACTTTTTTAGGTAGTAGATAAGATGCTCCCACATTACCTCTCAGTGGAGATGTAATACTATAGTTAAAGTCTCCTGGCAGTGTTTGGATAGCATTAAAGTCCGTTTCAAAAATACCAGGTATTTGGTCAATTTGAACACCCGAGAAAATAGTCTCTCTTACACGCATAGCTGTCGGTGTAGTAATATTGACACCTAGTCTCAGATTCCTAGATGCTTTATAAATAGCCCCAATAGTTAAATTGACACCATTTCCATTGACTATTAAGTCGTCCGTAGATCCAAGACCATTAAATACCTCTCCATTAGGGAAACGCTCTTGATGGTTAGTAACCATATT
>JBLHOT010000129.1:0-7557 GCA_047623945.1 Arcticibacterium sp. | reverse complement strand
CCAGGGATAATTATGTCCAATTGTAAGAATTAAGGAAAAACAGGAACCAAAAGAGGCTCCTTGAGTAATAAAACATTAAAAAGAGGCCGAAAAAGAAGGAAACGCAATGCTAAAATTCCCTTATAAAAATTAAAAATCATAATGTCGACCTTTTGCGACGGTCACGATACCTTTTACTCGGTTCGCTTTCTTGAGGGGAGTTCTTTTTTTTAAAAAACATCACGGCAGGGGCCGCCCCACCTATAAACCCAAACAATCAAAATTCTAATTATACTAGGCAGTTACGATTTAGCTGTTCAGGAAAAGAATTTAAATGGTATTCAAACAGTCCAGGGCTGTTTTAGTAAGTCCTTTTTTGATACTTTTAGTTGTACACCATTAACTTTATAATGCCATTAAACTTGATTTAATCTCTCAAATTCCTGAATATTGACTTTTAAAAGCAGCATTCTGATTATCAGTCATTAAGGAAATATGAAACATCTTATTATAACAGCATTAACTCTATTGCTATCCATCAACTCCTTTGCCCAGAATGTATTAACAGAAAAGGATTTTACAGGAACATGGGAAGCAAGGGTTAGTGAATCCAGAGCTAAGAGCATGGATATGCTATTTGATGGCTCAAAGATTATAATAAATCCTGATTCTTCTTTTTCTTTTGCTGCTAATAAAATGGGAGAATTTTCTGGGAAATGGCAATTATTAGAGGGGAAGCTTGAGTTGGTTTCTCCTGATGCTCCTGCTCCAATTATTCTAATAGAACTTTCAACTGACAGATGCATCGCAGTTATGGGACGTAATGCAAAAATTCCTTTCTTTAGAAAGAATTAAATAGTGCCTTTACCGCTTCTCAAACACAAGATTTAGAATTTATCAGTGATGATAAAGATGCTTTAATTTGACATTAGTATAATTCCAATATTGAAGATACCCGTATAATCAAAAAACAATATGTCTGTCACTTTGGAGACTCAAAAAAAATGACATCATAGATTAAGAATGTCCAGGTTTACCGTTACCTCAAAAAATATAAAATCTTAAGGGCAAGTGATTTTAGATGCAATAGATTAGTAGGAGAGAAGTCAGACAAAATTTTGGGAGTACCTAGAATCATATCTAACCTCTCTATAAGGCCTGTTTTAATGGCTTGTATTTTTTTTGCTACGTTGATGTTTGTTCTTTCTATCAAATAAATAGAACATGGGTGCCGTCTCCTTCGGCCCTTTCGTAGAATCCTCCCACTGTTAATATACCATCTAGGTCATCAATCAATTCTTCTTCTTTTATTTTGAACATATCCATGGCCAGTTTGCAAGCCCATAATTTTGAACCAGAAGCAGAAAGCATTTCTAAAAACTCATCTATGGGTGGGATGTCCAGCTTTTCCATGTCTGCCTTCATCATTTTGGTAGCCAAAGCCTCCATCCCTGGCAAACCACCTAACATCGTAGGCATGTGCATGGCTGGATTACCCACAGTAGCGACACGCAAGTCGTTCAATTTCTTTTTCTGAATGGCTTCCAGCCCAAAAAAGGTGAAAAATATTTCTGATTCAATTCCTTCCATTCTCGCACCATTGGCTAAGATGAAACATGCATATACGTTTTCTATAGTTGCCTTTGAAAGTATAAGCATCATTTTTTTAACAGGCTTCTTATCTTGGTTATCCATTTTTCTTTTCAAATATCGTTTCGTTAAATTTAATTTTTGGCTAAAGCCTTCCGCCTAAATACAGCTTACTGGTTTAGGGATACCAGCTATCTTGCTCGCTGTCTTCAAAGGCCCTTTTGGGAATAATTGGTAAAACCCTTTGATGTCAACGACACCGCTTTTCCCAACTTTACGTATCGTTATCGCAACTTCTTGCTTACATTGATCTCGCAGATATTCGATTACTTCCCAATGCTTATCTGTCATATTTATTTCTTCCTCTCCGGCTATTTCAAGCCCTATTTCTCTATTCCATTGTTCATGGTCCGTCAGGTAACCCTGGTCATTACAATTAATACAGTATCCTGCTATCGTTTTTTCACTCATTTTGTCTAGATATTAATTTATATATAATTGTACTAGTGTACTTTTTTCGCAATTTCTTTCCCAGCCTTTTTCATCTTACTAGAAACAAAAGGAATGGGTCTACCCTTTAAGAGTATATTCCAGTAAATCCACCTAAAAGCTAACTTACCAAGGTGATTTAATCGCGTTTCTTTTAGAAGCTTGAGTGGGCCGATTCCTGGAACAGGAAAAGTGCCCTTAACAGGTTCTTGGTCATAATTAAAGTCAATAAGTAAGGCTTTGCCATTCCCTGTTTCAATAAAGCAATTGGAATGACCATCAAAGGCTTCCTTCAATGGCTTATCTGCGATATATAACAGAATATTCTCCGCAAGTATTTCTGCCTGAAAATGGGCAACTGAACCAGCTTTAGACGCCGGCAGATCGGTGGCATCACCTATCGCAAAGATGTTTTCTTTAACCTTTGTTTGTAAAGTGGCTTTATCTGTTGGTACATAGTTAAGTTCGTCGCCGAACCCCGATCGGGCTATCATTTCGTCTCCCATATTTGTAGGCACTGTTACCAATAAATCGTATTCAACTTCTTGTCCGCCATAATCAATGATTTTGTTATTCTCGGCATCCACTTTTTCAATGTTGAAATCTGATACAATTTTGATATTTTTCTGTTCAAGCAGATAATGGAGTTCTTTGGTAGCCACAGGTTTAGTAAACGCACCGGACATCGGGGTAACATAGGTTATCTCTACTTTGTCTCTCATTTGCTTATTAGTAAAGAAGTCATCGCTTAGAAAAGCGAATTCCAGCGGTGCAACGGGACACTTTATAGGCATTTCGCAGATATGAACAACCAGCTTTCCACCCTCCCATGTTTTCAATTTATCTCGTAAGTTTTTTGCTCCTTCAAATGTGTAGAAGTCAAAAACAGATTTATACCAATGATCGCCTTGCATTCCGCTTACTTCTTGTGGGGCAATATTGCATCCTGTAGCAATAATGAGGATGTTATAAGCTAATGATGTGCCATTTTGTAATAACACTTTATCATTGTCTTTGTCTATCCTGTCTATTTTTTCTTGAATAAGACTGACACCAGTGGGTATAAACTCGCTCACTGTTTTTCTTAGCTGATCGGGCTTGTAAATATCAAAGGGTAAAAACAAAAAACCAGGTTGATAGTAATGATTTTCCTCATTATCAACAATGGTGATGTTCCATTCCTCTTGGTGTAAAACTTTTCTTAAATGATTGGACATCATGGTTCCAGAAGTGCCTGCACCTAATATTAATAATTGCTTCATACTGTTATAGAAAGTAAATGTTTTTTCTTGTCAATAAGCCATTGATTTGCAAGGTTTCAATATTCTGATAGCCGCCAAAACACAAGGCCCATTTTACGGTTCATTGTATATAATTAGAGGTAACTGAAATACTTATCGCTCGAAGGTCACCTTATTGCAGGCAGGAAAATATGATGAATGTTACTTTATGGTATGATTGTAGAAGATGGTTTTTCCAATCACTAATTTGCATTCTGTTTAAGTCAAATTCAGAATGTTTAGGGTGTTCCACTTCGCTTGCCTGCAATGTGTTTGCGTAAGTTTCCTATGAGGTTCTTTTTTTGTGATAAAAGTCATCGAATATTAAAACTTTGTCATTGAAATTTGTCTTATTAATAATCATTATTGAGAATAAAGTCAAGGAAATTAAATGCTAGAATTATGTTAGATCCAATCAATTTAGAAAAACAAAGAATTAAGTCCTTTTTGAAAGGCGTGAAAGAACGCAATCCTGGTCAACCTGAATTTCATCAGGCAGTACAAGAATTTGCCGAAACCATTATTCCTTTTATTGAAGCACATCCTAAGTATCAAGGGAATGCTCTTATGAAAAGGTTAACCGAGTCAGACAGAATGATATCTTTCCGGGTTACGTGGATGGATGATGATGAGAAAATACAGGTCAACAAGGGGTATCGCGTACAATTTAATAATGCGATTGGCCCCTATAAAGGAGGTTTACGTTTTCATCCATCAGTCAATCCAAGTATCTTAAAGTTTCTTGCTTTCGAACAGGTATTTAAAAATAGTTTGACCACGCTGCCTTTGGGAGGAGGAAAAGGCGGTTCCGATTTCGATCCAAAAGGTAAATCTGATAAGGAAATCATGAGGTTTTGTCATGCTTTTATGTCAGAATTTTATAGATATATCGGTAAGGACACCGACGTACCTGCTGGTGATATTGGCGTTGGGGCTAGAGAGTTAGGTTACCTTTTCGGTATGTATAAAAAACTTAAAAACGAACATACGGGGACTTTTACGGGCAAAGGATTGGCTCTTGGGGGAAGTTTAATTCGTACAGAAGCAACGGGCTACGGCTGTGTTTATTTTGCCAATGAAATGCTTCAGAATGACAGAGGAGAGAGCATAAAAGGGAAAAGATGTTTAGTCTCAGGCTCTGGTAATGTAGCTCAGTCTACGATTGAGAAAATACTTGAAATGGGTGGCTCAGTTCACTCTATTTCCGATTCGAATGGTACTGTTTATGATAAGAAGGGAATCACCCCTGCCAAGCTAGTCTGGATCAGGGAGCTAAAAAATGTGAAACGAGGCAGAATTAAGGAATATGCTGTGGCTTTTGATTTGGTATACCTTGAAAATGAAAAACCTTGGGGTTTAGAATGTGATCTTGCTTTTCCATCAGCCAGCCAAAATGAAATCAATAAATCAGATGCGGAAAACTTGGTTAAAAATGGATGTTACCTTGTAGCTGAAGGAGCCAATATGCCAACTACACTTGAAGGTGTTATTGTTTTTCAGAAAAAGAGAATTCTCTATGCTCCAGGAAAAGCTTCTAATGCGGGTGGAGTTGCAACTTCAGGATTAGAGATGACTCAAAACAGCTTGCGTTTATCATGGACTTATGAAGAAGTAGATGAAAAACTGCATTTCATAATGAAGAACATCCATGAGCAATGTTTGAAATATGGTAAAAACCCCTCTGGTTATATCGATTATGTGAGAGGAGCTAATATCGCCGGATTTATTAAAGTGGCAGACGCAGTGATTGCTCAAGGGGTTTTATAGGAGTACCTGTCTGTCGAGATAGGCTCACCAGATTTTTGGTTTATTTCCGACTCTTTTTTTGTGTCTTAGTAAAGGTCCTTTACATTTTTTGTGACCCACAAAAGGCATTCGGTAAAGCTATTAAATAGTTGGACTTCCGGAATCAAATTTGGAATGATGTCTATTGGATCAAGCATATATTTTGGTGCTTTCATGTGCTTACCAGCAATACTTTTTTCCTTTTTTGAACAAAAAAGACAGATCTTCCATAACATGCAAACCAGATTGTTCCATGTACGACACATTACCCATTCTAATGATAATCGTTGAAACAAAAGCTGGAAATATCTAATATACCCAAAAAAGAGTGGGCCATGAATGTGCTTTATGAAAACTTCCTCTTTTAAATTCATTGGGAAATCCATTTCATCTGACTTACGGTAATCGTCCTCCTTAAGATATTTTATGTCAGATGGTTTAGATGTTAATGCTCCTATTTACATCATGAGTAGAACAGAGGCTATAAAAAAACCTATTCCCACCGAATAAACTAAATTCCAGACAGATGACAAGACCAATATAACTATCATGATGAACCACCCCGGCACGCAGCATATAAGGTATTGCTTTGAGGCCTTTACAGTCCATGACACTTATGCCAACGGTAATTAAAATGCCATCCGAAACAGCGACTGGGATTTTAGAGGCAATCGGGCCTAAGGCCAACCCTGAGATGACCTAGAAAGGGACCAATTTACTAGGTAATAAGGTAGTTATTTGTTTAAATCCAAAGATGATGATAGTACCCAAAGCAAAAGGAGTTCCAGCAAGTTTATGTTTTTTACTGCTCTTGAAAGCACTTTAATCACTCTAAGTACACCAGAAGCTTCTGAACTGGCTAAGGTTTTGATTCTTGGAGAATTTGTTCTTCCGTAATGTGTTCCGCTTTCATGACAGTTTCTTTAGAATTTTCTAGCAACAAGGTTCCTACCTCCATTTCATCGTGCAGAATATTATCCAAAAATGATTTCTTCTGCGTGGGGCTTAAATTGGTCTACAAATTCTGCATCTTCTTTAGTATAATAACCTATAAAAAGGAGTATTTGAGTTAGAATTATGATAATCCCGATAAACAGGGTAAGGAATGTATTCGATGTACTTTCCCAAGCCTATTAACCCTAGGCAACCTGCCTCATCCCTGCGAAAAAAAGCAACATTAAAGTTGCCGGTAATGCCTTTTTTACGTTACCATCAAATGCTGCAACCAATCTCACAATAATCACCATGCTTACGGCGGTCACCGGATCCGGGAGCCTGTGAGCTACGTGTTGTGCCTCCAAAAAAGGAAGCTAGAAGCTGTGAATTATATAATTAATTGCTCATATTATACAATATTTCAGTAGTGAGTAAACGTAAGTTTGTAACTTAAATTAATAAACCAATCAAAATTAAATTTTATGAAAACTCCATCCTCACCTAAAAGAATTACTTGGATAATCGGAATGGTAGCCGGTATACTTGGAATTATTGGCCACTACTCGAAAGTTCAGTTTTTGAGTGAAAATAATTACACGCTTTTGCTTGTTGGTTTTTTGGTACTTGCGGCAGGAACCACTTTCAGAGAGGTTTAAGGTAGGGATATGCCTATCCACTTATCTACATGAATTTGGTAGATAATGATTCCAGAGCCTTTTAAAAGCAGCATTCTCTTTCAATCTCAAAATGTCATCCAGCATTGGCTGTGAGATGGGTTGCTGAGTGTTGAATTTAGTTCTTTAAGAGTTCAGTGGCTATCGAATAGTTCTGGAAAGAGCTTCATGTCACAATTGTTATCCCAATAAGACAATACTTAGGTGCAAAATCTAGGCTTCCATGGTCTTTCTAACCGTAGGTATGTCATGTAACCTTTATGGCGGCTTTCAGACTAATATCTTCTATAGTTCCTATGGAACGGTTATCATATGGACTGAGTTTTTTACGAATATGTCGTGCCCAAAGGCACTAGGACACTGGTAAAGGGATAATCAAATTAAGTGAGGCTCAAAATCTTTTGAAAGCGAAACAAGAAACGTTAAAAGTTCATCCCTTAATTCTGCCTAAACCCTCTATTTAATAAGGTACGTAAATCTAAGTCCCTCCATTGTCTATATCCATGAGAATCTGCTAATAGAAAGCCTGGTTTCCAGAAAGCAATTCAAAGGTAAAAATGGTTTTACTAAAACAGTTATTCGGCACCTTTGACTCAAAAGACCATTAATTGATACTTCAAAATAAACTCGTTCGTACTTAGAAAATATAATTTAAGACCTCGAATAACCGTATAAGTCCTAAATTATACGTTTTTACATTTCATTTAACCTCAAATATCATCCGTTTATCGAAATCACTCGACCACTCGTCGAAAATGGACTTTGGCATCCCCTGCCTTCACATATCTTTGAATTACTAAAGCGAGAAACAAACACCGCTTTAG
>JBLHOT010000128.1:0-7917 GCA_047623945.1 Arcticibacterium sp. | reverse complement strand
GTTTGCGGTACGCCACCAAAAATGCTGGTAAAGGTTTTCTCATCCAGCTCTTGGAGCATTTCTAGGGTTGCTTTTCCGTAAAGTACTTGAGATGCTTTTACGGCTAAGTCGTATTGCTCTTTTCCGTGAACTCGCACGGTTACATCTTCAGCTATCGCTTTTTGAACGAATCTTAAATGTGGAGCTTCGGCCT
Source organism: Arcticibacterium sp. (assembly GCA_047623945.1). Taxonomy (GTDB): domain Bacteria; phylum Bacteroidota; class Bacteroidia; order Cytophagales; family Spirosomataceae; genus Arcticibacterium. The sequence continues at coordinate 7,724 of JBLHOT010000128.1, read as the reverse complement.
GTTCTGCTTCTAGTTTTTCTATTTCTTCTTGGCTAAGCAGAGTGAAGACACGAATGAGTTTTTTACAGTCTTCGTCGGATTGGTTTATCCAAAACTGATAGAATTGAAATGGAGATGTAAGTTCTGGGTCAAGCCAAACATTGCCAGATTCTGACTTTCCAAATTTGGCACCATCTGCCTTAGTGACTAAAGGCGTGGTAAGAGCAAAGGCCGTATATTCTGCCTTTTCAGGGTCTTCGGCATCTGCGTTTTCTTTTCTTCGGATAAGCTCAGTACCGGTGGTGATATTTCCCCATTGGTCAGAGCCGCCCATCTGTATTCTGACATTCTTGTTTTTGTACAAATGGTAGAAATCGTATCCTTGGAGCAGTTGGTAGGTAAACTCGGTATAAGAAATACCCGTTGTCAATCTCGTTTTGACAGAGTCTTTACTCATCATGTAGTTCACAGATAGGTACTTACCTACGTCCCTCAGGAACGGCAAGAAGCCAAAATCTTTGAACCAATCGTAATTATTGACCATTTCGGCGGAGTTTTCACCGCAGTCAAAATCTAAGAACTTTTCCAATTGGGCTTTTACGCCAGCTTGGTTTTCTCTAAGTATGTTTTCGTCTAGGAATTTTCTTTCGGCAGATTTTCCAGAAGGGTCACCCACCATTCCTGTAGCTCCGCCTACAAGAGCGTATGGCTTATGTCCGGCTCTCTGTAGATGAACTAAAAGCATAACGGTGGCCAAATTACCAATATGAAGCGACTTGGCAGTCGGGTCAAAACCAATGTACCCAGACGTCATTTCTCTTTGAAGCTGCTCTTCTGTACCGGGCATGGATTGATGCAGCATGCCTCGCCACTTTAATTCTTCTATAAAGTTCATTTTAAATAGCTATGAGTTTGGGCCTTGGGCCACGAGCAAATGAATTATTTTTTCTTTTTAAGACCGTACTTTTTCCACCACTTATAATACTCTGAGAAATTATAAGTTAAGCCCACAGAAAAAGTTTTGTTACGGTAAGTCGGAGGAGTCACGGCGTCACTAGCGGGGCTGTAGACATCTTTTAAACCTTGCGTATATCTAAGATTTACGCTGAACATAGAAAACATGTCCATAAGGTCAACACGGGCACCGGCCACAAAACCCAAGTCGTTTTTGGCATCTGGTCCAAACTGCTGAATTCCATTCTTTTTCCATCCTTGATTTAGGGCCCAGCTAAACTCTGGTCCTGCCTCAATGGTAAGGCCCTGAATAGGCGAAATGCCAAGGATTATAGGTGTACTGATATATCTGTAAGTATGCTTGCCTTCTGGCAAAGCAGTAGTGGCACCTTTAGTCTGAAAATAGGCTTCCGGCTGTACGCTGAATTTACCAGCAGTAAAACGAGCGAAAACGCCTAAGTTATATTGAAAAAGAAGCTTAGTCGTGGTACTTAACTCATTATTTTCAATAGACAAGTTGTTGGCCTGTACACCTACTTTAGGTCCAAATAAAAAGGGTACGTCCTTCATTTGAGCATTGGCAATAGAGGAAATAAACAAGCTGATAAAGAGTATTTTATATTTCATTTGCTTTGGAGTCTTTGTATGAACCTTATATAGGCACACTTTAAAGAACGGCAAAAGTACGTAAAGGGTACTTCAGGTCAAAAGTTCAGTTGAAATGTCTTGGTTAATATTCCTTAAGATGATCAAGATCGGGGCTTATGTTAATTCCCAAATTCAAACTTTAGAGCCGCATTGATACCAAAATTCTTAGATGGCGTGAAATAATCAGGTTTTCTAAAAGCGAAATCAAAATAGGGTGTGAGTTGCCCTACGAAATTCTTGTATTTGTACTGAATGCCCATTCCATAGTATAAATTATTAAATACTTTGGCTTTAGGACGAGCCTCAAACCTACTCTTAATTCGTTGATTCAGCGGACCAGTAAAGTAGTCAATATCCTGATATACAGACAAATCAAGCTTTGTGCCTCCAGAAATAATAAAATTAAACCTACTCCAAGTATTGATATAGTAATTAAAGTAAAGAGGTAATTTAATAAAAGAGGTTTTGATAGAAATATCCTGAATGAATTCAGGTCTTTGATTCACAAATCGTTTAAACTCTTGCTCAAATTGCTTGCCGGTTATATTATTAAAATCTCTAGTTAATCGGTGTCGGGTAATGATTTGATTTGAGAAAAGAACAGAGGTATTAAAACTTAATTTATTTCCTAGAAACACTTCCAGTGTCGGGCCCGTGGCCAAAACTTTTAAACCTAAGTAGTCGGTATTTATACCAAATCTCATCAAAGGTAATTTCAGTTTCTTTTTAGGCTTTTCTGGGTCTGTTCTTATAGGTCCCTCTTCTGGAGCCTTTAATTCAGGAACTTTTTGAATGTCTTCATCGATGACAATTGATTCTTTTGGATTGTCAGAACCTAGGGCAAGGGACACATTATGAGCGTCAGAACTGCCGTCAACATCAGCCACCATAACTGTTTCTTCTTCTTTAGAAGCATTATTTGCTTTAGAATCTGACAGAGTACGGTTATCTGAATTTTTAAGAGTTCTATTGGACTCAGTTTGGGTCAATTCCTCATTGATTGCAAGCTCCCGATTTCCCGAACTGGAGTCAGAAATGATAGATTTCTCTTCGGCTAAAGAACCGGCTCTCTTTGATTCTACTTGCGTGGGTTTAAATTCAGCTGGTTCATCTCTCTGAGAAGTGCCGGTTGCTTTCAAGTCTGCTTGAAGGTCATTTTTGAGAGCTTTTTCTCTTAAGGTAGCTAACTCATTTTGTAAGTAGGTAATATCCTTGCTAGCAGCAGCCTTAGCATCTTTTACGCCAGCGATGTAAGCACGATTGTTTGATATTTCTCTCGGCACTAACTTTTCTACGTCTCTAGTAATAAATACAGTATCAATTTGATTGACAGTCGAACGGTCATTGTTTAAACCATTCGTATTTTCAATTTGATTCTTAAGTGTAGTTATCTCATCATTCAGTAATTCTGTTTTGGTAGAGTTATAATAAAATGTAAAAAGCAATGCTGTGGTGCTAAGTCCGCCTACTATCCAGCCAGTTGAACTTTGAAATAATTTCATGTACCATGGGGCCGGGAGCATTTTCTGAAAACTGGCCCACGCTCCAGAATCATATTTGGGGATGTGATTCACCAGCTTTTCCCGTATTTTTTTATCAAATGACATTTCTGTAATCTTTTACGTCAGACGTATATTTTTTTATGAGTTCTTGCATCTTAACTCTTGCCTTTGAAAGGTTAGACCTAGATGTTCCCTCATTAATTCCTAGCATTTTCCCTATTTCTGCATGACTATATCCATCCACTATATAAAGGGAAAAGACAGTTTTATAAGCAGGAGGTAAATGCTGCATTAAATCCAATATTTCTTCGGCCGATAGCCGCTCTAAAAGGTGGTCATCATAGGACAAGTAATGAATGTCATCAATGTCTACCATGGCCACCCGCGAATGATTTTTCCTATAATAATCTATGCTAGTTCTCACCATCACGGTTTTAAACCAGGCCTCAAAAGATTGGTTTCTGTCATACAAGTCCAGCTTGGAAAAGATTTTTAAGAAACCATCATTCATCATCTCTTCCACTTCATCACTGCTAGAAGCGTATCTCAGAGCAATACTTTTAGCAAATCCGTAAAACCGTTCATAGAGTTCTTTCTGGCCAGATGCTCTTTTTTTAAGGCATCCATCCAAAATTTCTTCTAGGCTTAAATATTTTTTCTTTCTCAGAAACACGAAAAAGGCTTTGGGTGAGATTATAAAACTTTAATCTTCTATGTATTAGTACGCAAGGTTGGTTTATTTCCGTTGCCTACAAAAAAATATTTATCAGAGGCAACGCCGTTAGCTTCAACCTGCGTATTAAAAACTGTAACACGAAAAACTTGGCTTTGGGCTCTCTTATTCTAAAACTCAAAAAATACTATATGATTAAAATTTACCTGTAAGTCGTATGGCTTATTTATAAATCTATTATCAAAAAATTTAAAACTTAGGAAAATGAAAAACGTAAAATTTGCATGGTTGTTTGTATTAGGATTTATCATCACAATGGCCTCTTGCGACCAGCAGGAAGTAGACCCATTAGCAGATGATGAGTCGGCTATTTTAGACTTAATGTTTTTGGCTACCACCGAAGACTCTACCAATACCTTTAGAAACCATAAAGGGAAATGTGATTTAACAGAAGTGGCTGCAGATGAATTACCAGCTGCCATTACAGACTACATCACTGCTAATTATGACGGTGCTAGCATAGAAAGAGCCGGAACAAGTACTGAGAAAGGTATTTATGCTGTAGCTATCAAGAAAGCAGATGGGACTTTCTCTGGTGTCATATTTGATTTAGAGGGTAACTTTTTGAAAGAAAAAACAAGGGGACCAAAGGGAACTCCAGTAGCGGCAGAAGATTTACCTAGTGCCATTACAGATCACATCGCAGCTAATTATGATGGTGCTACTGTGGCCAAAGCTTTTACCCATCAGGATGGCAGATTTGGTGTATTACTTATTTTAGCGGATGATACATTCCAAGGTGTGGGTTTTGATGCCGATGGCAATTTTGTAGGAGAGTTTAGTCTGAAAAATAAGAGAGGTAAGAAGTTTGGTCCAGGGAAAAGAGGTCCATTCGCAGGATAATTTATAAAACGATTGAAACACAAAGATTTGTTGGACTAAATTGATTAGTTCATTTCATCCAAAAAGGGTCATTAAATTAAATTAATGGCCCTTTTATTACGCCCACTATTACCCCCAAATGAATAAAAAACCACTAATGTTTTTGGCATTCTGCCTTTTGTCCTTTAGCTCTTATGCTCAAAATAGGACCCTAAAAATACAATCTGCTCATTATTCGGATATGACCATATCCACGGTCTTGAGTACTGTGCAAAGAGAGTATGGCTTTAAGATTGAGTTTGATCAGGATTTAATACCAACTACTAAAATAAACATCAGAGTAGAAAACCTTGATTTGGATGGTTTTCTAAGTTTACTCATTGAGCAATACGATCTTGACTTTGCTCTGGTATTTAAGAATCCAAATGCCGTAAAGATTGTTTCTAAAACGGAATTTATCAGTGAGCAGGCGGCCAACAAAAAGTCTAATTTTCAACCCGAGAGGAAGAACTTTACGCTTTCTGGGGTAGTGAAGGATGAGTTTTCTGGCGAAACGCTTCCATTTGCTACGCTTTCCATACTAGGTCATTCAAATATAGCTTCCCAAACAAATGTGGACGGCTACTATTCATTGCTGTACGTCCCATCAGACACAGCTCTGATTCAGGTGAGTTATGTTGGTTATTTGAGAAAAGTAATAAGGCTGACCCCTGGAAGTGATACCGAGAATTTTATGATTGAGCTTAAAGAGAATAGCCAAAACCTTGATGAAGTGGTAGTAACGGCTGATAAAACTGAAATGGTTCAGGCAAATCAAGTGGTTGGGATGATTAAAATGACACCAAAAAATATAGCTAAACTCCCAAATGTAGGGGAGAAGGATCCTTTTAGAGCGTTTCAATTAATGCCCGGAGTAAGTGCCTCCAATGAGTCCTCATCTGGCCTATATGTTAGGGGAGGAACGCCCGATCAAACGCTGGTTCTTTATGATGGCTTTACGGTTTATAATGTTGACCATCTTTTTGGCTTTTTCTCGGCATTTAATTACAATGCCATCAAAGATATACAGCTTTATAAGGGAGGATTTGACGCTCGTTTTGGAGGAAGAATTTCTGCTGTAGCAGAGATTACTGGCAAGGAAGGAAACAGCAAAGAGTTTAACGCTGGAGTAGATTTGAGCCTCTTAAGTGCAAGTGCCTTTGTGGAAACGCCAATTGGTAATAAGCTCACTTTTTTAGCCGCAGCAAGACGCTCCTACAAAGGAGCACTTTATAAAAAGATTTTTGAGCAATTTACTACAGAAGAAGAAGAAACTCAGCCGGTAGGCGGAAGGCCCGGTGGCGGGAGGTTTGGTGGAAATAACCTTCAAACTACGGAAACAGCCTCAACTTACTTTTATGACCTAAATGCAAAGCTGACTTATAAGCCTACTACGAAGGATATTTTTTCATTGAGCTTTTTCAATGGTACTGACAATATGGATAATTCGGCAGAATCAAGCTTTTCTGGCTTTGGCGGTATTCAAGATTTGGGTATAGACTTAGGCTCTTCCACAAACGACCTTTCTCAATGGGGAAACACCGGGGCCAGTTTGAAATGGTCCAGACAATGGAACTCTAAATTATATTCTAACACGCTTTTGAGTTTTTCCAATTTTTATAGTGAAAGGGACAACTCAAGAAACATAAGTATTGTAAGGGGAGATTCTACTTTTAAAAATAAACAAGGTCGATTCGAGACCAATAATTTGTCCGATTATTCTTTTAAAACAGATTGGGAGTGGAAGGTCGATGGTAATCATCAATTGGAATTCGGCGGTATGCTTACTCAGAATAGTATTCAGTTTAACTATACTCAAAATGATACCACCACCATTTTAGACAGGGACGATTCTGGGATGCTTTCTTCTGTTTATTTTCAGGACAGAATTAAGGCATTTGATGGTAAACTAGAGGTGATACCTGGACTTAGAGTAAATCACTTTGATGTGACCAATAAGATTTATGCCGAGCCAAGACTAACCTTTAACTATATGCTTACAGACAAGTTTAAGATTAAAGGAGGAGGAGGTATTTATAATCAATTCATAAAGCAGATTAATAGAGAGGACATTTCTCAGGGAAATAGAAACTTCTGGATCTTGGCAAACGGGGAAAGCCTTCCCGTAACGCAATCAAAGCACTTGATTATAGGTGCGGCTTACGAGATGAAAGACTATCTATTAGACGTTGAGTTCTATCAAAAGAAAAATACGGGCGTTACGGAATACTCTTTGCGTTTTGTTCCAGATGTTGCTGCTGGAGGCCCTCCTGGTAGGGGCAATGGCGGAGGCTTATCTGTAGATGAGACATTTTTTAACGGAAATGAGACCATCCGTGGTGTAGATGTTTTGCTGCAAAAGAAATTTGGGAAATATACGGGTTGGTTAGGTTATACTTTTTCTGAGGCAGTAAGGCAAGTAGATGCTTTTTCGGACAAGCCATATTACTCAGATCAAGATGTAAGGCATCAGTTTAAAGCTGTAGGTTCTTATTCGATCAATAATTGGGATTTGGCCGCTACGTGGATTTATTCTACCGGGCGTCCTTACACATCCATTATTGGAGCCTACGATCTAACTCTTCTAGATGGTACCTCCAAAACATTCACAAACCCCTCTGATAAAAATGCCAATAGATTTAATCCTTATCACAGGATGGATGTTTCTGCTACCTATAATTTCAGGAATGGTAGCATAGGTCTCTCCGTTTTCAACTTGTACGACAAGACAAATATTTGGTATAAGAGATTTGAAATAATTGAGGAAGCGGAGGTCTCTATTTTACAGACTACCGATGTGACATATTTAGGTTTCACGCCCAATCTTAGTTTAAGTTTTAGATTAAAATAATGATGAATCAAAAGATATTTTTATTCCTATTTGTGTGCCTGAGCATATTCTCATGTACAGAAATTAATACAGTTATACAGCCTGGCGATAAACCAGTCATTGAGGCATTCTTAGCTCCCGGGCAAAAGGTAAGTATGAAAATATTTACAGAAATACCCTATTCCTTTGTGGAAGAAGATAATGTGTCTGAAAACAT
>JBLHOT010000127.1:0-8108 GCA_047623945.1 Arcticibacterium sp. | reverse complement strand
TTGTCAACATTGATATGAATAAGAGTCATAAAATAAGTCTCGATTTAAGAGGCGAAAACTTCACATCTCTTTCTGGAAGAATCCTGAAGGCGAATACTGTTCAGGAACATAACACGTTTGAGAATCCAAAAAAGGTAACGGTCAAAAATTACTCAGGTGCTGAATTAATTGATAACAAAATCAACATGGACATCCCGCCTTTTTCGGTAATAGTTATAAAATTAAATTGATATGAAAACCCTACTATTAATCCTCTTTTGCTCGGTCATCACCCTTTCTTTAAACGCCCAAGAATTCGAACTTCGTCAGAGCGATTATTTCACGGTAGATCAAGCAAGAGCGGAACACGAATCACTCGCAAAGCTTTATAGCAATAAAAAAGAATGGGAAAAGAGAGCAAAACAAATTAGAAAAGGAATTTTGGAGGGGGCAGAAATTGATAAATTGGTTAGAAATCAAACTGTCATGGCCACTATACATACCAAAAGAGAATTTGACGGATATACTGTGGAAAACGTTTTCTTTGAGGCTTTTAACGGCGTTTATGTTTCCGGAAATCTTTATAAACCTTCTGTCATAAATGGAAAAGCTCCTGGAATCCTTTGTCCCCATGGACACGGTTCAGACATGCGTTTTAAGGAATATACCCAACAAAGATGTGCCACACTAGCAAGAATGGGTGCTGTGGTTTTTGCTTACGATATGTTGGGCTATGGCGATATGACCCAGGCAGACCATAAAATAAAAAATGTGCTAAAAGCTCAGTTAATTATGGGCACACGAGCCTTAGATTTTATTTCACAAATCCCCGGAGTGGATACAGAACGATTAGCTATGACCGGGGAATCTGGAGGCGGAACGCAAACATTCTTATTATCTGCTATTGACGACCGTATAAGTGTTTCTGTCCCTGTGGTTATGGTTTCCTCCTACTTTTTCGGCGGATGTCTATGCGAAAGTGGGATGCCCATTCATGTTAGAAAAAAACACAAGACTACCAATGTGGAAATTGCGGCCTGCATGGCTCCAAAGCCAATGTTGCTTATTTCGGACGGAGATGATTGGACAAAGCATAATCCTGAAATAGCTATACCTCATATAAAAAGGATCTATTCCTTTTTCAAAGCAGAAGAGAACATAAAGAATGTGCACCTTCCAGATGAAAAACATGACTATGGCCCATCCAAAAGACAAGCCGCCTATTCGTTCCTTGCTGCCAATCTAGGTCTTAAGCCAGTGATTGATAGCGAATCAGGGCTATTTGATGAAAGAAAAAATGTAATTCTAAACCAGAGAAGCTTGAGTGTTTTCAATTCTGAACATCCGAAACCCAAAAATATGGTAGAGGGAAACGAGGCAGTTATAGAAGCAATCGCCAAATTTTAAGGCGTGGAAGCACTCTAGGCTCCTATCATGATAATTACTCCTTTTTTTAGCATTAAAGATATATTGCAATCGGTTGAAATAACTTGTTGCTTTCATTTAGAATAAATAACTTCGCCCTTTCAAAAGACCAAACATCCTACATGAAAAAGATTTTATTGCTCCTTATTGGCCTTAATATTTGGGCCTGTCAAAGCCAAGACAGCCCTGAAGAGCTCTCCGTAAGTAGAGACACAGAGATTGTCGCAATATCTAATGCCGTTAATTCATTAGGTGAGGCTCTAGTAAATCCTACAAAGGCTAATCTTTCAGCTATTACTCATCCAGAGTTGACATATGGCCATTCCACAGGTACGATTGAAAACAGATCAGAATTCATGGAAGTCTTGTTAACTGGAAAAAACGATTATAAAACCTTCGAAATATCTGAACAAACTATCAGAGTCTCGGGTGAAACTGCCTGGGTGAGACATGTGATGGATGCCAGCATTGATATTCCTGAAAAATCCATCGAGGTACAGCTGGATGTTCTCACCACTTGGGTGAAGGTCGATGGCAAATGGATTCTTTTCGCAAGGCAAGCATTCAAATATTAACTTAAGAAGAGAACAATTTAATAACGATGAAAAAATTTCTGGACAGCAACTTTCTCCTAGAGACAAAAACGGCAGAAACTTTGTATCACGAGTTTGCCAAAGGCATGCCTATAATTGATTATCATAATCACCTTCCTCCGGACCAAATACTGCATGATATCAATTTTGACAATATTAGTCACGCTTGGCTGGCAGGCGACCACTATAAATGGAGAGCCATGAGAGCCAACGGTATAGACGAAGCCTTTTGCACGGGTAATAAATCTGCTAAAGAAAAGTTTCAAAAGTGGGCTGAGACGGTTCCATATACGCTTAGAAATCCTTTATACCACTGGACTCATTTAGAGCTTCAAAGATATTTTGACATTGAAAGTATTCTTAATTCAGATTCTGCTTTAGGGATATATCAAGAAACTTCGTCCAAACTTCAAACAAAGGAATACTCAGTACAAGGACTTTTGTCTAAAATGAATGTGGAAACGGTCTGCACTACAGACGACCCATTAGATACTTTAGAGCATCATGTGGCCTATGACAATTCAGGGGTTAATATGTTCCCAGCATTTCGTCCAGATAAATTTATTCTTATTGAAAATGCAGATTTCTATACGTTTATAAACCGATTAGGACAAATAGTAGGCTCAGAAATCAAAGATTTTGATGGCCTTCAAAAGGCCTTAAGAAAAAGAGCAGAATTTTTTAAAGAAACCGGATGCCGTATCTCGGATCATGGCTTAGAGCAAATTTATTCTTCTGATTTCACAAATGAAGGAGCCGATAAAGTTTTCAAAAAAGTATTGAACGGCCAATCAGCCTCCATAGAAGAAGCCCTAGAATTTAAATCTGCGATACTCCATTTTTTAGGGCTTATGTATTCAGATTTAGGATGGGTTCAGCAGTTCCATTTAGGAGCTTTGAGAAATAATAACAAAAGAGGATTAAGGGAATTGGGCCCTGATACTGGATGGGATAGTATAGGAGATTGGCCACAAGCACAAGCCCTTTCAAAATTTTTAAATAAATTAGATAACACAAATCAGTTGGCGAAAACGGTTATTTACAATTTAAATCCTGGCGATAACGCTACAATAGCAACCATGATTGGTAATTTCAATGATGGTTCTGTGGCTGGAAAGGTTCAGTTTGGCTCGGGCTGGTGGTTTTTGGATCAAAAAGATGCTATGGAGGAGCAAATGAACATCCTTTCAAACATGGGACTACTAAGTCGTTTTGTTGGAATGTTGACTGATTCTAGAAGTTTCCTTTCTTTCCCAAGACATGAATATTTCAGAAGAATTTTGTGTAATCTATTCGGGAATGATATTGAAAAAGGACTTATGCCCAATGACATCAAATGGACGGGAAAGGTTATTCAAGACATTTCATATAATAACACCAAAACCTATTTTGGTTTTTGATAATAATTTAAAAAATAAGTAAACTTTAATACAGTAGAATACAATGAAAAAAGTAGTCACTTTCGGTGAAATAATGTTACGTCTTTCACCTCCCGGGTTTTTAAGATTTTCACAAACCAACAGTTTTGATGTGGTTTATGGAGGTGGAGAATCTAACGTAGCTGTATCCCTGGCCAATTATGGAGTTCCAGTAAGTTTCGTTACTCGGTTACCACAAAATGACATTGGTGAATGTGCACTAATGGAGATGCGTAAGAGAGGAGTGAATACTGACAATATTGTTTTTGGAGGAGAAAGATTAGGTATCTACTTCCTAGAAACGGGAGCAGTATCTAGAGGAAGCAAAGTAGTTTACGACAGAGCTGGTTCGTCAGTTAGTGAAATTAAACCCGGTATGGTAGACTGGGATCAAGTTTTTGACGGCGTAGGATGGTTCCATTGGACAGGCATTACACCAGCTATCTCGCAGTCTGCTGCGGATACTTGTTTGGAAGCTGTAAAAGCCGCTAGTGCTAAAGGTATCACTATCTCTACAGACCTAAATTATAGGGCCAAACTTTGGAATTACGGTGGCGATCGAGAAGCTATCATGACAGAATTGACTTCGTATTGCGACATCATTCTTGGAAATGAAGAAGATGCAGAAAAACACTTTGGCATTAAACCAGAAGGTCTAGACATTACCACTCAAGGACATGACGTAACGGCAGACGCCTTTTTGTCTGTTTGCAAGCAAATGATGGACAAGTTTCCTAGGGCCAAGAAAGTAATAACCACGTTAAGAGGTTCTATTTCGGCATCTCATAATACTTGGGCTGGTGTGATGTATGATGGTACAAAAAAGTTTGAATCACCTCAGTACCAAATCACAGACATTGTGGACAGAGTGGGTGGCGGTGATTCCTTTATGGGGGGTCTTATTTACGGTTTATTAAAATACCCTGAAGATGACCAAAATGCTTTAAATTTTGCCGTGGCCGCTTCTTGTTTGAAACATACAATAAAAGGCGACGCCAACTTGGTCACTGTTTCTGAAGTAGAAAAACTTATGAGTGGAGATGCTTCTGGTAGAGTAGCTAGATAGTAATACTTAGTAAATATTAACTCAAATAGAGAAAAATGGCAAAATATACAAGGTTAGAAGTAGCAGCAGTGATGAAAGAAAATGGCATGGTGCCTTTGTTTTTTCATTCCGACATAGAACTATCTAAAAAAGTTTTAAAGGCTTGTTATGATGGAGGTTCCAGGTTGATGGAATTCACTAGTCGTGGAGACTTCGCACATGAAGTTTTTGGAGAATTAAACAAATATGCTCTCAAGGAATTACCCGGTATGATACTCGGCGTAGGTTCTGTTACAGATGCAGCTTCTGCGTCTCTTTATATGGCACTTGGAGCCAACTTCATAGTGACCCCTGTTCTTAGAGAAGACATAGCCATAGTCTGTAACCGAAGAAAGGTTTTATGGTCTCCTGGCTGCGGAAGTCTAACAGAAATAGCTCGAGCTGAGGAATTAGGTTGCGAAATAGTAAAGCTATTTCCCGGCGATTTATATGGACCTAAGTTCGTCAAAGGAATAAAAGGTCCGCAGCCCTGGACGAGCATCATGCCTACAGGAGGAGTCTCACCAGATAGAGAGAATCTCAAAGGATGGTTTGATGCTGGAGTGACTTGTGTTGGAATGGGCTCTCAGCTCATATCTAAAGATATACTTGCGAATAAGGATTTTGCAGGCCTTTCGCTTAAAGTCAAAGATGCATTAGCCCTTATAAAGGACTTAAGAAATTAGCCTATTGTCCAAAATATGGTGTTCAAAAAGATGGTGATTCAGTCATCACCTTTTTATTTTATATCCCAGACCGATGACGGTCAACCTTTTGAAAATATTTGTTTAACTTAATTAAAGAATTGACATTCAAGCAACCCTATAAAACATGAAAAGAAGAGATTTTATTAGTAAAACATCCCTAACAGCAGCGGCCTTGGCCGCCATTCCTCTAGCGGAGGTCATGGCCCAGGCTGTAGCATTAAAAAAGAAAGTAGCCATAGTTGGCACCGGAGTAAGAGGCATAGGCATGTGGGGAAACCCAGTCATGAAAGAATTCAGTGACTTGGTAGAATTTGTAGGTATCTGTGATATAAACGAAGGTAGAGTAAAAACGGCTCAAAAGTATCTCACTCAAAAAGTAGATACCTATACCAACTTTTATCAAATGATGCATGAGAAAAAGCCTGACATTTTGGTGGTGACCACTATGGATTCTACGCATGACGAGTACATCATTAAAGGAATGGAAATGGGAGCAGATATTGTCACAGAAAAGCCAATGACCACCGATGAATCAAAATGCCAAAACATTCTAGACGCCGAACAAAGAACTGGCAAAAAAGTTACCGTAACATTTAATTATCGCTATTCTCCACACCGTCAAAAGATATATGAACTTATAAGATCTGGCGAAATAGGTGAGGTTACCTCTGTAGACTTTCATTGGTATCTCGATGTGCGTCACGGGGCCGACTATTTTAGAAGGTGGCATAGAAAAACAGAGAATAGTGGCTCTTTGTGGGTGCATAAAGCTTCTCATCACTTTGATTTACTTAACTGGTGGTTAGAATCTGAACCGGCAAAAGTATATGCTCAAGGCTCTTTAGAACATTACGGTAAGAACAGTGAATTCAGAGGGACAAATTGTAGAACTTGTGAACATAAAAAAACTTGTCCATTTTTCTGGGATATCACGAAAAGTGAATACCTCACGGAGCTATACGTAAACAATCATCCTTATGATGGTTATGATCGTGATGGCTGCGTCTTTAGAGAAGATGTAGATATTTATGATAAGATGGCTGCTACCATTCATTACGCCAACAACGTAAATGTAAGCTACTCCTGCACCACTTATTCTCCTTATGAAGGCTACAGGATAGCCTTTAATGGTACCAAAGGAAGAATAGACGCTTGGATTAAAGAATCTGGTAAAATGGATAGACCGAAGTATGATGAAATCATGATCAATAAGAATTTCGGCGACATTAAATATATCAAAATACCTCAATCTGAAGGTCACGGCGGCGGAGATGCTAGGCTCCGTGCCAAAGTCTTTAACGATGACGGAAAAGACCAGTTTCGTCAAGCGGCCGGTAGTCGCGATGGTGCTATGGCTATCCTCATTGGTGTAGCAGCAAGGAAAAGTATAGAAAGCGGCCTTCCTGTTAATATTTCAGACTTGACTGATTTAGAACCCAGAGCCATAAAAGCCTAGATCGTTATTAATTTACTGGTCATTAGAAAATTCTAGTGACCAGTATTAGCTTTATACAATGATTACGTTTAAAAAGGCAGAAGAAGCAGATTTCCCAAAAATACAAATTTTAGCCAAAGCAATTTGGCCGCCTACTTTCAGCAGTATACTGTCGCCAGAACAAATTGAATATATGCTTCATATGATGTATTCTGAGAAATCATTAAAAAAACAGTTATCAGAGGAACAACATGTTATACTACTGGTAAGTGAAAACGAAAGAGATATAGGATACTTATCCTACCAACTGAACTACAGGGACAAACCTACAACAAAAATCCATAAGCTATATTTACTACCTGAAACTCAAGGGAAAGGATATGGAAGTAAAATGGTTGAACATATAACAGTCATTTCTCTGAAACAAGGGCAAACCATATTGAGTCTAAACGTAAATAGGTTTAATAATGCCCATAAGTTCTATTTGGCTTTAGGCTTCGAGCATATTAAAAATGAAGATATTAATATTGGAAATGGCTTTCTCATGGAAGATAGTGTTTTAGAACTAAAAATAGAAAAATAATCATGAACAATCAACAACTGCAACTAGGCTTTGAAATACCAGTTGTCAATGAATTCCGAGTGCTAATTTCACCTCCTAGAGAACTCATTGAAAGAGTAAGGCGATTAAAAAATTCTATCTCTCACTATTTGGCCAACACCGATACACAGATTACCCCGCTCACATCTCTCTCTTGTCTCACAAAATAATAGAACCCAGAGCAAATGCCTTCCATACTAATGTATCACAGTTTTTCTCTAAACAACCTTCCTTCCATATAACTGTTGAAGGTTTCGGTTTCTACCCCAAAAGTCGAACCTTATATTTAAAAGTTGAAAAGTCAATAGAGTTTAAAGGCTTCATAGACTCGTTTGTACAATGGTGCAAAGGAGAAAATATTTAAAAAACCCACTACAGCAAAGAACCACATATAACTATTGCCTCAAATATTCCCGAGTTCGTATGGCAGGACGTTGTTGCGTATTACTCGGCTGAAAGATTTAAGGCTCAATTTACTTTTACAAGCCTTCAATGTCGCGAATTTATAGAGACGTCCACTGGTTATCGCACAGAATTATATAGAGAACTTCCTCTAGGTTAGCCTTTAAAAGGCTACCAATTATTCACAAAAAAAGCCTCATACGACTTAAGCTATAAGGCAAGTATAAAAATGTAGGGTCTGGCCAAGTTCATTTATCGAAACTCCGTCCGCTGTTCTCCCAGGACTGCTTATCGCCAAAAGGAATTCCAAACTAGGCATTCAGTATACTTCAAGCAGCAAGATACTCTGGGTTTTTAAATGATTTTCTAGACAAACCACAAAAAAAGCCTCACACGAATTAACGTATGAGGCCTGTATAAAAATGTGGCATTTACCTACTCTCCCAGGTTTGATCCAAGTACCA
>JBLHOT010000126.1:0-8536 GCA_047623945.1 Arcticibacterium sp. | reverse complement strand
CCTCCCTCACTTCTTCAAAAAAAGCGTGAACAAGAACTCCTAAAACTAGCACTGGAAAAACTAGACTAGGCTTCTTGAGCCACTACCTCTTTAACCTGAGGCACCATACTGGTTAAAAGACGCTCAATTCCATCTTTTAGAGTAACTGTCGCTGAAGGACATCCGCTGCATGAACCCTGAAGCACTACCGTGACTTTACCAGACTCTTCATCAAAGTCAACAAAATTAATAGCTCCACCATCAGACTCCACTGCCGGACGGACATATTGGTCTAATGCAGCCTTAATTTTACCTACAGACTCTGAATCATTAGCGTCTACGATTAGCGTATTATTGTCTATAGTAGATTGAGCGAAGACAGGGTTTTCATCATCAAAATAGATTTTAAGAAATTTCTTAAAATCTCCCAAAACCTCTTCCCACTCTATTTCATCATCTTTAGTGATGGTGATGAAATTAGAAGCAAGGAATACTCGCTGGACAAACGGAAACTGAAAACAATCTGAAGCTAATGGAGAAGCCTTTTCTTTGTCCAAAGTAGCTGCCATATCAGGATAGTCAAAAGACAGACCATCAGGCACCAATTCGTAATTAAGAACAAACTTCATAGAGTTAGGGTTTGGGCTTAACTCCGTATAAATCATTGTATTTCTTTTCAGCATCGTCAGTTTTATTTCTATTCTGATGTAGAACATAAAAACCTACTAATAAGTTTTGTGAGCAATATTTTTTTGACACTATGAGTTTGTTAGTTATTCGATCATTGAACGTCTCCTCTCCCTTTGAAAAAAACACTCTTATTACTCTTTCTTTTTCCAGTCTTTAGTAATGCTCAGAAAGTACTCAATAGCGAACCCGACTGGCCAAAGATGAATTTTACAGCTGGTTTTTATGGAAACCTAGTGACCAATCCTGGTTTAAACCTTGGATTAGAATATGGCTTATTGGAAAAAATAAAGATAAAGTCCAGAACTAAAAGAGGCAACACGCTCACGAAGTTCAAAACCAAACGTTTAGAACTTAACCCTACCATAGGTTTTTACCTAGATCCAGGTGGACACCTGGGCGTTTTTGAAAAAGCAAATCTCCAATATAAAAAAATCAATAACCACAGAAGAACGTTTACCGTGGCTATGGGTGCAGGTTATTATCATAGTTTTATCAGAAACGTTTATGATGCCAATGAAACTACAATTTCCGAGAATTCTGGAATTAAAGGGAGAGGATATTTTGCTCCAGAATTCAAGATGGGCATAGGCCGTGTGAAGGTCAAAAACGAGAAAGTTAAAGGTTGGTATTTGAATGCCTCCAGTCAGTTTTTATTCAATTACAATAGTACAATACTCCCACTACCGGCTATTGAACTAGGTCTAAGATTCTAATGAAAAACATACTCCTACTTTTTACATCCTTCCTATTTATGGCCTGCGAGAGCCTTGAGCTGGAAAGCTTTAAGCAAACCATTAATGTATCTTTCCAAGGAGCTGATATGCCTGTATATCTTCATGGAAATTCTAGTTCAGATAAAATAATAGTCATTATTCATGGAGGACCAGGTGGTAACGGATTAGAGTACCGCTTAGGTACATGGAAGGATGAACTGGAAGAAAAGTACCTAATGGCTTACTGGGACCAGCGAGGCCAAGGAATGTCACAGGGGAAAGACCAAAGCGATGTTTTAACCGTGGCACAAATGTCAGCAGATTTGGATGCAGTGGTCAGAACTCTGAAAAGTAAATTTGGCCAAGAGAAGAAGATAATTTTACATGGCCATAGCTGGGGAGGAACCGTAGGCACACATTTTATGGTGAATCCTGCATATCAAAAAAATGTAGCTGGCTGGATAGAGGCCGATGGAGCACATGATATTCCCTTTTTAAATACTTCGGCCATAGAGCTCTTCGAAAACGTGGCAGAGGAGCAAATAGCCCGAGGAAACTCCACAGATTATTGGACCGAAATATTAGACTGGGTGGCTAGCATAGACAAAGACAATATTAGTTTGGACGAAGGGGGTGAAATTAATACAAAGGGTTTTGAGGCAGAAGGTACGTTGGCCAATGATGGCATTTTAGCTACTGGAGAAGGGAGTTTTGAAGATATCAAGGTGCTTCTCTTTTCACCCATAAACCAGTTAAGTTCATTTATCTCTGGCAACTCGGCAAACAACATTCTCACGCCAGAAATAGAAACTACTGCCTTCACCGATCAATTATACTTGATAGAAAAACCTTGCCTTTTTTTATGGGGGGCTTACGACTTTGTGGTTCCTAAGGCATTGGGAGAGGACGCCTTTCAAAAAGTAAGCAGTACACAGAAGGAACTCATTATTTTTGAGCAAAGTGGACATTCTCCAATGAGCTCGGAGCCTGGCAAATACACCGCTGCGGTAGTAGATTTTATAGAAAAACTCTAAGTATAAGTAGTTTATGCAAAAAAGCCAAACTCATTTCTGAATTTGGCTTTTCCTATATTTTGATTGTAATGTGCTTACGCCTCAGCAGGCAACACATGTACAAAAGACTTTCCGTCACGTCCTTTCTTGAAAGAAACCACGCCATCTGTCAATGCGAACAATGTATGGTCACGTCCTAGACCCACGTTTTGACCTGGGTTATGAGGAGTGCCACGCTGACGAACAATTATATTACCAGCGATAGCTGCTTGTCCACCAAATAATTTAACTCCTAATCTCTTACTTTCCGACTCACGTCCGTTCCTCGAACTACCTACACCTTTCTTATGTGCCATTGTATTGAATATTTTTGGTTAAAGGTTTGTCTTACAAGAAGACCAAAAACCATTGAATGAAAATTAAATTAAGCTACGATGTCATTGATCATCAATTTCGTCAAATACTGACGATGACCATTGCTCTTCTGGTAGCCTTTTCTACGCTTTTTCTTAAATACGATAACTTTATCGCCTTTAAGATGTTCTAAAATAGTGCCTTTCACTTTAGCACCTTCTATGGTTGGGGCACCTACTGTGACCGTTCCATTATTATCTACAAGGAGTACCTTGTCAAATACAAGCTCAGCGTCCGAATCACCTTCTAATCTATGAGTGAAGATGTAACGGCCCTTTTCTACTTTAAACTGCTGGCCTGCGATCTCTACGATTGCGTACATTGCTTATTTCTATTAAGTTATAAATTGGGTTGCAAAAGTACGATATTTTATTTCTAATTCAAACACCACTTTCTGAATTAATCGATACACAATTCTAAGTCAATCTATGAGACCTTCAAATTCTTTTTTAATAGACCATGGACTATCAAAAACTGGGCGAGACCATAGGTACTCATCACCCAAAATACCGAAAAGGGAACGACTGCAAGAAACTGATTAACAGCAATAAAGGCATCTGAAATAATAAATAAAACCGCACCAATCAAAACATACTCATAACCACCTCCTTCTACTTTCCGGCATGAAGCCATATAGGCCATCAAAGAAATTACACCCATATAAAAATAAACAGGTACCGATAAATCTGGAGGGAGGGAGTCCTTTAAAACTCCGAAACAAAACAAACCAACAAAACCCAGAAAGGGCCATAAGCGGAGCAACTTTAAACTTGCATGCCTGGCATAAATGAAGATATACGCTAAATGTGCTAATAAAAAAGCCCCAAGACCTAATATGAAATATAGCTGGCCATCAAAAATGAGAAGAACGTCCCCCAGCCAAGAAAACACCAAAGCCAATATTAATATACTGACATGGGGATATGATTTCCTTTCCGCAAATACAGTCCAAATCAAAACAGGCATCAATACCACCTTAGATACTATTTTTAAACTTTCTATTGAAAGTAAAGCAGCCGCGATGTGAATGATTAAAACTCCAAAAAACAGAAACACTTTATTCATCCCAGAGTGTTTTATAATAGTAGTTCTCCAACCTCATTCCAATTCATTACGCGTTCGTAGCCATCTATGTGTTGATTATGAATACCGTCAAAAAGAATGGATTGACCATCAAACACACTTAGGTTTTTAAGATGATCGTCAATAAGAATGTCACCCTTTAAGATACTCTTTACCCCACACATGATCATGTTTTTCCAGTGAATAAAAGGGAAATGTTCATTTAACCAATCATGCTTGTCTTTAAGTGATGTAGGAAACTCCATAGCTGCTGAAGCTACAAAGACATCATATTTATCATTCAAAGCTTCTACTACCTCCACTGCCCCTGGCATAACCTCAATATCTCTAAAAAAACCAGGCTTAAAGATGACTCCTCTAATCTCTTTGTAATTCGCTACTATCTCATCCTGCCAGATGGTTCCTTCTTTTACTTGGTCCTTGGTATAGCTTGTTTTAAAATATTCATTATAGGCTTTAAGAAATGCCATGGCTGTATCTGCCATAACATCGTCCATATCTAAAAAAAGTACTTTCTTTTCGGGCATCTAGTTTTTTCTTAAAGATAGCAATTTTGAAAAAAACGCAGGCATTTCTCTTTGCTATTTAACCCAGTAAAACTTGAGACCTCCTTTTCTTTGAAGCTCCTTTTCATCTAGGCTGGCCAATGAATTACCGTATAGCATACTTATGCTCAATTCCATCAATACTTTTTGAAACAGTAGTTTTTGATACCCCACACCTCCTCCAAAGGCAAAAGCACTGCCCCTGTCAAAACTCCAAGAATCTCTAAACACCTCTAGTGAACCTGTAGCATAAGACGCATCTACTGAGAGGAAAACCCCTTCTAAAGGGAGTATATTTTCGCCTTTGGCAAGTTTACGTTTTTGAAGAAAATACCATCTCAATTGCGGATTCATAGAAAACTTAACACTCTGATTAAGGTAATGCCTCTCAGAATAAACGGGTACCCTACTTTGACTAGAATCAAGGCTTGCACCATCAAGAGCATTGTATCCATAAGACTCCACTTCATAGGCCTTACGTCTGGAAAACACAAGCTCCGTAGTTACGTTAAAAGCCAAACCCGTTTGAGCAATTGCTCTTTCATAGCCTATTTCTGGGTTAAAGTAAATGCCAGCATTAGTAAAACTAAAAACATCTTGAAGTCCAAATTTTATAAATTGCTTATAATCTGTAACACACTCCATAACCTCATAGTCGGGTTTATAAAAGACTCTATTTTTAAAGCCTGCAAAAGGAAGATGAAAGTTAAAGTAACTCGAGACGCCAATAATGTTATTCGGTTTCAAAAGAAAAGCACCTCTATTTTCATCAAAAGACACCTTTTCTGTCGCGGCATCGATCCCTGCTAAAACGCCGAAATCTAAGAGTCCCCAATATTGTCTTCCTAATTTAATATCAATACCATAGTTTGGCAGCAGCTGCTCCTCCTCATTTCTAAAATAGCTTAATTCAGAAGCAGAGGCAACATAGCCAGAAGGCCTTTCTTTTATATACCTAAGTCCAACAGAAATATATGAACCCGAAAATAGAAGGTTACTGGTAAGAACATCACTAGAGGCATCAAGGATATCCTTCTCTAGAAAATAACGACCTTCCAAAAAGAAAGGTGAATAGGCCGTATTTAAGGATGTATTAACTTCAATGGCACCGCCAGCCAAAACAGAAAACCTATCACCAATGGCTATTTCCCCGCCAAGTATAAAATCAAAATTCCTAGTACTACTAACGCTATTCACTTTCCCTGCAAAGCCTGCTTTCAGGAGCCATCCGGAGGCGTTAGTGGTGGTATCTTGGCCAAAACAAGAACACGAAAAGAGATAAAGAAATAGGACTAGTTTGTACATATTGATGGACATCACCACTAAGGCTGATACCCTAAAACTATTTTCTTAGATCGGATATAGTCCTCTTGATGAACATAAACAAAATAGTTCCCGTCTTTTAGCCCAGTTAAATCGAAGTCATGTAATCCTTTATTATGAACAGCCTCTTGTAGAATTTTCCCTGGTAAGTCTTGCAATTGAAAAAGTGTCTCTAAACCATCAGGCACCTTCACATACACTTTGGCATCTTCCTCGTTTAAATAAATGACCACATCGTCTTTTTTCATATTCCAGATTTGAGTTGGCAAAGATTGACGTTAATCAAATAACTAACAAGAATTTCGGGCTTTGTATTCCCTGTCCAGCCACCGGCAAAGCTAAAATCAGAAAGAAACAAAAGGTTTTAAATGCTCATACACTTTATGAATGGGTAGCCCCATAACGGTATAAAATGAACCCTCAAGGCTCCTGACGCCAACCATTCCTATAAAGTCTTGGATCCCGTATGCTCCAGCTTTATCCATAGGTCTGCACGTTTTAATGTAGTAGTCTATTTCAGCATCCGTGAGTTTACTAAAATGAACTAAGCATGTATCGCTAAAGCAAGACACCGTATCACTAACTTTATAAGCCACTCCTGTGACCACAGTATGCTTATGGCCGCTAAGTTTTTGCAGCATTTCTTTAGCCTCATTTTCATCCGCCGGCTTATTGAGTACTTGGCCATTCAGAATAACTACGGTATCTGCACAGAGCACTATTTTATCGTTGAACTCTTCGCCAAATTCAGACAATTTTTGCTTGGCTAAAAAAACTGGAATTTCATGGACATCCATACTTTCTGGGAAAGTTTCATCTGTGGGTTTTATTAGCACTGAAAAGTTAAAACCAGCATTTTGCATGATTTCTTGTCTTCTTGGAGAGCCAGAACCTAAGATGAGCGGTAAGGATAAAGTAAGCATATATAGAACTAAAGGAGGTCTTTTATTCGTTTAATACAATTTAGCACGAAGACAAAGCACTTTTTGGTACCAAAAACATCAAAAGCCTTCCGCTTGTTCACAAAGTTATGACATTAGAAAAAGATATTAAACAAACCAAGGCCTTTAAAAACCCAATCGAAAAGACTTTCGTAAACATCATGTTTACGAACAATAAGATTAGCGATAGCCAATACAAGACTTTAAAGCAGTTTGACCTCACTTATCAGCAATATAATGTCCTTAGAATTTTGAAGGGGTATTATCCAGAACCTATCACTATCAACGGCATCATTGAAAGAATGCTAGATAAGATGTCGAATGCCTCCAGGCTGGTTGACAAATTATTACACAAGGGTTTTGTGAAAAGAAGTTTTCGGGCGGACGATAGGAGAGCCTGTGACGTTATGATCACAGAGGAAGGAAGCAATTTCTTAAAGGTGGTAAATGAAGCATTGAACTTGTCTGAGTTTTCATCAAACAACATGTCAAAGGAAGAATTAGAAACTTTAAACACCCTTCTGGATAAATTCAGAGGGTTTTACGAAAAATGAAAAACTCCATTAGAACAATACTATACCTTTTCATTGTTATATATTTATCGGGGTGCACTCCAGAGGAGGACGTAGTTATTGAAAACCAATACCTCAAATCTGATGTGTTGGTAAGCACCTTAGAAAGAGAAGCTTTTAAAAGTCAAATCTCAGGTGCTTTTGGAGATAACTCAAGTCAGGTTCTTCTTTTTGTACAGTCAGGCATAGAGCAGCATAAAATCACCTATGAAACCAAAGATGTAAACGGAAATACGATTTTAGCTTCTGGAGCAGTCATTATTCCAACGGATTTTCCAGAAAGTAGATTAGCCATTGGTGGATTACATCATGGCACTTTAAGTAATGAAGCCGACGCCCCCTCCTATTTTAAACTAGAAACAGAAACGAGTCTTGGGGCATTTATGGCTTCGACGGGCATTGTGATTGGTATGCCAGACTATGTGGGATATGGTGAAAGCAAAAATCTATCTCATCCTTATGAGCATTATAGAGGCTTGGCGGAGCCCAATGCAGACTTCCTACTAGCGGTGACAGAACTTCTTAAAGATTTAGGAATAGACTGGAATAGTACCTTAATGCTTGGAGGCTATTCTGAAGGTGGCTATGCAGCAATGTCAACCCAAAAATGGATTCAAGAAAACCTGAGTGATAAACTTCAGGTCAAAGTGGCTGTTTTAGGAGCAGGAGCATATAATAAAACCGCAACATTTAAAAAACTAGTAAATGAAAGCAGCAGTGGTATTGTAGGCAATAACCGCTCATACCTTTGGGTACTAGAAACCTATAGAGAAATTTATGGCTTAGATAAGCCTAATTCCTATTTTTTCAAGGAGCCTTTTGCTTCATTAATTGAGACAAACGGTTACAAGGCTGAAATTGATGTAAGTTTTGACACCATTCTTACGGATCAGTTTAAATCCGACTTTAATACTAATGCTTATCCTGAACTAACAGCTGCTGTGGCAGATAATGATATATTTAACTGGAAACCAAATGCAATCACTAAACTATATCATGGTGACAGTGACACTTTTGTGCCGTTTATAAATTCTCAAACTGCGTTTGAAGCTATGAAAAATAATGGAACTACCGATGTAGAACTCATCCCTACTGAAGGCGGCGATCATGGCTCTTCTCTTGGAGATTATTTCTTTGGACTTCTCCAGCAGTTTACTATTCATAAAGGAGGATAGTCAGTTCCATAAAAACAAACATATCCTGTTTGTGACTCATTTTCCTTTCGGATTGGCTAAGAGTCGCTATTTTTGTTGAAATAAAATT
>JBLHOT010000125.1:0-8598 GCA_047623945.1 Arcticibacterium sp. | reverse complement strand
TAACATCAAAGACTTACTTATCATCATTTGTGCATAAACTGCGTGATTTAAGGCCAACTGAAAAAAGTCAATTCAACATGTGAATAAAGAAACTACAAACTTGAATTATTGACCTGAATAGTTACAATCTCCGAAG
Source organism: Arcticibacterium sp. (assembly GCA_047623945.1). Lineage (GTDB taxonomy): Bacteria > Bacteroidota > Bacteroidia > Cytophagales > Spirosomataceae > Arcticibacterium. The sequence goes on along the minus strand of JBLHOT010000125.1, from coordinate 8,462 downwards.
TTAGACTCTTTATTTTTGGGAATAAATGCTTTTTGCCATTGATGAAAGTTTTGTGTAAATCGTTTTCATGTTTTTTATTATTCACACTAAAAGGGAGGATACTTTAATCACATAAAGCTTATCGCTGTAACTAATCAAAGTTTTTTGATGCCTTAAAATGATTTAGTATGCCACTAGGTAAAGCTCTTTTGTCCTAAGCCGATTATGCCTAATAAACTTTGAAATTGTACGAAAACAGTTTAAGAAATGATAGGGTAATGTATATATATAATGAACTTAATATATGCTCATTATGGCACAATAAGCCATATGAAAAAGCTTAAGCATCGATTTCTTATAGCCTTAATCACCAACCAATCTTACTCTCATAGGCTTTTCATAATCGTTTTTCATGTGATAGGGTAATTTCCAAGTTTCGCCTTTGAAGTTACCGAAATACAACTCTGATTTACTTAATTTATGAGAATGTCCGTCTGCCCAGAAAAAGGAAAATGGGTCTTTGAAATTTACAGGTCGGCGTACATAGGAATGACTTAACTCACTATCTTTTGTTATCGTTTTTAGCTTTTCCCAGGTCTCACCCATATCTGTTGATTCCCAGATAGCAATTTCACCACCCACTCCCCATAACTGTGGCCCTTTTTCTGTAGGTCCTACTATATGCCATGCATCTTCTGAAATATAGAGGCTACCCATATCATAATTATGGTCGGAGTTTGTTATCAAGGAAGTACGCCATTTTTTTCCATCCCATTTTGTTAGACACCATTCGTAGGGTGCACTTCCAAGCCCTGGTTCATGGCCATTGCTGCGGATATATAAACAGGCTGGCTTACCATCAGTATCAAAGGCCATGTCTTTTAGATAAACGTTTTTGCCTTTACTTGCATAATCAACAGCCCTGGCAGGACTTGTTTGTTGTCCAAGAGGCAATTTTAATTCTTTGCCATCAACGGTGGTCCAATTTTCGCCAAAATCCTTGGACTGGATATAGTATAAATCAGTTCGCTTGTCGACATTTCCATTTGGATGGCGATTAAGAAATGTGGCCACCACGTTATCCTCAAAAGTGTTGCTGATTTGGTAGTGTCCAGACTTTTCGCCCGCCTTTTCTGGGATGGCAGCCAGCATTTTATCTTCTGTCCAAGTCAACCCATCTTTACTTGTCTCATAATATAACTGACGGACTCCCGTATATTTTGTAAAAAAATGGAAAAACCCATGCTCTGTATTCCATGGTTGCGGATAGGTCATCTCTTCTTCTGTTACTTGGAAGAATTCGTTGATATCATAAGGCTGTTTACTTTTGTATTTAAAACCAGGACGGGTTTTCCCTCTACCGCTTATGAATACCCAAATAAAGCCTGCGTCGTCTATTAATAGCGAAGGGTTATCATGAGGGTCGTCAATGCCCTGTTTGTCATATACCACCGTTGGTTTAGAAACCATGCCTGTCGTATGGTCAAAGGTTCCAATCATGCACAACAAGTGTTTTTTGTCTTCTGAAGTGGTTCCGCCATACACAAAGAATGTCTTATCTACTTCTTTTGCATAGATAGCTAATGGAACATGTTTGGCGGTGTAAGTGCCCAGAGCACCAGAGTACTTATCCCCGTATTCGTATTTTTGATTTAATTCAAACCAAAGTCCTTTGTAGCCATTAGTTTTTGTGTTTGAAAGGTCTTGACAATACACATTGCCAAATGAAATACTAAATAAAACAATAATTAAAAATCTCATTTTTGATTGAATGGGCAGAACGGGCCTCGCTGCCCTAAGAAACTGCGTGTGTTTTTATTTTGAAAAGTAGGCTTTTATAGGTTGAAAATAAGACTTATCCCATCCTTTTTTGCAACGTTCTCCACTTTCTGCAGCATTGGTATAGATTAATGTCAACTCAGTTTGGCCACCTATTTCATTTGAATTAGGAGAATGTCGTTAAACAAGAAAAGTACTGTATCTACTTTGATTTTCTTATTTCATTTTGATTCTCTATGGATTGTTAAGAACCTTCCTTAGGAGCTTTACTCAGAACAGTGGGTAAACCCTAAACTTTGCTAAATTCACATACTTTTAGAACAAGAAAGACCTATGACAGGTTGAGTTTCTAAGATAGCTTGCCAAAATGCACCACCAAAAGCCTCTTTCCCTTCAGGAGATAATTCGGTTTCATGCCATTGAATGTTTGATAAACCAGCCTGTTTTAAAGCTACTTCATGGGTGCTTTGTTCTAGATGGTAATTGACCACCTCAATATGACTTCCATCTTCTTGGTAAAAGCGATATGCTATTTCTCCTCCTTCTAAATAGCTTTCGTTTTCACGCGTAAAACAATATTTAAACATCGTTTTTACTGGGGCTTTATGATTAGGATTACTATTTATGGTCACAAAACGACCTCCAGGATTAAGGTGTTTTGAAATGACCTTTCCGAATTGAACCAAATCCTCTGCATTTTTGGCATAGTTCAGTAAGTATGATGCCGTTATAAGGTCGAACTTCTTATTCAAGTCTAAGTTTAAAACGTCATGTTCATGATAGGTAATCCCAAGAAAGTCTTTCTTTTCAAGGTTTTGTGCTAGTTGAATCATAGCCTTAGAAATATCTACTCCTTCCACATTGTTTGCCCCTTTCAGTTTTAACTGTCTGGTATAAAAACCTTCTCCGCAGGCTAAGTCAAGTACATTTTTATTAGTTAAATCTCCCACTAAATTAAATAGGAAATAAGCTTCGACGTGTTTACGACAAGGTTGCATCTTTGAGGCTTGGTATTCTTTAGCTATAGAATTGTAATCTGTGGCCATATGATATTTAATTTTAGTATTGCGATTTTATGCAACAATTGTTTTAAGGGTTATTTATTATTGGTAGGTTTAAATTCTGGGTTGAGCGAGGCTGAATTTGCTTTCATTGACTTTTGAAGCTCATGTAATCTATTTTGAAGTGCCACTACTCTTTCTGGGTGTGCCAATGAAAGGTCATTTGATTCTGAAATGTCTTGTGATAAATTGTATAATTCAATTACTCCTGTTTCATGAAATTCTATCAATTTCCAATCCCCTCGAAGGAGTGCCGCTCCGGGTGTCCAGCCGCTGCCATGATAATGGGGGTAGTGCCAGAATAACTCTTTCCTGTCGATGGTTTTGTTCTCTTTTAGTATTGGACTTAAATCAACTCCATCTAAATTAGAATTGTCGGCTGTTATTCCTGCTAAAGAAAGGAATGTAGGGTAAAAGTCATGACCAATTACGGGTTCAACACTCGTTCTTACTATACCTGAATAATTTGCAGGTTTAATCAACAAAGGAATCCGAATTCCTCCTTCATAAAGCCACCCTTTACCACCTCTTAAAGGAAGAACGGAAGTAGGTGCTTTGCTATTTCTATCGTTGGAAAGGGTTGAAAGACCACCATTGTCAGAAGTGAAAACCAGCGTAGTGTTTTCATACAATCCTTTTCTTTTTAATTTATCTATAAGCCGGCCAATATTTTTATCCAATGCATAAAGCATAGAGGCATATGCAGTATTTCTTTGATCTAAAGTGGTAATTCCAAGGCCTTCTTGCCTGAAAGACGTTTCTTTACTTTTAAGCTTGCCCAGTTTTTTATTGAATTTTTCAATGTATGCCTTGTTTGGCTGAATAGGTGTATGCACAGAATAATAGGTCAAAAACAAAAAGAATGGGTTTTGCTCTATGGTATCTAAGAAACTAATGGATTCATTTGTTAATCTATCAGTCAAATATTCTCCATCTGGCCCGTCGGTGAGTTTCGGGTTTTTATAAGGTGTGTAATAACCTCCTGGAGGGCTACCCGCATGGTGGCCGCCTATATTGGTTTCGAATCCTTGATGCTCTGGAAAGTAGCCTTGGCTGCCCAAGTGCCATTTACCAGCAAAAAACGTCTTATATCCATTGGCTTTTAAAGCTTCGGCAAGTGTAGTTTCTTCCAGAGGTAGATCATCCAAATCCTTTGGCCCTAATAACATCTGGTTTTTAGGATCATTGCCAGGGATCCAATCTGTAATATTTAATCTGGTAGGATGCTTTCCTGTCATAATAGATGCCCTAGAAGGGGAGCATACGGAACCAGAGGAATAGGCATGGGTAAATTGAATGCTTTTTTTGCTTAGGGCGTCTATATTGGGCGTTTCATAGAATGTACTTCCTGAATAACCTAAATCTGTCCACCCTAAGTCATCCACCAAAATGAATACGAAATTCTGTTTTTTTTCAGCACATGAATTTAAAAACAGAAATAGGGGAAGTAGGCACAGACTTTTCCGCATGATTTTTTTCTAATGGCTGATAATGATTAAAGATACAAAATTAATAGTTTGGTAGAATTGGCAAACAGCAATGAATTCTTACCGATGTAATAATCATATTAGCCAATTTTAACACATTTGATTTCGAATATGATTAAGTATAAAAGCAGAAGCGGCTTACGAGTATTTGACTTCTAAAGTCCTATTACCTTTCGGGATGAGAGACTTATTCTCAACTAAATTTAAAAGGAAAGTTATTAAAGATTCTAACCCCAAACCAATGCTTAGTAAACTGATTGTCAAATGGCTTAGGCTAGCTACCACTCAATAAAGTATACGCATTTAACGGGTTTTTATCATCGGTAATTCGTACTTTTATTACTTAACCAAAAAACTTAGCAATGAAAAGAAATTTAAGATTACTCGGATTTTTAGCAATTACGGCATTAACGATTTCAGCTTGTTCCGCTCCTGCTGAGACAGAGGATGCGATTGACATGGACAAAGTAACGACTGAAATTCAAGCCATGGAAGACGCCTACGCAGCAGGAGAAAAAGCCATGGACGCAGATGCTGTGGCCGCTTATTATAGCGAGGACGCCATAAGTTATAGCCGAAACAAAGAACCTCTGGTGGGCAGAGCAGCCATAAGGGATAATATTGCAAAAAATATAGCAACAGATACCCTAGGAGCTTACAATGTATATAAAGTTGTAGATCTATTTGCTGATGGTAATACGGTAGTTGAGGTAGGTTCTTGGACTGAATTCGATGCCTCTGACAGCGAAACAAGCAATGGTAATTACATGTCTTATTTTGAGAAACGTGACGGTAAATATGTATGTGTGAGAGATATGACCACAACAACTTCGCCAGCCAAGTCAGATATGTAAGCTAAAGAATGCGGCAAGACTTTTAATAAAAGTATGCTGTTACAATTATTGATACCATTCAAGCCTGTTATTTAGTCCCGATGAAACGGAATTAAGTAACAGGCATGTTTTTTTAAAAGCAACATGTAACTAGAGGATATTCAAGGTGAAACGAGTAGGCCATCTGAAATTCACTAGTTTCAGATTCTCGAAGGGCTGGCTGAGGTTCTCGAAGCCCCCTACTTATTTATCCGAATAGGAGGAACGCCGACGATTTCAAAAGTGGCAGAAGCTAGCTGAACTTTACCATTGGTCTTTTGAATTTCTTTTCCAATAAGTTCATTTAGAAGATGTTTCGTTTAGCGTCTTTTTTTATAGTCTACGATATAACGAAGATTGAATTGTACCCAATTATCCGTCATGGTGATAGCTAAAGTTGATTCCACTTGGGCATTTTCTATGTAATATTTATTCACCACTTGATTCCATTCTGAAATAGACTGTGAGACGTACTCAGAGAGGGTTTCAGATGCGATTCTAATGGCAACAATCTTAGCTAGTTCTATATCAGAGTCATATTTAATAGGGAGATTAAACTCATCCCAAACGAACGGAAAATCCTTTGAATAGTTATAAACGGGACCTTTGAAAACAAAAGCATTACTAAGCTTTACAATTCGGCCACTATAATTATCGCTTGAAATCCATTCTCCAATTTCCATCATAGTGGTATATATGCTATCAATATCAATCACATCGCCTTTTATATTATTGATTTCTATTCTATCACCAGGTTTGTAGACGCCTACAAAAAATATGTAGAATGAACCAGCAATGCTTAAAATGAGCTCTTCTAGGGCTATGGCGATACCTGTGGTAAGTAATCCTATGGCTAAGGCAAAATCCTTAATACTTCCTGTGAAGAACGATATAGTGACTATAACGAGCAGAATATAACCCAAAATCTCTACCGCTTTTTGTGACCTATATCTTACGGCCGTGTCTTCTAGTCTTTTTCTCAGAAATTGTCTAAGAAAGCCAATAGCAAGCAAGATAGATATTGCCAAAATCAAGAATTTAGCAACACTAGAATAAAGAGGATTGTCTGTGGTCCATTGACCTATTTCTTTTAAAATTTCCATTATTAACTAGTTTTTTTTCATTGTTCTACTCTTTCCCGCATCAGTAAAAAATGATTTTAAAGCCTAATAAATATTTTCTTTTTGTACATCCAGTAACAGATATACCAAAGTAGAAAAAGTACAATGCTACTTAAAATAATAGCGGATCCTAATTCGCCTGTCCAGCCAAAGAGAGCATTAGAAAACGGTAGAACTATAGTCTTGATCAAATCTGCACCACCTACGTGTGCAAAAAGATAGATAAATAGTGGATTCATTCCCACAATGGCAAAAAACAGAATCCCTTTTTGATATTTTTTGACATCTATTAGCCAATAACAAATGGCAAGAGCAATCAATGCCCAGCCACCACTTGCAAAAACAAAAGTACTAGTGGATATACGTTTTATGATTGGGGTAAACGGACTTAGACCATAACCAATAATTAATCCGAGGATTCCGGCACCCAATAAAAACAGTAGTTTTTTCTTCACAGAATGACTGCTCATCAGTAATTGGCCTGCCATTAGCCCCCAAATCGTATGTGCCGCCGTTGGGATAGCATTAAACATGGCCCAATGTCCTCCATCTTCATTTCCTGCAATGAGAATATTAAACCAAGCTCCGAAGTTCTCTCCTGCCACGAAAGCACTATTAAAACCTTCTAGTGGAAAGAATCTATAGAGGCCTTCACTTATTAAGATTAAGAGGATGGAAAAGCCAATTTGAATGCTGATGGATTTGCGAATTACCAAAAAGGCTAAAATATAGGTGATAGCTAGCTGTGCTAAAACGTTTTGGAATCTAAAAACAATCTTGTCAGGATCGATACAGTATAATGCCCATCCTAAGAACAAAAGTAAAAATGATCGCTTTAAAGCATGTTTTGTTAATTGCCCGTACGAATCGCCTTTTTTAATTCTTTTTGAAAAAGATAGGGGCATAGCCACCCCTACTATAAACATGAAAAATGGTTGTATTAAATCCCAAAAATGTAAGCCAGTCCATTCAACATGGTGTAGTTGGGCTCCGAGAGTATAAATCAAATTACCTTCTAATTCTGGTGATACGAAAAAAGAGAATAGGTGAGAAAACTCTGCGATAAGTAAAAACATGGTTAGTCCCCTATAAAAGTCTAGGGATAAAAGCCGACCATCAGGTTCTTCTTGTGTTTTATTCATGATTTATTTTTGAAAAGGTTTTTGCCTCCCTATTAAGAGAATTCTTTATTCTTCTAGTCATTTAATATTTCAATTAAAATGCTTTCTCAGTCTTTCTATGACTATTTCATTACTAATTCTTAGGAGATTGAAATTTTCAAACAAGATAGTAATTTGAAGCTCATTTAAATGCGAATCTAGAACCTGAAATTAATCTAGCATCTTTAAAAATTATCAAATCTGTGCAAAACAAGCGAGGGTTTAATTCTACAAAGATTCACAGAGGGCCACAAAGGGAGAATTAGCCATCCAGACTAAAATGACTTCCGACCTAAATGTTACAACAAGGTTATTCTAATTTCTTAAAACCCCATTTCAGCATAATTGGCGTGGTGATAGTCGTTAATACTCCCATAATAACTAGAATCGAAAACATTTCATGATTTATGAGTTCGGCTTTAAATGCTATTTTCGCTATAACTAATTCCATGATACCTCGGGCATTTAGGCCAAAACCCATGACCAACGAAACTTTATGGCTTAGGCCCGCAAAATAGCTGCCTAAATAACCTCCAATTATTTTTGATAAATAGGAGACGGAAACTACTGCAACTAAAAGTTCAATATTGTGAATGGATGAAATGCTAAATTCAAGCCCTATACTAGCGAAAAAAATAGGAGCTAAAAACCCCATGGCTAAACTACTTGTCGTTTTTTCAATGTTCTTTAAGTTATCTGTTCCAAGAATGGATTCGTTTAAGAGCATTGCCGCAAAAAAAGCTCCTATAATAAAGTGAAAACCCAAAGCCTCTGTTATGGACGAAAACAAAAGAATAAAAGCAAAGAAAAGGGCGAAAAGGGATTCTTTCCCTTTAATGAATGATAGAAATTTATTGAGTGTATGATCAACAAAATTTTCACTTTTTGTTATTTTTTTCACGGCGTAATAGCTGAAAGCTAACAAGGCAATAAAAGCAGATAATTTTAAAATCGAAATGGAGGCCACTTGAGCCACGGAGCCGATAGACATATTGGTGTCTTG
>JBLHOT010000124.1:0-8679 GCA_047623945.1 Arcticibacterium sp. | reverse complement strand
AGTAAAAAAATAGGGCGTAGAAGAGGGCTTATTATTGCCGCAGCATTATTTCTATTTTCTGCCGTAGGCTCTTCTATGCCAGAAATGTTTATGAGGCCCATTGGTGAAGGCGACCATACCTTTATTTATGTTTTTGTCATGTATAGAATTATCGGTGGCATTGGTGTTGGACTGGCTTCCATGCTCTCACCTTTATATATTGCTGAGATAGCCCCTGCGGAAATGAGGGGCAAGCTTGTTTCACTTAATCAACTAGCGATTGTTGGAGGTATTTTGCTGGTCTATTTTGTTAATTATTTTATAGCGGAACAAGGTGATTCGAATTGGTTGAATACCGTAGGTTGGAGATGGATGTTTGCATCAGAAGTTATTCCTGCAGCCATTTTCCTTTTCTTCTTAATGTTTGTTCCAAATACGCCACGTTTTTTAGTACTAAAATCCCAACCTGAAAAAGCATTAGAGGTACTAGTCAAAGTAAATGGGCAGAAAAAGGCAGAAGAAATTCTGGAGAATATTAAAGGTACCGTTGTCAACAATGCAGGTAAACTCTTTTCATATGGCACTTTTGTAATTGTCATTGGTATTCTACTAGCAGTTTTTCAGCAATTCGTTGGCATCAATGTGGTCTTGTATTATGCTCCTGAAATCTTTAAAAGCATGGGGTCTGGGACAGATACTGCTTTATTACAAACTATAATTGTTGGAGCCATAAATGTCATTTTTACATTGGTCGCTATCCAGACGGTGGATAAATACGGAAGAAAACCATTGATGATTATTGGTGCACTGGGTATGTCAATTGCGATGTTTTCATTAGGAATAACGTTTTTTACTCAGACAACAGGAATTCTTGCAATACTCTGTATGCTTCTATATGTGGCTAGTTTTGCCATGAGTTGGGGGCCCGTAACATGGGTGCTTTTGTCTGAAATATTTCCAAACAAAATAAGGGGACAGGCCATGGCAGTTGCAGTAGCATTGCAATGGGTCTCGAACTACATCGTATCGTGGAGTTTTCCTATTATGGATAAGAACAGCTACTTAGTTGAAACATTTAATCATGGTTTTGCTTATTGGATATATGGTGCCATGGGGATTTTGGCAATGTTATTTGTCTGGAAGTTCGTTCCTGAAACCAAAGGAAAAACATTGGAAGACATGGACGACCTATGGAAAAAGAAGAGTAAAGATTGATTCCAGTAAGTTTAGCAGCATTAATACTTATAGATAGTCTTCAACTTTTGCTCCGAGATCACCTTTCTGAAGAAGAGAGAGGGTTATCTTGATTGTTGTGATTCAAGTTGTTTGATATAACCAGACTTAGAATACGGCGTACCCGGAATTGCCTTTTTAATTTGTGCGACTTTAATCGCTAATAAGCTTAATGTGCTTTTCTATGCTTCCGTTATAGATGATTTTCAAATCGGCCGTTTCTCCTTTATTACCTCCTAAATGTTCTATTAGTAGAATAGTTTTTTCATTGGCATCTAACAATGTTAAATCCAATTCGGAGCCTATTTTGAAACTATTGCTATTGGCACCAAATAATTTTACTGAACTAATAAAACTAGCTGAATTACCCCCTTTATTATCCAAAGTGATTTTTTGTTTTTTACCTGCTGGAATCAATACTTTTGCAGGAGCAATAAGCTCTGAAGATACAATTGCCGTGCCTTCCGGAGCGTCTACGTTATAAACCTCCATATTCCATTGATTTCCGCCACCACGGTTAGGAGATCCAGCGGTTATATAGACTCCTTCGCCAGAAAGTATGGCCTGTGTTCCATGTCTTGGATACTTCATGTCTGCTTTTCTAGACCATGACTTGGTAGCGGGGTCATAAGCTTCTACTAGCTTATATGCTGGACCTTTTTGTTCCCCTTCTCCACCCATAACAAGCAATTCATTATTGAATACAATGATACCTGGTGCTGCCCTGGGAGTGGGTAGATCTTTTTCCAAAGTACTCCATTTATTTGTTTTGAAATTATATGTATCTACAATACTCACTAAAGGGGAAAATACGCCCCCTTCTCCACCAGAATGTCTTCCTCCAGCGGCATATAAGGTATTACCGATAACCGCTGCATGAAAATGATCTCTGGATTGAGAAGCATTTGATAGTCGTGTCCATGCATTTGTTTTAGGGTCATACGAATCAAGCCAATCCACAAATCCCCCATCGTGGCCAATAGTGTTTCCACCGACTAAATAGAACTTATCGTTATAAACTACCAGCCCGGCTCCACCTCTTCTTCTATCTTCAGGTATGGTAGGGCCCATTATCCATTTCTTAGTCGGAGGATGATATAGCCAAATGTTTTCTTCTGGAATCTCTTTCGGGAAATTGTTGGTCTTAAAACTGCCTATTACCCAAATAAACCCTTTGTAGAAAATTGCTTGAAAATGATTGAACTCCTTGGGGGCTTCACCACCGGTACTCCAAGTATTGCTTTTGTAGTCATAGATATCCAATTGCCTTGCAGACTCACGTCCCCCGAACATAATGAATTTATCTCCGGCTTGAACAAATGAACACTCATGTCGGGCTACATAATTTTCACTTTCTCCCTTATCTATCCATACGTCCGAATAAGCAGATTTGCATTGGGGAAAAAGAAAAAGGGAAGCTATCACAAACAATATTTCCAAGCCAAAAAAAAATCTCCTGTTCTTCATTACCATTTATTTCAATTATTCTTTAAAGGAAAGAAACAAAAAGTAATTGACACAAGAAGGTTTTTCTGTTTGGTATTGGATGAATTGTCATAAAGACTTTGATGGATACCTGACTTGAAGCACACAACGATGATATGACGAAATGTAATATTGCGGTATGTTCTCTAATTTATTATGAGTGTGCTAACTCTGCCAAATTCAAATAGTTTAGTGGCGAAACAATAATTGGATATTTCAGTTTTTATAAAGAAAGCCAATTTCGGTACTTCCTCTAACAGTTTAGCACTCCATTACCTCAAAGAGGGTATCTGTATCCCGGTAATTTTCCTATAGAGATCCACGGCGTAGATATCCGTCATCCCTGAAATGAAATCGATGATTGAAAAGATGTTTAAATAAAGGCCTTGCTCATCATTGATTTCGAATTGTTGAGGAACCAGTTTTTTCAGCTTCTTTGATTTGGCTGATTTAGGTTCTAAAATAGCCCCTAAGAATTCCTTTAATAAGCCACCAATTACATGAAAGCCAGCTATTTCTATTTCTATAACAGACTGGTGGTTATATATTTTTTCAATTGAAATGGCATCTATTTGGTCTATGAGGGCTATTGATTTTATGTCAAGAAGCTCCACTAATGATTTATTTACGTCACCGGCCAATAAGGCTTTTTCATTCGCCATAAAGGCTTCGGAACACTTCCTCGTTAAAAGGCTAATGAGCATGGCTCTGAGCAGAGAAAGTTTTTGTTTCTCATCTTTCATCGCGGTCATTTGCTCCTTGATATAAGCTTCATTAGACTCTCCTTCAAAAAAGGGAATTAACAGACGGGCTACTTCGTCAAAAGTTAAAATATGAAGTCTATAAGCGTCCTCCAAGTCTATAATTCTATAACAGATATCGTCGGCTGCTTCTACCAAGAAAACAAAAGGATGTCTGGCTAAAAGGTTTTTATCTTTATCCAAATAGGTCATTTGGAGGTCGCTAGCCATTTCTTTCATCACAGGAAGTTCGGCGTCAAAATACCCTGACTTTTTTGTGGAAACAAGGCCTGATTCTTTATCAAAACCATGGGTGCTATCTACAGGATATTTCACTATAGACGCCAATGTGGTGTAGGTTAACTTTAGCCCAGCCTTTAGGAAAACACTAGAAAGAACACGAAATGCATTGGCATTTCCTTCAAAGTTTTTAAGATCATTGAACTGATTGGTACTTAAGTCTTTGTTTAAAATAGCTTTATGTTCAGCCGACAATTCCATGAAAAAGGTACGAATAGCGTCTTCGCCTGAGTGGCCAAAGGGTGGGTTTCCAATGTCGTGAGCTATGCAGCCTGTTTGAATAACATCTGATAGTCCGAAACGGTAAAACTCTTGGGCATGCTTACTTAAAATTTGGGCATTTCCCTTTGCTATTTTTTCGCCAACTAGCCTTCCTAATGAACGACCCACTGAAGCCACTTCTAAGCTATGCGTAAGTCTATTATGTACGAAAACAGAGCCAGGAAGAGGAAATACTTGTGTTTTGTCCTGTAACCTTCTAAACTGGGAAGAGAAAATCAATCGATCATAGTCTCTTAAATATTCACCACGAGTTTCGTCCGTATTTTGAAGGTTTCTAGAACCGTATCTTTTATTAGAAAAAAGAGTTTCCCACTGCATAGTATAAATTTTCACCAAAGCTAAGGCAAACCTTTTAAAAACGAATTGGCTCTGGCTTTCTAGTTTGAATCAAAGGCCTAAATCGTCCATTTCTTTCTTTTCGTATCGGCTGTCTTCCGCCGGGTAGCGGAGTACTTCTTCATACTTTCCAGAATCTTTTGCCAAAGCCCAAACTAAGCTTTCACCGGCATGGTTAGGAACCAAATTGAAAATGGGGTCCTGGTATGCATCTTCAGCAGAAATGATATTCCATCCTTTTTCCTGAAACACCTTTATTAAATTTTCCAAAAAAAGAGCAGAAGCTAAATTATGATGTAGAAGGAGGGTATGATTGATATGCCTTCCTGTTAGTTCAAAAGATAGACTTTCATAAAAGGTGGCTCTTGCGAAAATATGTTTTAAATAGAATTTTTTGAATGCCTCAATGTCCGCTTCTGGGTTTTCTCGGAGCTTTTGTCTTAACCTACTATCAATATACCAATCAGACGCATCAATGGTGACATAACCATTCTTGTAATTATTATCTGATAGCGTTTGACGAATTTGGTTTACCTTGTTTTGGTTATCACCTTCTTTCAGATAAGGGAATCTAAAGAGCGGTAAAAAATTACTGTAATCTCTAAGGAGGGAATCGGCTTTTAATAATTCCCATTTAAAATCCTGAGAACTTACTTCTAACTGACTGAAATTTGGATGAGAGAAAGTATGATTCGCTAGTCTATGGCCTTTGTCATTCCAACTCTTTAATAATTCTCGGCCCTTTTGATAGGCCTTGCCTTTCGTTTTGACAAATAAAATAGATTTAAGATCGGCGTCTTCTAGGCTTTTTAGAATCATATTATTCCACTCTTTGAATTCATAAGTGCCATAATCCTACGTAGATCCATCATCAAAAGTAAAGCTGATAGTTAGCTGAGCATAAGAGTTTAAGTTGAGGGCGAGTAAGAAGAAAGGAAAAATATATTTCATAGGTTTGAAGCAATTTGCTCGACAAAAAAGGAGAACGATTATGAAGGGAGGGTAAAATTACCCAAATCGAGACTTTAAGAGTCCTTAATTTTTGATAAAATAAGTCTAGAAATAAGCAGGAACAGAAAATTTCAAATTCCTATATTTGATGTTTTGTAAAGGTGCTCGCTTGATGGAGTGCTAATCATTAATTCTAAAAGCAGAAATGACATATAGAGCAGACTCAGCCAGATACGATAAAATGCAATACCGCAGATGCGGGAAAAGTGGTCTTAAACTACCCGAAATGTCTTTAGGTCTTTGGCATAATTTCGGAGGAGTAGACACATATGAGACTTATCGTTCTATTCTTCACAAGGCATTTGACTCAGGCATAACCCATTTTGACCTAGCCAATAATTATGGACCACCGGCGGGTTCTGCTGAAGAAAACTTCGGGTCGATTTTAAAGAAAGACTTTTTGCCATATAGAGATGAACTCATTATTTCTTCAAAAGCTGGCTATGGTATGTGGCCAGGCCCTTATGGCGAATGGGGTTCTCGTAAATATTTAATTTCTAGTTGCGATCAAAGCTTGAAAAGAATGGGCTTAGAGTATGTGGATATTTTCTATTCACACCGTCCAGATCCAGAAACACCAATGGAGGAGACTATGGGAGCTTTGGACAGTATTGTTCGGTCTGGAAAAGCCTTGTATGTAGGTTTAAGTAATTATAATCCGGAGCAAACTACCGAGGCCTTAGCTATTTTAAAAGATTTAGGTACTCCATGTCTCATCCACCAGCCTAAGTATAGCATGTTTGTTCGTGATGCAGAGCAAGGCTTGATGGATGTTCTTGGTCAAAACGGCGTGGGTTGTATTCCTTTTTCGCCTTTGGCTCAAGGTTTATTGACCAATAAATACCTAAAGGGAATTCCTGAAGGTTCTAGAGCGGCATTAGACCATGGCTTTTTACAAAAAGAAGAGTTGAATGATGTCGTTATTGGTAGAATTCAAAAACTAAATGATTTGGCTGAAAGTAGAGGGCAATCTTTGGCTCAAATGGCCATTGCATGGCTTTTAAAAGACGAACGCGTAACTACTGTTTTAGTAGGGGCTAGCCGTGTTTCTCAGCTAGAAAACTCTTTAGGAGCATTGGAGAATAAAACATTCTCAGCTTCTGAACTGGAGCAAATAGAAACAATTTTGAAATAAGCTTTTAATAAAAACGAGGAAAAACAATGAAATCAATCTTAAGTGTTTTATGTATTGCCTTTTTATTTTCTTGCCAGCAGGCAAAAGAAAAAGAAGTAGAAATAAACGAGCCGGTAGTAGAGCTTGAAAATCCGTTTATCCATCACGTTTACTTCTATTTAAATAATCCGGATAGCATGGAAGATAGAGACGAGTTGGTAAAAGGTCTAAACGAACTTTCTATGGTTTCTACTATTCAAAAGCATTATATAGGTTTTCCAGCCTCTACAGATAGAGAGGTAATAGTGAAAGATTATGCAGTAAGCTGGATGTGTATGTTTAAAAACTTTGAAGAAGAAGAAATGTATCAGATAGACCCTATACATCTTAAATTTATAGAGGATTATAGCCACTTATGGTCTGGTGTTAAGGTTTACGATTCTATTCATTAAACTCTATTGTTTTAAAAAATGGTGGTCACAGCAAATGTTGAGGCCACCATTTTTATGCTCCAAGTCGGCGTGTCATAAGGCTAGAAACTAATTGAAAGAGCTGATCAGGCGTCATCGTTCGCCATTGGTCAAACTGAAGGGTTCCACCAAAATTCAGATAATAATCTAGATTATATTTCTGCATTTCTGTCAAAATGAATTGTGGAGCATTAAGCAGGCTTACCCAACCATCTTCTACTTCTTCAAACCATTCTTCATAATAATCTGTGTCTCCTCCATGAAATTGGAAGACGTTTTCTGTAATGAGAATAAATTTATCAATGTCGTTTTTTAGGAGACGGTCTATCACCGTTCTTTTCAAATACATGATGTCATTGTGTAGCGAGTCATTCCATTCTCCAAAAAGCTCTATAACCGCAAAACGTTTTGAATAATTAACAAAAAGTAATTTGGAATAAAGAGTTTCAGAGCCAATGTGGTCCCAGTTTGGGTCGATATAATAGCCATAAACATCGTGCTCATAAAAAATGCTGTATGTTTTTCCGAAGAAGGGAGAACGCAGATCCTTTTCAGCTTGATAATATTTCTGCCAGTTATAGTAAGGTTCTATTTTATGCATGTGCTGCTTTAGGAAGGGTTAATACTTATAAGACTTAAAACGCCTCACTAAGAAAGAAAAAGACGAATAAATTTTTAGTTACCAATTCTGCGTAAACTTTTCAAACCTAATGTATAGTTCTTTTGTGACAGGCCCTACCTGACCATTTGCTATTTGACGGCCGTCTATTTTAGTAATTCCGAGCACCTTTTTATTGGTAGAAGTCGTGAAAATTTCATCTGCATTGAAAATGTCTTTCAGGCTGATGGTTGTTTCTTCTACACTAAAATCAGGCGTGGCAATAGCGATCACAGTTTTCCGTGTAATACCTTTCAAAATCCCCTTTTTAGCAGTCTTTAGCTGGCCATCTTTTACAATGAAAACATTGCTTCTACTCATTTCAGAGATAAAACCGTCTGAATGATAAAGCACATCCACGGCATTCGCTTTTTTTATTTCAGACTGGAGGGAAAGGACTCGTTTATAATCTGTAGATTTTATTTCTGGCATATCCCTAGCGTAGCTGTCTGTAATGATTGAAATGCCTGTCTTATAGGTTTCGGGATCGATAAAAGGCAAATCTTCGCATCTTATTAAAAAATTTGGGCTCACCATGGTGAAGCTATCTGAGGCATCTCCGCCTGTAAGAATAAATCTAAAAGCCGCTTCTGGTTTATTTCTTAATCGAATAAGTTCATCAACAATGCTTTGTGTGTCCTCTTTTTTTATAACTAGTGGAATATTCAATAGCTTGGCAGAGGTTTCAAATCGCTCCCAATACCAGTCCCATTGAAAAGGTTTTTGATTATAAGTCCTAAAATAGTCAAAAAGACCATAACCTCTTAAGTAACCGAGGTCATCCGTACTTATCCTTAGATTTTTAGATTTATTTAAACTGCCATTATACCAGCTATGACTCATTTTCTTTCAAGAATTAGTTTAATCTCAATTTAGAAAGAAAAAAGTATTTGGCCGCAGGCAACTCCTAAGTTCAAAATCAATTACAAACTTAGGTTTGAATTGTCATATAAAAGTAGAAGTTTGTGTTAAGGGATTTAGGAAATAGAAAAGCGGCCTAAATGTTTAGAAAATAGAAAATTCTATAGGATGATTTGCTCAAAACTCGTGTGATTTTTCTTTATTATAAAT
>JBLHOT010000123.1:0-8899 GCA_047623945.1 Arcticibacterium sp. | reverse complement strand
AAAAAAAAGCCACAGCCCTATTGAATACCTTTCCCAAACGATAGGAAAAGATTATCGGAACACCTGTTCATTCAGAAAACGGTACCAGAAAACAAATTTGATGTCAAAGTGTTGAACTCTGCAAATGGATACTTTGAAGTGCAAAAAATCAAAATTTCCTTATCAACAATTCAGCTTATCTTGTTAAGCACTTAAAGAATTAATTGCCGTGTTTCTTATGTAGGTAGTAAACAAACGTAAAGGCAGAAAGTTAAAATAGCATCATTCAAAGGTTTATTAACGTAGACTGTGAGGCTAGAAACTATGACTTCTATCTCTTCAACTTAAAAAGAACATTGCCTAGAACAGCTGTTTTAGGAATTGCCCATGATACTTCGTGGTAAATATATATTTTCCATAAGCCATTGTATTTAGAATCAATAATTTATACCTTTGCAGCCCCAAAAGACCACCCTCATGAAGCCGCCCGTGCTTCGAGGGATTAATTAAGTTGGAGAAAACGGAAGTTCCGATCTGTTTTTTGTGCTGATTTTCAGCTCCTTACAACTTTTCTCTGGGCCGGCGATGTTTGACACAGATTTTGGGTTATGAGTCAACATTTTAAAGGCGAATGTTTTTTTGAAATGTTTAAAATTATAAACAGTGGATACATTAAGTTACAAGACCATCTCTGCCAATAAGGCAACGGTCAATAAAGAATGGATAATCGTGGACGTAAAGGGCAAAGTCTTAGGACGTGCCTGTAGCCAGATTGCCGCCATATTAAAGGGCAAAAACAAAACGAACTACACGCCTCACGTAGATTGTGGTGACAATGTTATTGTTATCAATGCGGAGAAGGTAGTTTTAACAGGAAAAAAGATGACGGACAAGCAATATATTCGTCATACGGGTCATCCTGGAGGTCAGCGTTTCGCTACACCTCGTGAATTAATGGAGAAAGACGGCAGAAGAGTAGTGGAAATGGCTGTTAAAGGTATGCTTCCAAAAACTCGTCTAGGTCGTCAACAGTATACTAACCTGTTTGTCTACGTAGGAACTGAGCATCCTCATGATGCACAGCTGGCGAAGTCAATTGAACTTTAATTCAACATTAAACTAAAATATTATGCAAGTAATAAATACCATAGGTAGAAGAAAAACGGCAGTAGCCAGAGTGTACATGCAACCTGGTACTGGTGATGTTAAAATTAATGGTCGTGACTTCAAAAATTACTTCCCTACTGAAGTATTGCAAATTATCCTTAACCAGCCATTTAATCTTTTAGAGTCAGACTCTAAATACGACGTAAAAGTTAATGTTAGAGGTGGTGGAATTGCAGGACAAGCAGAAGCTATTAGAATGGCTATCGCAAGAGCTTTAGTAGAGGCAGACGGAGAAAACAGACCTGCATTAAAGAAAGAAGGATTCCTTACTCGTGACTCTAGAATGGTAGAACGTAAGAAATACGGACGAGCTAAGGCACGTAAGAAATTCCAGTTCTCTAAGCGTTAATACATTTTATGAAATTCGATTGGGCCTTTGGTTCATTCGAGTTTCATTTTTCAAATACCATTTTGGTCCAGTCAGCACTTATCGTGTCCGATGTGTTGGGCTGCTTATTAAATAACTTTTTAAAAAAACAGAATTAATGGCACAGTTAACTTACAAAGAATTATTAGACGCGGGTGTTCATTTTGGACACCTTACGCGTAAGTGGGATCCTCGTATGGCTCCGTACATCTTCATGGAGAAGAACGGTATCCACATCATTGATCTTAACAAGTCTCTTACTTCTCTTGACCAAGCTCAAGCATTCGTAAGAGGTATTGCTCGCTCAGGTAAGAAAATCATGTTTGTAGCTACAAAGAAGCAAGCTCAAGAAATTGTTTCTGAAGAAGCAAAAAGATTGAAAATGCCTTTCGTTACTGAAAGATGGTTAGGTGGTATGTTAACCAACTTCCCTACTATCCGTAAGTCGTTGAAGAAAATGCAAAACATTGAAAAAATGTTAGGCGACGAAACAACGGCAGCCAATTTAGCTAAACGTGAGCGTTTGATGCTAGACAGAGATAGGATAAAACTTCAAAGACTTTTGGGTGGCGTGACAGAAATGTCAAGACTTCCAGCAGCTCTTTTTGTTGTAGATATTAAGCGTGAGCATTTGGCTATCTCTGAAGCTAAAAGATTAGGAATACCTGTAGTAGCTATGGTAGATACTAACTCTAATCCAGAGCTTATTGATTTTGCTGTACCTTCAAACGATGATGCTTATAAGTCTGTCTCTCTTATTACGCTTGCGATTGGTAAGGCAGTAGAAGAGGGTATTCTTGAAAGAAAGCAAGATAAAGAAGCTTCTGAGCAACAAGAAGCAGAAGAAGCAAAGAAAGCTTCTGAAGCTAAAAAAGCAGCAACCGAAGCCGCTTTTGCCGCAGTTCAAGCTAAAGCCGACGAAGCTGTTGCTGAAGAGAAAGTAGAAGCGAAAACGCCTACTACTGAAGCAAACGATGAAGCTGGTAAAAGAAAAAGAACTAGAACTACCAAAAAAGAAGAGGTAGTGGTAGAAGAGCCTAAAGCCGAAGTAACTGATGCTAAAGAAGAAGCTCCTAAAGCTGAAACTCCTGCTGCCGAGGTTGCCAAAGAAGAAGCTCCTAAAGCTGAAACTCCTGCTGAGGACAAGCCAAAAGCTTAATTCTAAAGAAATAAAATAAGTTTTCGAATAGCCCGAAGGAAACTCTCGGGCTATTCATTTTTTAAAGATTACAATTAAACATTAAAGCAAAATGAATATAACAGCTGCAGATGTAAACAAACTACGCCAGTCTACTGGTGCTGGTATGATGGATTGCAAAAAAGCCCTAGTTGAGGCTGAAGGTGATTTCGAAAAAGCAGTAGAATTCCTAAGAAAAGCTGGACAGAAGGTCGCTGCCAAAAGAGCAGATAACGCGACGTCAGAAGGTGTTATTTTAGTAGATGTAAGTGATAGTGGTAAGAGTGCTATACTGCTTGCCATAGCTTGTGAGACAGAGCCTGTTTCTAAGGTAGAAGACTTCAATACCCTAGCGGCATCTGTATTACAGACTGGCGTTAAGCATGATGCAAAAGACGCAGCCACTTTAGCTGGTCTAAACCTTGAAGATGGCAGAAACGTAGCTGAAGCCATTACTGACTTGGTTGGTAAAATTGGTGAGAAAGTTGTTGTTTCTGATTATAAGAAGCTAGATGGTGAGCAAGTAGTTGCTTACATTCACTCTAACAATAAAGCAGCCGCCATCGTATCTTTTGAAAATGTTCAGGGTGCTGACGTAGAAACGCTTGGAAAAGATGTAGCGATGCAAATCGTGGCAATGAAGCCAGTAGGCCTTGACAAGGACGACGTGGATCCAACAATAGTCGAGAAAGAAATCGAAATTGGTAAAGATCAAGCTCGTCAAGAAGGAAAACCTGAAGCTATGCTTGAGAAAATTGCCTTAGGTAAATTGAACAAATTTTACAAAGAGAATACATTATTGAATCAGGCATTCGTAAAGGATCCTTCAATGACCATCTCTCAACTATTAGAAAAAACGCAGAAAGGTTTGAAAATTACCTCTTTTGTTCATGTAGTTATTGGCTAACTCTTAGCACGCTACAAATATCAAAAGCCAGCTGTCATACGACGGCTGGCTTTTTTGCTTTACGCAAAAAAGAAGCAGTAAACTATGTGGATGAAAGTCATTTCTTATACCAATCAAAAGCCTCGGCGACATGAGTCACCAAGGCTTTTGACAAAGAAATATTAACTTCTTTACAACCTGAGTTCGACATAAGAAAATCTTTAACTCACTAACCTTAAACACCTTCAATGATACGTTTGTCAAGATTTTGGTTTTATAGACCAAAATTCCGCCAAACTAGAGCACTCTTTAACACATTTGCGAGGGGTTTTACCCCCGCTAGCTATATATCGCTCCTCGGGAGCTTCAAAGGCTGTTCTTACATCCAACTCAGGTTTACAGCGTTAATCCGTAACAGAAGTTTCTAGACACATTTTTATAGACGCCACAAATAAGAACGCCATCTTCTTTTTCTTTGATGGCACTTTCTATGGCCTCGTTGAATTCCTTTTCTGAATCTACTCTCACATTCCCTACTCGAGTAATGATGAAGCCCTCACGAATATCTGTATCTCTAGCCATGCTACCTGCTTCGAAAACCTTCCCTACTTTAACGCCATTTCTTAGACCCATTTCTGTCTTTTCAGCTTTAGATATATCCTCTACCTTAACACCCAGTTTAACAGAAACACTCTTAGCCTCTTCCTTCTTCACTATAGATTTTCCGCCATTAATATTTCTTAGCGTAAGAGTATAGTCTATCACTTTACCTGCCCTATTAACCGTCACCTTAATCTTCTCACCTGGCCTTTTAATGCCTATCAACTCTCTAAATTTTGGCTCAGACTTTATCTCAGCACCGTCAATTTTGGTTATGACATCACCAGGCTCTATACCTGCAATATTGGCTGCTCCATCTTCTGTGGTTTCTCGTACATAAATACCCTCTGTAACGTTCACTTTAAACTCCTTCGCATTTTTATTGTCGAGCTCTACTGGTACCACACCCACATAACCCCTTTGTACATTTCCAAACTTGATTAAATCAGTAGTGACCTTTTTCACAATACCCGATGGAACAGCAAATGCATACCCTGCATATGCTCCATTAGGAGATGCGATAGCCGTATTGATGCCTATTAGCTCACCCCTAAGGTTGACTAAGGCACCACCACTGTTTCCAGGGTTTACAGCCGCATCTGTTTGAATGAATGACTCAATTGGCGTATCTCCACGCTTTCCACTCTTGTTATAACGTTCCTGATAACTCCTGGCCAATATGCTAATATCTCTTCCAATGGCACTGATAATTCCGGCAGTTACTGTAGATTCCAAATTAAAGGGATTACCTACGGCCAAAACCCACTCCCCTACTTTTACCTCATCAGAGTCTGCGAAAACCATGCTTGGTAGGTTCTTCTCTTTAATTCTAATGACAGCTATGTCTGTTGACGGATCTACGCCGACAACCTCCGCAGTATAAATCCTTTTATCATACGTAATCACCTCTAGCTCATCAGCCCCTTCTACTACGTGATTGTTGGTAGCAATGTAGCCATCTTTTGAAATGATAACACCAGATCCTGAAGACTGCTGCTCCTGACTTCTTTGTTTTCCACCTAAGGCCTCATCATCAAAGCCAAAAAAGTCATCAAAAATTGATGGCATCCTTTGCTGCCTTACCTGCCTTATAGATGTAGCCTTAATATGAACCACTGTTGGAGTAGAAACACTCGCCGCATACGTAAAATCACCAGGGGCCGAAGCGGGCAAATTGGCAAAGTTTATTAGTTTAGACGAGGAGTCGGTCTGGGAAGAAACTGATTCATTAAGAATAACCGCCTTTTCCTCAAGACCGAGCATTTTATAACCAGCTATAGTGGCTACACTACTCGCCACGGCTATTAAAACAATTTTCAAATTACTTTTCATATATCTTTTCTGTCTGATGGGTTTATAATTGTCTCAACAAAAATATTTTTTTGTACCCTTGAAACGAAAGTTATTCCCATTTAATTCGAGGGTGCCCACTCCGCTTAACATTCTTTAACAGCCTTCTAAAGCAAAAGATGGTTCTAACTAACGTAGAACCATCTTTCAACAAGCAATTAAGCCACGTTTATTAACCTAGGCTCCTTGGGCTTTGCTTCTTCTTTTTTCGGTAAAGTAAGCACCAAAAGGCCGGAATCATACGTGGCTTCTATTTTATCAGAATCAATGGACTTCGAGAGTTTGAAAGAACGTGTGAAATTAGCAAAGTGGAATTCTCGTATTTGGAATTTGATCTCCTTATTATCTTCCCCTTCATTCCTAACCTCTTTCTGACCTACAATGCTTAAAGTAAGCCCTTCAACGTTTATTTTAAACTCCTCCTTCGCAAAACCTGGGGCCGCGAGTTCAATTTTAAAGAACTCATTCTCTTCCACAACATTCGCTGGAGGAACTGACCTCCCTTGTGATTGTGACATGGCATTCAAAGATGGTTCTTCATTGAAAAAGGAATCAAATACAGATGGAAATGTTCCTACAGGTCTAAAAGCTTTTACTAATGTGTTCATAATATAATTGTGTTCGTTAAAATTTAATAATTAAGATATATACTGCAGATCAATACTTACTCCAATCATCACAAGGAGACACATTGTCTCCTTTTCGCCGTAACCGGGGCCCCTTGTCTGCCATTTTGTCACACCTAGTCCGTGCACAAAAAAACCTGTCACCATAGATGACAGGTTCTTAAAGGATTAAGTCAACCTCTATTTTCTGGTCTTTGTCTTTTCTAAGACGTACTGCCCAATTCGTATTCCAGCAGCTTGTCCCTCCTCACAACCTGAACGGTAATGAATACCACCATTCATTCTGCTATAAGAGCACTCTGTAGCTGCTTGTCTAAAAGATGGGAAGGATTTAACGCCGTGCCCATAAGGGTATTCCGTGGAGTCTATGAACGCGAAGTTATCTCCCAATAAACCAGTAAGAGCCTCGGCAGATGCCGCAGAAATAGTACTGTGACCACTGGTATATTCTGGAAAGGGTGGTGTTTGTAAGTACGGTGCCCAATCTGGATCAAACTCCGAATTGATCACAGTCTCTGGCCTAATTTTTTCACTTCTATACTTCTCTTCCCAACTACATATAAAAGCTTCATGAAGTGCTGTAGATACTACGAAATAGGCTTCTACAGACTCTACTAAAGACCTATTTTGATTTTTCAATCCCGTTTTAGCTATTGCCAACCAATGCCCCCCTGGAGTCATTTTCTTATTGGCAAACATCACATGACCCTGTACGTTCATTACAAAGGCGTTGTCGTCCCAAAACCAAGCCATGCTTTCCTGCTCTTCTGTTTTGGTTTTAGAGATGTTGTAAACCTCCATGAGCTCTTTCCAAAACAGGCTACTCTTATCCAAATTATACAGCGGTGGTGGTGGTGGCGTAAACTGTCTAGAAGAATCCAAAACAAGTGGACGGATTGTCATCCAATATGGCTCCATAGCATCCCCATATTGAGGCGGGGTAGGCACCCATAAACCCGGTTCGTTTTTTACGGTATATCTAAGCCCCCGTGTTTGTGGATAATTGTCACCCTTTGCATACGCTAAGACATGGTTTCCCACAGCCTCTCCGTATTCTATTGACCTGCTCAATACATCAGAGGGCACACCTGCTTCTTTAAAGTCTGCCATAAAACCTTTCTCAAACTCGTCATATTTATCTACCGTGAAGGTTTGATTTCTAGCGATAATCATGAATGCTTTTAAACTAGCCAAGGGAAAGCAATACTCTTCCCCATCTTCTGGGCGAGGAACACCAGAGAAGTCTCTAAATTGGCCTTCCATGCTCTGGAACCGCTCGTCTGCTGGAACCATAGCCTCATAGCCTGCTAATGTCGCGTAAGAATATATTCTACTTGCTACAGGTGGCGAAAAGATGTCATGTATAATAACATCTGTTAATTTATCAACAGCATTATGATAATAAATAGGTGAATTAGTCACCTTTCCATATTCTTCAGGCGTCTTTCTGTCGCACGAGGCCAACAAGAGGACTATCCCCAAACAACTTACTAGTTCTTTCATATAATTTTTACGTTAAAACAGTCTGCAAAGATATAAATTAGTTTATTCATCAAGAATGTTTTCCTCAACACTCGTTGCTCTCTTGCCGTCGTGTAATACATCAATAATTTCTTTGACTTTATAGACATCTTTATTGTATCTATTACTTAGCAAAATAATGACAAAATCTTCTCTTAAATCAAAAAACATAATAGTGTTATACCCTTTCCACCAACCGGTGTGATAGACATAGTCTGTCTGTTGTTTATCATTTAACCAAAGTCTAAACCCATAACCATAATTCCTTAGTCCCGGAAACTCAAAGCTACGTGGTGTATAAGCCTCCCTTAGGCTAGCTTTACTAATGATTTTTTCAGACTTAAGAGCCTCATACCACTTAAGCAAATCACTTGTAGTGGAATACACACCCTTATCTCCTCCTATTTTGTCATAAATATCAAAAGGTATCCGTCTACCGTACTGATATCCATACGTTCTAGGCAAAGAATCGTTTAGCTCCGTTACAAAGCTCGAATGACTCATCTTCAAAGGTTCAAAAATATTTTTCTTTAAAAAATGAGCAAAGTCAACTTCTGATACCTTTTCGATAATCGCCGCTAGGATAGCGTAATTTGAATTATTGTAGGAAAAGTAATGGTCTGGCAAATTAAATGCTTTAGGCTTTGGAGAAGCCTCCTCAAACCACTTCATCAAAAGCTGATTATCTGGAAATACTTTTTCACCCCTCGCTTTCTTGTCAAAAGTGTATTGATAATAAGGTAATCCAGACCTATGACTCAATAAGCTTCTTAATGTTACGCCCTCGTAGGGGAACTCAGGGAAGTAGTCTTTAACCGTTAAGTCTAAACTCAACTTACCTTCTTCCACAAGCTTTAAGACAGAAATGGATGTGAAAGTTTTTGATAAAGAGGCTAATTGAAATGGCGTTTCACCAGTGATCAACATTTCGTCTTCAAAATTGGCGTAGCCATAAACACTATCCACTAGCGTTAAGCCACCTTGATAAACTAGGGCACTTCCATTAAACCCCTTTCTTACCTTATCCTCTAATATCAATTTAATAAGCTTGGTTTTCTTTTCCGCTGAAATAGCTATTCTGATAGAATCCAGCCTCTGTACCACACGAAGACTATCTGCAACACGGGTCTGTTCCAGACTAACATCATCTATGGTATAGTCACAAGAGAAAAAGGCCGAATAGACAATCAGGCCTAAGAAAAGTCTGGCAACCATTATTTTTGAAA
>JBLHOT010000122.1:0-8940 GCA_047623945.1 Arcticibacterium sp. | reverse complement strand
TAGCACCTCTTTCCCAGCTATGGTACGGTTTTGCAAAGTAAAAATCAATGTCAAGAGAATCTGATATTGTCTTATGGTTGGCAAATTCTTTCCCATTATCTGAAGTTATAGTTTTAATTAAGGGTTTTCAGTCTTTTAAAAGTTGAATTGTTTTAGCTTCTACAGTAGTGGCTTCTTTGTTCTCTATTTTACCCATAAATAAGAGTCCTGAGCCTCTCTTCTTTTAAATGCTGTTGCATTTATTACTTGAATCCAAGAGACAGCAATACTTAGGATGCCAGTTTTACCATTATTGAATTATTAAGGAACAATAGCTTGTCATTGGAAGATTCGTCTTCTGATGACACCTTAATCGTTACATCATAACTACCATTGATTTGCCGCAAGTTGCCTAACCAGTAATCCGAGCTAATAATTTCAACGTTATATTTATCTTCAGTTTTGGAGATTTCTGAACGCCAAACGATGGCCCTTGCATCTATAAATTCTTTTTCGCCGGCTAATTCATCAAGAAAGAGCCTTTTAACTAGTGAGTTATCTGGCATGGCTGGTGCAAGAATTTTCAATAAAATCTCTTTCGAAATAGATTCCGCAGAGTCAAATTTGTTCTTGTTATCAACTTGGGTAAATTGAATTTCAACAATTTCTCCTGCAGGGAATTTTCCATTATAAGCTTTTCTTAATAGCTGATTTACAGCAATCATACGATAATGAAGAGCAATTTCTGGATACTCTTCAAAAATTTTGTCCCCTTGCATTTCATTTGCAATCTGGTCTATTTGACCTTCATTCAAGTTTTCTGGAAAAGACAGTGTTAGCCATTCTATGGCAGCCTCAGTTTGTTCTAAATCTGTAATTTCCATTAAAGTCATCTACTCTAATCCCTTAAGGCTCTCAAGCTCCGAAAACCCTAGCCTATCAAGTTTTTATAATCAGAAGTTAGCCAAGGCTTAGGCAATTCATGTTAAAGGGTGTCGAAGCTTTGGAAGGTGCTAAAGGTTTCGGCCTTCTTCAACATACTTGGAAATTTCCCCAACAGGAGCCACCCAAATGGCTTCAGTTTTATTTAAGTATTTCAATAGCTTTTCTAGTGTTTTTGTTTTGGTGGTTTGTATTCCCCCTTTATTGATTTCATGACCGGCCAGGACAAGCCAAAGGCCGTTTTCTCTGGACGAATCTATGATAGCTAAAAGATCCTTGAAACTCTTACCGTCCATTTCAACACCCGTTAATTGTGCTAAGTCACAATAACCAGGGTCATTGGCGACCTCATCTAGCCATGTTCTTCCGCTAGTAAATTGCTTTGCTATAAGTGGCACATAGCTTTGAGTTTCTTCTCCCCGATTTATGAAAGTTTGCCCACATGGATAGGCAAATTGAGTAGGCGTAACACCAAGCATCTGAAATATTTTTTCATTCGAAACCTCTAACTCCATTTCCATTTTTGGGACTGTATATTCTTCCAAAGCATTTTTACGAGCCCATAAAAAATTACCAGTGCATGGGTGGTTATAAGAATGATTACCTATTTCATGGCCAGATTCTACGGCTCTTTTCCATCCACCCAATTCATCATAAACGGGGCCGGGTAATACGTAGAAAGTGGCTTTAATACCGTATTTGTTTAATATTTCGGTGCCGATAGTCACCTGACTGGGGCGGGCATCGTCCCATGATAGACTTAATCCCATTTCTTTTCCTGCAGGCCAAGAGAAATCATTTTCTTGAGCAAATAAGGTGTTTAAAGAAAATGCTAAAAGGGCAATTGTTATAATTCGAAATCCAATTTGTCTCATTCTAATAGTCTTTGGAGGGTTGTAAGTAGCGTAATTTACAAAAAGAGTCTTCAGGATTTAATATTAATTCAGGTAAAAATTTGGCTATTACTTCATGAAAAGAACATGGGACAGAATCAAGCGTAAACAGAATTGTATTTAAATCGTAGCATTAAGGTTTTACTAGTTTTGAATAAATCTCCGAAGCTGCCCTAAAAGTATTCATATGAGACTCTATGATGTCATTTATGTCAAAAGAGTAACCGCCCCAAAGCTTATGCTTAATGGCCTTGGATATTTGTAAATGAGCAGATTTAACTGATTGAAATGCCAGTACTTTCTGTGAAACAGTCTTTGCAATTCTTTTGGATTTGCAAGAATAATTCTAATAACTACAGCTACTTCATGAAAAAGGATGCCTTTTTTGAAATTATTATGTCCATTTTGGGTTTTAATCTTAGGCCCCCAAAGCTATTGTTAAATGACTATTATTGATTTCAAGTTTATTTTTGAAGTGATTGTTAGAGATTAAGATGAAATGCCAAATTGAAGTTGTTTTGAAAAACATTATTTGTAGCAAAAAATGCCCTTTATTTTGGTCAGCTTTTTTGTTGGTCATGTTTTGTCCAGCCATTTCAGCTTTTTCACAAAAAGATAGTCTTTCGAAAAAAGAGGGACTCACTAAACGACTCTTCAATAAATGGCTAAATGAAGAAGGGGATGGTTCTAAGTACTTCTTTTATCCTACACTAGCATATACACCTGAGACTAGTTGGGAAATTGGAGCATCAGCCTTAAAGTTGTATCGAGCAAAAAATGACAGTTCTAATAGGCTAAGTGAGATACAATCCTTCGGTTTTATAACCCTAAACAAACAATATGGAGGCTTTCTTGAGCACTTTTTATACACGGATAAGGATAAATGGTTCTTTCTTGGAAAGCTTAAGGCTCAGCGATTTCCCCTCCAATATTACGGAATTGGCATTGATGCCTTAAAGGCGAATGAACAATTGATTGGTGCAGATTATTTGGCGGTAAGAGAACGTGTTTTGCACCGTATTGCCAATAATTTTTTTGGTGGTTTTGAACTAGATTTTCAAAGAGTATCCAATACTAGTATAGAGCATTTGAGTGAACTTCCCGGCTCTATTCCAGGAATAGAGGGTTCAAGTAATTTAGGATTAGGCTTGGGATTGGTCTATGATAGCCGGCATAATGCACTAAACGTACGAGATGGTTTTTTTGCAGAAGTGGCTTTTCTGAATTATGGTAGAAACTTTGGGAATAACTTTGTTTTTTCCAGTACCAATCTGGACATAAGATATTTCAAATCAATTCGTAAAAATCAGGTGCTGGCCGCCCAGCTTTATGGGCTCTTTGTAAAAGGAAGTACGCCATTTAATATGATGGCATTGCTTGGTAACGAGAGTATGATGCGTGGCTATTATTATGGCAGATTCCGTGATCAGAATTATTTAGCCGCACAAGTAGAATACCGATTCCTTCCTTTTGGTTTTAGTAAACGGTTTGGTGGTGTTGCTTTCTTATCTATGGGTTCGGTACAATCGAAGATATCTCAATTTACTTTCAATGAAATGTTGCCTGCTGGAGGAGTTGGACTCAGGGTTCTCATATTTCCGAAAAAGGACATTTTCATAAGGTTTGATGTAGGCTTTACTAAGGAGGGACAGGCTTTTTATATCTATACAGGGGAGGCATTTTAAGGATTAGTCAACCAAGTTTAGGTGGCACTATGGTTGTAGTTTTTAAAGAAAAGTAATTAATCTAGTTAAAAATAAATCTCGGAGGCCATTCTAAAGGTATTGGCATGAGCCTCTATGATATCTTTTATGGCAGGGGAGTAGCCGCCCCCCATACTTATGCAAACGGGAACATTGGCATCTTTACAGGTTTGCAAAACATACCTATCCCGCTCCTTACATCCCGCCATAGAAACGGATAGCCTGCCTAGTTTATCAGAAGCCAAAATATCTACTCCAGAGAGATAAAAAACAATGTCTGGCTGTACGGTTTCCAGAAGTCTTGGTAATGTTTCTTTTAGCGTTTTGAGGTAAATGGCATCTTTGGTTTTATCTGGCAGGCCAATGTCCAAATCACTTTTTTCTTTTCTTCCTGGGTAATTCTTTGCTCCATGCATACTGAAAGTAAAAACACGAGGTTCATGTTCAAATATTTTGGCAGTGCCATTACCCTGATGAACGTCTAAGTCTACCACCAAAGCTTTTTTAATAGTGCCTTCTTTGAGAAGGATATTGGCGGAAATGGCTATATCGTTATATATACAAAAGCCTTCTCCACGATCGGCAAAGCTATGGTGAGTGCCTCCGGCAATATTCATGGCTACGCCATAATCGATGCTGTATCTGGCACACATTAAAGTGCCATTTGCTATATGGCGGCCACGCTCAATCAATTTTTTGGACATCGGGAAACCTATGGCCCTAATCTCTTTTTTTGAAAGTGTTTGTGTGTTTAACTTCTGTAAAAACTCAGGTGTATGGGTCAATAAGATCTCTCCATCAGAAAGAGCTGTCGGGTGGAAAAAATTAGTCTCTTGCACCGTGCCTTCATAAAGGAGTTGCTCTGGAATAAGTTCATACTTATCCATCGGAAACCGATGGCCTTCTGGCAAGGCGTATTTGTAAATGGGCGAGTAAGCTATTTTTAGCATGGAGTACAAAGCTAAATACCAGACCCTTATTTTTGTCAAAAAAAGAGTAATTTGAAACACCATTAAACCCTTAAATCACTAAAAATGAAAAAATGGCTTAAACGTATAAGTGTTGGTGTTGGATTGCTATTCTTAGCATTTGCCCTTTTTGCCGGCTATTTTCTGTACAGAGTCTCTTATGGCATCCCATTTTACGAGACAGAAATTCCTGAAATAAGTTTTGAAGAAGGCAAAAAGGCAATCTTGCTATTTTCTAAAACCAACGGCTTTAACCATAAGGAGGCTATTGTGGCAGGCAAGAAAGCCTTCAAAGAAATGGCTGCTGTGAATGATTGGTTTATTTATGAAACAGATGAAGCAGGGGTTTTTAATGCCGAGCAGTTGGCAAAATTTGACGCTGTGATATGGAATAATGTTTCTGGCAAAGTACTCACAGATGAGCAGCGAGCAGATTTTCAATCTTATTTACAAAATGGGGGCGGCTTTTTGGGTATTCATGCGGCAGGCGATTTTTCCCACCATTGGGCTTGGTATTATGATCATGTTTTAGGTACCACGTTTTCACACCATCCTTTAAAACCACAACTTCAAGAAGCTGCTGTAAACTTAGAAGGCTGTGTAGATAGCCTTGCCAAATTAAGATTACCGGCCTCTATTTACCTTAATGAAGAATGGTACATTTTTAATAGTGATCCTCGGGAAAAAGGAGCAAAAGTTCTTTATGCCATGGATGGAAATAAGATAATTCCGAATGGGAATTTGCTTTGGATAAAAGATAAAAACTGGGGAATGGGAGCATTTCACCCTAACATCTGGAAAATGAAAGTTGGAGAGGGGAAAGCTATTTATGTGGCACCTGGCCACACGGCAGCTACATTTGAAAATCCAGATTATCTACGAGTTTTGGAGCATGCTATAGATTTGGTTTCTGAGTAAATTGTGGAAGTCATTGGTCAACCTTAGTGATTTTTTGAAGAAATTTAGGTAAAAACACTTTATGAATAATCAAGATGAACGAATTGCAAAAAAATGATATTTGCCTTCGTATACCCAAACTATGTGGAAAAAGTGAAGAAGAAAGGTAGAACAATATTAGAATTGCATCAGGTTATGGAATGGCTAACTGGTTTTGGAAAAGAAGACTGGAAGAGCTTATAGAAGAGAGAGTAACCTTTGAAGAGTTTTTTCAGATGGCATCTTTAAATGCCAATGCTCATTTAATATGGGGTGTCATTTGTGGCTATCGAGTAGAAGATATTGAAAACCCATTATCTCAGAAAGTTAGATATTTAGATAAACTGGTGGACGAGTTGGCTAAAGGCCGTAAAATGGGGAAGATTTTGAGAGTTATATGAAGAACGAAAATGACGTAGACTGCCCTCAGAAATAGTTTCTGAATTGTCATTGATTAATAAGTGCTCCATCCTTCAATTCTTGAAATGGCATAGAAACTTTCTAAGTAAAGGTAAGGTTTTATACTATATCCGATTAACAACATGACAAAAATACCCATATCTGTTCTTGAATTAGCCACTGTTCTGGAAGGTGGAAATCATAGGTCTGCTATATCAAATACTGTGAAAATTGCCCAACACATAGAAGGGTTAGGATACCAGCGTTTATGGATGGCAGAGCATCATAATATGGCGTATATAGCCAGTTCTGCCACGTCGGTTCTTATTGGTCATATAGCTGGAAAAACAAAAAGTATTCGTGTTGGTTCTGGAGGGATAATGCTGCCTAATCATAGTCCTTTAGTTATTGCCGAGCAATTTGGGACTTTAGAAACGATGTATGCGGGCAGAATAGATTTGGGTTTAGGGAGAGCTCCTGGTTCTGACCAACTTACGGCTATGGCACTAAGAAGAAATCAGAATACAGCTCAGAACTTCCCTGAAGATGTGAGGCAATTACAAACTTATTTTAGCTCGGATAACCGAAATGCAAAAGTTAGAGCTTTTCCTGGAGAGGGGTTGGAAATACCCCTTTGGATTCTAGGTTCGAGCACAGATAGTGCCTACTTGGCTGCTGAGATGGGCTTGCCTTATGCTTTCGCTTCCCATTTTGCTCCAGCACAACTCCTCACTGCTATTAATATATATCGTAAAAATTTCAAAGCTTCAGCCGTTTTAGCCAAACCTAAAGTGATGGCTTGTGTGAATGTAATTGCGGCGGACACCGATCAGGAAGCAAGTGATCTATTCAATAGTTTAATTAGTTTATTTATAGGAATTATCACGAACACAAGGAAGCCGCTAAGTCCTCCCCATGGCTTACCCGAAGCTTATCAAATTCCAGAAATAAAAAACGCTGTAAATAGCATGCTTTCCTGTTCGTTTTTCGGAAGTAAAGAAACGCTTAGGAAGGATATTTCATCTTTCATAGATGATACTGGAATAGATGAGCTTATGGTTGCTACTCATATTTTTGATTTGGAAGCTAAATTGAAATCATTTTCCATACTAAAAGAGGCTTTATCTCATGGATAAAAGCCAGAAATGATTAAAATCTTATTGGACAAATATGCTTAACAAACATGTTGTTTAGACTTTAGAGATTTTCCTCACATCTTTGCGGCATGGATACCTTTTGGATAAAGCTACTAATGATGCCACCAGTAATAGCTGGTGTAACATTAATTAGCAGAAAGTGGGGTAATGGTTTAGGTGGAGTAATTGCAAGTTTGCCTTGGGTAGGCGGGCCAATCTTATTCTTTATTGCTATCGAACAAGGTTCTGAATTTGCACAAACGGCCATCCCAGGCGTTTTGGTTGGAATTATTTCATGGGTAGTCTTTTGTATTACGTATATACTCGTAGGTCAGAAGTATAATATATTCACAAGTGTACTGGCAGGCTACACTACATATTTACTTACTGGGGCCTTGATTGAAAACGTAACGTCCCTTGTCAATGTTAATGTTTGGTTTGTGATTACTCTTTTCCTCATCATTTTGAGTCTAAAATATTTCCCTCATGTGAAAGTGTTAAACAGAGACAAGGCACGAAACCTTCGGTTTGAAATAGTGCTCAGAATGATATTCATAACTGCCTTTGTAATTGGCATCACGTATTTTGCAGATTTATTAGGCCCTACTTGGAGCGGCATTTTAACGCCATTCCCTATCATGACTGCAGTGTTGGCCATTTTTGTTCATTATACTCAAGGGATTACCCAGGTCAGAACATTATTTATTGGCTTCTATACAGGCATTTTTGGCTTTACCACTTTCCTATATCTTCAAGCTCATCTGTTGCCAATCATGAGTATAGGCAATGCCTTTTTGTTGGGCTTAGTGGTCAATGTTATGGTTACTTTAATTATGAGAAAAGTGTTTATAAAAATAAAGTTGGCACTATAATCTCATTTAATTCGGTTGGGTCTAGGTCTGAATAGGCTAAATGCCAGAAATGGAGAGGTTACATAGGCTTTTAATAAATGGCAAAATTGTGTATCCTAAGGATTGTTAACCACTGTATGCCCTTTCCACAAAGTCTATTGTTTTCTGGATTAAGTGTACCCAAACAAAATATATTGTATTGCGGCGTTTTGAGTTACCACTGGCTAAAGAAAAGCCCTTCTACTCTCTTTTTTATGTAATTATTATTATTTTCGGGTGATTATAACCATGAAAAAACCTTAGTATGAACCCCGAAAGCTCCTTTAAACCAACCGTTCAGCAGGACCGAATAAATTCTTTAGATGTCATAAGAGGCATTGCCCTTTTAGGAATACTATTGATGAATATTAACGGTATGGGGCTGCCTATGGCCTATGAAGACCCAACTATTTGAGGTGGAGCTGATGGCCTGAATCTCGATGTTTGGATCATGAACAATATGCTTTTTGAAGGCACAATGCGTGGCTTGTTTACATTGCTTTTTGGGGCAAGTGTTATTTTATTAACCTCTCGTTTGGAAAGCAGTGGTGCAGGTATAAAAACGGCCGATATTTATTACAGAAGGACGCTTTGGTTGCTTCTTTTTGGAATTATCAATGTCTATGTCTTTCTATGGGATGGAGATATTCTTTATCCTTATGCACTTTTAGGTTTGACGCTCTTTCCGTTTAGAAACGCAAGCGTTAAAACTCTTTTTAGTTGTGCGGGCGTCTTGCTTTTGTGTGGAGCCCTATGGTATGTCAGTGATTATCAAAATGCCAAAGAAATACAAGATGTGGGTATGGAAATGCAAGCACTTAAAGATGCAGGCTCCACTTTAACTGAAAAGCAGGAGGGGAAGCTAGATGCCTTTACAAAACAACAAATAAAACATACAGCAGATAAAATAAGCGAAAATGTGGCTGGTAGGCTGCAGTCAAACTATTTTGATGTGATGTTAGCAAAAGTAGAAGATAACCAATTTATGCAGACTACGTTTATGTACAGAATGTGGCCATGGGACATTTTGAGCTTCATGTTAATTGGTATGGCCTTTTTTAAATTGAAGATTTTTCATGCAGAAAAGTCGAACA
>JBLHOT010000121.1:0-8942 GCA_047623945.1 Arcticibacterium sp. | reverse complement strand
CTTGGCCCGCAACTTATTCGACAACCTCACCAAACGACAAAAGGCCAAAAAACAAAAAAGCTCCAACTTTCGTTGGAGCTTTTTGAGCCTCTTATCGGGATCGAACCAATGACCTACTGATTACAAGTCAGTTGCTCTACCAGCTGAGCTAAAGAGGCCTCTTTGCTAAAGAAAAAACAAAAATCACTTTCCGTTTCCCCCTTAAAGCGATGCAAAAGTAATATTGTCCTTCTGCTTCTGCAAGCTTTCAATTGAAATTAATTCAAGTTTTATGATCCCTTTCTCAAGAGTACATGGCTTGC
Organism: Arcticibacterium sp.; assembly: GCA_047623945.1. Taxonomy (GTDB): domain Bacteria; phylum Bacteroidota; class Bacteroidia; order Cytophagales; family Spirosomataceae; genus Arcticibacterium. Next base: position 8,640 of record JBLHOT010000121.1, on the reverse strand, counting down.
TGTATTAGTTTCAATTTTTCTTTGATTTTAGCTGCCTCAAAATCAGCCTTTTCTATCTTTTTCTGGTATTCTTGTTTGATTTTTTCTGCTCCCTTAGACCTTCCAAAAAACTCGATATTCGTTTTTAATTGCGTCACCTCGTCTTCAAAGTTTTTAAGCTTACGTCTTAAGTCATTCTCTTGACGCTCCAGTTCTCTAGGATTCCCGCCAGATTTCATGGTCACCTCTACTTCGTTTTTAAGCATCAGCTTCTCCTTTTCATCCTTGTCGATGTCGGTCGAACTCGTCACATACGTATTTATGGCATCTATAAATCTCTTCTGAATGCCATTGATATCTTTTCTAGGAACAAAGCCTAAATCATTAAACTTCTTCTTGTAGTCAGAAAGCTTAGAGAGATCTGTTTGTTTCTCTTTAACCTCGCCCTCTATCAGTGAGCATAGCTCCTCTTTCGCCTTTAGGTTTGCCAGATACTCTTTATCCTTTTCGCTACCCTCAGAACGCTTTAAATCAAAGAAAGCATCGCAGGATTTCTTAAAACGTTTGTATACGGAATCCTTGAATTTTTGTGGTACATGTCCGTAAGTTTTCCACTCCTTTTGAAGCTGAATGACTTTATTGGTATTATCAGCCGAAACATCGTTGGCCTCTACCATCTCCTCTACTTGCTTACATAAACCTTCCTTGGCCGTTAAATTTACTTTACGCTCCCCTTCCAGCTTATTAAAGAAGGCAGACTTACCCTTGAAAAAATCTTTTAATAGTTTCCAGAACTGCTTACTTATGTCCTTAGCCTTGTCTCTAGGCATTGGCCCTTTAAGATTGTTCCATTGATTCTGAATCTCCTGAACTTCTTTGGTCTTTGCGTTCCAGTCATTGATGCGGTCACTATCAAAAGCCGCGTATTCTTTAAGCTTTTCTACCAGAGAAGATTTGGCTCCGTAGACTTCATCCATCAGATGCTGATTCTCCTCGTTTTGGCCGCGACGTTTGTCATAAATAATATCGAATGCCGCTTTCATCCTTACCCAAAGAATTTCCTGCTCTTTTCTTGATCCAGGACCCGTATGTTTATAATCATTCAGGTATTCATTGGCTTTCTTAAGGAGAGAATTTGTTAATTCTTGGTCTGCTAAACTTGCGGCTATCTCTTCAATTTTAACCACAAAAGCTTCTCTAGCTTCAAGGTTTTTCTTCCTATCAAGTTCCTTTAGGTCATTCTGGATACTTCTTATATCAAAATATCTATCTAAGAGTGCATTATATGCAGACCATAAAGAACCGTTATGTGGAGAATTAACATTCCCAGCATCACGCCAAGAGTTTTGAACTGACTTAAAGGCCTCCCAGTTTTCTTTAGAACCTCCTTTTTCTTCCTCATCTACGATTTCTCTTAGCTTCTGAAGCAGGTTAGTCTTACGCTCAAAATAAGTCTCTTTCAGGGCTTCTAGTTTCCTGAAAAATGCTCCTCTGATTTCTCTAATTTGAATCATTAATGACTCAAAACGTATGTCGTAATTATCGTTTTTAAAGGCAAAGCCCTCATCAGAACCATTGGTCGCTATATAAGCTTCCTTTGCCTCATCTATTTCTACTCCGTGGATTTCATCGTAAGCTGCTCTAATTTCTTTATTTACAGCATCAATGTTCTTGACATCATTCAGACTTACTGAACTTTTAGAAATAGCGTCTAGCATTTTCTCAGCTAGCTCCACAAAGTCCTTCTTATCGAATGATTCTACATCAATATCTTTACCATCAAAATGCTCTGCCTCATCCACATCCATCTCTTCAATATCTTCATCAGTCTTCGCTTCTGTGTCAGCCTCCTTCTTGCTTTCAATCGCAGGCTCTTTGGAATCTGGCTCCACCACAGTAGCGTTTTCTGCTAAAGTATCGGCTGAAATAGTTTCTTCTGGACTTTCTGCCAAACGTGAATTTTCTGCTTTTTCATCGATGGTGTCTACCACTTCTTCTTCCACCACAACAGGAGCTGTAGTTTCCTCTTTCACTTCTTTGGCAGTCACCTCTTCAGACTTTTGACCTTCTTCTCCTTCTGGAGCGTTCGCTTCTATATTATTCATCTCTTTTTTGTTTACATCCGGAGTTTCACTTCCGGCATCCTCAGTATTCGCTGGGGCGTTGTTGTCAGACATCATATTTTTAGGTAAAATGATTCTCTATATTTGAGACTGCAATTTATTAATAATACGCCAATATGCGTAAAATGGTTGGAAAGTACATGAAAGACATGAATTTAGCGAGCCTCCGAATTAACTACAATAAAGGAGAACTTTTAGAACAGAACATTGGCACAGAGCCATTTGCATTATTTCAGCTATGGATTGAAGACGCTCAGTCCTCCGAAATAAAAGAGCCAAATGCCATGGTCCTCTCCACCGTAAAAGAAGGTAAACCATCTGCCAGAGTAGTATTACTAAAGGGCTTTGATGGGGAGGGCTTTGTTTTTTATACTAATTATAACAGTCATAAAGGCTTAGAAATGGCCGCAAAACCTTTCGCGGGTTTAACTTTTTTTTGGGATGATTTAGAAAGGCAAGTACGTATTGAAGGAAAAATAAAAAAAACCTCCCCCAAAGAATCCGATGAATACTTTCATTCCAGACCACGTCAAAGTCAAATAGGAGCCTGGGTTAGTATCCAGAGTTCTGTTATACTAAGTAGGGAAATATTGGAGGAGAATAATCTAGCCTTACAGGCCAAATTTAAAGATACCGAAGTAATCCCCAGACCAACTCATTGGGGAGGTTACACCTTACAACCTACCTCTATAGAATTCTGGCAAGGAAGACCAAGCAGACTGCATGACAGAATACGCTATACGTTAGAGAATGACACTTGGAATAGAGATCGGCTTAGCCCTTGACTTTAAGTACTTTACAGGTTATTGCGTTTTGCTCCGTATATTGTCTAGAATAACCCCTGTGGCCACACCTGCGTTTAATGACTCTGCACCTCCGAAGGAAGGGATTGTGATTTTATTGGTGACCAAATTTTCTAATTCACTTGAGATTCCATGAGATTCCGAACCCATTAGCAATAGCCCCTGCAAAGGAAAAGAAGCTTTATGAATGTTGTCACCGTTTAGATATGCACCATATATCGGCAATTTTGTTTGAGACAAATAGATCTTTAGATCTGTATAGAAGCAGTGCACTCTGGAAAAAGATCCCATAGTAGAGCTTATCACCTTTGGATTATAAAACTCAACGGTATTTTCTGAGCAAAGAATTTTAGTAATACCGTACCAATCCGCAATTCTTATAATAGTACCCAAATTGCCTGGGTCACGAATATCATCTAGAGCCAAAATCCAATCTTCTGCAGATTCTTCCCAAATTTGATTGTTTTTGCTTTTCACCACGGCTACTCCAAAGTTATTGGATCTAAAAGAGCTCATTTTGGAGATTTCATCTTCTGTGCAGTACGTCTTTTGAAGGCTATTTATATTTAAATAGGTGGCCTTCTCTGTTAAATAAAGCTCATCGATAACAAAATCTGAATTAATTAATTCCTCTATTGACTTTTGCCCTTCCACTAGAAAAACACCGAATTGCTGACGGTATTTTTTGTTATGCAATGATTGAATGTATTTTTGCTTTTGTTTACTGAGTCCTTTCACTTTTTTGAACTTTTATACGTTCTATTTACAATCACAAATATTTATTTCCGATTTAAAGAGAGTCGGCGTTCGAAGGTATTGAAAACAATTTTTAAATACATATCGCTGGTCACTTTTTCACTATTAGTAGTATCCTGTAGCCATAAAATTCAGCTAAAAGAAAATGAATTTCTACTCGGCGAACAAGATTTTTCAGGTAATGAAAAGGTGCATAGCGAAGACTTAGCGAAGCTGATTCCACTCAACCAGAGGCCAAACAATAAGCCTCTCAACATCCCATGGATTCAATTCACCCCTAAAGTATGGCTCTACAATTATGGCTTAAACAGATTTGACTCCCTAAAACAAAATAGAAAATTAGTTAGCTATCAAATTAAGTTGAGTAAATATCCAGATGAGTTCACGGCAAACTCTAGGACAGAACGAGTCAAGCAAAAAATAAGGAGAAAACTGAGAAGCACGGAAGACAATCTGGAAGCTCGGAACACTTGGTTATGGCGAAATATAGGAGAACCTCAGTCTGTGATTGATAAGGAAAAGGCGGAAAGAACTTCAGAAATTATAGAAAAATACATCAAGGACATAGGTTATAAAGACGCGAAAGTCTCCTTTAATATGGAAGCCCAGCTCACAACCGATAAAACCAAACTGACGTACGAAGTTAAAGAAGGGCCAGGATATAGAATAGACACTGTATTTTACGACATCAAAGACCCTCAACTAGACGGCCTTATAAGAGCCCACGACAAAGAACAACTTATCTCAGCTGGAAGTCTTTTCAATATACAAAAAGTAGAAGCAGAAAAAGCGAGAATTGAGTTACTGGCCAAACAAAATGGTTACTATAATTTCCTAAGCCAATTCATCATCCATGAAGCCATCAATGCCAATTATGACGAGGCCGAATTCCGAGAAAAGAAAAGAGGAAATCTAAGGTTTACCATTCTAAATCCACCAAATCAAAAATCGCATAAAAGCTATAGAATCAAGGAAGTCGTTTTTAAGGGGTTTGACCCCTACAGCACTTTACTTACCAATGAATCTGATACCGTTCTGGTAAATAAAGTAAAGTACATCACTATAGGAGGCACGCTGCCAGAAAAGGTTTTGGATAAAAAAGTAATTTCTAGGCCCGGTGAAGTTTATAATATTGACGATATATCTGAAACTCAGAGACAAATAGGCCTTCTAAATCAGTTTGCTTTTGCAAGTTCTCAGATTAATCCGCTAAACGATAAAGAAATTGGATTAGAATACTTTGCCCCACAGCTTCAGAAGTACTCAATAAGTACGGGGCCAGGGTTAAACCACGTTTATAATGGAGGCTCTGGCTTTCTAGGGTTTGGTGTCCCAGTTACGCTCTCTGCCAGGAATCTCTTTAAAAGATTAGAAATAGTAGAAGCTTCTGCTAGGGTTTTTAGAGAGGGCCAGCCTTCCCCGCTAGGAACTACAGATGTACGAGGTAGCTGGGAAATAGGAACAAATGTTAGCGTAACCTTACCGAACATAGCATTTTTAGGCAAAGACATAGAAAGATTGAAACTAAAAAATCCTAGAAGCCAACTGGGTATAGGTTATAATTACTCCGAACCCTTCTGGGGCCAAAGGCTCAACCTTACTCTCAACGGCAACTTTAGATGGCAGCCTACTAAGTTTTCTTCGTTTTTTGTGTCTTTGCTTGACGCCAATCTCATCAGTACTGACTATAATTTAAACGATGAAGCTGGCCTAAGCTTTTACAATAGCCTTTTAGAGCAGGAAGCACTCGGAAATAACCTTAAAACAACCTTTGACCCTCAGTTTGTAAGTAGTATAAACACTTCTTATGTATTCAATGACCAAGATTTACAAAAGCCTTATGCAAGCTCAAAGTTCTTACGGCTTTTTATAGAATCTGGAGGAACTCTACTTAATTTCTCTAAGGACAAAAACCAAATTGACTTACTGGAAAAACTATTTCCTGACCCTAACAGAAAATATTTCAGGTTTATCAAAATCAATGTAGACTACAGAAGATATATCAATCTAGCTCCCTCAGCTAGTTTAGCTTACCGTCTAAATATAGGGGTGACTAATCCCTACGGGAACAAATCTATGCCCTACCAAAAGAATTTTTTCGTAGGAGGCAGTAATTCCGTACGTGCTTGGTCTCCTCGTTCCCTTGGAGTGGGATCTGCACTTCCAGATACGGCCAGTGGTAACATCATCCCACAAACAGGTGATATTCTCATAGAAGGAAGTATTGAAGTGCGTAAGAAGGTCGCTCGTTTTTTCGGTGATATTCAATTAGCTGCTTTTGTAGATTTTGGGAATATATGGAAATGGTATCAAATAGAAACAGATACTAAGAGGGACAAAGCAAATTTCGATTTTGACCGCTTTTATAAGGAAATAGCTGTAGGAACAGGTCTTGGCATTAGATATGACTTATCCTATTTCCAATTCAGGTTTGACTGGGGCATAAAGGTAATGGACCCCGCCAGAGACCCTGGTGATAGATTTGTCCTTGATGAGTTTACTTTCAAAAGAAACAGCAGCTATGGCCTCAACTTCAATCTCGGGATTGGTTACCCATTCTAGGATGTCTTCTTATTCTTAAACCCAATAAGAAACCCTTTTCCTTTCCTAATGTCCATGACTAACAGAAACATCGTTTAGAACTCTCACGACAATAGATTCTCCAAAAGTCAGAGAATCATTTCTTTAACTCCTTGTTTTAAAACCAACAAAAGAATGCGTAGTTTTTAAGCATGAAAACCAACAGAAGAGCATTTTTAGGTCAATTGGGATTTGGCTTGTCGGCCTTGGAGCTTAAAAGTCAAAACTATCTATCGGAACTCCCAGAAGAGTCATTTTGGGAGTCAATAAGAAGCAAATTCCCTTTGACAGATAATCGGGTATATCTTAATAACGGGACATTCGGTCCATCACCCACTCCTGTACTTAAAGCCATAAAAGACTCTCTAGATCTAACAAATATCACAGGTAAATATGGTCATACAGATAAATTTAGACAGGCCTTAGCCAATTTCGTCAAAGTCTCTGACAAAGAAATTTCTCTCACTCACAATACTACAGAAGGTATAAACATTGTCTGCTGGGGATTGAATTTAAAACAAGAAGACGAGGTCATTATTAGCCTGCATGAGCATGTGGGAAACGCCCTCCCCTGGATAAATAGAGCCAAACTTCATGGAATCAAATTGATACCCTTTGATCCGAAACCTACGGCAGAAGAAAATTTTGACCTCCTAAGATCACTCATTACATCAAAAACAAAAGTCATTGCCATTCCACACATAACGTGTACCACTGGACAAGTTTTTCCTATAAAAGAAATTTCTGCCCTGGCTAGAAGCAAAGGCACATTTACGGCCATTGATGGGGCTCATGGCACGGGTACTTTTGATTTGGACTTGAAAGAACTCGGCTGCGATAGTTATGCTACGAGCTGCCACAAATGGATGTTAGGCCCAAATGGAACGGGCTTTTTGTACATAAGAGAGGAGCATTTAGATAAGATACAAGCATACCAAGTAGGAGCATATTCAGACAAAGGATGGGACCTTTACAGTAATCCACCTAAAATTATGGGTTACAATCCTTCAGCACACAGATTTGATTATGGCTCTCAAAGCACACCACTCTATGCAGGTGCAGCAGCCTCTGCCACTTTTCATGAGACTATTGGAAAAAAGAAAATCGAAAATAGGCTTAGGGATCTTTCCACTTACTTATATAATGGACTTAGTCTATTTACAGATAAGCTCGACATCCTGACACCGGAAGAAGAAAAATCTAGAATATGTATGGTTACTTTTAAACCAAAACAGCAGGATTATAAAGCCTTTTCTAAAAAAGCATCACAAGCAGGCTTCAGAATACGAGTAGTACCTGAGAGCCGACTAGACGCAATAAGAATTTCAACCCATGTCTATAATGCTAAGACCCAGGTTGAGGATTTTATCAACTTCACAAAAGATACATTATATACCTAAGCTAATTCTAACCTAATCTTTGGCTTAGCTAAATGCAATGCTTCTTCAGGCTTGAACTGAACAAACCACTTAAATATCTCTTCTAAAGGCCTTGTTTGCAGAGAATAGTAAATAAACTGTCCTCTTTTTCTGGCCTTTATCAAATTGGCCTTCTTTAGCAAGTCTAGATGATGAGAGATACTTGGTTTAGAAATATTAAATTCTTTAGATATATCCCCAGCAGGCTTTTCGCCTTCTTTCAAGAGCTCCATTATGGCTCTACGGGTTACATCATTCAAGGCTTTGAATGTGTTTTCAATCATTTTTTTATAGGAAAGCGTAAGAAATATTTAGCCAAATATCGAATTAAATAGTGTAAAAACAAAAATTAAGCCATTCTCTAAATATCAGTCGCTGTTCCTCTAGCCCTTAAGAAATCTATATGCTTATATTTGCAGCCGTTCAGCTTTCCCATTTAATACGCCTTAGATGACGGGGATATATCCCATCAAAAAGGCAGCAAATATTTCGAAATTAGACAATGAAGGTTTTAAAATTTGGAGGAACATCTGTAGGTACCGTTGATAGTATTGAGAAGGCTCTGGCTATTATCCAAAAAAATGCTCCAAACAGTGAGAATTTAGCAGTAGTTTTTTCTGCCATGGGAGGGGTCACCAATCGCTTTATTGAGATTGGTAAAATGGCAGCCAAAGATGAGTCTGATTACATGGAACATCTTCATTCAGTAGAAGAAAGGCACTTTAATGCTATCAGAAGGCTCATAAACGTTAAACATCAAAGTGCTCTTATCGCTAAAATAAAAGTCATTTTTAATGAGATCGAAGATCTACTTAGAGGGATCTCATTGATTAAAGATATAAGTCCAAGAACTATGGACCTGCTCCTTAGCTTTGGCGAACGCCTATCCACAACCATTATAAATGCTACGCTGATAGAACGTGGATTTAAAAGCACTTTTGTGGACGCTCGTACTATCATAAAAACAGATAGTAATTTTAA
>JBLHOT010000120.1:0-9085 GCA_047623945.1 Arcticibacterium sp. | reverse complement strand
ACGGTGAAGTGGCTCCCATTATAACGCCAGATGGTAACACGCTTTATTTTACGAGGTCTCACCACCCAGAGAATATAAAAGATAAAAAGAATAAAGATGCCGTAATACAACAAGATATATGGTATTCTAATAAAAACGAACAGGGAAAATGGTCTAGCCCAAGAAACCTAGGTCGCCCTGTAAATGATGAAGACTTAAATGCAGCAGCCACAGCCTCTGCCTCCGGAGACGGCCTTTTTGTACTTAATATTTACAATAAAGATGGCAGTCATCAGACTGGACTCTCTCGCTCTTCGCTTTCAGATGGTAAATGGAGCTTTCCGACAGAAGTAAAAATTGAAGCTTATGACCCGCAGAGTGTGGCAGAGGGAAAACCTCCAACTACAGAATTCGCCATCAGTCATGATGAAAAGGTATTAATAATGGGTCTTAGCCAAAGTCCCAGCTTCGGAAATAATGATTTATATGTTTCCTTCAAGCAAAGGAACGGCTCTTACTCTAGACCATTAAATATGGGTCCTGTATTAAACTCAGCCGACAATGAAGGTACACCCTTTCTATCTGCCGATAATAAGACTCTATACTTTAACTCTGAAGGGCATCCAGGCTATGGAAGTGCGGATATTTTTATGAGCAGACGCCTGGACGACACTTGGACCAACTGGTCCGAGCCACTCAACCTTGGGCCACAGATTAACTCAAATAGATGGGATGCCTTTTTCACTATACCAGCTTCTGGCGAATATGCCTATATGAGTTCTGACTATAATTCTATAGGTAGAGAAGATATTTTCAAAATCAATCTTTTTGAATCCATCAAACCAGAGCCTGTAGTTCTTTTAGCAAGTAGAGTTTTAGAAATCGAATCAAATAAGGTATTGAATATACCATTAAACATAAATTCAAATAATACAGAGATAAATGAGAAAGGGCTTAAGATGGAATTTGATAAATCATCTAAGACTTATAAGATCATTTTACCCGTCGGCTATAAATATTACTTAAATGCCAAGGCTTCCGGATTTATAGGAGCAAGTGACTCCATAGATTTAAGCGATGAGAATGTCTACAGGGAAATCAATAGGGATTTATATCTGACTCCCGTAAGAGCGGGTAATAAAATGATTCTGGCAAACCTTATTTTTGCTCAAGGCCTTTATGAGATTCAAAAATCCTCTTATGATGAATTGGGAACACTCATTGAAATAATGAAAGAATATCCTGCCATGCAAGTGCTTTTAGAAGGTCATACTGACAATCAGGGAGATTTTACTCTAAATGTAGAACTGGCGAAAGACCGTGTAGATGCAGTCAAAGACTACCTCATGAAAGTCGGGGGAATAGCGTCGGCGAGGATCACTACAAAATCATGGGGCCCTATTAAGCCTATTTCCAGTAATTCTACACCAGAAACAAGGAAGAAAAACCGACGTGTGGAGTTTACAATCCTCAAAATGTAAGTATTTTTGCTCTGAGCAAAACGACCCTATAACCAAGCATGCCCACTAGAATTCTAGTAGTACTCATTCTCATCATAGCTGGCCTACTAAGATTTTTCACCATTGGTTCCTATGGACCATACACAGACGAAAAATTCACCTTACTCAATGTGCATGGCATTTGTGTAGGAGGCTACAATTCACCGGAGCTTACTGACAATGAAACATTTACACCCAAAGACTTTTGGAAAGAAAGAAATCTAGAAGACCATTTTCAGGCTATTGCCCGTTCTGATTTTGGAACTCACTTTACGTATAATGTTATTTTAAAGTATTGGATAAAGGCGTTTGGATTGAATGATGCCATGGTACGCACTTTAAGCGTACTCTTTAATCTTATCACATTAATATTGGTTTATTGGTTTTGTAAAACATTTCTAGAATCAAAAAAGATTGGACTTTGGGCTATTGGCTTGCTAGCTATAGACCCGCTATTTATTTCTCAAAGTCATTATGCCAGAAGTTATACCCTATCTTTTTTACTCGTTTTTTTAGGCAGCATTATTTTTTATAAAATATTGACTTCCAAAAACAAAGACAAAATCTGGAAACTTGGCCTTTTCTATGGTCTTCTGGCCTCTCTAGCGTTGCTAAATCATTATCTCAACTTTATCATTTTTTTAGGGCACGTTTTGGTGGCTGTTCTGTACATTCGAGACCATAGAAAGTGGGTCAGCTTAGTGGCGGCCGGTACTTTCACTTTACTGGTTATGGGCTACTGGATGACCATGGGTGGTGGTCAATGGTCTATGGAGTTTTTAAAAGACAAAAATGCCCTTCATCTTTCGTTGGCAGAGATGCCCGTGGAGCAAAATCCTATGAGCGGCATTGTAGATCCCAGCACCTTGCAATTTGTTACTCAAAAGGCCAGCAGTATCTTTTTGAAAAGTAGTGCTGCTAGCTTTGATTTATATCATTCTCTTCGTGGCATAAGACAAATCATTATTCTTTTTGGCACAACGCTCGTTTTCTTTTTAGCATACAGGTTTTTAAAACCACATCAAGAGAAAGTAAGATTGGCGTTTTTCGCTATTCTGCTGGTCTTAGGTATTATTATGTTACCTGGAGTTTTTAAGCTTTCTTTTATTGCTGGAGCTTTTGTACTCCTCCTCGCATACCAATTTCACAAGTCAGAAATCTACTCTCCTTTGAAAGCACTTTTGGTATTTTCGGCTGTCTTACCCCTGCTATATGTAATTTTTGATGCCTTTAAATCTGGCCACACCACTTCTTTATCACCCAGATATATAGGCGTTTGTATACCTTTCTTAGCCATAATCTATGCCATTGGCCTCACAAAAACGAGCCAAGAAAAAAGTACTTTCAAATTTTTGTTAATTGTGCCTATTCTGTTTCAGTTGTTCATAACTGGTAAGGAGCTAAAGCTTATTTTCGAGGATCGTTCAGAAGCGTATTCTTTTAGAGTAGAGCCCAGAGTCAAAAACCCTTTCCAGCGAGCTGCTGAATTAGTAAAAGCTAATTATGAAGAGGGAGATACGCTGTTTATTCCCTCTTACGGCACTAACGTCTATTCTGACATCAGAAAAGACAACATTAAGGGTATAAAAAATATCTCAGATGCCCAATATCTTAACCTATATTTACCAAAAGATGCTCTTTACGTTGAAAAAATAGATGTGAATGAACCTGATTTATTAATCATTCAAAAGGCCAGTGGAGAGAGGCTTGAACTCTTTGATTTTAAAGGCTCTAAGCTTAGGTACTAATGCAGAAATCTGTTCAAAACAATATCATATTCGCTCTTATTGCCTTATTGGTTTTAGATGCCTTTTATGCTATTTATATATTCGGGGTAAATGTTCCTCATTGGGATGACCATGCCGTCAGAAACTTTATTGATAACTTCTATGTAACGGGAATTTTTAGCTTTCATAATGAGCATAGATTAGGCCTGACTAGGTTAGTTGCACTTGTAACTAATTTATTATCTGGAGAACTCGATTTTAAATATTTGATGTATTTCGGTCAATTCAGTCTTGTCGGTCTATTGGCTTCTTATTTTTATATAGCCAAAGAATTATCAATTTCGAAGGTTGGCCTTTTGATTCTGGCCATGTGTATTTTCAATTTTTCCACTTTTGAAAATAGCCTGTGGGGAATGGCTGCCGTTCAAAATCACGGTATCTTATTTTTTGCCTCTGCCACTTTAATCACCTTGTCTTTAGCTGATATATCCAACAAATATATTTTTTCTTTGGCCATCTTTTTCTCGTTCTGCTGCTTGGTCACTTCTGGAAATGGTGTTTTAGTTGCTCCTATTGGTCTTTTATTGCTGTTCTTTAGAGGCCAATCCAAAAAAGCCTGGTATTGGCTAGGTATACATGCTGTAGTATTTACTGTCTATTTTATTGGTTTTAGTAGAAACGGAGGTCAAAAACCTCATTTTGAAGGTTTCTTCCTAAATTCAATTGCCATTAGTGGTTCACTAATTTACCCCATATTGGGCAAAGCCGTAAACGCTACTCTCCCTTCTTTAGTGGGTCTGCTGAATATCGCTCTTAGCCTCTTTGTGTTTTTTAGGCTTTTCTTCTTGAAGGACTCAAATCAAAAGCTGCTTGTTTTTTTAGGTCTTCAAGCCTTTTTCTTTGGTACATTGGCCTTAATAGCTATTAGCAGAAATGACTATGAAACTGCCGTTTTACTGAGTAGTAAGTATAAAATCTATGCCTTCCTCATTTTTGGAACAAACGCATTTTTTGGATACGAATTCCTTTCTAACAAAAAAGTCAAATATGGCTTGATTGCATTCACCATTCTCATTTTTTTTAATGCTCAACTAAGTTATTGGCCGCTACAAAAAGCGTTAAAACTGGAGCGAACTGCAGATTTATTTAATCTTAAACAGGCTTCTTCTGGTAATTCCAGCTTCAAACTCAGCTCTCTTAAATTTGAGGCAAGTTTAAATCCAGATTTAGCCATTTCTGATGAGGGAAAAGTGGATAGTATTGCCTTTATAGATGACAAACTGCTATTCTTTGAAAATGATTTAGACTCTCATGTAGAAAGCTACATTTGGTTAAAAAGTGACAGTGTACAGTACTTGGAACCTCTAAATAACATGGGCTACTCTATTCTAAAATCTAGCTCGGGCAGAGCAGATTTGGACTTGAAAAACTTCAAGACGGATGTTTACCAGATATATTTATTGGAAGTAGACAAGTTGAAATCTAAGCTATACAATACCAATAAAACGGTTAGAATAGAGGGAGTTGAATTTACCGAAGCAGCAAAAAATTGGTGACGTGAAAACGAATTACATTAAATCTTTAGATGGAATACGATTTTTGGCCGTGACTATGGTTTTAATAGACCATTGGTCTGGCGACCGCTTGGGTTTTCCAGCTTCCTACTTGGGTGTATGTTTGTTTTTTGTACTCAGCGGTTTTCTCATCACACGTATTTTACTTTCTGCTAAAGAGAAAGACGCAGACTTAAAGAGAGGGCACGGCTTTTCTTTAAAAAGATTCTTTATTCGAAGAACCATCCGAATTTTTCCAATCTACTACCTCACTTTAGGAATACTTTTCCTTTTCAATGTACCACCCGTAAGAGATAAAATATTCTGGCTGGCGACTTATATGAGCAATAATTATATTGCTTACAGGTCACAATGGCTTGGCTCCGTAGACCACCTATGGTCTTTAGCTGTCGAAGAACAGTTTTACCTTTTCTTTCCCTTTCTCATTCTATTCCTGCCACTGAAGCACCTTCAGAAATCCATGTATTTCTTGATAGGACTGGCCGTTTTGCTGAGAGCTTACTTATTTTTCTGTGACGCTTCTTGGATTCAGCCTTATGTACTTATGCCTGCCTGTTTGGATGCCTTTGCTCTAGGTGGATTATTGGCTTTGGCCGTTTACTACCAGAAGCAAAAGACATTGACTTTTCTCAGTAAGGTTTACTCCCCCATTTTAGGCCTTCTGGTATATGTTTTGGTCAATATTTGGATGGCTTCCTTCATTCAGCCGCATAATGGTATTTCGGTAATATTTCTACGCCTATCTGAATCCTTACTTTCTCTGAGCGTCTTAGGTTATTTGATAACACATGAGACCAGTAAGAGTCTCTTAAATCATGTTTTTGAGTGGCGGCCACTCGTGTACATAGGCCAGATAAGTTATGGTATTTATATCTATCACAATTTTATATATAATGCTTATCATAGCTCTCCAGGAAATCCTTTTGTGAGAATCGCGAACGCTATTACCAATAAATTTGGTGACCAATTCTTTGGTAGCAGCCTTAAGATTATTTTTCTGTATATAGTGGTTATTTCCGTGGCTTCTCTCTCTTGGTTTATCATTGAAAAACCCATAAATAAACTAAAATCTAGATATGGCTACTGACATTGACATGACATTTTCTGACTATCTTCTTTCAAAAAAAATAGATAAAAAGGCCCTCCAAAAAGGAGAGCCTGATATGTATATCGAATGGGAAACTTTGTTTAATTCAGTACACCCAGATAGTTTTACGCTTCAAAAGAAGTTTCTTCTTAACCCGATGAGGAGAAAATACTTACTCAAGGATCCTAACTGACATTCAGAAGTTTAATTTACCCCAGAAAACCTTGGATTGACAATACTATTGTTAACAGAGCCGAAAGTGTAATTTAGACCAAAAGAAGTATAGTAGGCAAAAGAAGTAGGAAGCTGCTGCCCCCCTAAGAGAAGCTGCTCATTACTAGTTTCTGTTTTGGCCAAGGAAATTTGATTTTGTATCTGGGAACCTGATCCATAAAATCTCAATGATACACCCTGAGTCACTCTCCAGCTTAATTCTAGTTCTAAGCTAAGTCTGTATTTATCCGGCTCATCTAGGTACTGGTACCCATTTAGTTCTGCCGAAAAATTACCCCAAGGTTGGGTATAGCCCAAAATACTGGTAAGTTGGTGATAAGGCCTAGACTCTTCCATTTTATCAAAAATAGTGGTCTCTAAATATTCAAGTTTTCGGTATCCTCCTTGATAAATCCATCTGAACTGCTTCTTATTGAAATCTCCAATCGGAAAAATAGAATACTCTATGGCCGGGGCTAGGCTCACAGAAAAGTCAATATTAGAATAAATGGAATGAAAACCCTTCACTAAGCCCCCAACGCTAATATTTTTAGCAATAGAAGTCACAAAAAGTGTGTTAAACCCATAGCTATTCACCTTTACAGCTTCATTTTCGCCATCCAATATGACCGAATTATTATTATTTCGGTAATAAGTATAAAAGCTATATTTAGATTTATCAGTAGTTCTTCCACCTCTTACATTGGCGTCTAACCGCACTTCTCTTTTATTACTTTCCCCTTCAAGTCTCCCAGAACCTCCTACGCCAAAAATCCAATTATTCCATTTGTCCTCCTCCTTTTTAGCAGTCGGATTAATCATTTCTGTTTTTTTGGGAAAAGAAACTGTCATCTCCTGGCTCAGAGATGAACTCTGAATGAATGGGATTAAACCAACACTTATTTTATTCAAGAGTATTTCCCTACCTATGGCTTCCGTAGTGCTTTGAGGTACTTCAAACTCTATTAAATTATTTTGCCCCTCCCAGTTTCGCTGTCCCATAAAGTTTAGCTGGTAGTTTCTTCCGCCACCCGCATTTCCCTGATCAGTTATTAAAATCTGGACATCTGCCAATCCTTGATCTCGTGCAAAAGTAAAATAGCTTAGTTCTGTAAGTAAGAACGTTTGGTAACACCGTGCCTCCTGGCAATTGATATAGAGTTTTGGCACCTCTTGAGCCAAAGCATTTAAAGAGATTAAGAAGGAAAGAAATAGGACTAAGTGTTTTTTATTCATCAGGTATATTTAGAAAAGCTCATTAAAATTAATAGGGCTCTGCCACTATAATGAAATATTACAAGAAGTATTGTCCTAGATGTCATAGTAGTACTATTAATTGACAATAAAGTACAATCAAGTCTTGAGTTTAATTGTCAAAAAGACAATTGTGATACATAAGGCTGTCGTGAATAATTTAGGCGTCTAGTTTTCTTAAACTTAGCTATGGGCTCCCGTTTACCCAAAAAGCATTTGGGCTATATAAATTAAAATAAAACAGGAAACGCCTACAATACCAGTGGCCACCGTGTGAATACGATAGCCCTGAGAAATAGTCATTCCGGTCATTTGGGTCACCAGCCAGAAAAAGCTATCACTCACATGAGAAACCACCGCAGACCCAGCCCCAATGGCCAACACAGCCAAAGCTTTTGAAACTTCGGTATCCAATCCTAAGTCTGGTAACAAGGGTCCAATGATAGAGGCCGTAGTAATCATGGCTACTGTAGAAGAACCCTGGGCCGTTTTTAACGCAGCTGAAATAAGAAAGGGTAAGAAAATCCCCATAGGGTAGTCCGCAAGAAGCGGAGCTATGAAATCTCCCAAACCAGCATTCTGAAGTACCATCCCAAAAACACCACCTGCTCCAGTAATCATTACTATAGAAGCAGAATCTAGCAAAGCCTTCCCTACCCAGCCTTCTGTAGAAAGCATATCCTTCTTTAGTATTTTGGGTAATGTAAAAGCTATCAATAGGCCAATGATTAAAGCAATGATAGGAGTTCCTACAAAGTCAATAGTACTTTTTAAGCCGCCTGCTTCTACCAGTTCGTACAGGTCATTAAAGGATTTAAGGACTATTAATAATAGAGGAATAAGCACGGGTAGAATAGAATGCAAAAATGACGGTGCTTTTTGTAACTTCTCTTCAAACTCCTCTTCACCAAGATCTGGGTTGGGATCTAACCATGTTTTGGACGCATACTTTTTAGCAAAAATAATAGGAGGAATTAGGGCTAATAAACTAATAACTGATCCATAAGCTATTACTAAGCCCAGGTCTGCACCTATTAAAGCTGCTGTGGCAATGGGCCCAGGAGTAGGTGGCACCATAGTATGTGTAGCCATAAGGCCGGTGGCTAGGCAAACTGTGGTCACAGTCAATGAAAGACCCGCTTTTTTAGTTAAGGCCTTGTTTAAAGAATTCAATATAACAAAGCCACTATCTCCGAAAACAGGTATTGAAATAAGCCAGCCCACTAAAGACATAGCTTCTGGCACTCTCTTTTTACCAATAAGTTTAAGCACGCCATTAGCTAAACGCACGGCACCTCCTGTATGCTCTAAAAACGCCCCTATCATAACGCCAATAATGATAACAAGGCCTATGCTTCCAAGGGTTTTACCGAAACCTTCGTTTATGGATGATACGAGATCTGGAAGTGAAACTCCAGCTGCTAAACCAAAGAGAATGGCCGCAAAAAGAAGTGCAAGAAAAGGATGAAGTCTAAATTTAGTAGTGCTAATGACAATTAATGCCACTGCAAGGATGAGGAGTATTATTAACATTTATATAGGGTTGGTTGGGTGAAAATAGGCCAAAATATTGAGCAGTCCATAAATCTCTCGTCAAAATCTATAAAAACACGACCTCTACCCTTCTATTCAGCCTACGTGTATCCTCGGTATAATTGCTCGCAACGGGTTGGGTTCCTCCATAACCCCTCGTTTTAATTCTCTTAGAGCTTATCCCTTGGTCCACTAAGAATCTCTTTATGGCCTTGGCCC
>JBLHOT010000119.1:0-9578 GCA_047623945.1 Arcticibacterium sp. | reverse complement strand
TATTTCATTGCCCTATAAAGGAGCTGCTATTTCTTCAAGTGGCTCAGTTAGCAGTTATTTGGATGTTATTTATCTCTACAATAGCGAAAAAATCCTTATCGAGAATAGAGTTCAAGAAGGGTCTGTCTCTTCAATTCCTGAGGGTACAACTTTCTCATTTAGGGCAGTAGTTCTTAAAGCCTATAAAGGAGCTAGATTGAGGAGTAATATCTCTTATGATGAATTGAGACGCGGGTTCAACTAAAGTCTAGGATATTTTTGGTAAAACCTAAAATGATGTTTGGTCCATTCCTATTTAGACTAGGTGCTTTCTGTACAATAAGATTATTTGGAGTGACTTGTCGTAGTTGAATCATGCAAGTTTGTTATTATACTTTATAACAACTCTACTATATAATTAATAGTTAGATACCCAATTTGGGATTTTCTGTCGACGTCGTTTTATTTCAAACTTCTTATTTTTGGAACTTATTAATATCAATCTGATTACTTTCTAAGTAAAATTTGATGTTAGTTACTATATCAGACCCTAATCATATGAAAAGAATACTTGTACTGCTCGTTACCTATACCTTACTTCAGGCTTGTAGCTCTAGAAACGAACCGATTAAGAAACCCAATATATTATTTGCGATAGCTGATGATGCTTCTTGGGAACATTTTAGTGCTTACGGCTGTAATTGGGTTAAAACACCGGCCTTTGATAAAGTAGCCAAAAACGGGGTTCTTTTTAATAATGCATACACGCCAAATGCCAAATGTGCTCCATCCAGGGCCGTTATTCTTACGGGAAGAAATAGCTGGCAGTTAGAAGAGGCCACTAATCACTCGCCCTATTTTCCTGGGAAATTTAAAACCTATCCAGAAGCTTTAAAAGAAAACGGATACTTTGTAGGCAGTGTGGCCAAAGGTTGGGCTCCTGGAGACCCTGGTGAAATTAATGGAAAGAAAAGAGAATTGACAGGGACGAAGTTTGATAGGTACAAAACCAAGAAACTTACAAAAGGTATTTCTGATAATGACTATGCCAAAAATTTTGAAGACTTCTTAGAAGCCAGAAATGAGAATCAGCCTTTTTGCTTTTGGTTTGGCAGTCAAGAGCCTCACCGTAGCTATGAGTTCGAATCGGGTATTAAAATGGGTGGGAAGTCCCTCACAGATATCGATGAAGTGCCGGCCTTTTGGCCAGATGTGGATAGTATAAGGGCAGATATGCTAGACTACGCCATGGAGGTGGAATATTTTGATAGCCACCTACAGCGAATGCTTGAAAAGCTTGAAGAAATAGGAGAGTTGGATAATACGATTGTGGTGGTAACGGCAGATAATGGGATGCCTTTTCCCCGTATTAAGGGCCAGGTTTACGAATATTCTAATCATCTACCTTTGGCCATTATGTGGCCCAATGGCATAAAGAAACCGGGTAGGGTAGTAGACGATATCGTGAGTTTTGCTGATTTTACGCCCACATTTTTGGAGTTGGCAGGCTTAAATGACGAAAAGGCTAACATGCAAAAAGTGACAGGTGAAAGCCTTTTTAGCTTATTAAACTCTGAGCAAGATGGGCAAGTGGATGAAAAGCGAAATCATCAACTCGTGGGTAAAGAAAGACATGACGTGGGTAGGCCAAATGACGAGGGTTATCCTGTAAGAGGAATTTTAAAGGGAGATTATTTATATCTACATAATTATAAAACAGATAGATGGCCTGTAGGTAATCCAGAAACGGGCTATTTGAATACGGATGGAAGCCCAACAAAAACTTATATCTTAGACACAAGAAGAAAGAAAGGGGACTTGAAATATTGGCAGTGGAATTTTGGTAAAAGGGTAGATGAGGAACTTTATAATATCAAGAAAGATCCTTACTGCATCAATAATTTGGCCGCCGAGGCAAGTCTTTCAGACATGAAATCTGACATGATAAATCAAATGACAGCCAAGTTAACAGAACAAGGTGACCCAAGAATTCTGGGAAGAGGTGATATTTTTGACCAATACGAATATGCTGGAGAAGTAAAGGACTATTACAACAGATTTATGAAAGGTGAAAAAATCAATGCCGGCTGGGTAAATCCTTCGGATTTTGAAACAGATTTTTGACAATACGTGTCATTTGCGGGCTATTTAACGGACGGCCAGAGCTTGCAGACTTAAAGGTTCTGAGAGGTTCATTAAGTTAACTTTGTTCACTTTTAACCCTTCCTTAATAAGTTTGGTGCCTAAAACATAGGCTTTGGCATTATTTACGGCGTCTACAGAAAGTAGTTCGTCATTTTTAAAGTACCAGGCAGAGCGTTTATGAGTTTCTTCCTCTCTAATAAGTACTTCTGTGAAACCTTCAGGTAAACCTATCATTTGGAGTTTGACGTCATATTGGTCGGACCAAAACCAAGGCACAATATCAAAAGGGGTTTCACGACCGCAAATAGCTGCTGCTGCAATCTTACCTTGCTCCACAGCATTCTGCACAGACTCTAGTCTAACAAATCGTTGGTAATGTGGGTTATAATGAAAAGTGCAATCACCAATGGCATAAATGTCTTCTGATGTGGTTTGGGCAAATTCATTGACCTTAATACCATTTTCTATTTCTAGACCGCTGTCTTCTGCAAGTTCTATATTTATTTTAATGCCTACACCCACAATGATAATGTCTGCTGAGAATTTAGAGCCGTCATTACAAGAAATAATATGTCTTTCTTTTTCTGTACCTATGGCGGTAACGTTCTTGTTCGTGTGAATGATTACACCATGCTCTTGATGTAATTGACTGAAATAGGATGACATTTCTTTAGACGTAACTCTAGTTAATACTCTTTCCTCACGCTCTAAAACATTAACTACACAGCCTAGTTTTTTTAGTGAGGCTGCTATTTCTAAACCTATGTAACCACCACCTATAACAATAACACTGGAAGTGGCCTTTCCTGTCACGGCTGCTCTAATACGATTAACATCCTCAGCAGTTCTTAAAACAAAAATGCTTTCAGAAACCTTCAATCCATCAATGGGGGGAACTAAAGGCCTAGCTCCCGTGGCAAGTACTAATTTGTCATAGTCATAGGATTTACCGTTTTCTAGTCGAACGCTTTTATTTGTCTTATCTACTTTTTCTACACGCTGTCCAAGGACTAGTTCAATATCATGTTTCTCATAACTGGCCATGGGTTTCAGTAAATAGTTTTTAATTCCCTCTACGTTTGTCAGAAAAGCTTTTGAAAGGGGCGGTCTGTGATAGGGCAGTTCTGGGTCAGCATCTATTAAAATGACTCGCCCTTTCCAGCCTTCTTTTCTCAGAGCAAAGGCAAAATTTACCCCCGCATGACTTGCTCCAATTACTAAACAAACCTTGCTCTCTGTTGCCATTAATTGGCTACTTTTAGTACAAGACCATCCAAAGTCGGGCAGATGTCTATTTGACAAGAAAGTCTACTGTATTCATCTGCATTGTCGTCCAACTCTAGCATATCTTTTTCTATTTCGCTGGCCTCGCCTGTCTTTTCTACAAATTCAGGTAGCACATGAACGTGGCATGTGGCACAGGAGCAGACCCCGCCACAATCCCCGTCTATACCTTGAATGTTGTTTTCTACAGCCAGTTCCATCACAGAACCTGACTCTGCTTCTACCGTTATTTTCTCATCGTCGCTTGTGATAAATGTAATTTTTGCCATTTGATGTCTATGATAATTTTGAATGTAATTTAACTTTAAGTGAGTGGAAGCCTACCTTCCTTTTGAATTCTCCTAGCTCCTCTATATTGTCTTTGTGGTCTAAGATTTCTATGCGTTCTACTTTCTTTGAAAGAGCCTTGATAAATACTTTCATGATTTGTCTAGCATGGGTAGCTCCTAAGCATTTATGATGGCTAAAGCCAAAACCTACGTGCGGATTTATCTTTCGGTCTATAACTACATCGTTGGCATTTTCAAAAACACTTTCGTCTCTATTGGCTGAGGCCCAACAAAGGGATACGCGAGTGTCGGCTTTGATGTCTTCGTCACACACCGAAGTGTCTTCTGTAACCACACGTCCCATTTGAGTTAGAGGGGAAAAATATCTGATTAACTCTTCGACTGTTTTACCAATAATTTCCGGTTCTTTTCTGATTCGTTCTAGAGATTCAGGATGCTCCGCAAAATAAGCAATGCTGTTCGTAAGGGCATTGATTACAGTATCTCGGCCTCCTGCAAAAGTCAACACCATTACACCTTTAGCCTCTTCTTTATTTAGTTTTCGGCCCTCGAAATCGGAGTTCAATAAGACCGAATAGAGGTCTTCCCCAGGGTTATTAGCGGATTTGTCAAGCTCATTATCTATGTAGTCATAAAGCACATTCGCCTTATTAGCATCTAAGGCTTCTCCTTCGCTTCTGAAAACATGAGTTCCCCAAGAAATCCAGGTTTCTGCTTCTTCATATGGGGTGTTTAAAAGGAGGGTTAAAGCCCTAGATTGAATAGGAAGGGCCATTTCGGTTACGGCCTCTAAGGAGTTTTTTTTTAGGGCTTCATCAATAGCGGTTTCTATCTGGGAGGTAAGCTTTGAGGTATAATCTTCTTCCAACGGTCTTTTAAACCAGGCCTCCACCAGAGACCTATATTCGCCGTGTCTGGGCGGGTCTATTTCAAAGGGGATCTGTCTCGTTTCTCTAATATTGACTTCTGACGGAATAACTATTCTGCCCGGTGTTGCTTCAGACTGAAAAGTCTTCCAATTATGAGCCGTTTTCCTAACATCTTTAAGGCGAAGTAGCATGGTGACGGGATCGTTTTGATCGTCCATTTTACAAATACCCGTTTCTCGTCTTGATGCGGCAAAAGGACAACTCATTTCACTGGGATCTAAGTGCTTCATAAATTCAAAAGATTATTTCTTTGATGCTAGTCTGTTGGTTTCTTAAATATTTTCAGCAAAGAATAGTAGCGTTGATTCAATGTTTTTTGTCCAATATTCCCAGTTATGCTCACCTTCATACGTATGGAATTCGTGATGGATATTGGCTTCCTGAAGCATTTGATGAAGTTTTAAATTGGCATCAAAAAGAGTATCCTTTTCGCCACAATCAAACCTAAATGGAGGGAGCGTAGCTTTGTTTTCTAGCATAACATCGAGGACGTTCTCTTGCTTTACCACAGAGGCTGCTAGTCTGTCAAAATCTTCTAAGAAAGCCTCATGATCAGCAAAACAGGTGATGGAGGAAAGTCCACTAAAAGCTCTAAATATAGCTGGATGCTTTGCTCCAAGACGTAAAGCTCCATAGCCGCCCATAGAAAGCCCTGCTAAAAAAATGGGCGAGTTGTCGTTTATTTCAAGATAGGCTTCTTTCGCAAGTAATACGACATCCTCGGTAATCCATTTTTCGTAATCCTCCGTTTGATGTTTGAGATAAGCACTTCCGTCATCAAAATGCCCATCTGAAGGCATAACCAAGAGCATAGATGGTATGGCCCCTTCAGAGATTAGTTTTGTTAATGTTTGATGCACTTCTGCCTTTAATGCCCAACTCCAGCTGCTCCCATATACACCATGAAGAAGGATAACTATCGGCGAGTCATTTGTTAAACCTTCCGGTCTAAAAATACAAACATCTGTTCGTTTCTTAAGAGCGGGGCTTTTGACTGTAAAGAAATCTAAACCAGCCAGAGATCCTTTTTCTGTTGTAAAAAATGCACTCATAACATTAAGATTCAAAAACGATTACTCCTTTAGCATTTTTTCCTGAGATCATGTCATCAAAGGCCTCAGAGAGCTTTTCTAGAGGATAGGTTTGAGTTATCATTTCATCTAAAAGTAGTTTGCCAGAAGTATAAAGTTCAATGATTTTTGGAAAGTCAATTTGCGGTCTTGCTTTCCCGTATAAGGGATTGATATAAACTTTATCCCACTCAAAAAGATTCATATCAATCGTGATTTCTTCTTCTATACCACTCACTTGAACGGCAGTTCCAGCATTCCGTATCATGGCCAGCGGGGCGGCTCCTAAAGCGGGGATAGCCGTACATTCAAAAGCGTAGTCTGCTCCTCTTTGGTTACATAAGTTCTTAACTTGGTCTGCAGCTTTTAAGAGTAATTTATCTGAATGTTCGGCGAGGATGGAATGGGTGGCTCCAAATTCCTTTGCCAATTTTAAACGCTCCTCTTTAATGTCTATTGCTATGATTTTTGCGGCTCCGCTTATTTTGGCACCCTGAATCACGTTAAGGCCTACGCCGCCCGTCCCTATCACCACTACACTACTACCTGGAGAAACTTTGGCGGCATTGGTCACAGAACCATAGCCTGTCATTACGCCACAGCTTACAATAGCGGCACTTGGGAAGGGGATTGTCTTATCTACTTTTACACATGCTGCCTGGCGAACCAACGTATATTCACTCATGGTTCCTAGCCCAAAAGAGCGTTCTATAGGAGTGTTTTGAAAAGTGGTGCTTAGTAATGTCGCATGCCCTCCAGCCACACCATTTCCAGCTGTTACGGCAGAGTTTTTCTCACAAATATGTTGATTCCCTTCCATACATTGGAAGCAAGTGTAACATGGGATAGCCCAGTTGAGGATAACGTTATCACCAACATTTAAATCAATAACATCTGGGCCTATTTCTTCTACAATTCCAGCACCTTCATGACCCATGACGATGGGGTGGCCCCAGTTAAGAGAGTCCCAATCGGTATGACAAATTCCAGCAGCTTTTACTTTTACTAGCACTTCGTCGGCCTGAGGTTTTCCTACTTCAATTTCTCCAATCTTGAATGTACCATCTCCGAGTGCTAAGGCTGCTTTGCTTATCATATTTTCTTTTAAGCTGAATATTGAGATCAAAGTTCTAAAAAAAGGGCAAAGGCTAATTGTTGTCTATTTGCAATATATTGTCTTATATTGTCATTTATGCTTATAAAATTAAGAGCAAAAGACAATTGAAGGCAGTTTATGAACACATATCAAAGGAGCAAAATAAATCCGTAGCCTATCGGACGTTTGAACTACCTGCCTTTGATTCGCCATTTCACTATCATCCTGAGTATGAGCTTACCTACATTGTTAAAGGAGACGGCCTAAGATATGTGGGCTCACGTATTGACGAGTTTACAGCTGGTGAGCTAGTCCTTCTAGGTCCTAACCTGCCACATTGCTGGCTTAATAGGCCTTTGCCAGAATGCGACTATGTGAAGGCTTTTGTTATTCAATTCAATGATACGGTTTTAAAAGATGCTTTTCTCCATCTGCCAGAATTCGATTCATTGACTAAACTCCTTAGTGCCTCTAGGGGCGGTGTTGTTTTTGAAAATCATCACTTCAATAAACAATGGAAGGTACTTAGTAAGCTGGACGCTGCCAGGCAATTCTTAAAACTGGTTGAGATTTTATTGGATTTGAGTGAAAAGCCTCGTCAGTTTTTATTGAATCATATATATGAAGAGGATAAAGACCAGCAGCGGTTTCAGGCGGTTTTTTCTTATATCATTGAGCATTTTCGTGAAAATATAAGTTTGGAGAAAGTGGCTGATATTGCACATTTGAGCCCGACTTCCTTTTGTAGATATTTTAAGAAATTGACAGGAAATACTCTCCTTGAAGTTGTTCTAGAATATCGGTTGAAAGCAGCCTCACAGCTATTACTTCATACTTCAAAACGAATTAATGAGATAGCTTTGTCCTCAGGGTTTGAGGATATTCCTTATTTTAATAGAGCATTTAAAAGGTGGAAAGGAGAGAGCCCTAAAGTTTTTAGAGGAAGATTAGCTTCAAAGAACTTGGTGTAAGTAAATTAATGGGCGAGGCTAAATAGGGAAATGTCTGTCATTTCAAACCAAGACATTTGAAATTATTGACTAATTATTTAAGCTTTGACTATCTTCATGTTTTTAAAATGGCATGCCTTTGAATGAACGCTATCATTAACAAACTAAAAGAAGAAGCACCCTTTTTGGATGGCTATAGAAATAGATTTTTGTTAGTCTCTTTTCTGGCTCTTTTTATTTTTACTTTTCTAGTTGTTTATTCACCGTTTAATATGAATACTTGGGGTAGTTCCATAGGTGTTTATGTCGGGATTGGTGTTTTCGCGATGCTGGCTAGTCAGTTCGTTGTTCGTCATTTCTTGTGTGTTAAAAACCTAAAATGGTATCAAGTGATTCTCTGGTTTCTTGGAGAATTATTCCTCATTTCGTATTTGATATATCTGATTTACAGTCCAGAATTTGATACTTCTAGCGAAAAGCTAACGGAATTTATTTTGACTCTAAAATTTTCTTTTCTAGTTCTAGTCGGCCCTTACGTTTTAATGATTTGGTTTTTGGCCACCCGTTACGAAATGGCCTCCATTCATCGGAATGTAGAAATTGAAAACGCAGTGCCAGATGAACTTCTGACCATTACAGGAGAGAATAATAAGGTGCTTTTGGCTGTGAATTATGAACAGCTTGTGTTTATAAAATCTTCAGGAAACTATGTCAATATCTATTATTTGAATGGAGAGTCCGTGGTCAAGGAGTTGATAAGACTAAGTCTTAAAGAATTAGAATCAACTATTGTTAATCCTCATGTTATAAGAATTCACCGCTCCTGTATGGTGAACAGACGAAAGATAGCCGCCTTTAAAAAAGAGAGAAAAGGCTACAAGATTAATATGCAACATATTCCTGGTGAAGTACTTCCCGTCTCATTGGGTTACATGAAGTCTTTTGAAGAAGCAATGAAAATCTGATGTCCCATTGGTCACAACATAGGTTCTTTTCACCACAAAACCATTCTGATTGTTTTAAAGAAGTAATATTTATCTCTAATTGACTTTGTATTATACTTCAATAAATTTATAATTTTAGAAGGTGGAAGAGATTAAATGAATAAGAGAATCGTCATTTTTAAGTGGGGCCTTGTAGGTGTGGTTTTAATGTCTTTAGTGATATTCCTTGCCATGGAGTCTAAAGTTGTTTCTAATCCTATCTCTTTTGAGGATGACACTTCTAATGAAATCATGCATCTCAAAGCCTATTGTCCACCAGGTTTTAAACTAAATCAGTCTAATCAATGCATGGCTCAAAATCTATACATGCAATACGACTCTCCAAATAATAAGGGACTCGGTGGGCTACAGACGGGTTTGCCGGAGATTAGAGATGGATTTACTCCTCAGCAGATTGACCTCGGACGCTATCTGTTTTTTGACCCGGCACTTTCTGGTAATGGCACCATGTCTTGTGCCACTTGTCATGTTCCATCCAAAGGTTTTAGTGATGGCCAAACCACGAGCACGGGTAATGGAAATTTAAAACTCAAACGAGCTGCTCCGTCTTTATGGAATGTGGGTTTCTTAAAAAAATTATTTTGGGATGGACGAGCTGCATCTCTGGAAGAGCAAATGAAAGGACCTCTGTTCTCTGAAGAGGAAATGAATAATACGCCTGAAAATCTTATAGAAACACTGAATGGGCTGGAGGAATATACAAAGCTATTCTTAGAGGCTTTTCCATCAAAAAGAGAATCTGAAAGCATAGAACTTCTGGAAATTTATAAATCTATCACGGCTTTTCAGTCCTCTTTAGTTTCCTTAAATAGTAAGTACGACAAGTATGCC
>JBLHOT010000118.1:0-9817 GCA_047623945.1 Arcticibacterium sp. | reverse complement strand
AACACGGTTTTTGTAGACTCCACGGCCAACAAGAACATTGTACAGCACTATGCAGGTATTTTGGAACATAATATCTCTATCATAACGCCTAATAAAGTAGCCAACTCTGGTAAACAAAGTGATTATGACAGGCTGCAGCAAATTTCCAATACTAAGAATGTCCGTTTCCTTTATGAAACCAATGTAGGAGCAGGACTTCCTATCATTAATACGCTCCAAGGGCTTATAAATAGTGGTGATGTTATTCATGAAATAGAGGCCGTACTTTCAGGAACCTTGGCGTACATTTTCAATAATTTCGAGGTAGGTAAAACGTTTGCGGAAGTAGTGAAAGAAGCTAAAGCAAAAGGATATACAGAACCCGATCCACGAGAAGATTTAAGCGGTATGGACGTAGCCAGAAAAATCCTCATTCTAGCCAGAGAGTGTGGTTTAACCCTTGAGGCAGAAGAAATCAGTCTCGTTCATTTGCTCAATGAGGAATGTATGAATGCTCCAACCGTAGAAGATTTCTATAAAGCCCTTGAAAAAGACAATGACCGATTTGAGACATTGATAAATGAAGCAAAGGCGAAGGATAGCGTTTTAAGATACATTGCTAAGCTGAAGGATGGGAAAGCGTCTATTGCCCTAGAAACCGTAGGGAAATCTCATCCATTTTACAGTCTAGCTGGCTCAGAAAATATCATAAGCTTTACCACGGAAAGGTATAAAGAAAACCCACTCGTGGTAAAAGGACCCGGAGCTGGAGCCGAAGTTACTGCCATGGGCGTATTCGCAGATATTATAAGTTTAAGCACCTTTAGAAGCTAGTATAATCTCATGCCAGAAAGCATTAAAATCTTTGCTCCCGCTACCGTTGCTAACGTATCCTGTGGCTTTGATATTTTTGGACTAGCAGTGGATAACCCTGGAGACGAGGTTATTTTAACAAAGCGTAATGATGACCAAATCATCATTACAGAAATCACTGGCGATGAGGGCAAACTGACCCTTGATCCTGAAAAAAATACGGTAACCGTTCCTATTCTTAAGTATTTAGAAAAACTTCAAATCAAGCAAGGCTTTGATGTGATTCTAAACAAAAAAATGCCCCTAGGAAGTGGCTTAGGAAGTAGCTCAGCTAGCTCTGTCGCAGGTGTTTTCGCAGCCAATGAATTACTAAACAAACCATTATCCATAGGCGACTTGCTCCCATTCAGCATGGAAGGAGAGCGTGTAGCTTGTGGAGCCGCACATGCAGACAACGTGGCCCCAGCCCTTCTTGGTGGTTTTGTCATTATTAGGAGTTACGAACCTTTAGACTTCATAAAAATAAATACTCCTGAAAACCTCTATGTTTCTATTGTACATCCAGATTTGGAGGTCAATACAAAGGATGCCAGAATAATTCTGAGGCAAGAAGCAATCCTAAAGAAAATAATTGCTCAAACCGGAAATGTGGCAGGAATGGTTGCCGGCTTAATGACCTCAAACTATGGTTTGATTGGTCGTTCCATGAAAGACTATCTTATAGAACCTAACAGAGCGATACTGATTCCTTATTTTAACGAGGTCAAAGAAGCTGCCTTAAATGCCGGGGCTCTTGGTGCCAGCATTTCAGGTGCTGGACCATCTATTTTTGCCTTTAGCGAGGGGATAGAAACCGCAGAAAAAGTGGGCCAAGAGATGAAGGTTATATTTGAGTCTGCTAATATTAAAACGAATCTTTTTGTATCTGGAGTCAATCAAAACGGGCCCAGAATTTTAGGCTAATAAATTATGATAATTTACAGAGAAGCAAAGCCTGAAGAGTTTGAGGAAATTGCTAAGCTGCATGCCAAAAGTTGGGCGACATTTTATCGCAATATATTTTCTGACAATTATTTAGACCACCAAGTTCTTCCAAACAGGCTAGTAATCTGGAATGCTCGAGCTAAAGTAATTGATCCCAAAAGAAACGTGGTTATTGCTGAATATAAGAAGCAAATGATTGGTTTTGTTTGCACTTTTTTGGACCATAGCTCAGAACATGGGGCATTGCTAGACAACCTTCATGTACTTCCGGAGCATCAAGGAAAAGGAATTGGCTTGGCACTAATTCAAAAATCTTTTGATTGGGTAAAAGAAAATAGACCCTTACAAAAAATGTATTTGACTGTTCTCACAGAAAACCTTAAATCAAAAGGTTTTTATTATCGTTTTGGTGGTAGTTTTAGGGAAGAATTCCTAGAAAAAACACCCTATGGTGATTTAGTTCCTGTAGAACGTATCTCATGGAACCAAAGACCAAAACTTGTATAAAATGAAAAAAAAATCCCTTTTAATCTTATTGTTTTTCGTCAATCAGCTAGCGTTTACGCAAGACAAACCCTTCAAAATAGCTGTTGCTGGTCTTACACACGACCATGTCCATGAAGTATTGGGCAATGCCAAATCAGGTGATTATGAACTCATAGGAATTGCGGAACCTAACCGAGCTTTGGCAGAAAAGTATGCTAAAAGATATAATTTCTCTATGGATATTGTTTATCCAGATTTGGCTACTATGCTTAAAAGTATTAATCCTGAGGCCGTTTGTGCCTATAATAGCATTAGAGAGCATTTAGAGGTAGTGGAGATTTGTGCTCCTAAAGGCATTCACGTCATGGTGGAAAAGCCACTGGCGATTTCGTTAGAGGATGCTAGAAAGATGAAGAAACTAGCCATTGACAACAAGATTAAACTTATAACTAATTATGAAACCACTTGGTATCCCACCAATCATAAAATAAAAGAAATTTTAGAAAAAGAAAAAACGGTCTATGGTGACATAAGAAAGGTAGTGATTCATGATGGTCATCAAGGGCCTAAGGAAATTGGTGTGAGCTCTGAATTCTTACAATGGCTTACAGACCCTTACTATAATGGTGCTGGGGCTTTAATAGATTTCGGATGCTATGGTGCTAATTTATCAACTTGGCTAAACAATGGCGAGCGACCTATTTCTGTAACGGCAGTCACGCAGACAATAAAGCCAAAAATCTATCCAAAAGTGGATGATGAGGCCACTGTAATTCTAGCTTACGCCAATTCTCAGAGTATTATTCAGGCCAGCTGGAACTGGAGTTTTAGCAGAAAAGACATGGAGGTTTATACACAATATGGCTTCCTAAATGCTGTAGATAAATATAATTTATCTACTAAGGCAAACGATAAGGCTTCCCTTGAAAAAGTAAAAGTAGAAGGGTTAACTAAGCCTACGGATAGTTCTTTTCGTTATTTGAAAGCCGTGATAAGAGGTGATGTTGTTTTAAAACCAACGGATTTGTCTGCTTTAGAAAACAATATGGTGGTGATGGAAATATTGCAAGCGGCTATGATTTCAGCTAAAGAAGGTAGAACCATTTTATTGTCGGAATTATAAGGATATTACTTATTAATCCATTTCATCAATTTACCTGAAACCCAAACGGAACCGGCTCCTAAAGCGGCTCCCGCGAGAACATCAGTTGGATAATGTTCACCAGATCTAATTCTTGAATAACCTACTGCCGTGGCATACGTGTATGCTGGAACGGCTACATACCATTTTGGAAAAGTGGCTACCAAAGAAGTGGCAGATGCAAAAGCCACTGAAGTACTCCCTGATGGCATAGAATAGGAGTCCTTAAACTGTATGGGGGTAATTGATGTGAGGGTAACGAAAGGTCTTTCCCTTTTGATACTATTTTTCATCAAATAAGCAATGCCATAAGTACCTAAAGTGGCCATCGCGGACTGAATTCCTTTTTGTTTTAATGCTTTATCTCCTTTGACAAGACCCACAGCCCATAATGAAATAGGTGTACCAATAGCCACATAATCTGCAGATTGGCTTAGGCCTAGAAAGAAGTTATCATTTGAAAAGTTTCTGCTTGTACTCCAATTTTCAACCAGTCGGCTATCAAAACTTTGAGCATGACTAGATAAAGCAAAAGAAAGAACTATAGCCGTAAAAAGAAGCTTTAGCTTAAAGGAAACCCTCATGTTTCATAGCTTCTTTAAGAAGTAATCCAAGTTCTTTGGAGGACTCTAGTAATGGCAAACGCACCCTAGCTCTAGCAATGTTTCTTATTTCCACTACTTTCTTAATGCCTACAGGATTAGACTCTCTGTATAATAAATCATCAAAAACGTGAAAACGTCTTTGAAGGGCGGCAGCTTTTTTGAAGTCGCCATTTAAACCTGCCCACGTCATTTCATGAAAATGTTTTGGAAAACCATTGGCAATCACTGAAATCACACCCTGATAACCCAATGAAAGCTGAGGTGTGACTAGATTATCGTCGCCAGATAAAAGTACAAATCCTTCTGGAATTCTTTTACTTAAATCAATGGCCTGCTCCATAGAAGTAGAAGCATCTTTTAAAGCTATAATGTTTGGATGAGCTGAAAGCTCTATTACCGTATTTACACTTATGGCAGTCACCGTTCTTCCCGGAACATTATAAAGTATAACAGGCACTGGCGATGCATCTGCAATGGCCGTAAAATGAGCAATTAAACCCTTTTGAGAAGGTTTATTATAATAAGGACAGACAGACAAAATGGCTGCGACTCCTTCCATGTTTGTTTTTGAAATTCTATCCAAAATGTCCATGGTATTATTACCGCCAAGTCCATATACAATTGGAAGATTTTTAGGATTATTAGCTTTGGTAAAAGCCAATAATTCTGATTTCTCAGCTGAAGTGGTGGTAGCAGATTCACCCGTAGTACCATTGACCACCAGATAATCACATCCCTCATTTGAAATATAGCTGATTAGCTTCTTTAAAGAACCAAAATCAATGCTTAAATCTTCATTGAAGGGAGTTATTAAGGCCGCTCCAACACCTCTTAAACTTGCACTCATATTACCTGAATTTCCATTAAATTTGAAGCCGCAAATTACGTGAAATTATTACACTAAACGAAGCTTGAAAGCCATCAGATTTTCATCAACTAGTTACAACCACCAATTTTCGCCAAAAATACCGCCGTATTTCCTGGATTTGCATTGACGCTAAAACCAGGGTTTAATTCTACTTTATTACCCGCGTCGTATGTTACATTTCCACCTGTAATATCGTTTATGGCTGTGATTAAACCTGGTGCTACTGCATTACTTGTTTGAAAAGTTTGAGAGGGGCCAGACGTAATATCATTGGCTGTAGATAATAGAGTAATTTCATTTAAACAATTATTAGAAGAAGCCATTGTTATCAAATAGTCTTCAATTTCTCCATATCCATCCGAACCATTTTCTAAAGCACATGGATCAACAACATCGGCAGAATATTGAAGTTTAACCCGCATCCTTAAGGAACCCACTTTTGCATCTGCGGGAACCATAAATGTGTTAGACTGCATTGCATTTCCATTTGGTGCAAAAGCAATTATTTCTTCATCAACTTGAAATACAAAATCTTTATCAAAATCTACCCAAACTTTAATTGCATCAGTCCAGGTCGTATTTTTACTTATATTAAACGTATAACTTTCTCCTTGAGTCAAAACTGGTGGTGCAGCAGTATAATAAGTAAAGCCTGAATTCGTACATAGTGAAGATTGATTTAATAGAGTATTCGCTCCTGACATTATCGTAACATTGCTTATGTAATCCCCATCCGAACAGTCTAGAGTTAAAGCACAATAGCTAAGCACAGTTACATCAACCTGGACCTTTGCACTTTCACAAACATCTAAGCAGGACGCAAAATAACTTGTGTTACTTTGAAGTGCCGGTGTTTGATATGAGGGCCCAGTTCCCAGAGTAGAAGAAGAAATAGCCGTTTGGTACCATTGCACTGTCCCCGTACAACCAGTCGCGGTTAGAGTTGCCATTTCCCCTAGTTCTATTGTCACCCCATTCACTGTTGGGTTAGCTGGAATACTTTGACAAGGGTTTATTGTCACTGTTTTACTATTTGTACTTAGAACAGCACATAAAGATGAATTAGAAATGGCCGTTTGAATTTCACTTAAAGAACTCCCAATGTAAGGGTTCAAATCTAGCCCTCCGGCATAAGAAAGACCATATACCTCGTAATTACCTGCAGCATATGTTCTTAAATCAGGGCCCTCCGCAAAGCCTGTAACCATACTTGATACTGTATTATAAATCACATATGTGTAAGCATATGGAGAGCCATCTGCCGGGATTTTTTTTGCGTAAAGTGCCCCTCCACTTGGGGTAATAGTGTAAGCACCTGTCTCCCCTCCATCGAATCCCGACATTTTAATAAAATAGGTGCGTCCAGCTTCTAAGGCCTGAGAAATGGAGCTGGAATTACTAATGTTACTTCCATTATACAAACCAGAAGAATTCAACCAATTTCCGCAAGGACTAGCATTGCTGTAAGAGTCCTGATAGAGACTCATCATTCTTGAAGAAAGGGAGCCTGAGGATGTAAAAGTATAAGTGGCATCTGAACCAGCAATAAATGAATAGACATCGTACTGTGGAGGATTAGTAAAAAATCTACACGTATTGGTGCTTGTTCTAACAGTTAAATTAGTTGTCCCATCACTAGCGTCTATATTTCCGGACATAGAAGTGATGGTAGAGTCAAATGCCCTTAAGTTAATATCTAAAGCAGAAGATCCTTCACCTAGGCTTAAGCTAGTCACATCAGCAAGGACCGAGGTTTCTGCTGCACACACAGTTACATCAACCTGGACCCTTGCACTTTCACAATCATCTAAGCAGGATGCAAAATAACTTGTGTTACTTTGAAGTGCCGGTGTTTGATATGAGGACCCAGTTCCCAGAGTAGAAGAAGAAATAGCCGTTTGGTACCATTGCACTGTCCCAGTACAACCAGTCGCGGTTAGAGTTGCCATTTCCCCTACTTTTATTGTCACCCCATTCACTGTTGGGTTAGCTGGAATACTTTGACAATCGTTTCTCACTGTTTTACTATTTGTACTTAGAACAGCACATAAAGATGAATTAGAAATGGCCGTTTGGATTTCACTTAAAGAACTCCCAATGTAAGGGCTCAAATCTAGCCCTCCTGCATAAGAAAGACCATATACCTCGTAATTACCTGCAGCATATGTTCTTAAATCAGGGCCCTCTGCAAAGCCTGTAACCTTACTTGATACTGTATTATAAATCATATATGTGTAAGCATATACAGAACTTGCGTCAGGAACTGCAGAAAATACGGTTCCTCCACTAATTGCAACCGAATAGTTTGCCGGTAAAGTTGGGGTACTCGATGAGAAGCTAGAAACAACCAAGTAATAGGTACCAGAATTAAGGGTTTTGCTCATACTGCCGTTTAAAGCAACCGATCCTCCATTCTCACCTGTAGAACCCAACCAATTATCACAAACATTTGACGGATTGTAGTTTGCATTATATAGGTTAAGTAGGTTTCCGTAGGTTCCGGTAATATTAAAAGTATAGGTCGCGGAAGTACTTACGTAAAAAGAGTACAGGTCATAACGATTGCCCTGGAATGGGCCATCGCATGAACCGGCATTATCAAGAGAAAGGTTAGAGGATGGATCAGATGTTTCGATTGAGCCCGAAAAGTTTGAAATGGCACTACCAAAGGCATTTAATGAAAGATTTAAACCTACACTGCCTTCTAGTTCAGAAACAGAAGACGCATTCTCAATCTGGGATACTTCAGCAAAACATTCACCTGAACTACTAATTGTAATGTTGGTGTTATTAATATCAAAGAAAATATTCCCTACAGCTTCTATTTTAACTCGTACTAGGCTAGATGGGGTATTTGGTACTGTAATGGTTTCTGTGCCATCATTTGCTGTATTAGTCAACAATGAAGAAAAAGTAGTGCCACCATCTGTGCTAATTAATATATTGACATTGCTACAATTAATAGGGGCATTGTCTGTTCCATTCACATCCCAAGTAATGGCTTTAGACTCTTCAACGAACCATAAAGTTGGCCCGTTTTGAGATGATATTTGAAATGGGCCTGAATTATCTACAGTAACAACCTTCAAGTCTGAATCCACTCCCCCACCTCCTACTTTATTATCTCTCACCGTAAGACGGAAATTCATTGTTCTGGCCACTTGAGGCAAAGCCTCCCCTTCATTGTCGGCAGGTACATTGGCGTTATTCAATATGAAATTCATAGCAGGGAAAGTTCTGCTTGAAGAAGACCCAATTCTACTTCTAAACAATGGTGCTGTAATGCTATTTACTGCAGAGTACGCCCCAATACCATTAATAGTACCTAAAGCTCCTTGGTCATCGGAAACGGCAACATCTATCTGGCTCCAATTAAAGCTTAAAACATCAGAAGCATCAGCATCCGTAGCAGAACCCATAAGAGTGAAAGGAGTACCCTTTGGTATAGTTACTGCTGAACCAACAGAGGCTACAGGAACACTATTGCCAGTATCTGTATTTGTAAAGCAATTGCTAACACCTGCCATCTTAGTAAACATTTGGTCTAAGCTCTTAGCGTTAAAATAAGACTCTCTATTAGGACTAGTTAGAACATAGCTAGACAAAGCACCATTTGTACTATTGGAGCAATTGCCCCCATATCCCATTAGAGTGGTACCACTGCCCGGTTCTACAGATGCCAAACTGCTCCAACCTCCGGTGCAAAAAGTAGGTGAGGTGTCGGATCCTCCAGTGGCATTATACGTATGTCCCATCCCAAATTGGTGGCCAACTTCATGTGCAAAAAGACCTACTATAGTACCTAATGAAGTATTCTGCCCAAATTCAGTCCACCCTACAGACTTGCTACCATCAACACAAGGAGATCCTCCACCAGTACCTCTCGCTCCTCCACCTGAGGAATAAACGTGAAATGTATGGCCAGTATCATATTCCCCATATGACAGCAATCCGCTCGTATTCATAGAATTAAAACCAGCTTGAGTGTCATTTGCACTACCAAAAGAGGTATTAACATTGAATGGGTCTGTAGTTCCATCATCAAAAATTAAAGTCGAATCCGTAGTTTTAGTTATCACTTCAAAAGAGACAGCCGCTTCCAACTCATAAATTAGATTAGTGGCATTCATGATTTCTACTATCTTATTCCTGGCCAACGTTTTTGTCCCCAAGGAGTCTGTCATCTCGCCAGTAGCCGCACCAGCAAATTTATATGTTCTTAATTCTGTTCCTACAGGGAATAGGCCTGTACTTAATACTTTCCCTTGGGCGTTTACAAGTGGCTTTTTGTCGGCATCGTTTGTACCACAGTTACCTAAACCACTGTCGTTCATATTGTAGATGGTATAGATGCCTTCTTTTTTATCGACCACTTCAATGATGTAATAGCCATTGGCGTAATGCATAATCCCGGAAAGTCCATTTGATGTAATCGCAATTCTCACTTGAGCCTTTGAATCCGCAGATGTACCTGCTATAGTTTGAATGTCTGCCGGCTGATCAGCCATTATATTAGAGTTCCTAACGTTAAATGATTGGAAAGAACCATCGGGCATGGGGAGATTTAATGTAAAAGATGCATTAGGCACGCCCTCAGAGCTTATCGTATTTTTAATTTGATTTATATCTAGCTTAACTATTTGCCCAAAAATGGAAACTTGGGCACTCAAGCTTAGCGAAGTAAAAAGAAATAGAACAAGAAGTTTTACGTAGGTTTTCATGGGTGTAAATGGGTGTAAAAAGATCATTCTTAAAAAAAAGACCTAGTTAATCCATCCGGAGTAAAATAGGTGCTAAGAAGTTTAATTATTTTTCTAAAGTTAGCAAATATAAACTCTAAGCCTAAAAAACATAATTGAATGGCTACATTAGAGCCTCAAACTCCTCCTCCGAAATCATGGGTACGCCTAGCTTTTCGGCTTTGGCTAGTTTGGATGGCCC
>JBLHOT010000117.1:0-9853 GCA_047623945.1 Arcticibacterium sp. | reverse complement strand
TAAATAGGGAAACCCATTCTTTTGAGTTTTCAGTTGTAGAATCAGAGCTGCTACAAGCAAGGAGTAATCCTGATATTAAAAGTGTTAGTATTTTTGTCATTTGTTTGATTTTCATTGGATACGATCCCTTATGTCTTTATATACTCCAATCATATTCAATATGGTTATTGGGAATAATAGAATTTATTTCGTCTAGGCAACTATTGCTTTAAAGACACGAATATAATAGAA
Source organism: Arcticibacterium sp. (assembly GCA_047623945.1). Classification (GTDB taxonomy): domain Bacteria; phylum Bacteroidota; class Bacteroidia; order Cytophagales; family Spirosomataceae; genus Arcticibacterium. The sequence continues at coordinate 9,622 of JBLHOT010000117.1, read as the reverse complement.
CATCATCGCGATGCCTAAATGCAACTCTATTCCTAAAGGAAAACAATTTAAGGCAAACGCCGTTTGCAAAAACGACGTATATCTATTAACTAGCAAAGCTTTTATAGGTCAAAGACTAATTGGAATGCTTTTTGCGTTTTATACCATAACAGGCATATTAAACCATAAACATGTTGAAGAAAATATCTCTTTTGCTCTTAGCTGTTTCAGCTTTTACGTTTTCTAGCTCTTTCAAGGCTAAAACAGGACCTGTGGCCACCATAAACTGGATGTCTGTGGAGGAAGCCTATGCCGCAGCTCAAAAGAACCCTAAGAAAACCATCATTGATGTTTACACGGGCTGGTGTGGTTGGTGCAAAGTCATGGATAAGAAAACATTTACTAATCCAGAGGTGGTAAAGTATGTCAATGAAAACTTTTACGCTGTAAAGCTAGATGCAGAGACTCAGAATAGCATCACTCTAGGCACTACCACGTATAACTATAATACTCAGAATCGTGCAAACGATATAGCTGTGGCCCTTCTTCAAGGAAAAATGAGCTACCCGAGTATTGTTTACTTAGACGAGGAGTTTAATATGATTCAGCCAATTCCAGGCTATATGGAAGCAAGAGCCTTCCATGAAGTCATCACTTTTATTGGCGAAGACTACCATAAAAAAGAAACTTTTGATGCCTACAAAGCAAACACTTACGAGTCCGTTTTTAAAGCTTCTTTGACCTCTCTTTAATAATTTAACTGAAGTTGAAACCTCAGTGTATTTCCTTTTACAGAATTAACTGGCTTAAGACCATCCTCAAAGGTTCTATCGGAGATCATATACAAAGCGACCAGCTCAAAATATTTATTGAACTGCCACTCTACCCCTATTTCAGTATCACTAACTAAATAGGAACGGGCATCTGTTTCAAACTTTTTACCTCCATCATAGTATTGATATTTAACGAAAGGCACAAATGAGTGCTTATTGTTTTGAATACGATACATAACCTGAGCATATCCTCCTTTAAGGTTTTGAAGCTCGGTTCTCATTGTAGCCGGATTAAATTCTGGCCCTTTTCCTATATTATACTCTGCCTGAAAACCAAGTGGCTGAGGGTAAACAACCAATGTTGCGGCAATTCGCTCGTCATCAAAAAGGTCTTGTGTCGAAAGGTTGGCCTCACTTAAAGGAATGGTGTACTTACCTTTATAGGCTTGAATACTCGTTTCTATTATTTGTTTATTAGCCAATTCAAAAGGGTAAGTCATTCTGATGACCGCATGGAGATTGTCATTTTTTTCTACTCTTCCGGCCCCCTGACCATTATAAAGACCAAAACCAAACATACCGTAGTCGCCTGAACCTTTCAAGCCACTTTTGGTTAGCATAGCAAGACGTCTTCTAATCTCTACAGGTGTGTAATAAAAAAACACCCCTAAATCACGTTCATCTTTTGCAGCAGAATTTAATGCGTCATTTCTGTCTAAGGCCAATCTATTACTGGAAGACTGCATGTTTTCAAAACTGTAAGGCACTTTGCTCTGTCCAATTCTAAACCGATATTCTCGTTCATCATCAAGAGCAACATCAAAGTAAGCATCTTTAAGACTTAAAAGATGTGAGAGTGAGCTCCCTCCGGATGTGGCCATATCAAACTGAAGATAGGCATACATTTTATCCGCCACGTTCCCTGCAAACTTTACACGAGATCTTCTTAGAAAAAAACCTCCTCCTGCACCTAAAGACTTATCACACTGTTCACATTGAATTTTATCGGTAGTTTCGAAAAGTCGGTTATATCTTAGCTGAGTATAACCCCCAAAACCAAATCTCTCATACCAGTTAGGACTTATAGACTCTACTTTTTGGGCTCTTAGCGAAAAAGTAAAAGTCAGGCAGAGGCCCATTAACAAGGCCGCTGCCCTCCATTTTTTATTCATTTTTCTTGATTCAAATATTGGTATAAAAAAAGAGGGTTAATCTCTTAACCCTCTTTGGAATGCTTACTTATGAACTGCCAGGTAATTTACACCTAGTGCTATGACCACCGAAATAGTCATTCCTAAAACCAGTTTCCCGAAATCACTTGAGATGATGGGGAATAGTTTTTTCATTTTTCTATGTTTAGACAATGTGGTTATTGCCATTTCTCTACCTGTCAATAATCCAATAAAAACCCATGTGGTGGACATTGGAATAGAATTCACTTCCTTAAAAACGAAAAGGATGATAGCATAAACAAAGTCAATTACGGTAGCAGAGCGTACATATTTAGTATTTGTCTTTGTTCTTACTATGTTTTGGATTTTACCCCCACCTTCTCTAAAAATAAAGAATATAACCGCTGTAAAAAACACTAAAATCAAGATCAACTGAAGTCCTGAAATTTGCCTTGGTAAAAAGACAGATATATTAGCCACATCGTGAGTTAACCAGCTCCACCAAAGGAAACCAGTAGAAACCCATTGTAGTCTTTTCCACAAGTCCTTATTTTTTTCTCTAATACTGGCCTTCTCGTCGAGTACTTTTGAGATTGCTATCCAAAAAAGATAGGCAGTAACAGCCGAGACACCATAACCCACGATGGATTTAATCAACATACTTTCTAAAACTACCGTAGAAGCAAAAGTAGCCAAAATCAAAAAGGACGTAGAAACGGGTATTCCAATTCTAGTTAATAGAATTAACACGACTGGAGCAATTCCATGGTACCATTCCACCTGAACGAAAGGGATTTTCTCCAATCTTCCGTAAGAAATATCACCATCATACGCAAACCAGCTATAACTCACAGTAAGTATTAAACCCCCAGCGGCAAAGAGTGCTAGGTAATACCATGGCGTCTTTTTATTAGAAGACATCCACGTTCCCAAAGTCTGAATAGAGTCATTTGCTATTACAGAATAGGACGCTAACAAGAAGAAAAAGATTGATAAAAATTGATCCATTTTTACAAGGTTTCTTGAAAATAAAAATTATAAATATAAGTTTTGCTTGAGTACGTAAGCCCTTCAGTAGTACATTGAAGTGGGCTAAGCCTGTTCTATAAGAGGATAAAAAGCCGGACAGAATCAGTTCAGTTTTTTTCAAATTAAACACCTTCTGCAGAAAGGTGATTTAGTTTAAATTAATTCATATTGTGTCGCAAAAGTCCTGAATATGTCTGGATATTAAAATAATCCAATATTATCAAATTGTTAAGTCTCGGAAACTGTAGCTGTCCTTAGTATCAAATGATGCTTGACTTATCTCAATTGACATTAATGAAACCAAAGTCGAATTTGCCAACAAACGTAATATTTTGATGACTATAAACTTACTATGAAAGTCAGTTTTGATTCTATTGAAAAAAAATCAAACTTATTTATTAGAGTGAAAAGCAAATAGATAGTTGGCAAATTCATTCTGGTAAACGCTAAAAATTAACACTCCCGAGCTATTAGATAAGGCTTAATTTTGTACAATCAACCAAAATCCATCGAAATAGCAGGAATAAAGAAGCCGATAAAAGAATAGAAACCGGCAATGTTAGTACCCAAGCTAATGCAATAGATTTTACCGTCCCAGACTGTAGATTCTTTATTCCTTTATTTGCAACCATAGACCCTGCAATACCTGAAGAAAGCGTATGAGTTGTAGTTACTGGCATTCCAAACCCAGTCGCCAAACCAATTGTTATGGCAGCTACGAGCTCGGCAGAAGCACCTTGGGCATACGTCAAATGAGTTTTACCTATTTTTTCTCCCACTGTAACCACAATTCTCTTCCAGCCAATCATTGCTCCAAATCCTAAGGAAATTGATATGAGCATAATCACCCAAAATGGGGCATAATCCGTTGCTTGACGGATACCCTTTTCTTCTTTTGTGGCTAGCAGTCCTAGTTCCTCTTTATCTCCATTACTTAGGTTAATATTTTCAGATTGTAGCAGTTTTTTTGGCATTGCTAGAAATACTGAGAATAGCTCCTCTTATTTCAAGTTTATTTGAGTTCTCATCTTAAAAAGCATTATGCAAAACTAACGTATTCGTTTTAATGCTATTGATTTGAGACTTTTCTGAATTCCCTAAACCTAGCGTATCAATTTTGGATACAATTTCATCAATAGATTCAACTTCAGGTTCTAATTTTCGAAAATCTTTAATGGATGTAATGCCATAAATGGTGGGTAGAATGCCTATTAGGATAAGCATAATAAGACCAATACCTTTTTGTCCGTCATTTTTGCCGTGAAAAAAGCTAACTAAAGTACAGGTTCCAATCAGAATTAATCTTATCCATGTGGGTGGCACCGTTCCTTTTTTTGGCTCAGAGAAGATGATTTTTTGTAGCTTTCTATTTATCGAGTTTTTCAATAAAAACATTAAGGCAATAGCCATAGAAAAGCCCAATAGTGGAGCCAACAGAAGTCCCGTAAAGACACTCTGTACCTTATCCCAATTGACAGCTGCTAGACCTGATGTGTTTTCAGGCAATAAGGCATAACCCAAACCTACCCCTAAAATAGCTCCTATTAATGTATGGGAACTAGAAGAAGGCAATCCTAAATACCAAGTTCCGAAATTCCAAATAATTGCCGAAATCAACATGGCCATAACCATCGCAATACTATGGTATATATTTTGGTCAATTAATAATTCTACAGGGAGCAAATAAATAATACTAATCCCCACACCTACCCCACCAGTAATAACCCCTAAAAAATTCATAAACCCAGACCAAATAACAGCATGGTTTGGCTTAAGGGAGTTGGTATAAATTACGGCAGCTACGGCATTAGCAGTATCATGAAATCCATTGATAAATTCGAAAAGGCAGGCAAAGAGCAGTGCAACTACCAAAATGGCTAACAATCCAGTTTCAATACCAAACATGTTTATTTAATATTTAAACAATTCAGTAAATTATTGAAGCTGTAATTTTGAATTGCACCATCAAAAGTGACTAGAAATTGAGAATATAAATTCAATCCAATATTATAAAATTGTTAAGCTTTATTACATTGGCTGTTTCTAAAGGAAATGGATATTTAAATATATTGTTTCCTTACTTTTAAAACATAATCTAACAAATGTGAATATAAAAATAGGACATGGCTATGATGTCCATGAATTAGCCAAAGGATATGAACTTACTTTGGGTGGTATAAAAATACCTCATCACGTAGGCTCTATGGGGCATTCTGATGCAGACGTACTACTACATGCTATTTGTGATGCTTTATTAGGTGCTCTTTCATTAGGAGATATTGGTCTACATTTTAAAAATACAGACCCAAAATGGAAAGGGGCTGATAGTAAAATTTTCTTGACCGAGATCAATAAAATGGTGAATAATAAAGGATGGCTTGTCGGCAACATTGATTCCACGCTCATTCTGCAAGAACCCAAGATAGGAAAGTATGTCCCTGATATGAAAAAAGCCATTTCAGATTGTCTGGGCATAGATTTAGATTGCGTTAGTATTAAAGCGACTACGGCAGAAAATATGGGTTTTGTAGGCAAAAAAGAAGGATTAGAAGCCCATGCAGTTTGTTTACTGTTTAAGAAAGACTAGCTACTTTTTGACATCAAAAAGGGACCTTTGGTCTGGATTAATACTATTTCATGCAATCTTTCCTTTTTGCCTTTTACCTTTATAGAATTACAACCCATCCTAGATTATGATTAAAAATGTTTCAGCTGCTATTTTATTGGCCTTAGGTCTAAGTACCGCTATGGCTCAGCAAATTTCCATTGGTGAAAACGAAAAGGGAGAAATCTCGTTTGAAGAATATACCCCAAAGTCCACCTTAGTAGTGGATCAAAACATTCCCACCAGAGCTAAGTTTCCTTTTATAGATATTCACAACCATCAATTTGGGATGGATAATAAAGAGAAACTAGACGAAATAGTAATAGACATGGACAGCCTAAACATGAAGGTAATGATAAACCTAAGTGGAAGAGGATGGACAAGAGATAAGGATAAATCAACAGCCACACTTGTTAGCTATGTGAAAGCGGTAGCCGATTATCAACCAGGCAGGATTGTGGTATTCACCAACATTGATTTTAATGACATTAGCGAGGAAGGCTGGACAGAAGCAGCCGTAAAAATGCTACAGGACGACGTAAACCTTAGAGGAGCTCAAGGCCTCAAAATCTATAAAAGCCTAGGTTTTAATGTACTTAACAAGGATGGATCTGTTGTGGCTGTAGACGATGAGCGTATTGACCCTGTATGGGAAATGGCTGGCAAACTTGGTATTCCGGTTTTGATTCATACCGCTGAACCTGCCTCTTTCTGGAACCCTATGGACAAATTTAACGAGCGGTGGTTAGAGCTTAAAACCCATCCAAGAAGGGCCAGAGACACTTCTAAGGGAGATTACTCCTTTGAGGAATTAATTGAGCAACAGCATAATGTATTTGCGAAGCACCCAAACACCACATTTATCAACGCTCACATGGGATGGTATGCTAATGATCTTCAAAAACTAGATAGTTTAATGATAGCCTTACCAAATACTTATGTAGAAGTAGGTGCGGTTATAGCCGAACTAGGAAGACAGCCTAGAGCGTCCAATAAGTTCTTCACAAAATGGCAAGACCGTGTTTTATTTGGTAAAGACTCATGGAAACCAAAAGAATATGAGACTTACTTTAGAGTGTTGGAAACAGAAGATGAGTACTTCCAATACCACAAGAAGTATCACGCATTCTGGCCTATGTATGGTATTGGTCTTTCAGACGAAGTTTTGAAAAAGCTATACTATAAAAATGCTCTTAAATTATTGCCAGGCATAGACAAAAGCATGTTTCCTGAATAGTTTATTCAACCTATAATACATACCTCCAATTTACCATTGGAGGTGTTTTTTTAGTCAATTCCCTATTTTAAGAACTTAAACAAGATCCTCCTGAAAAAACTACTCCCCATACTGTTTGTCCTTTTCCTATTCAGCTGTGAAAAAACGGAAGAAAGTCCCGTAAATGAAGTGGAACTCCCTGTTTTTAGAATTACAACAGAGAATAAGACACCCGTAAATTCTAAGGACATATACCAGAACGCCTCACTAACCATAGATGGAGACCAGCCTTTCACAGGCTACATTGAGATAAGAGGAAGAGGAAATACCACTTGGGGATTCCCAAAGAAGCCCTTCAAAATAAGACTGCATGAGAAAACAAGCCTATTGAATGGTCTTCCTGCTAAAAAATGGATATTACTCGCTAATTATCTTGACCCTTCTCTGATGCAGAATGCCGTGGCTATGAAAATTGGTCATTTATTACAAATGCCTTTTACCAACACTATAGAGCCCATAGAGCTCTGGCTGAATAATGTATTTCTAGGAAACTACATGCTTACCGAACAGGTAGAAGCCAAAGAGAATCGTGTAGATGTGGGTAAAGAGGGTGTACTCCTTTCACTAGACACTGGCATTGAACCCGATGAAAACAATTTTGAGAGTAGTATTTATAAGTTACCAATTATTATTAAGCACCCTAAAGAAAAAAACGACCCACGGCTTGAAACGGTTGAGCAAGATTTCAATGAGCTAGAAAAAAGGATTAATTCCTCCGACTTCCCTGACAACAATTATCTTGAGCTTTTTGATGGGGAGCAAATGGCGAAGTACCTCATAGTTTATACGCTAACTTGTAATGAGGAAATAAACCATCCTAAAAGCACTTACATTCATAAAAAACTAGGTGGTAAATTCACCATGGGCCCTATTTGGGACTTTGACTGGGCCTTTTCTTATGAACAAAGCCATGAGCATTACATTAACCCTCGAAGACCTTTATTTTGGGAAAGAAACTCAAAGGGTAAGATTTTCTTTAAGCGAATAGTGTCTGACCCACAAATAAGAGCATTGATGAAAACGCAATGGCAAATCTTCAGAAGCAATAATTACAATAAGCTTCTAGACTTTGTAGATTCTTATGCAGCTAGTATTGAATCATCTAGAGAAGCTGATTTTAAAAAATGGGGACGTGGAGAGGCCGATTTCAATGTGGAAAAAGAAGATCTGAAAAACTGGCTAGTTTTGAGAGCGAACTATATGGATGACTTGGTGGAAGGGTATTGATTTAAACCCTTTTTGAAAAACCAATTAGGGTAACTAGTACCCAGCGAGGGTTCTTTTTCGAAGGATAAAGACACCAGAAGAGAAAAAACAAGAACAGAATCTAAATGTTTGGGGAAACGATGACTTTCCCGAACAAGCTACTATCACTCTTTTCCTACTCATCAATTTCTGAATAACCATATCCACAACTATACTACATTATTGGATAAGAGTTTTGAATCGAATCTAGATAGTTTTCATATTCAATATTGTAATTGGCTAAACAAAAAACTACCTCTTATCAAAAAGAATAGCTCTCTTTTGCATTCCAAACTTACTGCTAGGCTGCCTACTTTAACAAAATCCTTATAATTAGAGTTTTCATGAAATTTGATTTTCACGGCATTTTTAAGGCCAAACTCCCCTAAGGCAGAGTAAGGTAGTTTTTGATTTTCAGTAGTTACAAACTGAATCATAGAATCAAGAGACCTTTATGTCGGATGATTTATGTCCATTGAATAGAACTGAATCTCCTCTAGAACTCGCAATTCTAACTCTATTCATTCATGACTGGAATATCTAGGGAAATTGAAAGACATAGTTCATAAATTCCTGTTTTAACAAAGGAATACAAAATGAAGGAATTAAAATTAGACTTATCATTCTCCTCGATAATATTTCCTAAAGAACAAAAACAGTTTTGATTGGCTCATATTCAAATTAAGGTCCAGACGAATACAATCCTTTTAACTATATATTTAGTTGCACTTTCGCTATACGGTACAAAAAATAATCAAAAATCAGGAAAGATATGAGAAGCCCCCCACAGCTCCAGAGGAACGGAATATTTGCAGAAAACACCAATCGACAATGTCAGAGCTCCATAGGAGCGGAATATTTGTAGAAAACACCAATCGACAATGTTAAAGCTCCATAGGAGCGGAATGTAATTCGTATTAAATAAAACACCAATAAATCATGTCACCCCTCTGGGGTTCTCATTACTATTAACATTTAGCTCCTCTGGGGCTCTTATTAACGAATGCTGACCTTACCATTAACCAACCGCCCGTAGGGGCTTTTAATTAAATACAACAACCTTTAATCAAAATAAGCGTCCATCCGACAATTAAAAGATTCCTTAATATCCTTAGCTTTGAGATTCAAACCTAGAACAACAAAACACTATGTACTTATTAGGACTGGATATCGGAACCTCATCTATAAAAGCGTCTATAGTAGATGCCAATTCTAAAAAAGTGGTAGCGTCTGCACAGTATCCAGACAAAGAAGTGGCTATTGACTCTCCAAAGGCAGGCTGGGCAGAGCAATCACCAGAAATGTGGTGGGAGAACTCCAAAAAGGCCATTGCCAGAGTTATAGCCAGTGGAAAATTCAAGGCTGCAGAAATTGCCTCTATTGGTATCTCTTATCAAATGCATGGCTTGGTCATCATTGATAAAGACCGCAAAGTTTTACGCCCTTCCATTATATGGTGTGATAGCCGTGCGGTGGAAATTGGCGAAAAAGCCTTTCAAGGTATAGGCAAAGAAAAAGCTTTGAGCCGCTTATTAAATTCACC
>JBLHOT010000116.1:0-9957 GCA_047623945.1 Arcticibacterium sp. | reverse complement strand
TAACCTTAAACTTCTCATTGTTTCGGCCTATAGTTCCTTAAAAAACAAAGCCATTGAATACGGTGCAGATGCTTTTATTTCGAAGCCATTTAACTACGCTTCTATTATGGCAGCCATTTAAATCTTCTTTATTTAAGTACTTTTTAGTCAGCCTATTTGGCTCAATATTGTGGGGAAACTAGGCTAGGTCGCTTATTTGTGGGTCTAGATTTCTATTGTATGGTCATTATGGACCTATTCCATGTATAGCCTCAATGCTAACTATTGGAGCCCACTGGCTTGGATTGAGTTCTTTTATCGATTGAGTTTTACTATGGCCAATTTATTACTTGAGTCCACCGTACATAAAATATAACCTACCGGAGAATCAGATTCTCAATTATCAAATGGACAATTTGGATTCCACTTGAGGCTTTGAGTTTCTCTTTATAACCAAATCGTTAATTACAAACATAAGTCCCGCCGATATGGCCATAGAGATTATCACCACCCAGCCCAGCGTAGGATAATGATCCACAAAACCATCGGTACGTTGAACCACTATCATTCCAGCCACAGCGGAGGCTATTCCTCCAGAAATCTGAGAAACAGACGAATTTATACTCATGAAAGCACCTCGATCTTTCAAATCAGGAATAGCCGTTATAAGTGATGATGAGGCTATCATTCTAGCATTTATACCCAAAAACAAAAGGACATTCAGTGCAAGTATTATGGAAAAAGGTGTAGTGCCTAAATTACAATAGATACCCACCATTATCATCCCTACCACAGTTCCAAATAGGAAGACATTCAGCTTACCATACTTATCTGATAATTTGCCCAAAAGGGGGCCAAAGAAAATAGTGAAGCAACCAGTGATGCCATACAATAGTGGTAAATCATCCAGAGTTAGGCCTAGATTATTAGTGCTAAAAGTAGAACCAAAGGGCATGAGCATAAATCCTCCTGTAGAGAGTAAAATGGTACATAAAAACACTTTGATATAATCGGGATTAGATAATGTGCCAATTAAATGCTTGAAAGGATTTTGATTTTTGTTGGCCTCTAAGTGTTCATTTATGGGCCTCATATACATTACCATAGCTAAGCCCGCTATGATCCCAACTATCACTATTAACCAAAAAGAAGAGTGCCATCCGTAATGATTGGCAAGATAAAGACCAATTGGGAGCCCTAAAATTTGTGATGCTGCAAAAGCCATTTGTGTGAAACCCATTACACGACCTCGCACTTTCATTTCAAAAATATCTGTAATGATGGCAAATCCTACAGAGCCAATTACGCCACCAAAAATACCCGTGAAAATTCTAGCGAAAAGAAGAAAACTATACGTGGTAGCAGAGGCACAAAGTGCCGTACCAACCAAAAAACCTACATAGAAAAATAAAAGCAGCTTTTTTCTGTCGAATTTATCGGCAAAGCCAGCAGTCAAAATCCCTGAAATTCCTGCACTAAAGGCATAACCCGAAACCACCCAGCCAAACTGGGAAGTGGAAATCTCTAATTCTGGCATAAGAATAGCCCCGAGTGGTGACAGGACCATAAAATCTAGAATAACTGTAAACTGGATGAAAGCCAAAATAGCAATCATAAATACCTGATATCGAGAAAAAACACGATCTTTCGCCATTTTATTAATACCCCTTTGTGTAAGTGATTTTATAAAGCCAGTAAACCATTTTCTTTTAAAGTCTGCATGGGTTTGGAGTACCAAAAAAGTTCAAAATTGTCATAGACTTTTTCATAATCCTCTTTCAGGTTTTGCAGTGTGTGTAGCTTTTCGCTTTCGGGGCTCAACAATGGCAGCTTTTCTTCTAACCACCTACCGTTTTCGTTACTTATGTCTATCTCGGATACACTTGTTTTGCTATGAAAAACGAATGTTAGCTTTTTTGCATTTTTCTTGTAAACCGTTGGGGTCGTTCCTAACCAAACTATTTTAGCGTTTGGCTTACTTAATAGTTCTTCAGGTTCTTCTAAATAATTTACTATGAGATTTTTAGAAACTTTTGTTTTCGGTATTTTGAAATCAAACCACTCCTGTAGCGGATACTCAAAACAGATGCCATGCATATAATTAAACAAAGACTTTTTTAGTCCAAAACTGAATTGTGTATGGTCAATACCAGTCCTATCCGAAAAGGCTATGTCGTTATTGGCAAAGCTTATTATTTTGTATTCGGGCAATACGCCAAATGCCTCAGGATTTAGGCCAACCGGACTGTGAGCGGTTAATGCAAATTGATGCCAAAAGCCGGATTGAATAATGGCCAGCTCAAACAATTGACGAACCATTTCTAAACTATCCACGGTCTCTTGTTCGGTTTGAGTAGGGTAGCCATACATCAAATACGAGTGAACCATAATGCCCGCTTCGGTTAAATTTCGTGTCACTAGGGCTACTTGCTTTACCGTAACTCCTTTGTCAATAAGTGCTAATAACCTATCAGAAGCTACTTCCAAACCACCAGAAATGGCAATGCAGCCAGAGGCTTTTAAAAGCAGACATAAATCCAAGCTGAAATTCTTTTCAAAACGAATATTTGTCCACCACGTAACCACTAATCTCCTCTTCAGAATTTCAAGTGCCAAAGAACGCATTAAGGCCGGAGGAGCAGCCTCATCCACAAAATGAAATCCTTTTTCGCCTGTTTGTGCAATTAGAGCCTCCATTCTATCTACCAGTATTTTGGCGGCTATAGGCTCATAAAGTTTAATATAGTCTAGTGAAATGTCACAGAAAGTACACTTGCCCCAATAGCAGCCATGTGCCATGGTCAATTTATTCCATCGGCCATCGCTCCATAAACTGTGCATCGGATTGGCAATTTCTATCACCGAGATGTACTTTGGAAGTGGCAAGTCAGAATAGTCTGGTGTGCCTACTTCAGCCTGTTTATAATCAGCTTTTATGGCATTATTCGTATAAACTACTTCGCCATCAATTAAATGAAAAGTACGTTTTAGGTTGAGTGTATCTGGTTTTTGTAAAACATGATTTGTTAGTAGTTCTATAGGTAATTCTCCATCATCCAAACATATAAAATCAAAGAATTCAAACACTCTTTTGTCACTTACAGAACGAAGTTCTGTATTTGCAAAACCACCGCCCATGGCAATTTTAATGTCAGGATATTCCTTTTTGATAAACTGTGCACAGCGAAATGCACTATAAAGATTCCCTGGAAAAGGTACAGAAAAGCAAACTAATTTAGGTGCTAACTCCTTTATTTTTGGGGCTAGTAATTGAAGTGTGACTTCATCAATAAATGTCAAATTGCCTTTCAAAATATCATATAACTCATCAAAGGCATTGGCACTTCGTCCTAGATGTTCGGCATAACGGCTAAAGCCAAAATTATCATCAATGCAGGCCTTTATAAAATCAGAAAGGTCTTCTAGATAGAGGGTAGCCAGATACTTGGCTTTGTCTTGGTCGCCCATGTTTCCAAAAGCCCATTCTAAATCGTCTATTTGATCAAAACGACTGGCTTGAGGAAGAAAGTTTTCTGTACATATCTGCTTCGCAAAAGTCTGATTTTGACCTTGTAAAAACGCAAGGACATCATCTATGGTTTTAATATATTCGTCTCTGAGGCTAAAAATCCGTCCACTATTGTCTGATGAAATCGTTTGATTATCTAATGCTGACTTAAAAATGGTTGCCAGAGATTCTTTGGAGAAAATCTGCAAAATAACTTCAATGCCCAAATCCATTTGAAAGGAGGGAATACCTTTGGTATTCAAAAAACCTTTAATATACGGTGTCGCAGGATACGGTGTATTTAGCTGAGTAAAAGGAGGCGTAATGAGTAATAAATCTTTCAAATCATGATGTCATGCTATTGCATGGCAAAGTAAGAGATTTTAAATCGAGTTTTTGTTACATCCCCGTTTCTGAAGACAGAATTAGTCGTTTAAAGAAAAACTAGACACGAAGGCCTTATTGATGGCCTGCTGGATTAAAATGATTTGACCTCAATTTGATACAACTGAAATCAAATCATAGTATTTTATAGAGGAATTTGAACTTTAAGATATCGACTGTGTAATAAACCATTTTTAATATCTCATAGACCAGTAGGCTGGATAACGACGTGAAGCTATGCTCGTTTTTATATAATCTTTAACCATTTTTTGGTAAGTGCTAGTGTCTATTTCTCTCCCTTTCATTTTCTTTGGAAGTGTTATGTCCTGACTTTCATCTAACAACTCTAGCTTTTCTGCCTCTACTAGGACTATTCCATTATCTATTTCTAGTCCTAAAATAAGTCCCGGTAGCCCGTAATAAACTTCTGGTCCTGCCGCTACAAGGATATCTGCAGCAAACCAAGCCACGACATCGTAATCTTTGGAGTCGTCATACATAATGGCTTTCATGCATAAATGGCCCTGAATCTCTTTTAATTCATTCATGATTCGCCATTTTTGTTCGGGCATTTGCTCCTTAATCAAGTAGGTCTTTCCCAGGGTCTCCATGAGTTCTAAAATGCTTTTGTCATCAAAGTTCCTATGGATTAAGAAGTCCCCTTTTCTACGTGAGTAACCTACATCCTCGGAGTCATCATGGGTATAAAGGCTTTCTTGCTCATTAAAACTCAGCTTCATTTTTGAAGAATAGCCTTCTTTATTTCCCCAGGTTAATAATCTCCTATCTTTTTCTGCTTGTTCTAGAAATGGAAGTTCAGTGATAATTTTATCATAGAAAATAGTGTAGCTGTATTGCACTTCACCTGCTCTTTTTTGTGAAAAAACTTGGAATGAAGTAAAGCAGATTAAGACTATTAGTATTTTTTTCATATCAATGTACTGATAGTGGTTTCACCACTTCGTTATTTTTTCGGAAACACCACGCATGTTAAAAGTGAAACTTAGCATGAAGTATCTGCTGAGGGTTTGTACTTCGCGTGTGGAAATAAAATTTTGACTAGCCGATTGGTTAATGCCCAAGTTCTTTTTAAATAAATCATAAGCAGATACTCTGACCTCCATCTTTTTGTTTTTGCCCAATAATTTATAGGCAGACATATTCAAGATTGGTATCTTTTGGTCGAACCCGAAGCTTTCATTTTTATAGATTCTATAATTCAAGTTGGTGGACCAAAAGAAGGATTTAGGAAATTTAATATTCATTTCTCCGCTGTAATTGTCGCTTCTTATTTTAGCATTTTGCCTAGTATTGATGGAGTACGCAGTATTTCCCAAACTCCAGCTTGTAGAACCATAAAATGTGAACCACTCCACAGGGGTTAGGTTTAGAGAAGACCCAAGGCGATAGTTATTACTTCGTGTTTCATTCTGAATGCCATTTATTAAGCTAAGATATTTGCTCTGGCCAATGCTTAAATTGAGATTCATGGTGGCCTTTGTCTTTTTCAATGGAAAACCAAACCCAGAATAGGTGTTGAAATTATTTCCACCAGTGATATTTGTTGGCCTTGTCGTGATGATGAATAGTTCTGGGTCAATATCTTGATTATAGACTACCTGATTAATATTATATGAGTAATTAGAGCCAATATATAAATGAATGAAATTTACGGGATTGTATGTGCTAAACTGTCCTGAGACAGAATGGCTTACTTCCGGAAGCAAATCTGGATTTCCTTCTCTAATATAGAGCGGGTTACTATTATCTACGATGGGCTGTAGGTCATTCATTGACGGTGGGCTAAGTCCCATACTATAGTCCAAATGAAGTCTTTTATTATTCTTCATACTATAGGATATGGCAGAGTAAGGAGTCCAAGCCGCATATTTTTTATTAAAAGCATTGACGCCCGAATTAATAAAGGCAGCAGATAATTCACCGTCAATATTATAAAAGGCTCTGGCAATTCCCGATGTTATGTTTAAGCCTTTAAAACTATATCTTACACTTGTTCCTATTCGGTTATATCTAATTTGATTATCAAATAGGCGACTTAAGTTTCTGTTTCTTTCTTGTGGTTTGTCGGGGAATTTGTCAGTCACTTCTCTATCCACTTCGGAAGTGTTTACACTAAAATTATAAAACGTCTCCCATGAGAAATGTTTAGCAAAAGGCTCAATATATAGCAAACTAGATTTCAACTCATTAGACTTCCCAATTGTATTGTTTAATTGGTTTATGCTGCGTATAAAATCATTAACTCCTATGGCTTCGTAAAATTCGTTAACAGATTCCTGAATGTTTTCAGTGTCATTATTGCTGAGATCATGCGAACCACTTACCGCAAAGTTTCTGCCTTTCTTTATAAACTTATGTCTAAAAATAAGTACAGATGAAGTGGCATAAGAAAGTCTATCTGTAGAATTGGCAATGTTTGAAATATTAGAATTAAATCCATTGTCCCTAAATATTTCCTGAGCACTGCTATAGAGACTTTCGCTATTGTTTAATCTGGCGTTTCCAATAAAAGTGATTGTGTTTAAGGAGTCCAATTCTTTTTGGCCTCTTAGGCTCATTCTATGATTTCCATTGAAATTAATTTGACTGCTCTGGTCTGTGGACAAATTAGACAAGGTATTGGAAAAGAAACTTTGCTTTTCTTGAAAGGCATCAAGCGTTTGGTCTCTCTGATTATAGAAATAGTTGGCACTTATTTCGTCCTCTTTGTGATTGTAATTATAGTTAATTCCAGCTGCTAAATTGTTAGAAAACCCTTCACCCGGGCCATTACTTCTTGGGAGAGAGAAGTTTTCATCACCACTGTTGCTATTGTAATTGTTATTCCCTCTGAATCCGAAATTTCCGTCATTTCCCCATCTAAACGAGTTAGAGCCTCTAAAGTCTTGATAATCATCCCATGACATACCTGTCTGGTTAGTGTTATTTCCGAAACCTACCATCGAAAACTGATTCTTGGAATCAAATTTATTATAATTGGCACTGACAGCAGTTCTTGAATCTGTACCCGTTCCAGCTATTATTTTCCCAAATCCTCCTTTTTTAGCTTCTTCTTTGAGTTCCAAGTTTACGGTCTTTTCAGTATTGCCATCATCTATTCCTGTGAGTTTAGATTGCTCAGATTTGTCATCAAAAATTTGTACTTTTTTTATGATGTTGGCATCTAAGTTTTTTGTGGCCATTTTAGTGTCTCCACCAAAAAAACGTTTGCCATCTACCGTAATTTTCTGCACGTTTTCTCCCTGAGCACTTATACTACCATCCTGCAGAACTTCCACCCCTGGTAGCTTTCTTAGGAGGTCTTCCACGGTAGATCCAGGTGGCACCTTGAACTTACTAGCATCATATTCTATGGTATCTCCTTTAATACTAATGGGAGCTCTAGCGGTTTTTACCACTACTTTATAAAGCTCTCTGGATATAGGTTTTAATAAGATATCTGGTAAGACCAGCTCATCCAGTTCCTTTGGCTCTATCAAGCTTTGATGTGGCAGATAACTCACGTAAGTCGCTTTAATGAGGTAGTTTTTACGTGGGATGTTTTTAAAAGAAAATTTGCCATCTTCGTCAGAAAGGGTGTAAGTGACCAAAGCAGAATCTTCTGGCATCAATAATAAAATGGAGGAAAAGTCTAATGGAATCCCGGCGGTGTCAATCACTGACCCGCTAATGTTAAATCTGTTTGATTGAGAAAAGGATTGGATAGATATAGACCCCAATAGGAAAAGGAGAAGTAAAGCATTTTTCATGTATCTAAGGTGGAAATGAGTGGATATTGAACCCTTGCTGAGCCAAATATAAATGCCCGAAAAGCTTTACAATGCTTTCATTGAAAGATTTAACACTTTTTTTAACATCTTTTACAAAAGTAACTAAATGTGTAGTTAAAGGAATATAGTATGCCCTTTCTTATTAAACGGAGCAGTGTAAGTGTTAGTCCGGGGAAGTTTTGTGATGAAAAAGAGTGTCTAGTTTTTTAATACCGCCATGAGTTCTCCTATCATAAGAGCAGTGGCTCCCCATATCCATTGGCCTTGTATGTCAAACCCAGAAGTATCCATGAACCCACCTCTTACTTTTATCGTTTTGCGTTTGATGATGGCGGGATTAATAAGATCTTCCCAGTTTATTTCATGAATGGCAGCTACTTCTCTGGCATCTGGAAAAAAAGTGGGCTTGTAGTCTAAAACACCCACAATAGGTTTTACCCAATAGTTGGATGGTGGAATATAAACTTCTGTAAGACCACCAATTATTTTAACATCTAAAGCCTTAAGACCAATTTCTTCTTCGGCCTCTCTAAGAGCTGTGCGTTCATAGGACTCGTCAAAGTCCTCCATTCTACCACCAGGAAAAGCCATTTGGCCACCGTGAGTGCCATCATACGGGGGCCTCAGAATAAGAGGTAGATGGATGCCATTCTCTTGAGGATAAAAGGCGATTAAAACAGCACTTTTTTTCGTTTTTCCGAAATCTGGTTTCCCCCGTTTGGCTAGATCAAAACCATTTTTGCGTAGAAATTCCTCATGCCCCGGAAGGGGCTTTTGGAGCTTTTTTTCAAGTTGGTTTATAAACAGGTTAAATTCCAATGGGTCGCTTTATATCACCGTATTACGTCCAAAAATCGGAATTTATTGTTCTTTGAAAAAGGAACCTTAATTATATATTTTAGCTAAAGCCTCGGCACAGCGTTCGCCGTCCATGGCGGCACTAATGATGCCTCCTGCAAAACCCGCTCCTTCACCACAGGGGAAAAGCCTTTTGAGTGAAACGTGCTCCAACGTTTCCTTATCCCGTGGAATTCTCACAGGCGAAGATGTCCTGCTTTCTATGCCAACTAATTGACCAGCCGGGCTGTTGTAGCCTCTCATTTTTTTGCCAAATTGTGTAACTCCATCTCTTAAAGGATTAGCCATATGTTGGGGAAGTATGCTGTTCATATCTATAGAGACGAGTCCTGGTTGATATGATGTTTCGTTCAGGTCTTTAGAAATTTTACCATTAAGAAAATCTGGAATGAGTTGGGCCGGAGCCCATTGGGAATTAGGGCTTGGTGCTGCGGCCTTCCACGCTTTTTGTTCCACGCTTTTTTGGAATTCTAAAGCAGCCAAAGGTCCAAATTCCTTGAAAGCTTGCCAGTCTGGTTCGTTTACTGCCACGACCACTCCAGAGTTAGCAAATTGAGAATCTCTCTTTGACGGCGACATTCCGTTTACCACAAGTTCTCCTGGAGCTGTACTGGCAGGAACTATAAAACCACCGGGACACATGCAAAAGCTAAAAACACCCCTTTTGATACCTTTATAATGCGTTTGGGCCACCAAAGAATAAGAAGCCGCCGGTAATATTCCCCGCTCTTTTCTATGGTATTGGCAGCTGTCTACAAATGCTTGAGGATGCTCAATTCGTACACCCAAAGCAAAAGATTTGTTCTCAATTGTGATGTTTTTCTTGTACAGCAATTCATAAATGTCTCTGGCCGAATGTCCAGTGGCTAATATGACTCCAATGCCTGTTATTTCTGTGCCCTTCTGCGTGATTACACCTTTAAGGACACTGTCTTCTTGGATAAAGTCCACCACTTTGGTTTCGAAGAGTATTTCTCCACCAGCAGCCAAAATGCTTTCTCTTAATTCGGAAACTACTTTCGGTAATTTATTGGTGCCTATATGTGGGTGGGCGTCTACCAATATTTGTTCGGTGGCACCATGTGCTACTAAAATTTCTAAGGTTCTTTTTATGTCACCTCTCTTTTTTGAGCGGGTATAGAGTTTGCCATCAGAGTATGTTCCGGCACCGCCTTCACCAAAGCAGTAATTAGAGTCTTCGTCCACTATATGCTCTTTATTGATGGCTGCTAAATCTCGCCTCCTGGCTCTAACATCCTTACCTCGTTCTATTACTATTGGCTTTATGCCGAGCTCAATAAGTCTCAAAGCTGCAAATAAGCCCGCTGGCCCAGCACCCACCACAATGGCCGCTTTAGCGGCACTCACCTCTGGATAATCCTTTTGGAATTCTATGTCTAGCGGAATAGGAGAGGAGGAGACCTCTACCTGTAAATT
>JBLHOT010000115.1:0-10119 GCA_047623945.1 Arcticibacterium sp. | reverse complement strand
CATCATGTTCCTAGCTATCTGAAAACGAATCAATTACCAAGTTATGAAACCAATTGTATAGACGACTGGGAGGAGAAATTGGAAAGAATTATTGATGAGACGATAAATCAGTCAATGAGCCTCATTTCTGGAATTCCTCCTTGGGTACAGATGTATTTTGATAGGATAAAAGAAAGAACTGGTAAACAGATTAAAGATGTTTTCCCCGATTTCGATTTATTCGTTTATGGTGGGGTCAACTTTGAGCCTTACAAAGCTAAATTGTTTGAGAGCATCGGGAAGCCTGTAAATGCTATGGAGCTTTATCCTGCCTCCGAAGGTTTTATTGCTTATCAAGATAAATTTGAGTCCGAAGGACTATTATTACTCTTGGATACTGGCATTTTTTATGAGTTCATTCCAGCCGATGAGTATTTTGACCTAAACCCTACCAGACTTAGTATTGGTGAAGTAGAACTTAACAAAAACTACGCTTTAATAATCAATAGCAACGCAGGCCTATGGGGTTATTCCATTGGTGATACGGTGAAGTTTGTTTCCCTAGATCCTTATAGAATTATTGTTTCTGGAAGAATTAAGCATTTCATTTCTGCTTTTGGAGAGCACGTAATTGGAGAGGAAATAGAGAAAGCCATGAAATATGCCTGCGAAAAGCATCCTGAAGTAGAATTGGTGGAGTTTACCGTGGCTCCCATGGTGAGCCCAAACGAAGGGTTGCCGTATCACGAGTGGCTTATTGAATTCGCAAAAGAACCCAGTAGCCCCGATAGCTTCGCAAAAGATTTGGACTCTAAATTGATAGAACTAAACAGTTATTATAAAGACTTATTGATAGGAAGCATTTTAAGGCCACTAATTGTAAAGCCATTGAAAAGGAATGCCTTTATTGATTACATGAAATCAATCGGGAAACTTGGAGGGCAAAACAAAGTACCTAGGCTTTCTAATGATAGAAAGATAGCGGACCAACTGGCTACATTTATCGGTGCATAGGGTTTTAAAAATAGCTCTGGTCACGCTACTTTTTTCAATTCCAGGATATGCTCAGGTAGATAATGAGGCGGCTCAGCAAATCCTTGAAGAATCCTTGGAATGGCTGGCACGAGCTCAGGAAAAGGAAACCATCAAAGACAGCATTTTTAGGGGAGAGTGGCCCTCGACAATGGGGCTTAAGAATGGATTTCTTTATTTGGGCAAAGCCTATCCCTATCGAGATTCCAATTGCTTTACGCAGGCCAACATTTTCAATGCACTGTCAGAAATTTACTTGGCAGATAGTTCTTTGAACCAAATTCTGCCGATGTTGGAGCTTTCTAAATCGGAGTTACTCAGCTACCGTGAAGGATCAGACTTTAACTTTTGGAAGGCTCTGCCCCCTAATTTGCTATTGAGCAAGAAAGGGCCTTGGCCGACGGATTATTTGGCACACAGACCCACTAATTTCAAACTCAAAACACGGTTTATTAATAACGCAGCTGATATCGCAAACGATGCTGATGACACATCCACTGGAAACTTAGCCCTTCATTATTACGGTGAGATTTTCAATGAAAGGGTGAAAACTCCTTCGCATGCCATTTTTGATTCCAATCTTGACTGCAATAGGAACAATTATCATTGGTATAATTTTATACATAAAATACCGAAGCCCAGCGGAGCTTACATGACATGGCTAGCTCCCGAGTACCAGTTCAAAAACTGGAACTTCCCATGGCAGGTGGCCCATAATTTAGTTTTCTTTTTGCCTAATAGCAGTTGTTTCCCGCATCCATATACCCCTTATGTGCCTTGGGGAGCTAATGATGTGGACGCCGTGGTAAATTGTAACGTATTAAACTACTTCGGCAAAACTGGTCAATTAGAAGCATCTTCTGGAAAAAATGGTGCATTAAGACTACTCAGACATGTCATTAAAAAGGAAAGATGGAGTAGGGCAGGTCTTTACTATCCTAATAGATTCTTCATTCACCTCTCCATCTCAAAAGTCTTCCCTTATCTCAAAAATGAATTACAACCAGAGATTCATGCTATAAAAGAGCACTTATTAAGGTCTCAAAAACCTGACGGCTCCTTTGAGAGTAGGAGGAAAGTCAATAAAAAGGACCTGGTTCAATCCACGATTTATGCCACCTTAGCCATGCTTAACTTAAAAGAGGCAGGGGAAGATATTCCGATGGTAAATATTCAGAAGAGTATCGAGTTTATTATCAGTCAGAGAAACGAAGAGAATTTCTGGAAGGGAGGTGTTTTCTTTTCAGGAGGTACTGTTGTGAGGAATGTCTTGTACTTTAAGTCAGATGCTTACACAACGGCTTTAGCGGCACAATGCCTTCAGAAATACCTCCTAATGAATTAACCGTCGTCGCTTATCTTAAGCATTAAAATGGTGCGAGCAGAGCCAATGGCTATGGCCGTATTTTCAGAAGTGAAAATGGCCTCATAGATGCTAAAGTCTTTATTGAGCGGGGCACCAAATAGTTGATGATTTCCTTTTTTGTCTCCCAGCACAATTTGCCCATTACAAGCAGGTAGTAATTCATATTTATCATTCGCCACACGGCCCCAAATTAAGCCAGCGTTAGAGATAGCCACCTTTCTTTGGTTATAGTGTACCCTACCTTTTTTGCCTATCCAGCCACCTGTGGCTACATAATCAGTTTTAGATTCAAACTGAATTTCATGAAAGATGCTGTTTCCTATTTTCTCTTTTTTCTCCCATTTCCCAGCCTCTAGTTTAAACAGGTGGGTTTTATTAAGGGTATACATGAGGGCATATAATTGATTGTCAAAGGGATTCTTTTTGACACACCAGACCATTTTAAAAGGATTAGAATAAATTTCTTTCCATGTAACTCCTCCGTCTTTGGATTCTAGAATGAAGCCCTCAGGAACGGTTTTCTTTGAATGTGCTATTTTAGAATTGCCACCACTTACATACACCAGAGTGGGACTCATCACCGCAAGATTGTAAAAACAGGCGTCTTTGTAGCCATCCACCTGTAGACTAGTCCATTGTCCAGATCCTAAGGTATGCGTATAAATGGTACCCTGGTCTCCACTTGCGATAATGGTATTGTCATCAAGCTTATCCATTTTATAAATGTCTAGGCCATTACTTGGGTAGGGGACGTTCTTAATCTCACCATCAGCTGTTATGCTTTTAAGAGTTCCATATTTGCCACAAATCCAGTACTCACTATCTAAGGCCAGAATATCATAATAAGAGGAGTCTTGATAGCTATCTCCTTGCTGAATTACATCAATACTAAGAACCTGACCATGGGTAATAAAAACACCAAAGAGGCAAATATTGAATAGGAAGATTCTGGTTATAGAATTCAAAAGGGCTATAGTTTTTTCAAGGGCGAAATTTAATTGCCCTACAAAAATAGACAGCAGCATTGATTTTCCTAATTATGGACTTACAATGTCTGCTAAAGGAGTCTAAATTCATCGGCATCTAAATGAGCGGGGAATTTTTTGCGGAAATTATCCAATTCATTTTTTGATAGATGCACACTACTGCTAGTTTGGTTGCTTTGCAAATCAGCAATAACAATTCCTTTCGGGTCTATGGCCAGTGAGCCACCAGAATATGCTATGTGGTTTCCATCTGTACCAACCCTATTTACTCCCAAGGCATAAGACTGATTTTCAAGGGCCCTAGCTTTTAGTAATGTATCCCAAACATGTGATCTACTGGCTGGCCAAGAGGCGGAGTAGATCAGGAGGTCATAGGCTAAATTAGTGTTTCTAGAAAAAACCGGAAATCTTAAATCATAGCAAATCAAAGGACAGATTTTCCACCCCTTATAACTAACAATGAGCCTATCATTGCCAGAAGAAAAGAATTCAGTCTCGCCGCCAAAGGCAAAAAGGTGCTTTTTATCGTAGTGGGAAGTGTCACCGTTTGGGAAAACAAAAAGGAGTCTGTTAAGAAATAAATCATTCTCTTTAATAATTAAGCTGCCACAAATGGCCGTTTGATACTGAGCCGCTATTTGTCTCATCCACCGGTGTGTGGTGAAATTCATGGGCTCCGAAAAATCCTGTGGATTGGTGGAAAACCCAGTGGTAAACATTTCGGGTAATACGATTAAATCTGGGCTTTCAGCAAGGTCCGCTATCATTTCTTCTAATTCAGCCCTATTGGCCTCTGGGCTTTCCCAATAGGTATTGGGCTGAATGATGGAAACAGATAAGCTTTCTTGAATGGCCATGTTACTTTTTGTAAAAACGCATTTTATAATCTGATTTTATATTTCCCTTGGAGATATTTGTCAAACGCTTTTTAAGCATTTGTTTTTTTAACGGACTTATTAAGTCCGTAAAAAGAATGCCCTCTACATGGTCATATTCGTGCTGGATAATTCTAGCCGCCATGTCTTCATATACTTCTGTATGTTCATTCCAGTCCGTATCGAAATACCTAATTTTAACAGTTTCTGGCCTGTAAATGTCCGCTCTCACATCTGGAATACTAAGGCAACCTTCTTCGTAGGCCCATTCGTCACCCTCTTCTTCCAAGATGTCGGCATTGATAAATACCTTTTTAAATCCAACCAATGTCGGGTTTACTTCTTCCCCTTCATCTAGATTGTCATTAATTTGCTGACCATCTACAACGAAAATTCTTAAGTCTTTGCCAATTTGAGGAGCGGCTAGGCCAACACCAGAGGCCCCATACATGGTTTCATACATGTCTTCTGCCAATTGCTTCACATCAATTTCTCCTTTTTCTATATCGCGGCATTCTTTTCTCAGGACAGGATCGCCATAAGCCACAATCGGATATTTCATCTAGAACTAATTTTTAATTTTTGCAAAAATAAGAATATGCTTTTAGGTGAACCAGATTGCCTTAAACTTTGATGTGAATTAACTGTTTACGTAAAATGAGATGATGTTGCGGAGGGTTGTCTTTTAAAATAAGATTGACAATATCGAAACCGTGCTTTAGAGCAAAAACAATCATGGGTTTAAGATAATTCCGTGTTTTAAATTCAACGGCTTCATATCCATTTTCTATCAAAATGTTTTCTTGCTCTTTGGCCAAGGCCTTGGCGACTCCTGTTTTTCTAAAAAGTAGGGACTACGCCTCCCATCCAGGGGTAGAACGTTCCGTTTTTAGCTCTGTCGTTACCTAATTAAATCTAGAGGGAGCTCCATTACAAGAAGCGATAAGAATGAGATGATGTTTGTCAAGTAGCCTTGTTTCGTACGCCATTTTATTATAATGGCTTCCCGCGAACTCAGGAATTAGGGAGGAAATTTCTAAGCAATCTTCAATACTTCCGGTCTTAATTTTGACTTGTACGCCTATTAGTTTTAATGAAATGGAATAAAAAATATGCTTTTGGCGTTCTTAAAGGACAATTTTACCGTAAGTTCTACATAATCTTGGTTCAGTTATTGAATCGTTGTATACAGATATTAAAATAATGTTTCGTTTTAAAACTGAAAATCTCATAAAAATGGCCTTTCTCACACTTCTGCTGTGGGGATATAAGGAATCATTGGCCCAGCAGTTTTATGTAGGCAAAACATGTGTTGTAGATTCTCAACCATCAGCAATGGGAGCGGATGAAGGCTGTGTGGCAGGAACTTATTTTTTTGATACGGATGCTAACTCAACGCAGCGAGTTTGGGACTTTGGAGATCCTTCAAATCTTGCCACACAATCGGAAAGAGGGGCCCAGCACTTTTATGCCAATCCTGGGAACTATACTGTAAATTTATCAAAAAACACGGCCACGGGTCTTGTTACAGAAACTCAAATTATTACGGTGGGCACAATGCCCATGCAGCCTAAGTTCAACGGCCAAAACGCAACGGATACAACCGTTTGTGCCGGAAACTCTTTAAAGTTGGACCCCTATAAAACCCCTTTGGTAGGCTCTAATTACACTTATTTATGGTATCCAGGAGGAGACACCACGGCGACTATTGAAGTAGATTCATCGGGTTGTTATTCTGTAGAAGTGTCAAATGCCGATGGCTGCTCTAGAACGGCTAGCATTACGGTTAACTTTTGCTTTCAGCAAGCGGCAAGTGGGGGAGGAAATGAAAGGTGGTTTTTTGGGGAAGGAGCTACGCTCGAATTCCAAAATAATATCCCACCCCCAGATGAGATAGATTCATTGGCTTCGCAAAGAGACTTGTTAACGGATCCAGATACAGATTCTACTGAAATTAGTGTAACGCCAATCGCGGGTGGTTCAAATCTATTAAGCTCTGATGTGGCTACGGCCATGGTTTATGGCCCTTCGGGTGCTCTAGCTTTTTACTCAGACGGTGTCCATCTTTATGATGGTAACGACCAGCTCATTACAGATGCGAGTGGGACGGGCTTAAGGGGAAACAATACAGCGGCACAAGGACTTTCTATTGTTCCAAAAACGAATTGTAATGAATGTCCACATCATCAATACTACATTTTTTCTAAGGATATAGATACAGACATATTATCATACAGCATCATAGACTTAAGGCTTAACAATGGCATGGGCATGATTACGGATCGTGATATTCCTGTGGCTCTTGGTGTTTCGGATGGCCTTACCGCTATAAAAAATGGTAGCGAGACGGGTTTTGATATTTTTACCCATTTGGATAAAGGGAATGGTATTCAACGAATAAGTGTAGACTCTTCGGGCGTGCAGATATTTACAGAAGACATAGGAACAAGTCAAGACGAGGCCGATTCTCACTTAGGTTACCTAACTTTTAGTGATGGCAGAAATAGGAAGATAGCTCAGGGATTAGTGGTGGGTGGAATGAATATGGTGGAGGTTTCTGATTACGATGCCATTACAGGTACATTTTCTAATCCCATTCTTATAGACTTAGGTATACCCGCTCCACCAGTGGTTTATGGCTTAGCCTTTAGTCCTTCTGGAGATTATTTGTATGCTACCATCTCGGGAGACCCTTCCATTGGTGAAACGTCCTATTTGCTTCAAATACCGATTTATTTCACAGTTCCTTTAACGATTTCTTCTAATATTTCAATCCTAGATAGTTCAGTAAGCCAAAGGTTTGGAGCATTACAAAAAGGGCCTATTCAACCTGCATCTCCTTCTGTTAGACCATTCATTTATATGGTGGTAGAAGGAGAGACTCAGGTTGCCTACATTCAAGAACCAGATGAAGCAGGTGTTGCAGCAAGCGGATATATAGAAGTATCCAGCGGTTTTGAGGTAAATGGAATAACAAAACTAGGCTTACCTAATATTTCTTTTGCGAATCAGAGTCAAGATGGGGGTGGCGTTTCTGCCTCCTATATAGGAAACTGCTTTAATGCTGCCACGGCTCTTACCGCTTCGGGAATTTGTGATCCCATGCGAAATGAAATCACCTGGAAATTTGAAGATGGGACCAGTCTAAAAGGAGAGAATGTGAACTATGTCTTTCCTCACCTGGGCTGGAATAGATTTGAAATGGAAATTGAGGTTTTTAATAAGTCACCTTTATCAGGATTGGTGAATAATCAGATTGTGAATGCTCTTCTAGAGCTCACAGAAACTTCTTGTACCAAGGAGGTTTATGTAGATTCCATTTATATAAAACCATCTCCAATATCTCTTCTAGAAGACATGGGATATGTATGTACTAGTGGAAACATTCTAGTCAGAGATACCTTAGACGCGATGGTTTCTGGAGGAAATACTTTTACGTATTCATGGCAAACCACCTTGGGCGTAGCTTTAAATGGCAGTGCTTCGGATGCGATCCAAGTGGTCATAGCACCAGCAACGTATCTCTTAGATGTGGAAAATGATTTTGGTTGTCAAACCAGTGATGAAATAATTGTGGTTGAGGGATGTGAGCCTATTATTTATATACCATCCGCGGTAAATACGCAAAGCACAGTAAGTGACAACAGACAGCTCAAAGTGATTTATGAGCACATTGATAACGAAAAACTGCAGATTTTCAATCGCTGGGGAGAGCTTGTTTTTGAAACCGATAACTTAGATATTAAGTGGAATGGTACGGTCAAAGGGAAAGTTCAATCTCCTACCTTATATGCATACAAGCTGAGTTATACATCAGTAGACTTTCCTAACAGAGGTGTTCTCACCGAAGAGGGTGCCGTTTGGGTACTTAGATAGTACTTCTCGCTAGTTTATATTAAATTATTGGTATTTCAATTAGCAGCATAAGGCACAATTTGTATTTTTACCGAATCCAATTTGTTTTGACTCATGCGGGAAGAATATTTAAATGCTGATGACGAAATGATGAGCCCCGTCGAGAAAGACATCGAAAGGGCTCTTCGACCTGTCAATTTTGAAGACTTTACGGGTCAAGCAAAAATCCTTGATAATCTCAAAATTTTTGTGGCAGCAGCCAAACTAAGAGGAGAAGCACTTGACCATGTTTTACTTCATGGCCCTCCAGGCCTAGGCAAAACAACACTTTCGTATATTATAGCTAATGAGCTAGGGTCTTCTATTAAAGTGACCTCTGGCCCTGTTTTGGATAAACCAAGTGATCTTGCGGGTCTTTTAACAAACCTTGAAGAGAATGATGTGCTGTTCATTGACGAAATACACAGACTAAATCCTATTGTAGAGGAGTATTTGTACTCGGCTATGGAGGATTATAAGATTGATATCATGCTGGATTCTGGGCCTAATGCTCGTAGTGTTCAGATTTCGTTGAACCCCTTCACTTTAGTAGGAGCCACCACCAGAGCTGGACTTTTAACCTCTCCGCTTAGAGCTAGGTTTGGTATAAATGCACGCTTAGAATTCTATGATGTCAAACTGTTGACCCAAATCGTAACCCGTTCTGCTCATATTTTAGAAACGCCTATTAGTTTGGAAGGGTCTCATGAAATAGCCAGAAGAAGTAGAGGAACACCAAGAATATCGAATAACCTACTCAGAAGAACGAGAGACTTTGCCCAAGTGAAAGGCTCTGGGAAGATAGACATAGACATCGCTAAAATGGCTTTAGGAGCCTTGGACGTAGATGAACACGGTTTAGATGATATGGACAATCGCATTTTATTGACGATTATTGAGAAATTTAAAGGGGGGCCTGTTGGCCTTTCTACTATTTCTACTGCTTGTGGAGAAGAAGCAGAAACCATTGAAGAGGTCTATGAGCCCTTCCTAATTAAAGAAGGTTTTTTAAAAAGAACGGCCAGAGGAAGAGAGGCGACAGAAAAGGCATATAAACATTTAAATATTGTACCAAATCATAGAGCGGGAGAGCTGTTCTAACCGTGACACTTTACAACAAAAGAAATGAGAAAAGGATCTTCAGAAATAATTAAAATCGAAAAAAGAGAGACAAAGAAGGAAGTCTTATTTGAACTCGCTTGGGAAGTCTGTAATCAGGTAGGAGGAATCTATACGGTGCTTCGCTCTAAGGTCCCTGCTATGGTGGAAAAATGGGGAGACGACTATTGCCTCATTGGTCCTTACATAGCTCAGACAGCCTCTATTGAATTTGAGCCAAGTGTTGACGATTCTCCTTTTAGCAAAGCTGCTGAGGCTTTAAGAGAGCAAGGCATTGAAGCACATCATGGACACTGGTTGGTTACTGGCCGTCCAAGAATGATTCTTGTTGATTTTGAAAAAGCAATGAAAGAGGCGGATAACCTGAAATTTGGACTTTGGGAAGACTATAAGATTAGCACCATTAATGCAGAACCCTTAGTTAATAAGGTGATAGTCTTCGGGCATTTAATTGAACTTTACCTCACAGAGTTTGTAGAAAACCATGCAAAGAAGCTGAGCGTCATCGCTCACTTTCATGAGTGGATGTCTGCAGTACCGCTATTAAATTTGGTAAAGAAGAAGGTTGATATCGCTACTGTTTTTACCACCCATGCCACGATGTTGGGAAGGTATATTGCTGGAAATGTGAGTGATTTTTATGAGCACTTGCCTACTTATAAATGGAGAGACGAAGCCAAGGAATATGGCATTGAAGCCCAAGCGGGCATTGAGTATAACGCAGCACAGCTATGTCATGTCCTTACCACGGTTAGTGATATAACCGCAAAAGAGTGTGAGGTGTTTTTCGAACGAAAATGTGATTTAATCCTGCCAAATGGCCTAAACATAACTCGATTTGCGGCTTCCCATGAGTTTCAGAATCTTC
>JBLHOT010000114.1:0-10347 GCA_047623945.1 Arcticibacterium sp. | reverse complement strand
ATGATTTGCCTGTCTTAAATTGTGATAAGGCCTTACTCTGTAAATTATCTAATTCTTCTTGTGTCATATTCGTCTAAATCTAATGATTACTCAATTATATTTAGACAGACTTTAATTTACACTCTCAGTTAAAATGATGCCTAAATGGAACCCTGGAAAGCAAGATGGCCAACCCGTTAATGTCTATTTCACCATGCCTATATTTTTTCAATTAGAGTAATGACTCTTAGCAAAAGAATCCACATAAAATCAAGAATAGCCTCTAATCAGTTAGGGGCTATTTGCATTAATGGAAGTACATAAAATCTCTAATCTTCTTTACCTTTGGTTTCTATTCAATTCTCCTCTTTTAAACGGCTCTATCTCAATGCGAAAACTATTTATTCTTATTTTACTCTCGATTACTTCTAAATCTATGGCTCAAAAAGACGACTACTTCTACCAAATTCCGGAAGCACCAGAAACCTATACTTCAGGCCATATTCTAGCTCGACTAATAGATGGAGTGGGTTTTAGGTATTACTGGGCCACTTATGAATTAACAGATGCCGAAATGGACTATAAACCGGGGAACGACACCAGAACGACTCTAGAAACCTTACAACACATTGAAGGGCTCACAGGCATAAGTAGAAATGCCTTTCTAGGTGAACCCACAGACTTTAGCACTCGTGTTTTAAGCGATAACCTAAATGATTCGCGAGCAAATACCCTGAACCATTTAAAGGAAGCCTCTCTTTATTTAAGAAGCCATGAACTTACTCCGAACCAGCAAAAAATGATTTTCCAAAGTTCTGCGGGCTCACGAGAATATCCAATTTGGAATCTTATCAATGGCCCTATTTCAGATGCACTCTGGCACATAGGTCAGGTGGTAAGTTTCAGACGCTCCGCTGGAAATCCTTTCCCCAATGGTGTTAATGTACTTCTGGGTTCAAAAAAGGACTAGACTGCTAACTAACCATGAAAGCTGGCTGAAATATTAGCCCGCCCTAACATTACACATATATAGATTAAAGCAATATGCTATTTTCACCTATTACACCATTTGATTTCCAAAAGGAAAACTATTTCCCATTAGATTTCACAGAAAATAATCCTGACTTAGTATCACTAGACTTCGGCGATACTGAGGCTTTTAATAAATATGTCTTTGACAAACTAGATACTGCAAAAGTAAAAGTTGGCCTAGGCGGCTGGCTGGAAAAGCGTATTCTTTACGACAATAAAACTCATTTTCAAGGGGAAGAACAACGTTGTTTCCATTTGGGTGTGGATATTTGGGCTAAAGCCTATACGCCCGTTTTTGCTCCTGAGAACTGCACTCTTCATAGTTTTAAAAACAACGCTCAAAACGGAGATTACGGGCCCACAATTATTTTGAAATCATGTAGACAAGACCTATTCTACTTATTTGGGCACCTCTCCATTGAATCTTTGACAAGTCTACAAAACAGAAAAGTTTATAAGAAAGGAGAGCATTTTGCCGAAATTGGCACATATCCAGAAAATGGAAATTGGCCGCCGCATCTACATTTTCAAGTAATGAACTCCATGGAAGGTAGAAATGGAGATTTTCCAGGAGTATGCTCAGAAAAAGAACTGGCACATTTCAAAACTATTTGTCTCGATCCTCGTTCATTTTTAGCCCTTTAAAGCAAATTCTTATCACAAAAAAAGGAATAGCGAAACGCTATTCCTTTTTTTTAAAAGAGTATTCTTGGTATAAATCCTTAAGCTTTATTAAAAAAGCAGGTAAAGGTTTTGAACAAATCCAATTGTTATGCCTTGCTCCCAAATCTAGTTCTTATAAAAAACCCATTTAGAGAGTTCCTTCCAGGTAAGCTTCTTTCCGTACATTAAGATACCCACACGGTAAATCCTAGCTGCCAGCCAAGTAGTAAAAATAAAGCCTCCGATTAAAAGTGTAATAGAAAGGACAATTTGCCAAATGGGTACGCCAAAAGGAATTCTGACCATCATAATAATGGGCGAAGTAAAGGGTATCATGGAGGTCCAGAAGGCTAACTGTCCGTTGGGGTCATTAATGATAAACTGAGCCATAATAAATGACGCTATAATAGGCATCGTAATGGGCAAGATAAACTGCTGAGTATCTGTTTCACCATCTACCGCAGAACCTACGGCCCCGAATAAAGAGCTATATAGGAGGTACCCTCCCAAGAAGTAAAACAGGAACGATATTAAAATGGTGGCTACAGGCAAAGTATCAACTGCACCCATGACATCCGCCAGTACACCACTCGCTCCGCCGTCGCCATTTATCTGGGCCGCCGCCATTTCTCTTGCCTCAGGAGGAAGGTTTTCTAATTGTTCCGCAGAAATATTAGAGACATCCCCGAGTTTAGGGCCGATGACCTTAGCTGCCCCCGTGAAAAGAATTATGACGAAAACTATCCATAATGTAAACTGTGTAAGCCCTACCATAGCTACACCGACTATCTTACCTATCATAAGCTGAAAAGGTTTTACAGAGGAAATAATAATCTCCACTATTCGGCTTGTTTTCTCTTCCATGACGCCACGCATCACCTGAACACCATAAATAAAAATGGAGATGTAAATCAAAAACGCGAATAAAAAACCTGCCGCCATTGATCCTCCCGAACTACTTTTCTTTTCCTCGCCTTCGTTTAGGCTAATCGTTTGAGAGTTGATAGTCATTTTAGCATTTTTCAATACTGAACGTGTAATACCTGCCTCAGCCAATTTGATGTTTTCGATCTCTCGTTCTATACTATTTTCTATTTTAGACTTTAGCTCAAATGGTATTCCACGCTCGGCGAATATTTTTACACCACTTGCATGCTCTAAAACATCTTCTGGAATATAGACTAACGCATCATGTCCGCTTGCCTGAAAGGCCTTTTTAGCCGTTTCAATATCCTCCGTGGTGTATTGAAACTTATAGGCTCCGCTATCACCAATTTTATTTTCAAAATAGCCACTATCGTCTACAATAGATATCGTTTTCTGGTCTGAACCTTTTAGAGCAGCCCAAACTATGATCGCATACATGCCCATCATAAGTATAGGCACTAATAGTGTAAGTATGATAAAACTCTTCTTTTTTACACGTGTCAGGTACTCTCTCTGAATTATTAATAATATATTTTTCATCTTCAATTAGCGTTTTCGGCGTTTACAGCAGCAATAAAAATGTCATTCATGTTAGGAATTTTCTCATTGAAACCCATGAGCTCTACCTGATCCATAAGCCTTTTAATCATAGCATTGCTTGAGACCCCGTCTTTCAGTTTTATAAGTCCAGAACTGGTTCCATTCTCATGTTCTGAAGTTTCTAAAATGCTATACACTTCTTTGTCTTCTTTGAGATTCCCTTTGAAACTAAGTTGGAAAGTATTAGTCTTAAACTGTTCTTTCAAAGCCTCTTTGGAGCCATCTAAAATCTTTTGCGATTTATTTATAAGAGCCACCTGATCACATAACTCTTCTACAGATTCCATCCTATGTGTGGAAAAGATAATAGTACTTCCGTTCTTCTTTAACTCCAGAATTTCATCTTTAATGATATTAGCATTAATAGGGTCAAAGCCACTAAAGGGTTCATCCAAAATTAAAATCTTAGGCTTATGAAGGACAGTCGCTACAAACTGAATTTTCTGTTGCATACCTTTTGATAGGTCTTCCACTGGCCTGTCCCACCAAGTTTTTATATCAAACTTTATGAACCACTCCTTTAGCTTATCCATGGCATCTGCCTTTGAAAGACCTTTTAGTCTTGCCAAATAAAGTAGATGCTCCCCTACTTTCATCTTTTTATAAAGGCCTCGCTCTTCGGGTAAATACCCAATATCATAAATGTGCTTTTGGCTTAAAGGCTCCCCATCTATCAATATCGCTCCAGAGTCAGGTGCGGTAATCTGATTGATAATTCTTATTAAAGAAGTTTTTCCCGCACCATTTGGGCCTAAAAGACCGAAAATGATACCTTGAGGTACTGATATACTTACATCATCCAAAGCCAGATGATTTGCATAGTTTTTTACTATGTTCTTAATTTCTAAAATATTGCTCAAATTAAAGGGAGTTTTACGGCTCAAAAGTAAGGAAGCTTACCTGCTTGACATATCATTTTAGATAAAAGGTTAACTCCAATTACAAGTGGCCTTATTCTCTTACACTTAGGAATTATTTCACAAGGCTTCCAACCTTTCGCTTGGATTATGAGTCCTATTTGTATATAACACCTTCCACAATGCCAATAACAGAAATAAGATTAGTAGGAAAAAGGCACGTGAAGCCTAGCGAGATAGTTTTGCTCAAAGCAGATGCTAATTACACGGAGATTTCTTTAGAAGATGGAGAGCAGATTATTATCTCTAAAACGCTTAAAGAAATGGAGAAAACCTTTACTAAGTTCTCCTTCTTTAGAACCCATAAATCTTATATGGTCAACTTAGACCATATAGCGAGCATACAGGTGAACGGCCCTATGAAAAAAGTAAGACTTAAAAACAACATGGACGCAGAAATAAGTAGAAGAAGAAAGGATGCGTTTTTGGATGCCGTCCGATCTAGAAATTGACTAAGTTGATCCTTAGATATACGAAAAAGTAAAAGGGAGTGACCAAATGGCCGCTCCCTTTTACTTTAAATACTATTCTTCAGAATCTTAACGATTCTCCAAATCCACGAATTTTCTTTCTTTTTCTCCAGTGTAAATCTGACGTGGTCTTCCGATAGGCTGTCCAGCCTCACGAAGTTCTTTCCACTGAGCAATCCAACCTGGTAAACGACCAATGGCAAACATTACGGTAAACATATTTACAGGAATGCCAAGAGCTCTGTATATAATTCCTGAGTAGAAGTCTACATTTGGATAAAGCTTTCTCTTTACAAAATACTCATCGTTTAATGCGGCTTCTTCCAAACCTCTAGCGATGTCCAAAATTGGATCATCTATTCCTAGAGCTTCCAAAACCTCATCTGCAGCCTTTTTGATTATTCTAGCTCGTGGATCAAAGTTTTTATAAACCCTATGTCCAAAACCCATTAATCTAAAAGGGTCATTCTTATCCTTTGCTTTATTAAGGTATTTCTCAACTCCTCCTCCGTCTGCTTTAATTGACTCCAACATTTCTATCACAGCCTGATTAGCACCACCATGAAGTGGTCCCCAAAGAGCAGAAATTCCAGCAGAAATGGATGAGTATAAATTAGCATGAGAAGATCCCACTAACCTCACAGTAGATGTAGAGCAGTTTTGCTCATGATCTGCATGTAAAATAAGAAGTTTATTTAGGGCCTTTGCTACCACTGGATTTATTTCATAACCTTCTACAGGCAGGCCAAACATCATCTGTAGGAAATTAGAGCAATAGTCTAGGTTGTTTTTTGGATAATTAATAGGATGACCTTGAGACTTCTTATAGCACCAAGTAGCTAAAGTTGGTAATTTAGCCATCAACCTAATAATCTGAAGATCCATGTCCTTATCCCCGCTTTTACCATAAGACTCAGGATAGAAACCGCTCATGGCACTCACTAAAGAAGACATAACACCCATAGGGTGAGCGTTCACAGGAAATCCGTCAAAAATCTTCCTCATGTCTTCATTCACCATGGTATGGCGAGTGATGTCGTTTACGAATTTATCGTATTGTTCTTTATTGGGTAGTTCTCCATAAATTAGGAGGTATGAAACTCCAAGAAAGTCAGCTTTATCGGCCAATTCCTCTATATCGTAACCTCGGTACCTCAGAATGCCTTTTTCACCGTCTAAGAAAGTGATGGCGGAGGTGGTAGAACCAGTGTTTTTGAATCCTAAATCTATAGTTACTGCTCCAGACTGCCCTCTAAGAGTAGAAATATCAATGGCACTTTCATCTTCTGTTCCTGTTATCACAGGAAACTCGTACTCGTTATCTTTGTAAATCAGCTTGGCGGTTTCCGACATCTTATAGGTTCTGTTGAGGTAATGTATTTTAATTTAAAATAGGTTGCCAATTTAACACATCTTGGGATAATTCAGAAGTGAATTAGCAATAAGAGTAGGATAAATTTGCTTTAATTAGAGATTTGAGGGTGATTAGGTAGAAACGGCATTCAACCCTCTTTAAAAAGGCTATAATCCTATAAATAGTTCCATGATCTAATTCTTATATAAGGCCTTACCACGAGCCTCATATTTGTCACCCGCTATCCATTTAGGAGCAACTTTCATATTTGAAATTAATCTGGCCGCATGGGCATAAGATTTCGAGAATTTAGCTAAATATACAAAATCAAGATTGTCTGCTTCATCTGCTTCCTTATGATAGTACTTGGATATTTCCTCATCAAAAGACGTAAAGCCTGGAGAAAATGACGGAGCAGGAATTCCCTTTGCAGCCATTTGTACATTATCAGACCTATCAAACAAGCCTGCCTCAGGTGTAGGGTCATTTAATAATTTTAAACCAACAGCTTCCACAGCTCTAGTAATTTCGGCCTCGGCTCCCGTTCTCTTTATTCCTATACCACTTACTAGCGTCTTGTCATTATATCCCGCACCATCTATATTTAGATTAAAAATACAATTCTTTAACGGCAGGAGAGGATTTTCTGCATAATAACCACTGCCTTTCAGACCAATCTCCTCCCCGGTATAGGCTATAAAAAGAACTGAACGTTTAGCAGGTTGAGCAGACAAAGCCTTCGCAGCCGAAAGTAAGGCCGAAACGCCAATGGCATTATCACGAGCACCATTAAATATATAATCCTCGCCTTCCTCGTACTCTTCATGAAAACCTACATGATCAAAATGTGCAGTAAGTAATACATATTCGCTTTTCAGCACAGGATCTGAGCCTTCTACCATCCCTATCACATTATTACTTGGAGTAGATAAATTAACAATCTCTCCCACTTTGAGAGAAATAAATTCTACGACCTCCTTCCCTATTTTTTTGGAGGTAGCCTGATTTATTAATATTCTGGTAAAACCTGAATTGTCCTTCTTTTCTAATGAAATGGTTCCACTTCCAAAGTTCTTTTGCAGCACACTCCATGGTGCTGGAATAGTAAAAACTTCAATAAGGGCCAAAGCCCCATGCTCTTCTGCCAATTCCATTTTTCTTTCAGAGGCCGCCATCATCTCTCTAAAACCATTGGTATCTGGTGTCCCTATTTGAGCCACTACTATTTTTCCTTTGACATCTATATTATTGTAATCATTGTAAGACCCATCTTCTGACGCCCATCCGTAGCCTATGTGAGCTTTCTCCACATTCTCTAAAACTATACCTCCGCCATTCATGAGAAGGAAGTCATCATTGATTTTCAAAACCGTTTCGCCCCCAGTTATTGAGCCCTCATTGGGTTGATCTGAAGTAATAAAAGGTACTGTCTGATAAAAGGAACTGGAAGAAACCATGTCTAGCCCAAAGCTTCTAAATTCCTCAGCTATGTATCTGGCGGCAGAGTTATTCCCTGCATGACCTGTTTTCCTACCCATTAATTCGTCTGAAGCTAAAAAACGAATGTGCTTTTCCACTTCAGATGGAGTGATTTTTGACTCTGGAGTTTTCTTAAACTTTTGAGCTTTAGCTCCTAATGCCAATATTCCAAAAACGGCTATGAAGTAATACTTTTTCATTCTAATTTGTTATTTATACCTGGGTTTACTATTGACCAAAGTTTTGAGTTTGATTATTATTTCTTGGAGTCCATTATTTTTAATTTCATAGGTGGTCGCCATTAAAACGCCTAGTTTACCCGGTGGGAAACCGCCCTTTCTCAGAAACCATTCAAGGTAGAATATAGGCAAATCCGCTATCAAAATACCTTTATACTTTCCAAAAGGCATTTTCATCTTTACTATTTCTAGTAAGAGCTTCTTGTCAAATTGAGCTGGTTCCTTGTACTCTTCCATCTATACCAAAACGATATCATCTGCGTGAGCTACTACTTGATTCTTTATTTTCTTAACCAATTCACCTGAAGAGACACGGCTTCTTGCTACGGCCATTCGAAGTCCTTTGCTATCCAATATTTCTACGATTTCACCTTTGCCAAAAACACCTAAGACTTCCTTTATTC
Organism: Arcticibacterium sp.; assembly: GCA_047623945.1. Taxonomy (GTDB): domain Bacteria; phylum Bacteroidota; class Bacteroidia; order Cytophagales; family Spirosomataceae; genus Arcticibacterium. The sequence continues at coordinate 2,283 of JBLHOT010000114.1, read as the reverse complement.
CTACGGCCAATAAACTATTGCGTGCTACTAAAGCCTGTGCCGCCCCTTTGTCTATCATGATTCTGGCGGCGGTAAGCCCGCCACTTACGAGCCACTTATTCCTTGCAGAAAGATTAACTTCGGAAGGCTCAAAAGTACTACCTGCTTCTCCTATGAAAGATTTCAGAATTCCTCCTTGACCTGGCTTTAAGCCAAAAATGGTAACCTTAATGCCTGTTTTAGTGGCCAATTTAGCAAAAGTAAGTTTTGAAGACATCCCGCCTAAACCTAAGGCTGATTTGGAAGTATCCACTAAATCCATGACGGATTCATTAATTTCAAGGATGTGGTTAACGACCTTCCCTTCTCTATCTAAAAGGCCACCGGCCACTGTGGCTATCATTAAGCTATCTGCTCCGAGACCTGCGGCTATGAGTGCAGCCAGTTCATCATTATCAGAAAATTTTAATTCACGGTCCGAAACAACATCATTCTCGTTTGCAATGGGAATAATATCATTATTCCATAATTCTTGATAGGTGTTTTTTAACTCAAGAAATAGCTCTCTATTCGCAAAATGCCTTCTTTCTGTAAGACTTTGAGCCACTTGGAGGTCGTATTTTTCAAAAGCCATATTATATTTCACTATCAGCAAAGGATTCCCCACTGCAGCGGCGGCTTTCCTTTTAATAATGCTTCCATCATACTTTTTTATGAACTTCTTCCCGGCACCTACAGCTCCAGAGGATACAATGACGATGTGGTGAGACTTTTGAAGAATAGCTACTTCTTCAGCAATTTTATCCAGAATTTGTTGGTCAGGTTCACCTGACTCGTTGCTTATCGCAGATGTTCCAAATTTAATTACAAGGATAGGTTTAATCATTCTAAGGCATGGCTTCTGGTAAATCTAAAAGCGAAGCATGGTATCTGGTCTCAAAAGTATGCAATAGACCCAAAACCTTATCCATTCTATCTCTAAAATCAATATGAAAATCTTCGTGCAAGGCATTGATATACTTAATAGCTGCACTGGCCTTTCTTACAAGATAAACCCGGAGGCTATCCGCCTTTCTTATATGCTTATCTATCTGTTTGTGGTGATGGAGCAAAATTATTTCTAACAAAGCAATAGTTAGCTCAGCTTCCCCATATTTGTCTTTCGTTACTCTTCTGTGCCAAGTAATTTGTGCACTTAGCTTCCTAATATCTTTCAATAAAACGCCAACATAAGAATATGGGACTCCAAAATCATTCTGAATACTATCTGCTAAATCTTGTCTTCGCCAAGTCAAATCACTTTCGTCCTCTAAAAGAGTAAATTGCATTTGCTCTCTTAAAAGATCATTCTTTGCTATTAACCTAAGAAGGTGTCTGTCCTTCTCTTTATGAGTAAGTGAAAGAATCGCAGATTCTAATTCTTTTGAGATATTTTTTGGCATTTTAAGATTACCCTTTTAACCAAAATCCAAACTCATAGCCCATGTAAGCAATTAGTATTAAACCGAAAACTGCCACTGCTCCTATTAGAAGTTTATTGATTTTATCTTCGTTTCGTTTCTCCATAATTTTTATAAGTTTAAATGACTAATATACCATTAAAACACGCCAAATAGTAGAAATAAGAAGCAAAACCAACAAAAACGGTGTAAGGACTTTCCAACACAAATACATTAATTGGTCAATCCGGAGCCTCGGCAATGTCCACCTAACCCACATCATAACAAAAACACCTGCATAAGCTTTGGAGAACAACCAAAAAGCTCCCCAGAGATATGAACTCATAGTTCCAGGTTCGCCAGTGGTCCAAAGAGCTAATTTCAATTCACCAATATTAGGCAATGCTGAATTCCAGCTTCCTAAAAACAGCACTGCTCCTAAAATAGAAACTAAAAGCATGATGCCATATTCGGCCAGAAATATAAAAGCCCATCTGAATCCGCTATACTCTGTATGATACCCAGCAATCAATTCAGATTCGGCCTCTGGTAAATCAAAAGGGGCCCTGTTGGTCTCTGCCAAAGTAGCGATGAAGAAAATGACATACACAATTAGGAGAAAAGGGTTCCTGAAAATATTCCAAGTTAAAAAGCCTCCTACCTCACTCACATCAACTCCCAACGCCTTAATACCAAAAAGGTAATTAACCTCACTAGAAAAAAGTCCTTGCTGAAACGAAATCTCTTGAAGATCCAGTGTTTGGGTGACTACCACTACACATAATAAACTCAATCCTAGAGGCACCTCATAAGAGATGATTTGTGCGACAGATCGCATAGCTCCAAAAAGAGAATATTTATTGCT
>JBLHOT010000113.1:0-10703 GCA_047623945.1 Arcticibacterium sp. | reverse complement strand
ACTTTTCATTTTCACCAAGCCTTGTCTTTCATTTAAACTCTCGGAAGACTTAATCACTAAAATTACCTTCTCAAGTGTTTCTTTTAATTTACTGTCCTTTATACCCTTAACGTCTTTAAAAAAAAATCTTAAATAAATTATTTTCACGACCGAAGGGCTTCCATCACTTCTTATTCAGAAACTACATCTGTTCTATCAGCCTGCTGCATTAATAATAGCAGACCCAAATCCTCCTTTTCTTCATTTGTTAGAGAATCTAGCCTCTCTTTTTCTTTCGCCTCCACAAAAAAGCCTTCACACTCCTATTTTCAAAGGCTGATAATATTTTCAGCTTTGTTATTGTGGTATTATCTATATCAATATTTTCCCTCATTATCACTTATTAAAACTCGAACTTATAAAGTATATATAGAATATACATAAAAGTAAAGTTTCAAAAAAAGCCCGACCAAAGGCCGAGCTTTCAATATATCTTAAAATTAAGTCTTATCCTTTGGCAGCAGCGTAACGAGCCTCCACAGCATTCCAGTTAACTACAGTCCAAAATGCATCTATATAATCGGGACGCTTGTTTTGATATTTTAAATAATAAGCGTGCTCCCAAACGTCTAGCCCTAAAATAGGCGTACATGGGCATTCAGCTACATCCATTAAAGGATTGTCCTGGTTTGGAGATGAACATACACAAAGAGAACCGTCTGCTTTTACACCTAACCAAGCCCATCCCGATCCAAAACGTGTTCCAGCAGCTGCCTTAAATTTAGCTTTGAATTCGTCTACAGAACCAAACTGAGCTATCACAGCCTCTTTTAAGGGGCCTGAAAGGTTTCCGCCAACTCCCTGAGGAGCTAAGATAGACCAGAACAAAGAGTGATTATAATGACCTCCTCCGTTGTTTCTTACCGCTGCACCCGAAGCTCCAGCCACCGCCAAAATTTCTTCAATGGTTTTTCCTTCTAAATCTGTACCAGCAATGGCATTATTAAGGTTGTTTACATAGCCATTATGATGACGGTCATGGTGAATTTCCATGGTCATAGCGTCAAAATGAGGTTCTAAAGCGTTGTTAGCAAATGGAAGTGCTGGTAATTCGAAGGCCATAATATAATTGGGTTTAAGTTTCTTAAATTATCTTTCTAATTACAAAACAATGATGGGCTGCTTTATGTTCGCAACTTATTGAAAAATTCTTTGAGAAGCTCCTCACTTTCGGTTGCTAGAATACCTGGAATAAGCTCCTTATTGTGATGAATAATACCTTCTGAAAACCTAGAAAAACCCCTTTTGGCATCAGAAGCTCCATAAATAATGTGATCGGTTTGGCTCCAGGCAATTGCCCCTGCACACATCACACATGGCTCTAGGCTAACGTAAAGTCTGCACTCTCTCAGGTATTTAGCATCTAAGTGATTTGCGGCAGCTGTTATCGCCAACATTTCTGCATGAGCGGTCACATCATTTAGTCGTTCGGTTTGGTTATATCCCTTTCCTATGATTTGATTTTGCCCCGTCACTACTACTGCCCCTACCGGCACCTCTCCTTCCTCAAAAGCCTGCCGAGCTAAATCCAGTGCTTTGGCCATGAAATATTCGTGGGAAAAAAGAGGGTAAGTATTTTTCATTGACCAAAAGTATTTTCCTTAGACCAATACTCAAAACAATAGCCTATAAATCCAATAATTAAGTGGAATCAATAATGCTTTGGGCAAAAGGATTTCTGCCAATTTTTTAAGTATTTGCGATAGCTTAAAACAGCAATTTAAATGGAAATAAAATCAGAAGACGTCCTTGCCTTTATACGGGCTGCACTGAAAGAAGACATTGGAGATGGCGACCACACATCCCTTTCTACAGTGCCAGCAGAGGCTCAAGGAAAAGCCAAACTATTAGTGAAAGATAACGGCATATTAGCTGGAGTAGAACTGGCCAAAGCCATCTTTAAAGAAGTGGACCCTAACTTAAAAATGGAAGTGTTTCTACATGACGGCGACGACATAAAATATGGAGATATTGCCTTTTATGTAAGCGGCAAAGACCAATCTATCCTTACGGCAGAAAGGCTCGTTTTAAACTGTATGCAACGCATGAGCGGCATAGCCACTACGACCAAGTCCATTGTTAAGAAACTAGAAGGCACCAAATGCAAAGTGCTAGATACTCGCAAAACCACGCCCAACTTCAGGTTACCCGAAAAGTGGGCTGTGAAAATCGGTGGTGGTGTAAATCACAGAACAGGCCTTTATGATATGATACTCATCAAAGACAATCATGTGGACTATGCTGGCGGTGTAAAGCAAGCCATGCTTTCAGCTCAAAAGTACTTGAAAGAAACGGGTAGAAACCTTCCTATTGAAGTAGAAGTAAGAGATTTTAAAGAGCTGAATGAGGTACTTGAAATTGGCGGGGTGGTAAGAATAATGCTTGATAATTTTGACTACGAAAAAACGCGTGAAGCCATAAAAATTATTGATGGGAGATTTCCAGTAGAGTCTTCAGGTGGCATCACACCAGAAACTATCCGTGGTTACGCCGAATGCGGAATTGACTATGCTTCTATGGGCTATTTGACTCACAGCATAAAGAGTTTAGACTTAAGTCTTAAAGCCGTAAAATAAAACTTTAACGTCTATTTTGATAAGCCTCAAATCTCTTGCTAATTTTGATTGTTAGTCAATCTTTAAAAAAAATATCATGAACACATCTTCGAAACTCATCGCCGTATTATTCATGTCTGCCTTAGTCTTTTCTGGTTGTAAGAAAAAAGCAGGGCCTCTTAGCTGTGCGGCGGACACCGTCAGATATAGTGAAGACATCTCCGCTTTTGTTAATAATCAAACAAAAAGCAACTGCGAATCCGTAAAAAAATCAATAGAAAAGCTTTTTAAAAGCTGTACGTCCCTGGTCACTGCTGATAGGGATGCTTACGAGGAGTTTCAGAACGACTTTAATTGTGACGACATTTAATTAAGTATTCCCTCTTTCAAGCCACTTAAAGGCCTCTTGGGGTACAAATCCATCCATAAGCTTAAAAACTTCTTCAATGGAATCTGAAACTTGAATGATTTCTCGGTTCGGTTGTTTAAGGAATCCTTCATTAACCATCAGGTCTAACTGAGCTATCAGAGGATTGTAAAAGCCATTGATATTCAACAAGCCTACCGGTTTTCTGTGAAGGCCTAGCTGAGACCAAGACAATATCTCAAAGAGTTCATCCATACTGCCATAGCCTCCCGGAAGAGTGATGACAGAATCGCACATTTCTTCCATCATGGCTTTTCGTTCATGCATAGAATTTACCAGATGAATTTCCGTAAGGTTAGGATGCCCTACTTCCATTTTATTTAAGAACGTAGGTATAATTCCTACTACTTCACCTCCATTTTCCATTACAGTATCTGCTATGGTCCCCATGAGCCCAAGACTCCCACCGCCATAAATTAATCTCATTCCTCGTTTTACCATTTCCAGACCTAGCTTAACAGCCGTTTCTTTATAAATAGGGTTTAAACCTGGGTTAGAGCCGCAGTAAACAAGTAATGATTTCATATGCTAGAAAAGTAATTTAATCTATTAGATAAGGTTCTGCCAAAATTAGGAGAATAATTTTACTATTTTAGACGACTATTCAACCTTAACATCATTACGCATGAGTATTTCTGAAAATAGAAGATCCTTCATTAAAAAATTAGGAGCTGGCTCTTTAGCTCTTCCCTTCTTTTCTACCAAAGGTTTTTCACAGCCCAAAGTCGACTATACTGGCAAGAAATTGGGTATTGCTATTGTGGGTCTCGGCTACTATGGCACAAAGAGAATTTTACCTGGTATTGATGCTTCGCCATATTGGGAGCTCACAGGTATAGTAACAGGTACTCCTTCTAAAATCCCAGAATACAAAGAGAAGTATAACCTCAAGGATGAGAACATTCTTAACTACGAAAACTACGACAAGCTTATAGATTGTAAGGATATTGATGTGGTGTATATATGTCTTCCTAATGGTATGCATTCAGAATATACCATAAGAGCTGCTAAGGCTGGAAAACATGTTATAACCGAAAAGCCAATGGCAAATACTCCTGAAGAGTGTGAAGCCATGATAAAAGCTTGTGAAGAAAATAAAGTCAAATTGGCCGTAGGTTACAGATGTCATTTTGAGCCGTTTAATATGGAAGCAATGCGATATGGTCGGGAAAAAACATTTGGCGACATCAATTACATACAGGGCATGTTTGGTTTCAAAGCAGGCGACCCAAAGCAATGGAGACTAAACGCCAAGCTATCAGGCGGAGGGCCACTGATGGACGTGGGTATATACTGTGTAAATGCAGCCCGTTATGTCAAAAACATAGAACCTAGGTCTGTCAGTGCTAATTTCGGCCCTGTGACGGATAAAACTAGGTTTAGCGAGGTAGAGGAATCATTGAGCTGGCATATAGAGTTTCATGACGATACAGTCTTCACTGGGTTTACTTCCTATAACTCTAATGTTCAACTGTTTCATGCAGCTGGTAACAAAGGTTGGTTTGAACTTCAACCTGCGTTTTCTTATGGTCCATTAAAAGGAAAAACATCAGAGGGTCCAATGGATATGGAAGTGGTACATCATCAAACATATCAAATGAACGGCATGGGGCCACTTTTCTTAAGCAAAGACCCAATGCCCGACCATTGCTCAGGTTTAGAAGGTTTAAAAGATTCGAAGATACTTTCCGCAATTTATGCTTCGGCAAAGGCCGGTGGGAAGAGAATTATGCTTGATGCTTAAAAAGTCTCGCCTTGAGACTTTAACGTTTTGATGTCTTCAATAAGCTGCTGAATAGAGGCTTTGTTAAGGCCATTGTAAATGCCTCTGATATGCTTTTGTTTGTCCACTAAGACAAAGTTCTCTGTATGGAGAAAGTCGTCAATCGTTTTTTCGATGCCCATATTTTCTTCAACGAAATAAGCATTTCTTCCGAGGTTATAAATTTGCTCTCTGTCCCCAGTGAGCAGATGCCACTTTTTACTCTGGACGTTTCTTTTTGAGGCATAGCCTTTGAGTTTAGCAACAGTATCTCTATTCGGAGTCACCGAGTGTGAAATGAGCATGACATCTTCGTCCTCCAGATATTCCTGCTGTAGGATTCCCATGTTATCCGTCATTTGAGGACAAATGCCAGGGCAAGTTGTAAAGAAGAAATTGGCCACATAAATTTTACCCTCCAGCGTCTTTCCTGTTACTCGGCTGCTGTCTTGATTTATAAGTGAGAATGCTGGGATTTTGTGAAAATATTTGAGCGAATCACTTTGAGGGCTTATCCAATGAGGCAAAAAGGAAGCTTCATCAAAATAAGGTAATGCATCTACCACGCTATCTTGGCTTTCTTCAGCACATGACATTAATACGCCTAAGGCTAGAACAGCATATTTATTTTTGAACCATTTCATCTTTCAATTCGTAACATAGTGTAGAGCGTTTTAGGCCATAGATTCGACCATTTTTCGCTTCATAATTAACATATAACTTACCATTTTCCCACCAAGTTTGCTGGAGTCCTTCTTCTTTGCCCATGTTGATGTGCATCTTTTTGAAGATTTCCCCGCTGCTGTACCACGTCCTTTGAACTCCGTGTACCACACCATCCACAAAGTTTGACTCGGCTATAAGTACTCCTTCTTTTGACCAGTTTTTAGCAAGCCCGTCCTTGCGGTTAGCTTTATAATAGGCCTCATATTTTCGACTTCCGTCCTTGTAAAACTTTTGAGCTCCGCCCCATTTCTTGCCCTCAGAAAAACCAATTCTTTCCTCAATAGAACCATCAGAGTAAAAGATAAGAGCAAACCCATTATAAGGCTTGCTCTCATAATACCATTTACCTTCTAGTTGATTCAGAATGAGGCTATCCTTTGGCATCTCCGTTTCGGAAACAACAATTGGATAATCCTCAACTTGGTTTTCTAGAGCAGGGTTACAGGCTATCAAAAAGCTACCTAATAGAACTAGGTGTGCCTTGATAATTACCTGGGAAAATGATGTAATATTTGTTAATGTAAAGCTCATTGTCAATATGATAGTGATAAACAGATTCTGTAGAATATTGGGTTGTACTCGAATGACCATTTGACTCATCTAAGCCTGTAGGATAGCCACCAGTAGCATTACATTTTCTACCGTAAACAAAGAATCCATCTGCCAGTATACCTACTAATTTGTCATCATCTTTAGACCAAGCCTCTGGCTCCGTGTGATAGTGATATACACCAGGGCCAATATGTGCTCCAGAATAATCAAGGCTTACTGCTGCTCCGTCTAAGGCCCCGTTTCCCTCTTGATCATTGTAAATAGCTGCTCCACTAATGGCAATTCCGATAGCACCCAAACTAGTAGCCGTTGACTTGCTCGCCTTTTGAGGGTTTGAAGAAACAGTTAAGGTAGCCGAGCCATCAAAGCCTGGAATTAAACTTGGCGTGGATTGAAATCCATCTTGCGGTGCGACATAAAGTGCATTTCCTGTCCCCCAGTACGGGCTGGTATGGTTTGGTAGCCCATTGGTTTCAATAACAACATTGGAACCATCTAAATAAATGTCTGTATTATCTTCATCAAACTCCGCAAAGGCACCACTCAGGGTACTTATTACATCTGCATCTACCGTAGTATCGTCCGCATCACATGAATTTATCAGTATCATGCCGGCACATAAAAAGCTTAGGAGAGTTAATTTTGAGTATTTCATTTTGTATTATTTTCTAATTATACCTTTTAGGTGTCTTCTAGAAAATAAACTTGCGGAGGTTTAGAAAAGAAAAGGAAATAAATTCAAAGTCTGAGCTGGTCACTCTTTTAATACTTAGGGCCAATATTATCAATAGACCGACCAAAAGCATTCAAACTTTCAGCAGCCCTGGAGGATATAGCATTGCTGTCATTGTAAATAGTTACCAACCTAAAGCCCATTTGAGAAAACATTTTAGCAACTTCATCCGTAGTACAATGCACTCCTGCTGTAATACTATTTTTGGCACAAACATTTAGAAACTTGTCAAAAACAGTTTTCATCTCATCACTCTCAAAATCTGCTACATTTTTATGGCCCATAGAAATACTTAAATCCCAAGGGCCCAGAAAAAGACCATCTAAGGTGGGAGTGGCAGCTATGTCTTCCATGTTTTCGTAAGCTGCCGGAGTTTCTATCATGGCCATAGTAATTATATTATCATTCGCCTCTTTAAAATAGTTTTCATGTAACTCTGCCGCCCGTATAGGCCCAAAGCTCCGATAACCATCACCAGGGAACCTACAAGCCTTAACAAAGTTTTCAGTGTCTTTACGTGTATTTATCATGGGGCAAATAATCCCTAAAGCTCCTGCATCTAGCATACTCATCGCATAGGAAGGCTCATTCCATGGAATCCTGACAAAGGGTACCGTTTCACTTCCTTTCATTCCTTGAAGAATTCCCAATACAGATTCATAGTCTTTTGCATGCCCATGTTGGGCATCAATTGTCATCACATCAAATCCTTGTTTGGCAATCAATTCTGCTGTCCAAGTATTGGGTATTGTAATCCAAGCGTTCGTCGCTGTTTTATCTTCCTTCCAAAGAGTTTTAATCCTATTGACTTTCATTTGAATAAACTTAAAGTGGCATATTTAAAAACAGCGAAATTATAAAAATCAATTGGCAAATAGGTCTTTTAAAAAGGCTATCACCCCTAAACCTACTGACATACTGTACTCTTTTATCTCCTTCCTTTACAGATTCAACGATTTTGAACATCCACAAGCCTTTTATTAGTAAATTTGATTGGTGCTTAAGTTTAAATACAGTCACACCAAACCTTAGTAACAACAACCCTATGAAAAAAATAATATTATTATTCTTCCTGTGCCCTTTTATAGTGTATTCCCAATCTGGTAAAGTCATGGACAACCTGAAAGTGGACAGTAAAATTCTGAAAATGCAACGCAACTACGCCGTTTATTTACCTCCAGGATATGAAACATCAGAGCGTTCTTATCCTGTGCTTTATTTACTGCATGGAGCTACGGACAATCATACCGGCTGGGTACAGTTTGGTGAGGTATTACACATTACAGATAAGGCCATAGCAGATGGTATAGCTACGCCAATGATCATCATAATGCCCGATGCAGATACCAAAGTGATGGGCTATTATAATGTGCCTGATTGGAACTACGAAGATTTTTTCTTCAACGAATTAGTGCCTCATGTCGAAAAGAAGTTCAGAATAAAAGCGACTAAAAGATTCAGGGCTGTAGCAGGATTATCAATGGGTGGTGGCGGCTCATATATGTATGCCCTTCGTCGTCCAGACATGTTTTCTTCTGCTTGCCCGCTCAGTGCCTATGTGGGCCCGCTCACATTAGAACAAACCAAATCAAGTTTAAAAAGAACAATACCGGAGGTTACAGACGATCAGGTAGAAGCCCACTTTAATAATTATAACGCCCTTAATCTTTTAGCAAAAGCTGATGTGAAAGACGTTAAAAGTGTGAGGTGGTATATAGACTGTGGCGATGACGATTTCCTATATGAAGGAAACTCACTCATGCACATTGAGATGAAAAAGAAAAACATTCCTCATGAATATAGAGTAAGAGATGGTGCTCATAACTGGACCTACTGGCGTACAGCCCTACCAGAAGTTCTTGGCTTTGTCTCAGACTCATTTCATCAAAAATAAAACCTCACCCCCCGCCCTCTCCCCAGGGAGAGGGCGTATATGTATATCCTTGATTATAGAATAAATGAAAAGAAGAAGCTTAATTAAAAACTTAACACTGGGTGTTGCTGCGTCCATTGCTCTTCCCTCTTGGGCAAAAAACTGGTCGCCCAGTGATTTACCTGTGGGTCAAACATTGACCTCGTCTGATGAGGCTTTGCTCATCGATGTCATTGATACGCTAATCCCTAAAACGGATACGCCAGGAGCTAAGGAATTAGGTGTAGAAAAGTATGTAAAGGCTATGATAGCCACTATGCATACTAAAGAGGAACAGGCTACTTTTTACAAGGGTCTTCCTCTGGTAGACGCCTTTGCTAAAAGAAAGTATGATTCAACTTTCGCCAATCTAAATCCAAACTCAAAAGTAGAGTGCCTAGGTATGATAGAAGTAAATGAGGAAGAAAAAATTAACTCATTTTTCAAAACCTTGAAGAATTATAGCGTGAGAGGTTATACGGGTTCAGAGTGGTATATGACAGAAAAAGCAGGGTATGAATACGCTCCAGGATATGGATACGGCTGTGTAGACGCCTAACAAATAATTAAAAGAAAATGACTAATAAAGATAAATCATCGAAGAAAAGGAAATATGACGCCATCGTCATAGGTTCTGGAATAAGTGGCGGCTGGGCTGCTAAAGAATTGGCAGAAAAAGGACTAAAGACCCTCATTTTAGAGCGAGGCCCCGATGTGAAACACATCATAGATTATCCCACTACTACCAAGATGCCATGGGATTTTGAGCACGGACTGGGTTTGTCTCTCAAAGAAAAAGAGGAAAATCCGATAGCTTCTAAATGCTACATTTTCAAAGAAGACGCTAAGCATTTTGTAGTGAAAGACAAAGAGCACCCATATGTTCAGGATAAACCATTTGACTGGATTCGTGGCTACCAAGTAGGGGGGAAATCTTTGCTTTGGGCTCGTGAAACTCAGCGATGGAGTCATTTAGATTTTGAAGGGCCTGGCCGAGACGGTTTTGCCGTAGAATGGCCGGTAACCTATGACGAAATAGCACCTTGGTATAGCCATGTAGAACACTTTGCCGGTATCTCAGGAAATAAAGATGGCCTTGAGAGTCTGCCAGATGGTGAATTCTTGAAGCCTTTTGAGCAAGGATGTGTGGAAGAGTATTTTGATAAATTCCTTCAGAAAAACTACGAGAACCGTAGAGCTATCATTGCCCGAAAGGCCCATATCACTGACCCACAAGATATTCATACACAACAAGGAAGAGCGAGGTGTATGCACCGTAACCTATGTCAAAGGGGCTGCCCATATGGTGGTTATTTTAGTAGTAATTCGTCTACTATTCCTTGGGCCCTAAATACAGGAAACTGTACTTTAAGAGCAGACTCTGTGGTACAATCTATCCTTTACGATGAGCAAAAGGGAAAAGCCAAAGGTGTGAGGGTGATTGACAGAGTCACTAAAGAGGAAATTGATTTCTACGCAGATATAATCTTTGTGAATGCCGCAGCTATGAACACCACGGCACTTCTGTTAAATAGTACGTCTAGTCGTTTTGAAAATGGTTTGGGTAATGATAATGGCCTTATGGGTACTCACATTGCCTTCCATAATTACCGTGCTCGTGTGAGAGCTAACTATGAAGGTTTTTCAGATAAAAGAACTTCTGGCCGCAGAGTAGGTGGTAGCTATATGCCTAGATGGCGTAATCTTTATGAGCAGGAAACAGATTTCATCAGAGGATATGCCGCCGGTTTTTCTAGCGGAAGAGGTGAAGGCTTTAGCACAGATGGTGTGGGGTCTGACCTAAAAGAAAACCTGATGAACAGAGAATTGGGGCCATGGTATGTAGGCTCTCATATGATGGGAGAGACTATTCCGAAAGAAAGCAATAAACTTACCTTGGATAAAACCAAGACCGACGAATGGGGTATTCCATCTATTCATTTCAACGTAGACTACGATGATAATGATGAAAAAATGATAAAAGACTATATAGAAAA
>JBLHOT010000112.1:0-11067 GCA_047623945.1 Arcticibacterium sp. | reverse complement strand
ATACGCCAAACCTCGGAACTTCTGGTTTCGATACTTTCATTTACACCATTTGTGATACCGCCAATACATCTATTTGTGATACCGCTTTAGTAACTATTACCATTACTCCTGCTCCGGTGGCCAATCCTGATGCGGATACCGTTACTGCAAGCGTCGCCAAAACGATTGTCGTTTTAGCTAATGATGTCAATCCTGACAATACTTCAGTCATTGATTTGACTAAAGTCACTAAGCCTGTGGTCACTTCGTCGCCTTCAAAAGGTTCGGTTACTTTGCAGCCTGATGGTAGTATTGTTTACACAGCAAACCTCGGAACTTCTGGTTTCGATACTTTCATTTACACCATTTGTGATACCGCCAATACATCTATTTGTGATACCGCTTTAGTAACTATTACCATTACTCCTGCTCCGGTGGCCAATCCGGATGCGGATACCGTTACTGCAGGCGTCGCCAAAACGATTGTCGTTTTAGTTAATGATGTCAATCCTGACAATACTTCAGTCATTGATTTGACTAAAGTCACTAAGCCTGTGGTCACTTCTTCGCCTTCAAAAGGTTCGGCCATTGTGCAGCCTGATGGTAGCATCATTTATACGCCAAACCTCGGAACTTCTGGTTTTGATACTTTCATTTACACCATTTGTGATACCGCCAATACGTCTATTTGTGATACCGCTTTAGTAACTATTACCATTACTCCTGCTCCGGTGGCCAATCCGGATAGCACGATTGCTACCATCGGTATACCTAGAAACATTAAGGTGCTTATTAATGATCTTAATCCAAACAATACTCCGGTAATAGATTTATCTAAAATCACCTTACCTGTACTTAACGTTCCACCGTCCAAAGGAATCATATCCGTTGAGCCAGATGGAAGCATTTTCTATACCGCCGATCAAGGATCAAGTGGATCAGACAGCTTCATTTATACGATTTGTGATAAAACCAATCCATCGATCTGTGATACGGCCTTGATTACAATTAACATTGCACCCGTCGAATGCAAGGTTATATGCGTTCCTATCTTAATCTCTAAGCAAAGTAATTAAAGACTATCCTTAGAATCTCTTTTCTAGAGCAGTCACAAGGGACAAAACTACCATTCTGGTGTTTTCAAGGTTTAACTTCAATATACTTCAAGTCTAGCTAGACAGTCTTTAATTGCGTTTGTCCCAAAGCATAGATATCGGACCGAATCAAAATTATTTATACCTACTTTCGTCCTCAAATACGAGAACAAATGGGCGATATCAGCGAAGAACAGATTAGTGAATGCATAGCAGTTTTAGAGACACTTAATGCTGATGTCAGTCAAATATTCGAAATCAGTAAAGACAAAAGACTCGCACTCATTACCGCCGCGGGACTGTTTGCTAGACCCGATAGAGAGGAACTATCAAGAAGAAAAAAGGCAGCCAAAAAAATTCACAAGCAGAAATTAAAACATAAAGATAAAGAAGCACGCAAGGCTACTGGAATCCGATCTGCTAGAGATACAACCATTTTTATCGCACCTAAAATGATTGCCCTAACGGGTTATGAAAATGAAATAAAACTAGATACCCCAAGGCAATGCTATGTCTGTAAAGAGGAATTCAACACACTGCATCATTTTTATGATACAATGTGTAAGGACTGTGGTGACTTTAATTATGCCAAACGATTTCAGACGACTGATTTATCAGGTCAGTTTGCTTTGGTTACAGGCTCAAGACTCAAGATAGGTTATCATATAACGCTACTTATGCTTCGTGCAGGAGCTACAGTAATTGCCACGACGCGTTTTCCTGCAGATTCCGCCATTCGGTTTTCTAGAGAGCCAGATTATGACTCATGGGGGCATCGACTGAGAATACATGGTTTAGACCTCAGGCATATACCAAGCGTAGAAATCTTCTGCAATTTCATTGAACAGAAGTATGACCGATTAGACATTTTAATAAACAATGCAGCCCAAACGGTTAGAAGACCAGCAGGCTTTTATCATCATATGATGGCCAATGAAGTTTTACCTATAAATGAGTTGCCCTTATTGGCACAAAAACTACTTTTAGACCATCATGCCTGTCTTGCTGAATTAAGAACGCTCAGCTCTTCCCCTTCGGATAAAAACTTACCAGTGAGTTGGCATGGAAAACAAATAGGGATTGGGCTAACGGCCTCTGCTCAACTTTCCCAAATTCCTTATAGTATCGACAATACATTAGCTACCTCAGAGGTGTTTCCTGTCGGGCAATTAGATGTGGATCTACAACAAGTAGATTTAAGGGAAACCAATAGCTGGCGACTGAAATTAGGCGAAATTCATACCAACGAAATGCTAGAAGTACAGTTGGTTAATTCTGTGGCTCCTTTTGTGCTGTGCAATAGATTGGTCAATATTATGAAAAAGCAGAATACGGGCATGAAGCATATTATCAATGTCTCTGCCATGGAAGGCAAATTTCATCAATGGCACAAAGAAGACCGTCACCCTCATACCAATATGGCCAAAGCTGCTCTAAACATGATGACGCTTACATCTTCCTCTGATTTGGCTAAATATGGTATTTACACGAATGCCGTGGATACTGGCTGGGTAACTGACGAGGACCCCGTCAAACTAGCTAAACTAAAAGAGGATTTACACGACTTCCAACCTCCACTAGATATTGTAGATGGGGCCGCTAGAGTTTTAGATCCCCTTTTTGATGGCATCAATACCGGGAAGCACTGGTGTGGCAAATTTTTGAAGGATTATAAACCCACTAGTTGGTAAATGAAGTTCTACTTTTCTATCCATTTCGCCGGTTAGAAGGTGCAGACATTTCCTGTTTTTTTTGTATGTTAGTACGCTACTTTCTGATATAGTTCATAAAGCAAAGTGATTTGCCGCATTCTTTTCTAAGTAAATCCATTTCAATTTAGTCTATCTAAATATTGTTTACTTAAATATGCCGTGTTATGAAAAGATTAATCATTTTACTTTTTATCTCAAACGTCACTTTTTCTCAAGAAACATTAATTTCTCAAGGTGAAACTTGGGAGTATCTTGTAGACAACACCAATCATGAATTAGATTGGATAAATCCTTGGTATGACGACTCTGGCTGGCCGGACGGTCAGGCTCCTCTTGGTTATGGACTTCCCGATGTTGTAAGTACTATTGGCTATGGAGGAAACCTTACTGATAAATATAGAACCACGTACTTCAGAAAAACAATAAACAGGTCAGACACAAGTCATTTTTACTCCTATTATCAATTGAGGGTAAGAAGAGATGATGGGGTAGTGGTGTATGTTAATGGTCACGAAGTGCTCAAGAATAACATGCCAGAAAATCACGATTATCAAAGTTATGCGGCATCTTCCTGCTCTGATAATGGAGACGATTGGCAAACTATCTATGTAGATGGGCATTTAATTGTAAAAGGCGAAAATGTTATATCCGCAGAAGTGCATCAATCGTCTAACGCAAGCCCTGATCTGTTCTTTGAATTGGAGATGATCGGATATTTCCAAGTTGGTCTTAATCAAAATGTAATAATTCCTTCTTTTGACACCTGGAAATATTTAGACAATGGGTCTAACCAAGGAACGGCTTGGAAAGAGTCTGCATTCAATGATGCCTCGTGGTCTTCGGGAGTGGCTGAGTTCGGTTTTGGTGATGGAGATGAAGCCACAGTTATTAGTTATGGAGGAAACGCTAACAATATACACATTACTACCTATTTCAGAAAATCATTTAATACAAGCTCAACATTCGATTTAATAGAATTAAAACTACGACGAGATGACGGGGCAGTAGTCTACCTTGATGGTAACGAAATCTATAGAGATAACCTCAGCCTAACCGGTAGTGTCAATTATCTTTTAAAAGCGAAAAATGCGGAAGACGACGGAGAGCAATGGCTTTCTAGAATTCTGAAAGGAGATGTTCTAACTGCAGGTAGTCATGTTATTGCTGTGGAAATCCATCAAACTCAGGTTAACAGTTCCGATTTAACGTTCAACCTAGAATTAATTGGTTTATCAAATAATGCCAACTATATAAAGCGAGGCCCATACCTCATGAAAACTGGTCCAACTTTTACCCAAATCGCTTGGAAAACGCTGACAGCCGCCAATGGAAAAGTAATGATCGGGAACGGTCCATTAAATTTGACAACCTCTTTTAATGACGCAAGTGTGGCTGAAGAGCACTTCATGAATATCACCGGTCTGAGTCCAAATACTAAATATTACTACAGTGTTGGAACCTCCTCTACGGTCATGCAAAACTTGACGGACAACTATTTTATTACACCACCTATTGCGGGAACGGTTAAAAAAACCAGAATCCTGACCATGGGAGATATTGGCAATGGAGATCAAAATCAGAAACTGGTTACAGACATGTTTCTACAAAATGTACAAGACAAGTATATTGATTTATATCTCCCATTAGGCGACCTGGTATATAGATTAAACGGCGAATCTACTGACGGAGGTACTGAAAAGAATTTTGACTATAATTTCTTTCAAATGATGCAATATGATAGAATCATGAAACAAACTCCTATTTATCCGATTGTGGGTAATCATGAATACTATAATTATGATAATGCGAATATTGACTTCACAAACTTCAATCGGCCATATTTCCAATTATTCAATATGCCTACAGCCGGAGAAGAAGGCGGTGTTGCCTCAGGAAGTGAACGATTTTATTCGTTTAATAAATCAAACATTCACTTTGTAGTGCTTGATGCTTATGGATGGGATACTTACCCTACGGGTGACCCCGCAAATGATACCACATTCGCCACATTACCCCATGCATCAAGTCCTTTATCGAATCATGCTTTTAATTGGGAAGTTGGTAACTCTCAAATGGTGTGGCTGATGGCCGACCTTGCAGCAAATACTCAAAAATGGACTGTGGTTAGTTTACATGCCCCTATTTATTCAAAAGGAAGTCATGATTCAGACGGCCCTGGAGATTGGTATATCCCACCTATTAGAGCAGCTTACTTACCTATCTTTGAGCAATATGATGTCGATTTAGTATTGTCAGGCCATAGTCATATTTATGAGCGTTCAAAATTGCTTCGGGGACATTATCTAAATAGTGGAGATTTTAATACAGCCCTATATCCCACCGGGCATGTAGTTAGTAATTCATTGGCTACTTATACCTCTAGTGGCACGTGCCCTTACATAAAAAATAATGGTGAGAAAGGGATTGTTTATGCGGTAATTGGGACCGGCCACGAGAATGACGGTGGCGGTGGACACCCTGCTATGACAGTGACCAACCCCAACAATTTTGGGGCTATGTTAATTGAAATAGAAGGCAATCAATTAGATGCAAAATGGATTGGAGAAAATGGAAACGTACTGGATCAGTTTACAATCTTAAAAGGAGTTGATGAAACCGATAGCGTATTGGTTCAGGAGAATACAAACGTACCCATGACGGCATCATGGGCGTCTGGTAGTTTTTCATGGTCCAACGCCAGCACTACCAGAGAGATTAGCATAATTCCACCTCCTGGTCATAATGTGTATACAGTAACAGACGGTTTTGGCTGTGTTACAGACACTTATCATGTAGAGGTAATTCCATTAGGTTGTAATTCTTCTCCGTATAATATTAACTATGACATTGACCCACCTAAATCATTACTTTATAAAACGAACACCACTATTGTGGGTAGTAAAAAGATGAAAGTTGGAACCAATGTCCAACTGGATGCGGGACAATCAATTTCTCTTAATCCTGGATTTATTGCGGAAGGTGGAGCCGTCTTTTTTGCCAAAACGGGAGCCTGTCCTGAATAAATTTAGGCTTATTTATATAGTCACAGAAAAGCACGTTTTATAGTCTGAAGCCATTAAGCATCTAAACTTCCATATTTCGTACAGCCGCTGTTAAAACACTGCGTAAAGAAAAACCACAAAAGTGATTAAGGTGTAGAAGTACAACCTTTCACTTAGCTAAGCCGTTATCTTAAAAACCATTTGGCCAAACCATGTTCAGACTTCTCAAAACATTCCTCTTGTTCGTTGCCGTAGCACTTTTAAGTTCTTGTGAGACACATAATCCACAGCCTTCTGGTTTAAATGGAAAATGGTTTTTAGAAGAAGCTCAGTGTTACTGCTTTTTTGAGGCTAGTTTTGAATTCAAGGCCCATTCTTTAGCTTTTGATACCACAACGAGCACCGTTAAAATAGTAAGTACGGACGACGTGTTTTTCATAAACAAAAGCGGCAGTTATGCCTATGTAATTAAAGGGGACGAACTAAGCATTAATAATGAGCGAAAATACACTTTCGAGCTCTCTGATAGAACGCTAAAACTTCACTACAAAGACGATCCCCTGATTGCGGATGATGAGCTTACTTTAGTTTATGAGAGGTAGGATTCGATAGCTTTAAATCTGAATTTCAGCATTTTACAAGTAATTCTATTTCAAAATAAGAATCACGTTTTTTGTCTCCACGTAGGATTCTGATTTTTTGATAGACAATAAATTCTTCCATGACTTTTATGATCTTCAAACTTCCCAAGTCTAGCTTTAGTATGAAGAATTAAAAAGCCTAACATTGCTTATTTACTATTAAGATCAATAATCATCTAATCAGACCAATTAAAAATAAACGAAAAGTTTAGCCCAACCTTTACCCGCTAAGAGTCTATATGTTTAAAGGATTAATAAAACATATCCCCAAAGAACCTTAAATTGCATTAGTAAAGCATTCAAAATTCAACGATACCCTCAAAATGAAATTAAAAACACTCTTTCTCACAGCCCTTATTCTAGGTTTTTTCGGGCAATCCTTTGCCCAGAAAAAAATCAAAACCCTTATCATAGATGGTCAAAACAATCATGTGCAGTGGCCAAAGGTTACCTACATGATGAAAAACTACTTAGAGGAGTCTGGAAGATTTATAGTTGATGTAAACCGCTCCGCTTTTACCTGGAAGGGTGAAGAGTTTATCGCAGAATTCCCCATCAGAGGTACAGAAGGTACAGAGGCTCTAGACAAGTCTAAAACCGACCCAAATTTTAAACCAGAGTTTTCAAAATACGACCTCGTTATTTGCAACTTTGGATGGAACGCAGCTCCATGGACGGAAGAAACTCAGATTGCTTTAGATAAATTTGTAAAAAAAGGCGGTGGCTTGGTAATAATACATGCCGCAGACAATTCTTTTCCAGAGTGGCCAGCTTACAATGAAATGATAGGCCTTGGTGGCTGGGGAGATCGTACAGAAAAAGACGGGCCATACGTTTATTACGATAACAATGATAAACTTCAAAGAGACATGAGCCCAGGAAAAGGTGGCTCCCACGGCTCTCAGCATGAGTTTACTGTCCAAGTAAGAGATACTAACCATCCGATAACTGCAGGTATGCCTATAAAATGGCTACATACCAAAGATGAGCTTTATGATAGACTAAGAGGCCCTGCCAAAAACATGAAAATTTTAGCGACCGCCTTTTCATCTGAAGAAGTAAAAGGAACGGGTAGACACGAGCCTATGCTCATGACCATAGACTATGGAAAGGGCCATGTTTTTCATACGCCCATGGGCCATGTAGACTATTCTGTAGAATGTGTCGGCTTCATCACTTGCCTTTTAAGAGGTTCTGAATGGGCCGCCACCGGTAAGGTAACATTCCCAATACCTTCTGATTTCCCAACAGAAATGAATACCAGTTCTAGGGCTTTCGAATCAGTGCACTAGACAGATAAGGACAGTTGACGAGATAGCCTGATTTACTTTTGAGCGTCCATTGACATACAGACAAATAAGTTCTTAGGCCTGTCTTCTACCAATTGACTTTATTCAACCCTATAATTAAGACATGGCCGAGTTAAAACTTGGCCATGTCTTTTTGTATAAATTAGATGCCTCAAAAAAACGCAGCCAAGATGTCAAAGACAAATTCCTCTCTATTAATAATACTTAGCATCTTTTCTACTTTTCATGCAGTGGCTCAAGACGTTTACGACCAAAAAGGAGAAAACGAAATACATCGCTTGTTTCTAGATGACCATTATTTAATTGAAGCCGTATTTTTAGAAAATCCTGCCAAATTCATCAGCACACGAGGAGGCTTTTATAGTAGCACCAACGAGGGTTTTCAAGTCAAATTTGAGTTTAACTCAGACTTTGAAATAGATGGGTTAAAAATGGCCCACTATAATCTTGATGCCTCATGGGAAAAGATAAATAGTCCAAGTCTAGATCTTGAAGGAAAGTGGCAGATGGGAGGCCGAATAAACGAAAGTAGCATAAGTAGAAGAGATACCAGCAATGCTCGAAAAAAAAATAAGGTTCTCTTTAAAGGACACTTTCAATGGATAGCCTATCATATAGAAACCATGAAATTCTCTGACACTGGAGGTGGTCAGTATGTAATTCAGGATGGAAAATATACCTAAAAAATAGCGTATTTCTCTAGAGACGATTCAAGAGTTGGTGCCGAACTAAGCTTTGATTATGAGCTCATTAACGACAAATGGCATCACAAAGGACTCAGTAGTAAAGGTGAGCCTTTCCATGAGATTTGGGTGAGGCGGGATTAAGCTACAAGCCTCCTAAAAAATCCTCAATAGCCCTATTATAGGCCTCAGGCTCTTCTACAGATGAGGTATGACCGCCATTTGGAATATAAACTAGTTTAGAATGAGGGATTTGCTGATGAATGAACTCTGCTTTCTCTGGAACGGTAGCCACATCTTCAGTTCCTACTAAAATGAGCGTTGGGCATTTAATATTTTTCAGTTCATCTGCTACACCTTCTCTGCTGATAACGCCTTCCACAGCTTTAACTATCGACTTCTCATTTTTTTGAAGCTCGGCAATCCATTCCTTACGCTCTTCTGTTCTTTCTGGATCATGCAAAAAAGTTTTGCCAAACATGATTTTCATTACGGGTTTGGTGACCACTTTGACACCTAACATTTTCACAATGGTATTCAGGAGTGTGTATTTAGACTTAAAGGGTTCGTCTAAAGCAGAAGTCTCCATCAAGATACATGACTTTACCAAGTCTGGCCTTCTGGCAGCTATTCGCATGGCTACAAAACCACCCATGGATAAACCTCCAAAATGAACAGGCCCCAGCTTTAGTTTTTCTATCAATGCCGCTGCATCTTCATAAAGCGTATCCATCTCATAGCCACTTTCTGTCACCGATGACTGTCCCTGCCCCCTATGGTCATAAGTAATGACGGTGTAGTCTTTTTTGAAATATTCTACTTGTTTGTAAAACATCCTGCCGCTCCACAAAAGACCATGAGAGAGCAAGAGTGTCTCTTTTCCTTCACCATGTTTTTCATAGTGATATTGGCATCCATTGATTTCTATTTTGGGCATTTGTTTAAATTTTAGGGTTATTATGAATTCTTTACAATTTAATCAATAGTATTGAACTCTTTGAATTGGTAGTCATTCTAATCTTCCGCTAGACAGTTAAAAATGTATCTAGTTGAGATATCACACAAGCGAATAAGCTACCTCAGCCCAATCACTTTACTAATTCAATATTTGGTATTCTAATATAGTGTAAACTCACTTAAGACCCAAAAAGATCATTATCTTAGAATACTATAAAATCTAGCCATAACTTTACCAAAAGGTGCAAAAGAGGCAAATCGCATATCGGAAATATATCCAAATAAGTTTGTTCTACTTATTAATAGTAGCAATCATTGGCACCGTACTTAGGTCGGTTGCTTTTTTTAATATTCCATTTGAATATGCGAATTTGGTTCATGCTCATTCTCATGTGGCATTCCAGGGCTGGGTTTATACAGCTATATTCTTAATTATCACAAGCTTATATATAAGCCCAGAAAAAGTGGAGAATGGCAGGTATTTATTACAATTTAAGCTCACAGTTTTAATTTTGATAGGCGTTTTAGTTTCATTCACCTTGTATGGATATGGTCTATACTCCATTATTTCTTCTACCTTATTCCAAATCTTAAATTATTGGTTTATCTATAGATTCTTTAAGGATGTCAAAACTTCAAGCCCTCGGCAGCTAGACTTACTTTTGGTCAAGACTGGTTTAGGTTTAGGACTGCTTTCTTCATTTTTTCCATATTTCATTGGTTTTGTATCTGCGAAAGGCTACGCTGGCTCCGAACTTTACAAATCGCTGGTATATTCCTTCATGCATTTACAATACAACGGCTGGTTTCTTTTTATAATAATCGGACTGTTTTATAAACTACTAGACCTAAACCAGATTACATACACCTATAGCCTCGCTCTAAAGTTTTATAAATACTACATAGCGGCTGTTATACCTGCTATTTCTTTATCGCTCTTAGGAATGAGCTTTTCTAACTTTTTGATAATCCCCGCTTATCTAGCGGTGGCCTTTAGTGCTATGGGCCTGCTATTCTTTATGAAGTCATTTTCCATGAAAGATTTGGCAAAAAAAACAAAGCAAAACCCATGGTTTCCCTATTTTATACTATTGTTTATTGTGGGATTTATTTTAAAGGTTTGTCTTCAGACCTTATCTATTATTCCAGGACTAAATGCCTATGCTTTCTTTAACAAATTGATTTTTCTGGCTTATTTACATTTGAGCCTTATAGGAGTTATTTCATTCTTATTAATAGCCGTGATTATTCATTTAAAATGGATACCCATTAATTCAATAAGTAAAGTCGGATTCACATTGCTCATTTTAGGTTTTCTGGTTACGGAATTAGTTTTAACCTTAGGTGGATTTAGTTGGAGTAGTACTCAGGTTCCCCTGTTTGCTGGGAGTGCCGCTATGGCAGTTGGAATTCTTCTACTGAATTTCAGTTTGATACTAAATCATTCAAGGGACTGAGGTTTCTCAAAAGGTATTTTGATTTTCTAATTCGCAAATTGCGAGTTTTCTTGATTCAATTCTAGGCGAAAAATGTCATTTTCCACCTTCCACTTCAAAAGTCGCGACAAAGCTCTCTCAAAAAACCTTCTTGGAATTGCTCTTACTTTTTATTCTGAAGATTGAAATAAAACTATCTCATTGGATTTGTATTTAAAGGCTATCAAGATTTAATCTTACAATAATTAAGTAG
>JBLHOT010000111.1:0-11107 GCA_047623945.1 Arcticibacterium sp. | reverse complement strand
AGAGGACCACGGCATTATAAACCAACTGATAGATTTAACAGAGTTACAAGAGCTGGTCTATAGAAAACCCGAGACGCTATCTGGCGGACAAAAACAACGAGTGGCTTTAGCCAGAGCTTTAGTTCAAAAACCTGAAATCTTACTTTTGGACGAACCCTTCTCTGCCCTTGATTTTAAGATGAGACTTAAACTCCAAGAATACATCCAGCAGGTTCATCAGAAATATGAATTAACTACCATTATGGTGAGTCACGACATTGGAGAAATACTAAAACTATCTGATTATGTGGTGGAACTTAAAGCGGGAGCCATACTGAAACAAGGAAATTCCTCTGACTTTTTCGGTTTGGGTCAGAGCTCTGCCAAATTCAAATTTACTGGCGAAATATTAGCCATAAAAAAGGCTGATGTGGTTTTTATAATCACCGTCCTTATCGGTCATGATATGATAAAAGTAATATCTGATCCTCAAGAAGCGGCTCTACTAAAAATAGGAGATAAAGTGAGTGTAGCCTCCAAAGCGTTCAACCCAATCATTAGGAAGATTTGAATTGTTCGAGAGCTTCTTGGCTAAGCTCAAAAAAAAACAGTATAATTGCCCCTCTGAAAGCCTAATAAACCATTTACTATTCTTGGCCAATCATATAAACGACAGATTAAAGCGAAACCAAAAGTCGCTGTTCGCCTATTTTCTAACTGCCGCCAGTGGTGTGGTTGTCCAGTATGTGGTTGGTACCATTATCTGCATCCGTTATTTAGGCTTACCATTTAATGAGGGAGTCTCTTATGGCTACTTAGCCGCAATTCCAGTTGGCTTTATACTCTCCAAGAACTATGTTTTTGATGCCAAAAAATCTGGAAATACTGGGAAAGAAGTAGGCCGGTATATCATTACGTTAATTATTTCTTATCTCATCACCGTAAAAGGTGCCCAATACTCTCTGGAATTCCTAACCCACGCATTTGGCGATTTCAAAACCAATATTCCACTCACAGATTTACACTTTAGCCCAATTGGAAGCTTCAGTCACTTTGCAGGAATGGGATTCAGCTTCATTTTTAATTACTTAGCTCACAAAAAATTCACATTTGTAGGTTAGCTTATTTTTGTGTTTAAATAAAGATTTAATCTTAAATTGGGTTATCTATTAAAAGATATGCAAAAAGTAATCAAAACCCTTTTCTTTCTTCTTTCATTAGGCCTCAGCTCTTGTTCCGATAAAACTACGAACCCACCAAACATCATCATTATTATGGCAGATGATATTGGCTTTTCAGATATTGGTTCTTATGGTGGCGAAATAAAAACACCCAATTTAGATTTCCTGGCCCACGAAGGATTACGCTTCCAGACTTTCTATAATATGGCTAAGTGTAATCCGACTAGATCTTCCCTACTCACTGGACTTTACAATGGAGGAGATGGAGCAGTTCATTTAGCCCAACTTACAAAACAAGCAGGCTATCAAAATATTATGAGCGGGAAAGAACACTTTGACGCTTGGGTTCCAGAGTATTGCCATGCCGAAAATGTATTTGACCATTCCTTTACTTTTTGGGCAACTACCGAATATTTCCAACCTCCTTCTGGTGAATTTGAAAGACCTTTTAGCCTTGAAGGAAAAGAGTTGAAAGCATCTGAGATTAAGTACGAAGAAGCCCCAATGTATAAGACGGACTTTATCACAGACTATGCCTCAGACTGGTTAGATGAAGCCTTTGAAAAAGAGGACCCATTCTTTCTATACCTCCCCTATCATGCTGCACATTATCCATTACAAGCCAGACCAGAGGACATAGCCAAATACAGGGGAAAGTATTTGGAAGGATGGGATAAGCTACGCCAAAAGAGGTTTGAGAGAAGTGCTAAGAGTGGTGTGTTGCCGACAAATGCCTTGCTAAGCCCTGCTGAGGGAAACCTTAATAAACAACGTGGTCCATTAATTCCAGAATACACCGATTATTATCCGTGGGAAGGACTATCTGAAGCTAAAAAAGACTCACTTGACTTAGAAATGGCAGTCTATGCTGCCATTATTGATAGAATGGACCTGAATATAGGTAGAATATTGTCCAAGCTTAAAGCCAATAATAAATTAGACAACACGCTCATTATGTTTTTGGTAGATAATGGAGCCTGCCCTTTTTACTCCAATAGGATCAAGGACGTCCAGCCCGGCCCGGCCAATTCGTATTGGTGCCAACGTTCCACTTGGTCAAATTTGGCAAACACGCCTTTCAGACAATACAAACAATGTGGCCATGAAGGAGGTAGCCATACACCTTTTATAGCTTTCTGGCCTGGTGTTATTGAGCCAAATACCATTACTGCTCAGCCTGGCCATGTGGTGGATATGGCACCCACTTTCTTAGACATCCTGAACATTAGCTATCCAGATAGTATAGAGGGTTTTCCTAGTTTAGCCCTAAGTGGAAAATCCCTTTTGCCAATTTTCAAAGGCGAAGAGCGTGTCGAGCCAGATTACTTCATTTCTGGCCTTGATAAATTTAGAATGTATAGAAATGGAGCTTACAAAATTGTAAGACTTAATGGTGGCCCTTGGGAGCTTTATAACATGCAAAAAGACCCTACAGAAGTGAATAATCTAGCAACAGTAGCTCCCGAGGTTCTAAAAAGGTTAGCTCAGGAATACTCAGAAAAAGAGAGCAGTTTGAATAAAGTAAGTTTTGCGACTAGCAAAAACTAGATAGCTCTTAAGGGCGTTGAGGTTATTTTTATGCTTAAATTACTCTTAGAATCATATTGATTCTCAAATCTGACCCAAAATGGTAATATAAAAGACCTCTTCTCAGTCTTCATTTAACTCATCGAAGCATGCTAGCCTCGATGCTTACCTATTTCACAGAAAAAAAAATGAGAAAGATAGTATACTATGTAGCTATATCTATAGACGGATTTATAGCTGGCGAGAATGACGACATCAGTGGGTTTACTCCTTCTGGGAATGGCGTTGAACAATACCTGAATAACCTTAAGGGCTTTGACACCGTTATCATGGGAAAAAGAACTTACGAGTTTGGCTACCTTTTTGGCATGAAGCCAGGTCAAAAACCTTATCCTCATATGAAGCACTATATTTTTTCTCAAACACTGGTGTTTGAGAAGGTCTATGATGGCATAGAAATATGTCCTTTGAACATTGAAAAGGTTAAATCTTTAAAAGAAGAGGCAGGCACTCCCATTTATATGTGTGGTGGCGGAAAATTAGCCGAATGGCTTTTAGAGAATGAATTAATAGACGAAGTGAAGCTTAAACTTAACCCTCATATTATTGGAAGTGGGATTCGCCTATTTGGAGAATCTAAGAAAGCCGTAAAGCTGAGTTTGAAAGATTCCAAACTATACGACAATGGACTTCAAATCATGTCGTATGAAGTCAACTATTGATTAGCCTTTACACGTTTTCTATTAGTGTCAGGCATAAAAAAAGCCTTTGCAGAAATCTGCAAAGGCTTAATAAGTTTAGAACAATATATATTAATATCTATTGTTGAAACCTCCGCCGCCACGGTTTCCACCGCCGCCACCACCGCGGCTGTCTCTGTTTTCTCTTGGTTCAGCTTTCTTAACTACGATTGTACGACCGTCCATTTCGGTGTCGTTCAACGCGTTGATTGCATTTTGGCCTTCTTCGTCGTTTGGCATTTCAACAAAACCGAATCCTTTAGAACGGCCTGTGAACTTGTCCATAATAATCTTAGCTGAATCTACTGCTCCGAATTCAGCAAAAGAACTTTCTAAATCGGCCTCTTGCGTGTCGTAGTTTAATTTTGCTACAAAAATGTTCATAAAATAATATAATAAAAATGATAAAAAATGTATCGGCTCTTCGGATACGTCCTATGAACCGCATACAAATGTAAAACTAATTATCTCATATTTAGTTCCAGAAGCTTTACAAAATATTTAAAATAATTTATAACGAATAGCTACCTTTTCGATTTCCTCCTCCAAAAACCACCTATACCGCATCTAAACACATCTTTTGGGCTAATTGACTTAGTTAAAAAAATTTCAAAAAGAATAATTCTTATCCTTAGATTTCAAGCTAATACTTTAAAAGTCAGTGGAATTATGAAAGATAATTCTGTTTTAAAACCAAATCCACTTGCCATTTATCAAATCTTGGACACAACTCTTCCTCTGATCTCTGTGCATAAAGGAATTATCGACAAAAGAGTTTGGTTACCAAAAGTAAAAATTAAGGCCTTTCCAAAATTTAGTGTAATTTCGATCTACTTTAATTCTTAAAACCACAATGAGTACCCAAGTCATTATCATTCTCTTTGCCTTATTTTACTTTGGTTTTATAATTTACACGCGACGTAAAGGAGACTTTGAGGAGTTTTCTGTGGCTGGTAGAAGTTTGGGGACTTTCTTAATATTTGCCACGGTGGCTGCATCTTACATAGGTCCTGCCATGACATTGGGTTTGAGCAGAGAAGGCTTCCTTAATGGTAATTTTATTAATATTTTCACATCACTTACGGTGATAGCCATGTCTTTTGTTGCCATTGTTCTGGCACCTATAGTTAGGAAAAGGTTTAAAGAAAGCTTTTCAATAGGCGACGTCATGGGCGGATCACAAAGCCACAATCATAAAAATGTAAAAATAGCAACGGGTATCATTTCTGTTTGGCTAATGTCCTCCATTACCATAGCCATGACCTATGCCGGTGGCGAATTAATTAACAATGCTTTTGGATTTCCAAAGTTTTGGTCCATCGCAATCATAACAGGCATAGTTGTGCTATACGCTTCTTTTGGGGGAATTAGAGCCACCATACAAACAGATGCTTTTCAGCTAATCATATTCTTAATTCTAGTGCCCTTATTAGCATTATATATTATTCAAGATGACGGATTTAATTGGGCAAGCTTCACAGAGAGTAATGCTGTAAAAGTGGTAAAGGCACGAGAAAATAAAACGATATCTGGCATGTTAGGTCTTGTCATGTTTTGGGTATTTGGTGCAGGTTTTGATGCTGCCTTAATTAACAGAATATTAGCTTCCAAAAATATAAAAGTGGCCAGAACTTCCATTATTCTCGCTGGAATTTTTATGTCTTTATGGGCTTTATTAACTGTTTTCATTGGCAATGCTGGTGCATTCCTACATCCAGAGCTTGCTGTAAGTGATCAAGTTTTATTAAATATTGCTGAGGCTCATTTACCACAAACGTTGTACGGCTTATTTATGGTGGCTCTCATTGGTGTGGTCATGTCATCCGCAGATTCCACTCTTAACACGGCTTCCATTGTTTTCAGCGAAGACGTTGTCGGAGGTATTTGGAAAGAAACTAGCCAAACACGTAAACTCAATTTAGCCAAAGGCTTCACCGTTTTCCTAGGTATTATGGCCGTGTTTATAGCAACTTACCTGACCTCAGTTTTAGATGCCGTAATGACCATTTTCACAATATACATGCCCATGATGATACCCATAATTATTTTATCGATTCTGAAAAAGAAGCATTATTGGCAGTCGGCAATAGTCTCTATGGCTATGGGGCTTATTTCATTTTTGGTTTGGGAGTATTTAAAGATTGAATCTTTACCAAGTACTTTTGTGGGCGTATTATCTGGCTTTATTTCCTATTGGATTTCAGATAAGATTGTGGCGACTAGGCCACAATAAACAAGTGTTAAATACCTAAAAACAAAAAAGAGGCGTTTGTGAATCATGAAGCATCTAATCCTACCTTTTCTGTTCCTGTTTTTTGTCTCTTGCGTTAAAGAAGATATTCCAGAAATAAAAGACACAGATTCTTTTGTCCAATACATAGAATCCGAAATAGCGGACATGCACATCCCCGCTCTTTCACTTCTTGTTTTCAAAGAAAACAAAATACTTTATGAAAACTACTTTGGTCAATCCAACATCGAGAATCAAGTTAAATTAGCAGAAAACCATCTCTTTCTTTTAGCCTCTATCTCCAAAGTAATCACTGCCACGGCTTTGCTTCAACTTTATGATGATGGTCTTTTGGCCCTAGATGATCCCATCAATAATTATCTCCCTTTTGAAGTTAAAATACCAAGTCAAAATAAGCCCATTACGTTTAGGATGTTATTGACACATACTTCCGGTATCGCAGATGGAGACGCATTAGACGGGCAATACTATTTCGGAAAGGATAGCCCAGTTGCTCTTAAAGATTTCCTGAAGGACTATTTAGTCAAGGGACGTCAATATTATAATGCACGTCAAAACTTTCATGACTTTGAGCCAGGAACTCAGCATGAATATTCAAATATTGGCAATGCACTTATTGGCTATCTGGTAGAAGAAGTTTCTGGTAAGAACTTTAACCAGTATTGTAAAGAAAATATATTCAATCCACTGGAAATGACACATACGCATTGGCGTTTAGATGAAATACAAGAAACCATTGTCACGCCTTACAATTATAAAAAAAATAGTTATCAGGCCATAGAACATTATACTTTCACCGACTACCCAAATGGTGGTTTACGCTCTACTAGCAAAGATTTATTTAAATTCCTTAGAGCCTTTGTCCAAAATGGGGAGTCTAATGGCTTCACGCTTTTAAAAGCAAGTACCATTTCAGAAATCATCAAACCTCAGATTCCAACTATTGATGCTGAAGTAGGTCTGCATATGTTTCTTATGAATAAAAAACAAAACCTTTGGGGGCATGATGGCGGAGAAGAAGGTGTAGCCACCATTATGGCCTTAAATCCAGACACTAAGGTTGGGGTTATCGTATTATCAAATCAAGGTGATGCCGATTTGGAAGGAATATTAGAGCAGGCGTACCTGCTAAGCATAAACCTCTAAACACCTCATAGTTTCTATAATGGATATGCTCCTTAAGATTCTCTATCTTTGAATTTTAAGTCATCTAATCCAGCATATGCCTCCATTGAAAACACCATCTTTAAACAAGACCGTTTTCTTCCCTCCTTTGATTCTATTGGTATTTACAATTGCCTACGCCACTGCAAGCCCAAAAGCTTTCTTAGCTCAGGTAAAAGGAATCAATCATTGGATTCTAAATAATTTTGGTTGGCTCTTTAACTGGAGTACCTTCATATTTCTTATAATTCTAATTTTCGTCTATTTCTCCCCTTTAGGTTCTAAAAAAATTGGAGGTGAAAAGGCCGTCCCTCTCGTTAATAAATGGTCTTGGTTTGCAATAGCAATCTGTACCACCACAGCTTCGGCTTTGTTGTTTTGGGCCTGTGCAGAGCCACTCTATCACTTGCACGCTCCTCCTTCTGGTCTTGGCATTACAGCCTTTTCAGAAACTGCCAAACAGTTTTCCATTTCTACACTTTTTATGCATTGGAGTTTTACCCCCTATGGTATCTATACTGTTGGTGGATTAGCTTTTGCTTTAGCCTTTTATAATTTGAAGCAGCCTTATAGCATTAGTGGCATGCTCTTTCCCTCACTGAAAGAAAAGGCCCATGGCCGTATTGGTACGCTAGCGGACATGATTTGCCTTTACGCATTAATCTTAGGAATGGCGGGCTCCTTAGGAGGTGGATTATTTGCCATTTCTGGTGGTTTAGAAAGCCTTTTTGGTATAAAAACTACACCTCCCGTCTTAGCTATAACCTGTTTGACCATTGTTGGAATATTCATTATTTCATCTGCTACGGGTCTGCAAAAAGGCATTCGTTTCTTCTCCAATGTCAATATCATCATTTTCTATATCCTAGCCATAGGCGTTTTTACACTTGGCCCAACTCAAGCAATTCTGGTTTCTGCATTTGAAGGGATCAAAGATTACTTCCTTGATTTCATTCCACGAAGCATTAATCTCAATTCCAATATCAACACGGATTGGTCAAACGATTGGACTATCTTTTATCTGGCTAATTGGTGTGCATGGGCTCCGATCTCAGCTTTGTTTTTGGGCAGGTTGGGCTTAGGCTATACTGTAAAGCAATTCATCCATTTTAACCTTATCTACCCTGCCCTATTCAGTATTTCTTGGATGAGCATTTTTGGTGGAACAGCCGTTCATTTGGACCTAATAAATAATGGAGAGCTCTATAGGGTCATGACGGATTTAGGAGAAGGAAGTGCTATGTTTTCTTTATTCAGGAAATTACCATTTGGCCTAATTTCAAGTTTCTTGGCCCTGTCAATGTTGTTTATTGCCTACATCACTGCAGCAGACTCTAACATATCTGCCATGAGTGCTCTAAGTTCAAAAGGCATAAGTCCCGAAAATCAGGAATCTGCTACTTGGATAAAGGCTACTTGGGGTGTTGTTATTGGCCTTGTAGCATTTATTATGATTTCTACGGCCGGCATAGATGGCATCCGTATTCTCTCTGTTTTGGGTGGGTTTCCCGCCCTGTTCGTAATTATCTTAGCAGCCTATGGTCTTTTGAAACTAACATGGAAGACCAAATCTTAATTTTTTAAATCAAGATTTACTAATTTCGACTTACTCTAACCAAATAGATCAATGAAAAACCTTTTAGTTCTTCTTGTAGCTAGTCAATTCTTTAGCTCTTGTGCAAGTTCCTCGGACCAAAACAACGAAAAAATTAGTGTAGTCAATCTTGAAAACCACATCATAGAACTGTCCTCTGATGAATATCAGGGCAGAATGCCTTTCACGGAAGGAGAAACCAAAACTATTGCCTATCTGGAAAATCAATTTAAAGAAATGGGTGTGGAGCCAGGAAATGGAGATTCTTATTTCCAAGATGTGCCCTTGGTGAATATCACATGTCAGGCAGAACCTGAAATGAAAATTAGGGGCAAAGGCTCAAACTTTAGCTTAAAAGGTTTTGATGATTATATCCTCTATTCCGAAAAACCTGAAGACACACAATCATTGGATGGGAGTGACATAGTTTTTGCAGGTTATGGCATAGTGGCACCAGAATATAATTGGAACGACTACGAAAATATTGATGTGAAAGGGAAAGTGGTTTTGGTGATGGTAAACGATCCTGGGTATGGCACCCAAGATGAAAACCTTTTCAAAGGGAATACCATGACTTATTATGGTCGCTGGACATACAAATATGAAGAAGCTGCTCGTCAAGGTGCTAAAGCCTGCTTAGTAATTCATAATACGGCTGCGGCATCCTACCCTTTCAGCGTTGTTCAAAACAACTGGAATAGTCCTGCCTTAATGCTCGATAAAAGAGGTCAAGACGATAGATTGAATGATATGGTAGGCTGGATTTCAGAGCCTGCCACATTGAAAACATTAAAGGCTGCGGGCCTAGACAGCACCGTTTTCCAAAAAGCAAATCGGTCTGACTTCAAATCCATTTCACTTGGATTAGGAGCGAGTACCAGTTTAACGGCAACGTATGAATACAATAACTCTAAAAATGTGATAGCCAAAGTCACTGGAAGTAAATATCCAGATGAATACATCATATATACAGCTCACTGGGATCACCTGGGCATTGGTACGCCAGACGAAACGGGAGACAGTATTTATAATGGTGCTTTAGACAATGCTACCGGAACGGCTGGTTTGCTGGAATTGGCTAGAACATTTAGGCATAGTGACCAAAAGCCAGAAAGAAGTATAATTTTCTTAGCCGTAACGGCGGAAGAACAAGGACTTTTAGGCTCTGCATATTATGCTCAAAATCCAGTTTACGCGGCGAATAAAACTTTAGCAAACATCAATATGGATGGTTTGAATTATTATGGTAAGACCGAGGATGTCATTGTAGTAGGTCAAGGCCAGAGTGAACTAGAAGATTATCTTAAGACTGCCCTAGATGCTCAGAAGAGAGTCGTTGAATATGAAAAACACCCTGAGGCGGGTTATTATTATAGATCCGACCATTTCAACTTTGCAAAAATTGGAATCCCTGCCTTATACCTAGAAAATGGAGAGAGAGTTGTAGGCCAAGAAGGGGACTATGGAAAGAATAAAAATGACGATTTTAGAGATAACCATTATCACAGACCCTCAGACGAGTACGACGCTAAAACTTGGGTACTAGATGGAGCTATTGAAGATCTTACTGTGCTATACAATGTAGGAATCGAAATCTCTAACACTGCTGAATGGCCAAAATGGAAAGAAGGCTCAGAGTTTAAAGCGATTCGAGAAAAGTCTCTTTAAAAAGGTGTCTAAAATTCAAAAATAAGACCTACCCTGATAAAGATCGGCTAGGTAGGCTACCGGTTTGATTGGGTCAGCACGAATATATGAGATTAGGTAAAGGGTTTTATAAATCCATTAATGGAAAACATAGAATCTCTTATCCCTCTTTATGTCGTAGCTGTATTTTCTTTTAGAATGGGGCGACATTTCGCTTGAAGGATGCCGCCTTTGTACTTCTTTTCGCTCACCGAATAATTCTGGGAGTACTCAGTATCATAATGGCTGCCCATTCATAATTATACTCGTTAGAAATGCCTAGGTGAGTCTGACTTTTCTATTATAAACATGTAGGACATCATTTGCCTCAGATAATTCTTCTGACCCTTTAAGACTTAAAAAAAGCAGTGACATTAAAACTTCGCTCCTTTTTTGACCTCAATAATTTAGGAGACTTACAATATATTTAGCTTCTCCATGAATTCTGCCTTAACCTTCTTATTAAGAGGAACGTAAATCTAAATCCTCACAGTAGCTATATCCATGAGATGCTCCTAATAAAAAGCCGTGCCTTCAAAAAGCAATGCAAAGCTAAAAATGGTTTTACTCACACAGTTATTCGGCAGCTTTGATTCAAAAGACCATTAGTTGATACTTCAAAACACACTCGTTAGTCCTTAGATAATCCAACTTTAGACGTCTAATAATGGTATAAGTCCTAAAATAGAAGAGCAGATATCACCCTTTTTTCTTCATACAGCCCCCAATAGGACTAGGTTAGCCTCTTTGGCACGATCCTTAAAGCTGTCCTGTTCGAGTAATTAAACTACTATAAACCAAAAGATAATGAAACGAAAATTATTAACAATTGCCACAGTCTTATTAGCCGCTTTTGCCGCAAATGCACA
Organism: Arcticibacterium sp.; assembly: GCA_047623945.1. Classification (GTDB taxonomy): domain Bacteria; phylum Bacteroidota; class Bacteroidia; order Cytophagales; family Spirosomataceae; genus Arcticibacterium. The sequence goes on along the minus strand of JBLHOT010000111.1, from coordinate 116 downwards.
GGACACAAAAGCAGCTTTCCACACGGTAGGAATTGTTATTCCCGAAGTGGCACTACTAGATATAGAAGGTGCTCCTCAAGCAATAACTCTTACTGCCGTAGCTCCAACCGAAGCAG
>JBLHOT010000110.1:0-11327 GCA_047623945.1 Arcticibacterium sp. | reverse complement strand
ACTGATTGTAGGCATTTCGCTGATGGCATTAATTATCTGGGGTCTTTTCTCTCTAAAAGAGTTGCCCATAGATGCTATTCCAGATGTAACTAATAATCAGGTAGTTATACTGACTCAAACTCCTTCTCTAGCCACAGAAGAAGTGGAGCAGTTTATAACAGCTCCAATAGAATTGCAATTGGCTAATCTTCAGGGTGTTGAAGAAATTCGTTCGGTTTCTCGTCAAGGACTTTCGGTTATTACTGTTGTTTTTGATAAGGATATTGACATGTATTTAGCACGCCAAATGGTAGCGGAACAAATTAAAAATGCGGAGGCAGATATACCCGAAGGAATGGGTAGTCCAGAGCTTGCTCCCATTACTACTGGGCTTGGCGAAATTTATCAATATACGCTAGTGCCGCAGAAAGCCTTTGAAGACAAGTTTTCATTGACCGACCTAAGAACTATTCAAGACTGGATAGTTAAAAGGCAACTTGCGGGCGTAGATGGGGTAGTCGAAATAAGCAGTTTTGGGGGTTACTTAAAAGAGTATGAGGTGAAAATTATTCCCGAAAGGCTTATGGCTAATAATATTGGGATTAGTGAATTATATGACGCTTTAAAGTCAAATAATGGCAATGCAGGGGGTAGTTACATTGAGCGTAACGACCAAGCCTACTTCATAAGAGGAGATGGAGCACTAAAAAGCTTGGAAGAGATTGGACAGGTTTTGGTTAAAAACAGAAACGGAATTCCCATACTCGTTAAAGACGTAGCGGAGGTAGGTTTTGGTCATGCTGTAAGATATGGGGCGATGACCAGAAATGGTGAAAGTGAAGCCGTGGGAGCAGTTGTTTTAATGCTCAAAGGTGCAGATTCAGAACAAACGATTAAGAATGTAAAAGAGAGGATTAGTAGAATTCGAGAGACTTTACCAGAAGGGCTTGATATTTCAGTGTTTATAGATCGTACAAAGCTGATTGACAAATCCATTAAAACAGTAAGCACCAACTTGATAGAAGGGGGCTTGATTGTCATTTTTGTCTTGGTTCTTCTAATGGGAAGTATTCGGGCGGGTTTAATAGTGGCTTCTGTTATTCCAATCACCATGCTCATTACTTTTAATGTGATGAATCTGGCTGGCATATCGGCCAATTTGATGAGCCTTGGTGCTATAGATTTTGGCTTATTGGTAGACTGCTCCGTGATTGTAGTCGAGGCCGTTTTGTTCAAGTTACATCATGATAAAATATTCAATGTCAGTGTAATAGAACAATCCGAAATGGATAAAATGGTGGGAAAATCTGCTTCATCAGTCCTTAGCTCAGCGGTTTTTGGCGGTTTGATTATTCTCTTGGTTTATCTGCCCATTCTTTCTCTTACGGGTATAGAAGGCAAAATGTTTAGACCGATGGCACTCACGGTGAGTGTTGCTATTTTGGTGGCCATTATATTGTCACTAACCTATATTCCTATGATTTCGTCTCTCCTTTTAAGAGGTGAGGGAAAAAAGAAGTTTGCATTCTCAGATAAGCTAGTCGGTTTCTTTTATAGTATTTTTCATCCATTATTTAAGAAAGCATTAGAAATCCCTAGGGTCATTATTGGATTAGCTTTATTGCTTTTGATTGGTTCCATTTTATTATTTGGAAGGCTAGGGGGAGAGTTTATTCCTACCCTAGAAGAAGGAGATTTAGCCGTGGACTTTCAAACACCGTCAGGCTCATCCCTTACTACTACTGTAGACGCCAGCTTAAGAGCCGAGAAAGCTTTATTAGCAAATTTTCCTGAAATACTTCAAGTGGTTGGTAGAATAGGTTCTTCAGAAGTACCTACAGACCCCATGCCACCAGAAATGGCAGACTTGATGATTAATCTAAAGGATAAAAGCGAATGGACATCAGGTAGTTCTAGAGAAGAGTTATCCGAGAAAATGGCGGCCGTTTTAAAAGAAAAAGTGCCTGGTACTTCCATTGAATTTATGCAACCCATTCAAATGCGATTTAATGAGATGATTGCCGGAGCTAAATCAGATATTGTAGTTAAGATTTTTGGAGAAGATTTGGAAACGCTAAGTCAAAATGCGGAGGCCGTGTCCACAATTGTAAGTCAGATAGATGGCGTGGCCAGTGTGAAAGTAGAAAGAGTGACAGGGCTGCCGCAAATAGCGGTAGATTATAAAAGAGATAAGTTAGCTCAATATGGGCTGAACTTGGATGATCTAAATGTACTTTTAAATACGGCCTTTTCTGGTCAAAAGGCTGGCGTCATTTTCGAAAAGGAAAAACGATTTGATTTGGTTTTAAGGTTAGACGAAAACTACAGAAAGGATATTGATAATGTAAAAGCTTTACCTATCAAGCTAGCATCGGGTGGTTTTATTAAGCTCAATGATGTAGCAGACATTACCTATAAAACGGGACCAGCACAGATTTCGAGAGAAGGTACAAAACGTCGCATAAATATCGGTGTAGGGGTTTTGAATAGAGATGTGGAATCTTTAGTGACCGAAATCAAGAAAGATTTAAACAGCAAACATGCTTTGCCTTCAGGCTATTATTATGAATATGGAGGAGCATTTAAAAACCTTCAGAAAGCTAAAGAAAGATTAATGATAGCGGTGCCAATTGCCTTGCTCTTAATATTTGTCATGCTCTTTTTTACTTTCCATTCTCTTAAGCAAGCCTTGATGATTTTTACGGCCATTCCGCTATCTGCCATCGGTGGCATTGTGGCATTATGGCTTAGAGATATGCCATTTAGTATTTCTGCAGGAATAGGGTTTATTGCCTTGTTTGGCGTAGCGGTATTGAATGGTATCGTGCTTATTGGTTATCTAAATGAACTGGAAAAAACAAGTGATTTAGGTTTACTGGATCGAGTCAAGAAAGCGGTAGAGGTTCGTTTTAGACCTGTTATTATGACCGCCTCCGTGGCTTCTTTGGGCTTTTTGCCTATGGCTATTTCCACTTCAGCAGGAGCGGAGGTTCAGAAGCCATTGGCCACGGTGGTTATCGGCGGTTTAATTACCGCCACGCTCTTGACGCTTATTGTATTACCTATTCTTTATATTCTTTTTAATCAGGATATTAAAATGAACTTGAAACCGAAATTGACAGCTTTGTTATTCCTCACGTTTATGATTTCCATACCCAAATCTGAAGCTCAGGTAGGCGTGGAGCAATTGCTGAAAATGGGAGATGAAAATAATGGCACTTTGGCTGTTTCAAAAAGTAGAGTAGAGCAAAGTAAATTGAAAGCATTAGGTGTAGAAAAAGTTAAGCCAACGGATTTTCAGTTCCAATACGGAAACATTCAAAGTGTAGGAGTTGGGGATTATTCTTTAGGTATTCAGCAGTCTTTTATTAATCCAAATAAGACGAATAGTTTAAAAGAACTCTATAATGCAGAAAGTCTTCAAAAGGGTGCTGAAAGTGATATGCTAAAGGCTAATCTACACAAAGCCATTCGTCAGCAGTTTTATTACCTACAATATGTTAATGGCCAGCAAAAGTTGTTAAAGGAAAGATATTTATTGTTTGAAGAATTGCATCAATATGCCCAAGTACGGGCCAAGGCAGGTGAAACAGATGAAACCGAACAGATGGCTGTTCATTCGCAGCTACTCACTTTGGAGAATAAAATGGAGTTATTAAGAGCAGAATACTTATCAAACTTGCTGATGATTAAAAACCTAGTTAATAGCAATGATAGCTTAAATCTAAGTTTTGAAAAGCAATTAATAATGGAAGACCCAAATATCCTTTCAAATGCTCAAATAGACTATTTGAAGCAGTCGGCAATTGTCGCTGAAAGGCAGATTGATTTTCAAAAAAGTCATACAAAACCCGATTTTAATTTCGGATTTCATAATCAAAGTATGCTGAAAAACTATAATCAGTTTTACGTTTCTGCAGGTCTGGCTATTCCTTTGTTTAACGAGCCATCTCGACAAAGGGTTAAACACGCTCGGCTAGAAAAGGAGATTATTAATTCTGAACTGTCTGTTCAGTCAGAAATTTTAAATACCAAAATGCAGAGCCTTTTAACAGAAAGTTTAGGGTTTAGAAGGTCCATAAATCATTATGAAACAAAGGGGATTCCTGAGGTGGAACTGCTCATAGACAAATCTAAAGTAAGGTATTTAGCGGGTGAAATGACTTTTACAGAGTTTCATCAAATGCTTTTAATTCTCTCTGAATTAAAAGATGAATTAGAAAATGTTTGGTACAAATATTACATCAATTTAAGCGAAAGAGCTTGGATAAAAGGAGAATAAATCATGAATAAGATTATAATAAAAAGTGTATTTACATTACTGATAGTCAGTAATGTATCTTGTAGAAATGTATCTGAAGGCGAGAGCTCCTCGGAGGAAGAAACAATGCTTTCTCAGAGTATAACCATGTCATCGGAACAATATCAAAATCTAGGAGTAGATTTAGTAGACATGACAAAAATGGCATTTAGTGCCGAAATAGCACTAAGAGGTATGGTAGATGTGCCGCCTGAAAATATTGCTGAAGTAAGTTCTGCAGTGCCTGGGATTATTAAGTCAATGACCCATAATGTTTTGCCGGGAAAATATGTAAAAAAAGGTGCAGTATTGGCTACCGCTCATAGCATGGAACTGGTTCAGTTACAACAAGATTATTTAGAGGCTTTTCTTAAAAAAGAAATACTTCATCAAGAGCTGATGCGTCAAAAAGAGCTCATGGATGGTGGAGCAGGGGTACTTAAAAAAATGCAATTAGCGGAAAGTGACTTGAAGCTGAATCAGGCAAAAGTAGCTGGATTGGCAGCTAAACTAAAAATCGCAAATGTAAATATAGAAAAGGTGGAAGATGGTAAAATTAGCCCTCAGTTATATATTTACGCCCCTTTTTCAGGTTTTGTAAAAGATGTGCATGTAAACACGGGTACTAGTTTTTCTACCAGTGACGTCCTTTTTGAATTGATTAGCAAAGAGCATCTACACGTAGAATTAACTGTATTTGAGAAAGACGCTCCGTATCTAAAAAATGGTCAAAAGGTGCATATTTCTGGTACAAATATTCCAGAGGGTTTGATTGGTTCTATCTTTCTTATTTCTAAGAGTTTTGATGAGGCGTCTAAAGCCATAAATGTGCATGTTCATTTAGATGATGAAAGTAAAGAGGAACAACTTACTCCTGGTCAATTTGTGGAAGCCAAAATACAGATGGTAGAAAAAATGGCGAATGTGCTGCCGGAATCTGCTCTCATCCGCGAGTCCGAAGGGAATTATGTCTTAGTTAAAAAGCAGGATGAATTTAGTTTTGATAAGATGGCGGTAGAAATTGGTGAATCTAAAAATGGTATGGTTGAGATTATCTCACCAAGCATTTTAAAAGATGTGGCCGTCTCCAAAGTTCATCTTATTTCTGGAATGAGTGATTCTGGGGAGTAGAGTTTTGGGTCTAATTTCTAATTGAATTAAGAAACCAGAAAACCTATTTCACCTTCCCGTGAAATCTCATACTTATCTGCAAGCATGGGTTCCCCATCAATTTGAGCCGGTAAAGGATGTTTCGAAGAAATGGTAACGCTGCTATTTTGACTATAAGTTATCACATTTAATTCTAGGTGTTTCCCGCGTTCAATAATCGGCAAATAAAGAAAACGCTTAAGGATGGGTACTTTTCCTACTATGATTAAATCTGCCAAACCATCTGTGGCATCTGCTAGTGGGGCAATTTGGAATCCACCTCCATATACTTTTCCATTAGCTACAGCCATCATAAAACAGGCTTGTGTTTTACCATTAATAGTTAGTTCGGTGCTTTTGTAGGTAAATATGGACCTTAGTATTTCGAACCAATATTTTAACTTGGATGGCAAAAAGTAACTCTTGCCGTACATTCTTTGAGCAATTTCTCCATCAAAACCTGCCCCGAAACAGTTGATAAATCGTTTGTTATTTACTCTCCAGAGGTCCACTTTCTTTAAGTTTACTTTATTCAGAATAAGTTGAAAAACTTGCTCCTCGTTTAGTCCATCGTAAAGCTCCTTAGAAAAGTCATTACCCGTTCCGGCGGGAATAAGGTGAATCTTGAAATTTAAATTTGGGAGGCTATTTAGCACTATATTCAGAGTGCCATCACCTCCTATGACACTGATGATTGCTGGGTTATTCTGTTCTACAACAGCTTTAATAGCTTCTTCATCGTCTGTTCCTTTAGTAAAATATTCTTGGAAAGGAATGGCTTGTGACTCCAGGAAATCAGAAAATAGATGATACACCTCTAAGGAAGTTCCTCCAGAAGCAGCTGGATTTGCTATGACTAGTACTTTCTCTGACAAGAGATTCTGAGGGTTGATGTTCTTACCAAAGTAATCAAATGTTTTCAGTTTTTACTGCCTAATATTTAGAATGAAACATTCTTACAAGTAGCTTAACCAGGTTTTATCTTTGTTGTTCTGCTTATAAAGATCAAACTTTCTAATTACTGGATAAAGTGTGGCAATAACGAGCATCCATATTAAGTAAACTCCTATTAGAGAGAATCCATAACCCTTTAAAGCAGGTTCATCCACCACCCAAACATCCAAAACCATCGTCTGCCATCCTGTCCATGTTAACTCCACTGCTAACATTGCAAAAAGATGAATGACATAAAGATGTGCTATGTAGAAGAAGAAAGGAACCCTTCCGAATACCATGAAAAAACCAACCACACTTCCTTTTATATTCTCGCTGAATGCCATGAGGAGAAATGTGGGTCCCAAAGTTATAAGAAGGTAAGAAAGTGATGGCGGATACTTATTGACATTTAGTATTGACATTAAATTCTTTGAGAAAGAACCAAAGTCTGTCCATGCTGTAGGATTGCCATAAAGGTTGAAAACTCTCAAGAGCACAAATAGTAAAATGGCCGAGGCTCCTATCCAAATAAATGTCTTCTTTCTAAGATTAGCATCATATGATTTATGGTAATAGTGACCTAATGAAAAACCAAGAGACATCACTCCAATCCAGGGAATTAGCGGATAATAAACATCAAATGAAAAGTGATTATTAATGGGGAAAGACCTCTGTTCATGTAGAATTGCCCACCAAAAGGTATCAAGATTAACCCGGTCCAAGAGATTATGCCCGGCAATCATGAAAATGCTAAAAACGAGTATGAATTTCTGAGGTAAATGCACCAAAGCAGCAAGGGCAATCATACTTACACCTAGGGAAGCAATAACATCGAGCTCAATAAAACGCATGCCAATGTCGAAATACCATGCAAAATTTATTAGCGTGAGTTGTATAAAAATGAGCCAAACTCCTCTCTTGAATAGAAAGGAAGACAATTCTCTAGGAGATTTTTTGTTACTAACAAAAAAGACGGAAACCCCAGCTAGAAAGCTAAATGCTGGTGCACAAAAGTTTGTTATCCATCTTGTGACATAAATAGACCAGGTGGTGGCTTGTGGATCAAGTGGGCCAAAAATAAAGACATCGGCATGAAAAAAATCTCTGGTATGATCCAGGGCCATAAGTACTAGAACAAGGCCTTTTAAGAAATCTAGTGATTGAACTCTTTGATGAAGTTTGTTATGCATAATTATTTTTTCATTGAATCATTTATTATTTATAAACCAAATACTCATCACTCACAGAGCTGTATTTTAATGACGATAAATCTTTGAAATAATTCTGGTGAACTTTCCAGGGTGCTTTTGAGCCTTGTTTAGGAAGAATATGACTTGCTCGTAGAACATAGCCCGATTCAAAGTCTAATAGCGGTTCTGATTTTAAATTTTCATGGTCAAAAACGGGCGTACAAATTGAATAATTATGTGCCTTCATGTGGTTAAGGATTTTCACTACAAAAAGGCAATTTAGGTCACATTTTAATGTCCAAGAGGCATTGGTATAACCTAAGGCTACGGCAAAATTTGGAATTCCGCTGAGCATAACACCTTTATAGGCATGAGCCTTTGAAGTATCTACTACTTTATCGTCCACTCTTAATTTCATTCCGCCAAATAGCTGAAGATTCAATCCGGTAGCTGTCACAATAATATCAGCAGGTAAAGTCGTCCCAGAATTAAGTAAGATGCCATCTTCAGTGAATGATTTAATAGTGTCTGTTACAATAGCAGCATTTTCATTCTTCAAAGCCTCAAATAAATCATTATCAGGCACTAAGCATAGTCTCTGGTTCCAAGGAAAGTATTTTGGGTCAAAATTTTGTTCCACGTATTTATCTCCCAGTTCACTTTTTATAGATTTTTTTAAGGCATTTTTAACGAACTGCGGAAATCTTTTAGAAGCCAGATAAAACAACCTGCTAATGAGAATATTCTTCCATCTGATGATGCTATGGGCAAGCTTTTCCGGTAGTATTTTTTTAATGAAGTTGGCAATCACATCTTCACTAGGCATATTCATAATATACGTAGGCGAACGCTGTAGCATGGTTACCTGCTTTGCTTTTTCTGCTAATTTGGGCAGAAGTGTTACCGCTGTGGCACCACTTCCTATTATCACTATTTTCTTATCTGTATGGTCGATTGAAGTATCCCACTTTTGAGGATGGATTTTTATACCTTTAAAAGCGTCGGCATTCGGAAATTCGGGTTCGTAGCCTTTGTCATAATTGTAGTAGCCAGAGCACATAAAAAGGAAATTGCATTTTATGATTTCAGTGACGCTGGTTTTAGAATTATTGACTTCTAAAGTCCATTGATTATTTACGGAACTCCATTCTGCAGTGCTTGCCTTTTTATTGAACTGTATAGACTCGCGAATCCCAAAATCATCAACGGTATCATTGATATATTGTAAAATAGCTTTGCCGTCAGCAATAGATTTTGGGTTTTTCCAAGGATTGAAACTAAAGCCCAAAGTGTACATATCAGAATCAGAACGAACTCCAGGGTACTTAAATAAATCCCAAGTACCGCCAATACTTGCTCTGCTTTCAAGAATAGAAAATGTACGGTCTGGACAGTTTTCTTTTAAATGATAGGCTGCACCAACTCCAGACAAGCCTGCCCCGATTATCATTACATCATAAAAGTTTTCAGTGCTATTCATTTCTGTCGGTTTTAAGAGACTAAAAGTTTACTATTAGCTTTTTTGAAAACGGATAAAATTTCAACATGTACTTGTGGCAATACTCCAGTAGGAATTTCATGCCCAACGCCATCTAGCCAAACCATCTTGGCCTGTGGAATTAATGGAGCGTAAATTTCTGCATGAAAGGGAGGCACTAACTTGTCAGCATTTCCATGCATAATGAGCGTTGGAACTTTAATATTTGGTAATTCTTTTAGTCTCGAACCAGATGTGACAATAGCACAAAGTTGTTGATATCGTGCTTTGGGGTTTTGCCCTTTACGTTCCAGAATACTGAACGTAAACAAATCTCTAAAATAGGTTTCATTAAATGGATATTTTGTGCCTGCCAATAACATCTTATAGGTGTTTAGATAAGCATCAACTGTTACTTTGCCATCAAGTATTTTGTTCTTTATTCTAATTCTTTTTACCAAATAGGGCATCATTCTAAATGCTATTTTAGACGAATACTCTTTCACGGTATTCGGATTAAGGGCAAACCCAGTAGACATGATGGAGGTCAAGCTAAGTGCCTTTTCTGAGTGTGATAAGGCAATCCTTTGAGCAATCATACCTCCCATGGACGCACCAATAATAGGTGCTTTTTTGATATGGAGTGCATCTAAAAGACCAACAGCATCCTTTGCCATATCTTCCAATGAATAAAGCCGACTTATGTGCCAATCATTTATCCATGTCGAGAGACCAATGTCTCTATTATCAAATCTGATGACGTAATAACCCGCAGCAACCAACGGCTCAATGAAATCCATTGACCATATAACACATTGACAATCAATCCCCATGACCAGTAAAACGGCGGTGTCTTCGGGCTTTCCAAAGGTTTCTTAATAGATGTCGATACCATTGCTTTTGACTTTTGTACCGTGTTGTTCAAATGGACTTTTTGCTTTCATTAAAAGTAATATTTGTTTATGAAGTATAGAGGGTGGAAAAATACAAAGTAATTCCACTAATAACGCTTAAATACTTTTTGAAAAATGTACAAAAAAAGCCAAGACAGTTTTAAAAGGACTGTCTTGGCTTTTTAAGCATTTTAAATATTGATTACTTACATGACGAATGTGCATGGATATAATCACCAAATTCCTTCCAGTTCGGCTTTTTACCAATCTCTTTAAGCAAGCTTGGACAATCTGCAAACAGCGTCTTGAACTCATTTTTAATGTTTGCTTTTGAGATTTTATAGGCCGGGCCATCATCCGTTTTAATGTAATAAGAGCGGTCAATACCTCCAGTTGAAAGTACACTTACACTCATTTTCATAGTCTCCATGGCCATCGGGTCAAAATACACTTTGATTTTATTAGCAGCAGACGGATTAACTAATTGCATCATCAGCGTCTGGACTTTTTTACCCCACATGACCTCCGTGTTCTCAAAGAACCCATAACCTTCATTAATCATATCCAAATCATAGTCCATGGAAGTGTTTAATGAATTATCTAGTTTGAGGGATAGCGTATTCAGCTTATTAGCAGGTAAGTACATTTCTTTTACTTCTGCCGGATCATACTCAACTATTTCACCATTTACTTCCATTCTAAGACCAGAAATATTGTTTCTCTTTCTTGAGACTTTATCTATAGTACCTTCCACTTCAGTTCCATCTTGGAGCGTCAGATAGGAGGGTTGTTTATGGGAGTAAATATCAAACCCAGGCATAAACCCCTGGCCAAAAGTGATAAAAGATAGGAGTAAAAGTCCAACGGTTAGTAGTGATTTCGTTTTCATATTATTTGTTGTTAATTGGTCAATTTAATCAAAATTTGCTCAGAAAATTCAGTATTTATGAGAAGTTTATTTTAAGGTTTAGAAAAAATATAAGAGAGTAATTGAAGAAGCATTAAATTAATAAATATTTTGGCAGATACTTTAAATATCTGATTAGTAGATGTTTAATCTAAGATTTATTTCTTCTGTTTTATTGGTTTAGATTAATAAAAGAACATACTGAATACTAAAAAATTAGAAGAAGACGTTTCCATAGCACAATACAAAACTATTTTACGCCAACACCAAAGCTGGCGTATATCTAATCATTAAAAACATAATCTGAATAGAATTTGACCTTCGTGGAATCTATGGGCTCACCGTTTTCAACCGAGTCATCCACTTTACCTAAAACCAAATTTCAGATCATGGAAAAAATCAAAAGAAACGAATTTCTTAAAGAATTAGGGTTCAAAGGCTCTGCCCTTTTCGCTCTTTATTGTACAGGTGTCTCCTGTTTACCTTCAGATGTTCA
>JBLHOT010000109.1:0-11448 GCA_047623945.1 Arcticibacterium sp. | reverse complement strand
ATGACTTGCTCTGACTTGGCCACCATCCCAAATTCCAGCTGTCATATTCTGACCATTAATATTAATCCCTAATGAGCCACCTGTATATAATTGGTCAGCCTTTATTAGCGTTCCAGATTCTTTGTTCTTAGTGTTAATGAAAATGGGATTTCCTTTACTATCTAGGCGTTTTAAATAAAATACCGAACCATTTCTTACAAAACTTCTTTGAATTGAAGGGTTTTTGTTCAGATATTCTTCAATATCAATCTCATTTTTTTCAAATCTATTTTGAAATGTAGATTGCAAAGTATTTAAAAGAGTTGTGTTCAAATTACCACGAATGTTCTGTCGTTCTTCTGCGGTTTGTGCAAATGCTCCTATTGAGGTAAGTATACAAATTAAGTAAATATTAATCTTCATTTTCTATGGCTATTTGGTATTTTGAATAAGTTGAATTACTACTAACATAAAATTACTTTAAAATCACTCACACATGATTTTAAAAGCGAATACCAATAAAAGTAATAAATATTTAAACCGAATTAGAAATAATAGTGAAAATTACAGGCCACAAATAAATGATTAATTCCTTTTGTAAGAAGTCCCATTAGATACCCTGACTTAATAAATCTTCCTAAATCACCCCCTCCAAAACCGCCCAAACATTCTTAGCTAAAATCTGGTGGCCTTCTATGGTAGGGTGTATGCCGTCTGCTTGGTTTAGACTAGGTATTCCGCCAACGCCATCTAAAAGAAATGGGATGAGTTTCACTTCGTTTTGTTTGCTTAAATCTGTCCAAATGTTTTTAAATTCTGTGGTGTAGGCTTTACCCATTGTTTGGGGGTATTTGCATGCCTGCCAGTATGATTTTAGTATCGGGGTTTTTCTCCCAAACCAAATCTATAATGAGCCTGTAGGTTTTGTTTTGTTTGGCTTAGTTCTATGCCTCTTAGGCCGTCATTGGCACCTAATTCTAACACAAAAACATCCACCTTTTGATTTAATACCCAGTCTAATCTGCTTAGTCCGCCAGAAGTGGTTTCCAATCTGTATTGCTTTTTGTTTTTATTTTTTTCCCTGTATTCAAATAGCTAAAATTAGAATGGGCTCTAAAATCGTCTGGTATTTACCTTAAGATTTCCGTTGCTTTTACAATTTTAAAATACGAACTTGTATAAAAAATTAACTTTGGATTTCTTATTTTTAGTAGGCAATTGTCTGAAAATGATAAGGTTAAAATGTTCTTTTTAGAATGAAATTCGACAGATGTTAATTTATGTCTGACATTTAGTTTTCTGCCTTCCCAATCACCATATATAGAGATTGTGCATTCCCCTAGTTCTATTTTATTTTTCAAAAAACTATCCAGAAGTTCTTCAGGGGTTAGTTTAAGAACTCCATCCCCTTCAGTCGGTTCTAATTCGTCCAAGTCAAATGTGGCATTGCCAGCAGTCTTTATCCCTTTGTAAGTAATTGTAAACGTTTGTTAGCGGTATAAGTCTCTGCTTCCACATCACAAATTCATCACTTTATTCCGGTTTAGCAAAACCGTTTATTAAACGGTCATTTTGGGGGCCGCAAGTTGTCTATATTCTCACAAATACAAACACTCGTTTAAGTGCATTTAAGGGTTCAGCGTTTTGTTTGCCTGCTTTAAAGCTTGACTTTGTTAAGTAGAAAAAAAGTGAAGAAATAAACCTGTAAGCCGAATTCTGTATTTTCTTGACGAAAACTCTTATCATTTATCTAGGATTTTGATTGCTCAAAACCTCTAACGATTTACCCATCCTGACAGCCCTAAGGCTTCTACCGAGCCAGTAGAAATTCAAGACTTATTTAACCTTTCAGCTCATGAGGTTTACATTGCCCTCTTTATCACTAAAGAAGCGGTGAGCTCTTACCTCGCCGTTTCACCCTTACCCCGAAGGGCGGTATACTTTCTGTTGCACTGGCTGTAGTTAATTTTCATTAACCCCTACCCGTTAGGTAGCATGATGCTCTTTGCTGTTCGGACTTTCCTCTCCCTTATTCTAGGCAGCGATAAGACGGTTTATTTCTTCGGTACAAAGCTAGTTAATTTTATTGCTAAATCTCCTTTGGCTTCTACCACGGTCATTAATCCTTGACTCTTCAAAATGACATTTTCTGGTATGATTTCCGTTATTTTTCCTTGAACTGCCAGGCCGTTGTAATTCCTATTTAAATAATCGTTTACCGAATTTTTGGCTTCCTTAAAAATAGGATCTACGGGTATTCCAAATTCATTTTCTATCTGAGAAACCACCGTTTCTTCTAAAAGCCATGATGCGGCTTTTGCCGCCAGATTCTTCGTTTTAACATCGAATTTTGTATCCTTTAAGATAACCTGTCGCCTGTCTTTATCATAAACTGGGTCGCCGGTTAAGAATATTGTTCCTTTTAGGTCACCGTCAGTCTTTATTTGAATAACTAGTCTATTGTTAGCTCCTCCATATATTCTTACTCCTAAAATTTCTAATTCTCGATCTCCCGAAAAGGCAAATTTTTGACCAATTAACATGCCCTTAGCAATTTTTTCTGCCTCGCTAAATGTGACTAGATTATAAAGATGAACACCAAAGCCATGAGGCAATTGATTCGCAAACTTAATGGGCGGTAATTCCACCGACTTCTTAACTGTGACGTTGCTTTTTCCTACGCTAGAGTTAAAAAATGCCTTAATGGCAATAGACGTGCTAATAGCAGATTTATCAAAAACCAGCTTGGTCATCAAGACATCTTGCGGTATAATCTGAAGCCATAGATTATACTCTTCTGATAGCTGTGATGGCTCCTTGATGGCATTCCAAGCATTTAAGACGGGAGTCACTAGATCTACTTCATTTGCCACCTGCGAGTCAATTAACCTAGCTATGCTGCTCTGATAATTTTCTATCATTCCGCCAATAAGACCTGCCACTGGAATGCTAAAGCCACCAATAGATAATTTAGGCTCCGAAATCCATTCAAATCCTTCCGCGTTGGTCACTGTTTTAAGTTGCCAATTAGAGGAAATGTAAGGTTTAGAAGAAAACTTAGCCAGTATCTCAAATTCAGTAGACGGTGTCTGAGTCATTCCTAAGACTTTAACTCTTTTCTCCACCCATATTTTCAAAGGCACCCTAAAGTCAAAGATGCCATTTTCTCTATGCTCAAAAGATAAGTCAGTCTTTTTCCAAATTTTAAATTTAAGGCCGTCTCCGGCAAAAGAAGAATCGGCGTAGATTAAGCCTGAGAAGTTATTGTTTATTTGCCTCTCAATATTGGAAATATCTATTTCGATAGGAACCGTAATGTAAGAAACCTTATTACTCAGGCTGTCTAAGCCTAAACTGTCATATACTTCTGAAGGGGCCTCTGGTTGGTAAGTTTTAGTACAAGCCGCCAGCATACCTACAATTACACTAAGCCTTAAAATGAGCCAAAGTCGCACCATAACCAAATTTCTCTTTTTGTGCCTCTTTGAACCATTCTACCTGGTCGTTTGAAGCTAATTGTTTATGAATAAAACTTTTCAAATGGCCATTCCCCACACCGTGAATAAGGGTAAGCTCTACTACATTATGCGTAATAGCTTCATCAAGTTCTTTAATAAATAACCTCTTTTGTTCTTCAAATATTACTGTTGGAGGTTCAGACACAATACCAAGAGCTTCTGCATGTAAGTCTACAACTTTAGTTTTATTAAAGGCATACGAATCGTAGAAGGTATTTTGGTCTTCCGTATTACTATTTGTTTTTAATAACTCTTTTGGCTTTTCTAGGGTAGTCAAATGTAGATAACCTGTTTTCTCCAAGAATGGGAATTTCTGTGTCTCCTTAAATAAACTGGCACCTTTTAGTTTTACCTCAATGCAGCTAGGAAGTGTAGCCGCTACATCTTTGTCATACTTGATGATATCTACTCGCCATTTGGACCATTGACCAAAGTCCTCCTTTTTTAAATCTTCATAAATTCTATGATCTGAATCCTTTTTGGCTACCCCAGAGGCAAAGTTTACGTAGTCCTCTTTCTTTTTAAGCGATAGCACGAAGAGCAAATCTGTAGATGTTTTATTTACAAAATAAGGTCTTATCAGAAAGTCATTAATCTGCTCAAAGGCGAGTCCAATTTCCTGAACTCTGGGTATTTTGGATTCAACAATTTTATCTAAAATAGCTTCTTGCTGCTGTTTGTGATGTCCTCGGAAATATTCATTTTCCTTTTCTGAGACCTTTGTAAGCTCATTAGCCATAACGGGAAGTTCAAAACCATCCGTAGTTTCTATTTCTACAATATCGTTTTTTATACGAACCACCACTCCCTCTTCCGAAGAGCGAAGCATTCTTACCTTATCTCCTATTTGAAACATTGATCTTTGTTTTTATTCTTCTTAATGGGGCTTCGTCATTGGCTTCTTGAAATCAAAAACGCCACTTCCACCCTTTTCTTGCAATTGGGATAGCTTTTTCACTGCTTCTCCTACACATGGATAAATTCCCTACTGTTTTCGGCAAGTTCGTTAACTTGGTCTAAGTTTTCTACAAACTCTTTTATGATGGGTTCATTTACGTCGCCTCCCATCATTCTAGCAACATTTATTTCAGCTAATTGGTCCTTTGAATTCATCATTCAAGGTTATTAGTATGAGCCAAAATACTTTCTCAAACCCCACTCCGTACTGGCTAGAAGTAATAAAAGTGGAAGCAACCACCAAAGATTTATAATCTCACGAAGGTCTTCCGTATTGATTAAACGTGAGGGCACTTTGGTACTTGTCAGTTTATCTTTCAAATCAGATATGGTGTTTTGAGTATAAAACTCGCCACCATTTTTAAGGGCTAAAGTCCTCAAAAGGTCGAAATCTGCTGTCATATTCAACGATTCTAAATCCTTATCTTTCACAACAAACTGCCCACTGCTCTCTCTTAATACATTTAAAACCTTTCCTTCAGCCTTATAAGAGTAGACACCAGCCTTTAAATCGGACACTTCAAAGGCTCTATTCTGTCCATTAGCCACGTAATTAAAAGACTTATTATAGGACGCTGGTCCAGAAATATCAAGTTTGACTTCAATATCCGAATCCGTAATCTTTTCGTATAGATCATTGTAAGACTCTGTTTCAAAAATGACTAACTCATCTATGCCTACTTCGTTTTGGACCGGATATACCCTTAATTTTTCTTTATCTTCTTTGACTGAAATTAATTGAAGTGTTTTTAAAATATAATCATCTACCGCTTCCTGTGCCTCATTATTAAAGTACTCCTCCATTCTCCATTGCCATAAGCCTTCTGCAGATAAAACGGCAGCTTTTCTAGCAGCATTTGTATTAACAGCCAATAGCGGTCTTGTAGTTTGAAGGTTTCCTACCTTTTGAAAAAGAATGACATTGGAACCCGGAAAACTGTTGTACACTCCAAATGGAGCAGTTACAGGGGGTAATTTAGAAATAATAGTAGTGTAGTTATCGTTAGCAATAAATCTAGTAAAAGAAGTATTAAAAGCTCCAGTAACCTTATCCAGCCTATTTAGAGGATTAGAAATCCCGACGACCTCCTGCATGCCATTAAACCTATTGAGGTCTGTATTGGCACCTATAATAAACATCGTTGGTTTAAGCTTCGCTAGCAGTCTTGTGGTTAGAGCCTGAGTTTGTCCCTGTCCATCTGGAAGCTGATGTAAAATCAAAATATCAAATTCCTCCCTTTCTATTTCTCTTGCTTCATGCTGCTGAACAATCTTGATGGTTAGATCAAACAGCGGATTCTTTTCAATGATAGCCTTAAAAGCTTTGATATCTGGATGGACAAATGCAGCCACCAGCAGAATCTTTTCTTTCCCGTCTACCACGTCCACCACAATATCCCGGCCATTGTTTCTGGTATTGGATTCGCCTCCTAAAGGCAAAACGGTGACCGTATAACGCTGCTTACCAATTTCCTTTGTGGACAGATTGAAGTTTAAACTTTTGAAATCGCTATCAGAACTAAAATTGACAATTTCACGGGCTACTATTTCGTCCTCTTGCCTAATGATGACAGTGGTTCCCTTTCCTTTGAACAACTCTGCAGAGATATCTACCTGAACAGGAAAGTCGTTTCCTAAGTAGGCCAGTTTATTGGCACGCAAACCTTTGATAGCCAAATCCCTTTTTACAGTAGTATCTCCGTACCCTATAGCATCTATGGTAAAAGGAAACTCCCTCTGCTGTACAGAAACACCCGTATTTACCATACCATCTGAAATCAAAACTATGTTACTCAGATTTTGACCACTGTACTCCTCTTTTATATCCTGGAAAAAACCTCCAAACTCCGTTTTTTTAGTATCAAAGACTACAGAATCAATGTCTAGAGATTTTGACTCACCTGATAAAACTTTAAAGTCAACCTGAAAGTCAGAGGCCTGTAATGAAGTAATCGCGTTTTTAATCTCCGATTTCAAGCCGTATAGCCTCTTAGAACCAAGTTGATTCATAGATGCAGAATTATCCAGAGCAATTACTAAAATAGGTTTTAACGTACGTATGCTGTTGGACTTTAAAAGAGGATTTAAAAGCAGGAAGCAAATTCCGGCCACCAAAAGGGTTCGTCCAATTCCCAAAATCCTATTCAAACTCTTACTGAGCGTACTTTTCTTGGTATAAAGAACCAATGCATAGGCAATACCTACTGCTAAACATAGTAAGATAAACCAGCGAGAATCTTGAAAAAATAAATTTGAAATCATTTAAAGTCCTGTTACATCACCATTCCGCCATCTACTACCAAAGTTTGGCCAGTGATGTAAGTAGACATATCTGAGCCTAAAAAGACACAAGCATTGGCTATATCGCTGCCCTGCCCTGCTCTTTTTAAAGGAATAGAGGTTAACCACGTTTTTTTTACTTCTTCATCAAGCTCTTCTGTCATCTCTGTTTCAATAAAACCTGGAGCTATGGCATTACATCTAACGCCTCTAGAGCCTAATTCTTTCGCGACAGATTTTGTTAAACCTAAAATACCTGCTTTGGAAGCAGAATAATTGACTTGCCCTGCTTGGCCAGTAAGCCCCACAACCGAAGTAATATTTATGATAGAGCCACTTCTGGCTTTAAGCATGGTTCTCGTAATATTCTTAGTCAGATTAAAAATAGACTTTAAATTTACTCGAAGGACATCATCCCACTGCTCTTCAGACATTCTCATCAAAAGGTTATCACGTGTGATACCGGCATTATTTATTAAAATATCTATGGTGCCGAAATCTTCAATTACACTTTTAATAAGGGCCTCTGATGATGCAAAATCTGCAGCATCTGAGCGGTAACCTTTTACTTTTAAACCCTCTGCTGATAATTCTTTTTCTAAGGCCTCGCCCCTTTCTACACTGGATAAATAAGTAAATGCCACACTGGCACCCTGTTTTACATACTCTCTGGCAATACTGTTACCAATACCTCTTGAAGCACCTGTAATGAGGGCCACTTTTCCCTTTAATAAACTCATTTGGTCTTTTTTCTATTTAATCCTTCTATAACAATCACAATTTCTCCCTTAATGGAGCGGTCAGCAAAATTAGAAAGAATTTCGGATAATGAACCACGTACATTTTCCTCATATATTTTCGTCAATTCTCTACTGACACAAGCATTTCGGTCAGGACCCAGATGTTCTATAAATTCCTTGAGAGCCTTTAATAATCTATGTGGGGATTCATAAAAAATCATTGTCCGTGTTTCTTCCTTAAGACTTTCTAATTTTGTTTTTCTACCCTTCTTAACTGGAAGAAAACCTTCAAACACAAAAGCATCTGCTGGTAAACCAGAATTTACAAGAGCTGGTACAAAAGCGGTAGCTCCTGGCAGGCAGCTTACTTCCACATCATTCTCTAAACAAGCACGCACTAAAAGAAACCCAGGATCCGAAATAGCTGGAGTGCCGGCATCTGAGACCAATGCAATATTCATCCCTTCTTGTAACTTCATCAAAACGTTCTTAAGTTGCTGATGTTCATTGAATATATGATAACTCTGCATAGGTCTTTTTATCTCAAAATGCTTCAAAAGGATTCCCGTTTTTCGGGTATCTTCTGCCAGAATTAAGTCAGCCTCTTTCAGCACCCTAATGCCTCTTAGGGTAATGTCTTCTAAGTTGCCAATGGGCGTAGGTACAATTATAAGAGACATATTTTTGGGTTTATGATAGTTAGAATTAGTCGAATTAATGAAATTGGCCTAGAAATTGTAAAGGAATTTAGTCAAACCTTAATTATACTTAAGATCATAAAATCGCTTAGACAATGTTAATATTTACTCTTATCTTCCTCATGGTCAGTATTATTCTTTTGCACAGACTTAAAAGTGAACAAAAATTAATGGCTCCAAAGAGCTACTTAACAAAACTACAAACTCGCCCGAGGTCTTCAAATTATTAAGTCAAATGGTGATTTTAGACTAATTAACAGTTGTTTATACTCTTTTTTTAATTCTATAGACTACGACAGTACATCAAAACGAACAAAATGCGACAATTTTATCCCACTTTATCAATCTGTGTGTATACCTCTCATTATCAACTATATATCCACGTTAGTTGACATTGTTGCCTTTTTATCAACACTTTAGGGTTTTACTAATTCTGAGATAGCCTCTGCAAGTTGATAATCTTTTTGGGTGATTTTGTTGCCTGCATCGTGCGTTGTGAGCGTGATGTTCACTTTGTTCCAAGTATTTTCCCATGTAGGATGATGGCCCTGCTTTTCGGCTAGTATAGCCACCCTCGTCATAAACCCGAAAGCCTCATTAAAGTCTTTAAACGTAAATTCTGCCTTTAGTTTATTGTCAATTTTTTTCCACATAATTTCTATTCGCTTCAGTTTATCACAAAGAAAATTCTTTTTAAGCTAAGATTGTGTATTTACTCTCTACAACTCTAAAAAAGTCCCAAAAGAGCCCTTTACTATTGGGTTTCAAATTCCAGATACTCCTCATAGAAAGCAAGTTTCTTAGTATCTATTAGTCGGTCTATAAAAAGAATTCCGTTTAAATGGTCCAATTCATGTTGAGCTACCACAGCCTCAAAGCCTTGTAAATCTTTCTCAAAGGATTCCCCAAATCTATCTAGGGCCTTTAACTTGACCTGCGAATAGCGAGGCACACTCCCTCTTATACCAGGAATAGACAAGCAGCCTTCCCAGTTTTCAATTTGATCTTCTGAAGTAGGTTCAATAGTTGGGTTAATTGCAACGGTCATAGGAAAACCATCTTTGCCTGTATACCGCTCATTATTCTGGCACTCCATTACAAATATGCGGACAGATTTACCCACCTGAGGTGCCGCTATACCCACTCCGATTTCGCTTCTCATGGTATTAACTAAAATGTCAATAAAGCTTTGAACTTTAGTAGTTTGAATTTCTTCATAGTCTACTTCTTTTGCCTTTTTCCTGAGGACAGGATTACCCATTCTAAGAACCTTAAATACCTTTGGCAGCATATCACCTATTAATTTATGACCGGAAACTTTGTGACCTAAGAAAGTACAATCAAACAATATGGCATAAAAAAAGCACAAATAATTGTTACATTATTTGTGCTTCAGTGTAGAGGAAGAGGGATTCGAACCCCCGGACCTGTTACAGTCAATAGTTTTCAAGACTATCGCATTCGACCGCTCTGCCATTCCTCTGTTTCATTCAATTCAAGGCTTGCTCCGAATCGAGCACAAAGGTATTTTTACTTATCAACATAGCAAAGCTTTTGGCCTAAGTTTTTTTTATTAAAAGTAACTGCCCACATTATAAATGATTTAGCGATTACAGACGGTCTTAAATGCACAGTATTCACAGTTTTTTAGCTCGTTGGTCTGCATAAATGGCATTTTTTCGTCCATCATTTCTGTCAAAAGCTTAGTCATTACGTTTTCTACTTCTTCTACCAAATTCTTTTCAGAAATATCATTTTGAGTGTAGAATTCAGATAAATCACGAAAAGAGTACATCCCAGAAACCAACTCGGTTCCCTTTGGGATATTAAATCCATTAATGTGTCCTAAAGTATTTAGTTGGTCAATAATTAGATAATTGTAAAGAGCCAGCTGTCTAAACTTGCCTTTGCTAGCTTTGGAAAAGGACTCTTCAAAACTGTACTTTCCACTCATATTAACATCACTGCCACTAACTTTGCCTGTTTTAAAATCTATTAGAACTAATTTATTCTCATGCAATTCAATGCTGTCAATAAGTCCGTTCAGTTTAAGTTTGAGGACTTCGGCTTCTGAGTTAACCAAAATCTCCTTCGTAAATTTCTCTTCTACAGATATAATCAGCTTCTCTTCGCCATTAAAAAGGCACTTCTCATAATAATCAACCAACAGCTTTTCAGCCATTTTTCTATAAATGAGATTAATGCCACGATCTACTTGGTAGCCCTCAAAATACTTTTCAAACACCTGATCCAGCACCAAAGGGATACTTTTTAATACTTGGGGCTTTAATTCTGGGCCAATTAAGTTTTTGAGTCGCAAGACCTCTTTTGAAATTATTTCTATGCTCTGATGAATCCAATTACCAAAGACATCTGCTCCAAAAGTCTCTTCTACTTCATCCGTTTCTTTTAATCCCAAAATCTTAGAAAAATAAAACTGTAGTGAGCAGTTATAGTATTGGGAGATAGACGAGGCCGAGAGGCCTTTTACTTCCAAATAAGTCTTTAATTTCTGCTTAAGTTCGGGTGTCTTTTCTATCTCAATAGCCAGTTCAGACCTAGAATTTGTTTCCTCCATAAAGTCAATTAGCCTATGACTTAGGCTTATATTCGGGTTGTCTTTCGCCAAGGAATTAACCAATTGCAGCACAAACCTACTTGGGTCTGCCGCTCCCCCTATTCCCTTAGATTTGGCGTTGGCATAAATCATATCAACTTTCTTGGCACGCATCAAAAGGCGGTAAAAGTGGTAAGCCATAATAGAATCTTGATCCGAAAACACTGGAATGCCGTACTCTTTACAGGCTTCAAAGGGAATTAGAGAGCTGTTTTTTGAGGAGGAGGGTATCACACCTTCATTAAATGAAAATAAAACCACATGATCAAAATCTAAGCAGCGGGTTTCCAACAAACTCATGATCTGCAAAGGAGCAATAGGCTCACCCGTAAAAGGTACTCTTTCTAGTTTTGAAAGTTCTTTAAGTAAAAGCTTGATAGCTAGAATACTCAAGTTTTCATTTTTAGCAATTTCATCTTCTAACCTATTCAAAACGCCATAAAAAAGAATAAAAAACTCTCTTTCCATAGCATCTAAATCTTCAAAAATAGATTCTTGTAACACTTCTATAATAGATTTAAGGGCCGATACAGCTTTCTTTGGCGAAGCATTCCAAGAAGTAAATAGGGGCGAAACGAGTGGATCTTCTTTGACAAAACCCAACAGCTCGTTCTCCTTTAGGAAGACTTTATTCAAACTTATTATCTTCTCCTGCTGGT
>JBLHOT010000108.1:0-11515 GCA_047623945.1 Arcticibacterium sp. | reverse complement strand
TGGCAATGTCAACAGCATTTTTATTATCAGGCTCGGCATAAACGTCTACGCCTATCTGCTCACCTAAAACTTGCAGCTGCGTGATGGCGGCAGGCCTGTAAACATCAGCGGCGGTAAGAAGCACCTGCTTCCCTTGTTTCTTTAGATGATTAGCAAACTTTCCTGCGAAGGTAGTTTTACCAGAGCCCTGCAAACCTGCAATTAATATCACGGCAGGGTTACCTGTAATATTTACATTCTTAGCTGTACCGCCCATGAGGGCAGTCAGTTCTTCTTGAACAATCTTGGTGAATAATTGGCCAGGCTCTACGGCTACCATTACCTTACGGTCCAGAGCCTCCTTTTTTACCCGATCAGTTACTTCTTTGGCTACTTTATAGTTAACGTCGGCATCTATTAAAGCACGACGTATTTCTTTAATAGTAGCTGCAATATTGACATCCGTTATTCTGCCTTTCCCCTTCAGGGTTTTAAAAGCACCGGATAATTTATCTTGTAAATTTTCAAACATCTTTTTTGCTAATTCTTGTGGCTGACGATTGGTCAGAAAAGGGAACGCAAATTTAGCTATTTGCATGATTGAAACGAAATAAAAAACCTTCGCATATATCATGCGAAGGTCCAGATTTAGATAGTTTTTTAAAATTTAATTAGAATTACTCTATTTTAAATCTGCAGAAACGATACGCTTGGTCTCTGTCTGGATTTCAAAGGCCCTTTTTGTTACGTCCTTGCCTGTACTTAATTCGAAGAAATACTTGCCGTCTGGCAGCGGTGACAAATCAAATATTTTTTCATAATTACCATTGCTTACAATGCCTTTAAAAAGAACATTGCCGCTGGTGTCTTTAATCTGTAGGACAGATTCATTCAAAACATTTATGGCTGACACTTTAAACTTAACACCTTTTAAAGCTTTAAGGTTAAGCTCGGTCTCGGCCAAGTTGGCTCTGTAAATAAGATCGTTTGCAAACGTGGTACTAGCTGTTGATAATCCCATCAAAATGGCTGCTGTTAATACTAACTTTTTCATACTTTTTGTCTGTTTTAATTAAAAAATTTAGAGAAGGGCTTCTTGAAAAATTACTTTTAATCCGGGACCCTTTTACTCTGCAAACATAGGACAATAGTCTTTATGGATGCAATAGGGGTAATATGGTGAAGGGGATATTCATATCACAGTCCTATCGATTTCTTAGAATAATACTAGACTTATCGCTATTGTAATACAAGTACTTCTAAAAGTACAACACTATTTAATGGTACCTTAATACTAGCTATTTACATCCTTTCAAGAAAAGGCTTGGACATGTACGTTTAGCTGTGCAATCTCATCAGCCAAGAATACAATTGTTTTATTTCGGGAAATCTTAGATGAGCGGTACTTTATAGGTATAAGGCATAAAAAAATCTCCCAAATGATGGGAGATTTTTCAAAAATGTAGAAGAATAGTCTTAAACTAAAGCTTCTGTTCTGTTGAGACAGTTCAAATCTTCAAAAGCTACTTTTAAACGATCTACCATGCTGGTCTCTCCTTCACGTAGCCATTTACGTGGGTCATAATATTTCTTATTTGGAACATCATCTCCGTCTGGATTACCCAATTGAGTCTGAAGATATGCTTCATTCTTATGATAGTATTTCAATAATCCTTCCCAAGTGCTCCATTGCATGTCTGTATCGATATTCATTTTAACAGCACCATAGTCAATGGCCTCTCTAATTTCTTCTCTTGAAGAACCAGAACCACCATGGAATACAAAATTTACTGGAAGAGGTCCCGTTTTAAATTTCTCTTGAATGAAGTCTTGAGAATTCTTAAGGATTTTTGGCTGAAGGGAAACATTACCAGGTTTATAAACCCCATGAACGTTACCGAATGCCGCTGCCACCGTAAAATTAGGTGAAATAGCCAAAAGAGTTTCGTAAACATAAGCTACTTCAGAAGGCTGAGTATAGAGCTTAGAGCTATCTACATCAGAATTGTCTACACCGTCTTCTTCTCCACCAGTTATACCTAACTCTATTTCTAGAGTCATATCTATTTTGGCCATACGCTTAAGGTACTCAGAGCAAATCTCCATGTTCTCTTCTAATGATTCCTCAGAAAGGTCAATCATATGAGAACTGAACAACGGTTTGCCCGTTTGAGCGAAATGCTTTTCGCCGGCATCCAAAAGTCCGTCAATCCAAGGTAATAATTTCTTAGCACAGTGGTCTGTATGTAAAACGACAGGCACGCCATAGTGCTCAGCCATATGGTGCACATGAAGTGCTCCAGAAATAGAACCTGCAATGGCAGCTTTCTGACCATCATTTGAAAGGCTTTTACCTGCGTAAAATGAGCCTCCGCCGTTAGAAAACTGGATAATTACAGGAGACTTTAAAGCTGCTGCAGTTTCTAAAACGGCATTGATTGAATTTGTGCCTACTACGTTTACAGCAGGAAGTGCATAATTATTTTCGTTGGCATGACGAAGTAATTGATTGAGAGCTTCACCAGTTACTACACCCGGCTTAATCAATGATTGACTCATAAAATTATAATTTTGGTATTAAAATTAGATTTTCTTTAAACTTTAGGGGCTTTTCCGCTAAAACTACCTGAAAGGATACCAAAAGTAAGATTTTTGGGCTTTAAGACACAGAAAAGCTCGTTTTTTTGACTCAGAGGTAATGGTCTATTAGATAGAAAATAGAAAGAATTGCTATCAGCGGCTATAGCGAACTTAGCAGCGTCCTATTTGTTGTGTATAAAGAACGGAATTTTACGAGTATGCCAGAGAAAATAGGAATTGTGGTAGGTACCAATAGGCCAGGAGCCTTGTCATTAGAAATGGCGGAATACTATCGTGGGAAAATTGAGTCTTTAGGTTATGAGACCGTACTTCTATACTTGAAAGACTTACCAGATGATTTTGCATTCTCTGCTCTTTATCATAACAGAGGGAGAAACGATGCCTATAATCTCTTTCAGGCAAGTATTGATAGCGTTCAAAAACTTATCTTTTTTGCTCCAGAATACAACGGGTCCTTCCCTGGGGTTCTGAAAACGTTTATTGACGGGTTACGTTATCCAGACTCTTTAGCTAATAAAAAAGTAGCTTTAGTGGGCCTTGCGAAAGGAGTATTGGGTAACGCTGTGGGTCTAAGCCATCTCAATGATGTCTTGTCTTATATGGGTGCTAACGTTTTAGGTCTTAGAGTTAAACTGGGCGAAATAGGTAAACACTTCGACGGCAAAAAAGTAAGCAACCTCATGTATGAGAACTTTATCAATCAGCAGATTGAAACGTTTTTAAAGTTTTGAAGATTACTCCGCTCCTAAAGGACTCATGTCACAATCCACATCTCCAACAACAAACTGTAGCCCGTCCAAAAAGAATTTCAAGAGTTTAGGATTACTAAAGCTTTGTGCATTGTGCGATGGGGAAGAGTAAAAAACTCGGCCTTTCCCATAAGTTTTTATCCAAGATACATAGCGAATAGCATCGCCGTCAGGATTTCTCAATCCTTCAATTTTGGAGGCTTCAAAGTAGAGTAGAGGTTTAAAGTTCTTTTTAGTGTAAGCATTGTTAAATATGTAAGGCTCGTCTTTATGTGTGAAACTTACGCCTTCGAAAGCTTGAACTAAAGGGTGTTTCGCATCCACTAATTTAACTTCTATTTCCTGCTGTTTTGGATGATACTCAAAACTACCACCCATCATTTCGCTAAATTCGGCCGACTTGTTTTGCATCACAATGCCGCCATGAAGGCTCATCAAACCACCACCTTTTTTGACATAATGAAGAAGGCCCTTTTCAAATTTAGCTGATTTTTTTACAGCCGATAGGCTATCAGATTCATTCTTAAAGACATCCCAAAACATATCTCGTTTATCGCCAATGCTACAGTTATTGTTAAGCACTACGGCGTCATATTGCTTCAGATTCTTTTTGTTTAGTAAATTGATGTCTTTGGTGTACGTCACCTCAAGACCACCAGCCTTGTCTACAATGGTTTTCACGGCAGCCTCCGCAAAAGGAATTACCCAATGATCAAAGCCAGTATGCAGAGAGAAGACCAACACTTTATGTTTTTCACTGCTCGGGAAACTAAGTTTCTCAGGAGCTTTTTCCTTTATTTCTTGGAGCCAAGAGTCTGTAAGTTCCAAAGCTGGAAGACTTTGGGCCTGCAGGCCAATGCTGGTAAAGAATAAGATAAAAAGAGCTACTGTTTTTTTCATACTGCTAGGTTGATTTAATGAATGACTTCCAAAGCCTTTCATATCCTAAAATTAGAATATTTTTGTTTAAAAGTGCTTTTGGATAGATTAAAGAAACTATTGAATTTCAATACTATCTTGACATTATGTACACCTAAATTGGGTCTATGTAAACATTACTTAATCTTTTGAGTAAATTAGGAAGCTATTTCAAAAGAGTTGGACAGTCTCCATTATTTTGATGTATATCATTGAATATTAAAGTACTAAAGACTCTATTGACGTGAAGAAACAAGAAAAAAATCGTATTTCAAGACGTAAGGCATTGACGGCACTGGGATTGGCTGGTTCCCTGGCCATCCCATCTACAAGTTTTGCTAATCCAGAGCCGAGGTTATTTCCCGTAGACAGGACTAAGGTTAAAATCACAAAACTGGAGACCTTTCTGGTAAAACCTCGTTGGGTCTTCTTGAAGATTCATACAGACGCTGGGGTGGTAGGTTTGGGAGAGCCTTTATTGGAAGGAAGAGCCCTAACGATTCAGACGGCCATAAAAGAATTAGAACCCTATTTATTGGGTAAGGACCCTAGAGATATCACACACCACTGGCAGGCGATTTACAGACATGCTTTTTATAAAGGCGGCCCTATTCTTACTTCTGCCTTGAGTGGAATAGACCATGCCCTTTGGGATATTAAAGGCAAGATGCTTAATGTACCCGTTTATGAGCTTTTGGGAGGGCCAACTAGAGATAGGGTATGTATTTATGGTAGAGCAACAAATGCCGAACAAATGAAACAGCGAGTGGCAGAAGGCTACACCGTTATAAAAACGTCTGTGGCTAAAGATCATCCTCCCCGAGCGATAGAAAATCCCAAGTTCATTAAAACGGCGGTAGCTAATTTTGCTTCGTTGCGTGCGGCTGGGGGGGACGAAATGGACATTGGAATAGATTTTCATGGCGTCATTTCACCGCAGACGGCCAAAATATTAATCAAAGAACTAGAGCCATACCAGCCCATGTTTATAGAAGAACCTTGTCAGCCACAAAATGTGGACGTGCTTGCCGATATTGCTAGAAGTACCTATTTACCAATAGCTACTGGCGAGCGAGTTTTTACAAAATGGGGTTTTAGGGAAATCTTGGAGAAAGGGGCCGCTACTATTTTACAACCAGACATGTGTCACGCTGGAGGTATTTCTGAGGTGAAGATTATTGCTGGAATGGCAGAAGCCTACTATGCTCAAATTGCTCCTCATAATCCTATGGGACCTATTTCTTTGGCTACCGGACTTCAATTAGCCGCCAGTATTCCTAACTTCTTGGTGCAAGAGCAAGTTTCTCTAGGAGAAGGTTATTTAAAGACACCTTTCAAATTAGAAAAGGACGGGCATGTCATGGTTCCAAACGGACCTGGCCTTGGAATAGAAATTGATGAAGACAAAATCGAAGACAAACTTGGCCATGACTGGACAAATCCAGAGCCTTATGACCCAGTGGATGGTTCGGTGGTGGATTGGTAGAATACTTAAGCTTTACTTTTTCTCTGTACGAGTCTCAGTGTTGTACTCGTCATGGAGAGGGTTTTTTATTATCTTCCGTTTTTATCTTATGAATTGTCACTTTTTGTTTCATTCACAACAACATTTTCCTCCATGCCTAAGGTACCGGTCTCAAGAATTTCGGATTGTTCGGTTCGGCTGTAAAGCACAAAATACCCAGCCAAGCCACTCAATACTGAGGCAATAAGTATTCCGATTTTGGCACTACCGAGGAGTGCTGCGTTGTTAAAAGATAGATTTGCTATAAAAAGCGACATGGTGAAACCAATGCCACATAACAACGAGACCCCAAACAAAACTTTCCATACCGCTCGGGATGTCGGCATCTCTTTATAGAAAAAAGTCACCAAAACCCAGATCGAGAGTAAAATGCCGATTGGCTTGCCGAGTAACAATCCAAAAATAATTCCCCAAGTCATTGTAGTTTGAAAGACTTGGCTCAAAACGGTGCTATCCATGAAAATTCCGGCATTTACAAAGGCAAACAAGGGCATAATAAAAAAGTACACCGGAGTGTGCAGTTTTCGTTCTAGTCGTACTAGCGGAGACTCCATTTCGCGTTGTTGTTTTTCCAAGTATTCGTGTGCTTGTCCAGTAGAGTAGGGATGAGTATGATCGTTTGCTTTTTTGAAAAAGTTGACCCCTTTGTTCGCATATTCCTTTACTTTTTCCAATTTCCATTCGCGATGCAAGGGGATCGTTAATGCCACAATAACACCAGCCACAGTAGCGTGAATACCCGACGCGAGTACTGCCCACCACAGAAAAAAGCCAACAAAAAGATAAGGAGTTAATCGGCTTACGTTTTTGTAATTAAGTAATGCAAGGGTTAAGGCACATATGGCCGCTATACCCAGTGCTGACCAGTTGATTTGTTCCGTATAAAAGAAGGCTATAATAAGTATCGCAATGAGATCGTCTACTACCGCAATCGTGGTTACAAAAACCTTTACCCACGGAGGAACGCGAGATCCGAGCATGGCTATTATGCCAATAACAAATGCAATATCGGTTGCCATAGGGACGGCCCAACCATCTATATATTGAGTATTTCTGTTAATAGCCCAAAAAATCAAAGCAGGAAATAAGGCACCGCTTATAGCAGCGACTACTGGAAAAACGGCCGAGCTGAAGGAATTTAGTCTGCCGAACTTTAGTTCTCTTTTAATTTCAAGACCTACCAACAGGAAAAACAAGGACATCAATCCATCGTTTACCCAGTGATGAATGGATTTTGAAATGTTTAAATCTTTGAAACCGATGGTAAACTTCAGCTCCATGAAATGATGGTAATGATGGCGTAGAGGAGTATTGGCAACTACCAATGCTGCAACGGTGGCAAAAATTAGCAGAATACCAGTGGAGGAATCTTTTTCAAAAAAACGTTTACTGTATGCGGTTAGCTTATTCATATCAAAATTTAATGTGATTATTTGCTTTCTAAAGGGCATTTTAGAAACCAATGATAACACATTCTAAGTAATGATAAATTTAAAGGTTACAAAGAAAGTGCGTGATTTTTAAAAGAAAACTTTACATAATCTACTCTCCTAAGTCTGTGAAACTATGTAATGTTTGACGGTCCAACGCAGGCGACATGGCAGTTTTAATCAAAACCTAGAAGAAACAGAAGCTTTTAAAGAGAATGGTGATCCGGGGGTAAAGTGGATTTCTTCTACTGAATTTTCCTCCTTAAAAAGTCTAGATTCTGTGGCGAATTGTGTTTCATTCCAGGTGGCGTTAAATAGGTTTTGGATAGATAGTCCTAGATTAAACTTACCCACTTCATAGTTTACATTGGCATCTGTAATCCAGTAACCTTTGGCTTCTAAAGAGTAAGCCTCATTTGCAGGCCTGTTTCCTATTACTCTTGTTTTCAAACTTCCTGAGAATCCCTTAAAGTTGTTTAAGCTTAAACCACCAGAGAGTGTAAATGCTGGTGCCAAAGGAATATAGTTTTGGCCTTTAGGCTGCTCCAGACTTCTGGCATTAGAATAAGTGATATCAGAATCAAAAAATAGGTGTTTGCTGAGTTCTGCTCGGATACCAACATCTGCTCCAAAACGTCTCGTTTGACCGCTGGGCTCCACGATGCCTTCATCACCTACATAAACAAACTCCTGGTCTAGTTTTAAAAACCATAATGCGGCATTAAGTAATAATCCTTTAGAAGGTTTTAAGATAGAACCTAAATCTGCTCCGTAGGAGCGAGGGAGTACTTGACCAACATTATCAAAAGTCACCGCTCGACTATCATTCGAATGGAAACCAGTTCCCATTTTCAGGTAGTATTGTGCATTTGGATTGGCTTGATAAATAAAATTAAGTTTAGGGCTTAAAAGTGTTTTTTGACTAGCGTATGCCGTGGCATTATCCAGTAAATTATCACTATATCTAAAATTGAAGTGGTCTAATCTCAGGCCCAAAATCACTTGCCATTTGTTTAAATATAGTTGAGCTTCTAAGCCCGCAAAGGCATTAGTTTCATCTATATCGCCATATTGAAGAGATTCTAAAATCTCTATTTTGGCTTTAGTTCTAGCTAGTTCGTTATCAGCAACTAAGTCTTTTCTTAAGCCTATTTTTGAGTTCAGGTTTAACTTGCCGATGGTTTTATTATAGCTGGTCTCAAAGCCAAATAGATTTCTAGATTCGGCCTGTTTTATTTGGTCTCCGTCTATTGGGTTTGAATCAAAAAAAGTAAAGTTGGAGAACAGTAAAAAATCATAATGGGTGTAGTAAGCCTTAGTTTCTAGGTAGCCATTATTTTGAAGTGACTTATTGTAAGTCAAAATAGTATTTGTACGCGAAGTTTGCCCGCCTTCGGTATCATCTATGGATCCAAATCTGGTAATCAAACCACTATCAACGGCTCTCTGAGGAATTTGACCTGAGGCGTTCCAACGGCTTGTGAAATGGGAAGCAGAAAGGCTAATTTTTTCAGAATTTGAGATTTTTGAGGTCCATTTACCTAAGGCATTAAATCTATTAAAGTTTTGAGGAGACTCAAATGGGCCATCGGAATAAATGTATTCTGAAGCGATATAAGCAGATTGATTTTGATTCTTTTTTGAAACAATATTGAAAAGGCCTAAAGCTCTTTTATGGTTAAAACTCCCGTATTCTATACTAAGCTTATTTTGCTCTAAGCGTTCTTTGGTTTTAAAGCTCACACTACCGGCAGTGGCAAAATTCCCTTGCTCCATTTGATAACTTCCTTTAGAAAACTCCACGCCTTCAATAGTCTCAGGTATCACAAAATGTAAGTCGGCATAACCCTGCCCATGGGCATGAGAAACCATATTCACCGGCATTCCGTCCACGGAGATACTAAGGTCCGTACCATGGTCTATATCAAAGCCTCTAAGAAAGACTTGTTCAGCCTTTCCTCCTCCTGCATGTTGTCCAGTAAAGAGTCCTGGCATTAATCGGAGGAGGTCTTGAGTAGAGTTTACGGGATTTAGATCCAAATTTACATCTGCAAAAACCTTAAGAGCATTTAGTTCTGGTTTTACTTCTATAGCGGCTAATGAAATACTTTCAGGCTCCAGTTTTATTTCCTCTTCTTTTTCGCCTAAATATAATATTGATTTGGTGCCGTAGCCAATCATTTTAAAACTAAGACTGTCTTCTTGGCTTACCCTTCCTAAATCAAAATTACCAAGGAAGTCTGTCTTGTGATATTGGTTTTGTGAGAGGTTGGCAATGGTTACTTCTGGTATACCTTGGCCATTTTCATCTACCACACGTCCAGAAAAACTTTGAGCGAAAACACCTAAGCTCTGGCAAAGAGCCGCAAATAAGATTAAGTATTTCATGAGTTTAAAGTTTTGAGACTTCCATGGCTAACGAAGGACCTAATTCATAAGAACAATCTTCGAGTTCAAGCTTTAGGGCTGAAACCTCTTGGTTTTTCCCAGCAGCTTTGAGGACTTCGGCCATTTGGAGTAAGCTTTTAGGCTCAAAAGTCTTGTCTTTAACCTTATTTTCTACAAGGAGCAAGGCTTCAGAATTATTTCCGTTTAGGTTCATAGCCCATGAAAGCAGTTGATAAGATTGTGGTGTAGGCCTGTTAGTTACTTCTTTTTGAGCCAAGGCTAGTGCCTTTAAAGGATCGTTTTTAAGAAGCGTTACTAAATAGGCATTGTACATATCACCATATTTTGGATTTGAAACTTCTTTGATAAATGAGTCTACCGATGTGTTTGCATCAGACTTTTGGCCTTTAATTTGGGCAATTTCAGCTCTAAGCAAGCCGTAATCTGGTACAGGATGTTTTTCTTCCAAGAAGTTTAAAATTCTTTCTGCTTCTTCTATGTTTTTTTCGGAAGACAGCTGAATCCATGCTATTCCTTTTAGGGCGTAGCTATAATTTGGGTCAATAGTCAAATCCTTCAAAAAATGCGTATAAGATTTTTCAATTTTGCCAAAGTGACCATAAAAGTCTCCAAGATTGGAATAAATCCAAAGTCTAAGTTCATCGCTATCCAGTTCTTCTGCTTTTAAAACAGCCAGCTCTAATTGGTCAATGGCACCAGGTGTATCATCTTTATAATCATACCATTTGGCTAGTCTGATGAAGTAATCGAAATCTTCGGTTTCTGAAATCTTTTTCAGAAGAGTTTCTGCTTGCTTATAGTTGCCTAACTCCATGGCTACATCAAAAAGCATTTTCTCTGTGGCTATCTTTTGGTCGCCTAATGAATCTGCTTTTAACAGAGATATATTGGCTTCTTGAAAGCGATGCTGTGTTATTCTTGTTTTAGCAATTGCTCTTAATAAAGAGGCACTTTTATAACCTCTTTTTTCATTAGCAAGGCCTAATTGATTACCAGCCTCATTAAGGTAATTTACATTTCCGGTGTATTGAAATAGAGCATTGTTAGAGGCGGCCATTTTGCTGAGGTAGCTACTTTGACTAGGAGCCTGTATATATTTTTCAGTCCAAAATTCAAGTTCTGATTGAGCTGCTTCGAGGTTTTTGTTCTCTAGATTCAGAGAAAGATAATTATTGTAGTCGGTAGGAGATAGAAAGGATTTTTTAGGTGGGTTACAGGCCATAATTATGGCACCCATTAAGATTAGTAATAGCCGGTTCATCTTTGTAATTGTTTGAGTTTAAAAAATAAGGGCGGGTTCGTTATGCCCGCCCTATTTGAAAATTATTTTACCAAGGGCTGGCAAGATATGGGAAAGAGCTGCTGAAGGCTTTGTCATTAGCATCCACGTTATCGTTTGATAAGCCTGGATTTTCAGTGAAGTCTTCTCCTCCAAATATCAATAACAGCTCTACTGTAATAACGTCGTCGGCCAGGTTTCTACCTGTCAGGACATTGGTGCCGTCATAGAAGGTGGTAGTGCCTGTAGTAGCGACTGTTAAAACGTCTGTAGCTAACACTCCACCAAAAGTGGCTGCATCTAAACCAAGAGCATTTTTGTCCCCATCATTGGCATAAGCAGGGCTTAAACCTTTTAGTCCTGCCGCGAACGCTGTTGCATACATGCCACCTTGCTGAGACGGAGGCGTTACGTTAAATTGGTCTTTCATACCAGATGGTACGAATACCGTGTTTACTGCTGGGCGACCCATTTGGTCTGAAGTATTAAATGTTCCAATGAAGTCTGGAGTGGTATCCATGATAGGATCCATGTCCATATCTTTGTCTTTATCGCAACTGGTAAGGGCAAAAACAGATACCAATGCTATTCCTAGTATATTTTTGATTAAGTTTTTCATTTTATT
>JBLHOT010000107.1:0-11830 GCA_047623945.1 Arcticibacterium sp. | reverse complement strand
GCATTCATGACTTTCGGTGAGGGCTTTGGCTTAGGAATGTTACTAACTGGTGTCTCTGGTGTCATTAGTTCACTTTGGGGCATTCTTTTCGTGAAGATCATTGACCCTACCTTTACAGAGCAGATGAGAGATTTTCAGATTGAAAATTTCGAAGAACAAGGCCTTGGCGAAGAGCAAATTGAAGCTGCCATCCAAATGACTGACAAATTCTCAACTGGCCCTATGATGTTCGTTTTTGGCTTAATTTTCACAATGATAATAGGTCTAATTATTTCTTTAGTTGTCTCTGCCATCATGAAGGAAAACAAACCCGTTTTTTAATTTATGTTTCAGCTATTTAGAAAAGAGCTCAATGGCTATTTGAATTCGCTGATTGCGTATATAGTCATTGTGCTTTTTTTAGTACTTACAGGTCTTGTCTTATGGGTTTTTCCAGATTCCAATGTCTTGGATTATCAGTATGCAGAAATGAGTTCCTTCTTTAATTTAACTCCTTTCATTCTTTTGATTCTGGTTCCGGCCATAACCATGCGTTCTTTTTCAGAGGAATATAAAACTGGAACTATTGAGCTTCTTAAGACCAAGCCACTATCTCATCTTGACATAGTCCTGGGTAAATTCTTAGCCGCTTGGTTTTTAATTACACTAGCCATACTGCCGACGGTAGTTTATTACTTTAGTATTTCTAATCTAGGCAGCCCACAGGGCAATATTGACACAGGAGCTGTCATAGGTTCTTATTTCGGCCTTATCCTTTTGGCTGGGGCGTTTACTGCCATAGGCATAATGATTTCGTCATTAACGGACAACCAGGTTATTGCCTTTCTTTTAGGTGCTTTCGTTTGTTATTTTATGTATGATGGTATACATCAGTTGTCCCAGTTATTTAAGGGTACATTTCAATATTATACTGATTTCATCAGTTTACAGTTTCATTATACATCCTTAGGAAGAGGAGTTCTAGATTCTCGAAACCTTATTTACCTAAGCTCTGTAGGGGCATTAATGATTTATCTCACTCAAGCCGTACTTAAAAGAAAATGAGACTTTCCATTTATCAAGCAGACGCATTTACGTCTAAACTATTCGGTGGAAACCCTGCCGCAATAGTTTCCATGGAAAAATGGCTGACATCAGAAAAAACATCAGCAGACTGCGGCCGAATATAACCTTTCTGAAACTACCTTCTTTGTTAAAGAAGGAGCCAAATACGCTATAGATGGTTTACACCCGCCTTATAAGTGGATATATGCGGCCATGCCACCTTAGCCTCTACCCATGTACGTTCCAAAAACCTTGGGTTTAACAAATCAGAAATAACCTTCTATTCTCAAAGCGGTTACCCCATTGTCACAAATGAAGGTGATTTATTTACTTTAAACTTCCCTGCCTGAAGAAGGCCGTATACCGGAAGGTCTATTGGAAGGATTTAATATCTGGGCATAAGAAGCACTAATAGCAAGCGAAAATTACTCTTTAGCCTTCAAAAATAAGTCTGAAATAGAAAG
Source organism: Arcticibacterium sp. (assembly GCA_047623945.1). GTDB lineage: Bacteria > Bacteroidota > Bacteroidia > Cytophagales > Spirosomataceae > Arcticibacterium. Next base: position 10,322 of record JBLHOT010000107.1, on the reverse strand, counting down.
TCCCAGGCCTAACTTCTCCGCCCTAAAACAAATAAAATCGAGGGAATTATTTGCACAGCTAAAGGAAATGACCTTGATTTTATTAGTCCCCCCCCCTACCGGCACAAATGAAGACCCTGTAACGGGTTCTGTACATACTACGCTCATTCCATATTGGTCCACAGTTCTAAAGAAAAACGATATGACAGCCAAACAACTCCATCAACGAGGTGGTGTTTTAATATGTCAAAACTTGGGAAATAGAGTACTCATATCTGGAAATGCCATATCCTATTTAGAAGGAATAATCCAAGTTTGATTTCAAGGGAAACGCCAACTTATTTTTTTGTTTTAGTTTTGAATTAGTTTTTCTACCACAAAAAAGGCCGTCAAAAGGCGTTTCAAAGCGTGTTTATTTTAAATCCTTCGGTTTCCTTGACAAGCCCTATTTCGATGTTGTAGCTTTGCCCGCTCGATATTAAAAAAGTGCAATTTCGCAGTTTCTTTAAAATCGCAAGATATAAGATATTTAAAACGAATCACGAATGAAACTTTCACAATTTAAGTTTGACCTTCCGCAGGAACTCATAGCCATGGAGCCTCAGGAATTTAGAGATGGTGCCAGAATGATGGTGATTCATAAAGACACTGGAAAAATAGAACATAAGATGTTTACGGACATCGTTAACTATTTTGGAGAAGGTGACGTGATGGTGACTAATAACACCAAAGTTTTCCCTGCACGGTTATACGGTTCTAAGGAAAAAACAGGTGCTAAAATTGAGGTCTTTCTTCTAAGAGAGCTTAATAGGGAAATGCGTCTTTGGGATGTTTTAGTAGACCCAGCCAGAAAAATAAGAGTAGGAAATAAGCTTTATTTCGGAGAAAGCGACTTAGTGGCAGAGGTTATTGATAATACCACTTCTAGAGGAAGAACTATTCGTTTTCTTTTTGACGGAGATCATGAGGAAATGATGCAGACGATACACGAATTAGGCGAAACCCCGATTCCTAAAGAAATTATAGACAGAGAAGTCCATGATTTAGATAGAGAACGTTTCCAAACTATTTTTGCGGAAAACGAAGGAGCTATCTCCGCCCCTACTGCAGGTATGCACTTCACTAAAAACGTGATGCGTAGAATGGAAATATCTGGTGTTACTTTCACACCAGTTACACTTCACATAGGCATAGGAACCTTTAGAGGCGTGGATGTAGAAGATCTTACTAAACACAAGACAGACTCAGAGAATTTTGCAATTCCTCAGGCTACTTGTGATATCGTGAACACGGCATTGGTGGAGAATAAGAGAATTTGTGCTATTGGTAGCACCTCGCTTAAAAGTCTTGAGTCTTCTGTTTCTGCCAAAGACACTTTAAATCCTATTGATGACGGCTGGACAGATAAATTTATCTTCCCTCCTTACGAATTCAAAATTGGAAACGCATGTTTGACAAATTTCCACTTGCCACAGTCTATTGTTATGATGTCTGCATGTGCATTTGGCGGATATGACCTCATCAGAGAGGCTTACCAAATAGCCATTAAAGAGAAATATAAATTCTTCACCTATGGAGATGTTATGTTGATTATTTAAGGACATTTTCTTTTTATATTTGATAGCTCACCATAAGGTGGGCTATTTTTTTACCCTATCAGATGAAAAATATTTATTCCGTAATTGTAGCAGGTGGCTCTGGGAGCAGAATGAAAAGCGTAATTGCTAAACAATTCCTTCCTCTTAGAAACAAACCGATTCTGAGTCATACTATAGAGAAATTTTTAGCGATTGATGGCAATCAAATAGTGGTAGTATTACCCAAAAGTGATTTAATCTTTTGGGACGAAATCATTCAAAGCAATAAAACACTCAAACAGGCCCTCCTTCAAGGAAGAATTAAAAGTGCAATTGGTGGAGAAACGAGATTTCAATCCGTCCAGAATGGCCTAAATGTCATTGATAGTAAAGAAGGGCTAGTGGCCATTCATGACGGCGTGAGACCACTAGTGAGTGTAGAGAAAATACTAGAGGCCTTTGCTGAAGCAGAAGAGGAAAACTGTGCAGTACTATCCGTTCCTAGTAAAGACTCTATCCGAAAAGAAAACTCCGATGGTTCTAATGAAATAGTAGACAGGAATCAAATAAAGCTGATTCAAACGCCACAGACTTTTAGTTTAAGTCTCATCAAGGCTGCTTATGAAGAAGGCGAAAAAAAGCATTATACAGATGACGCCTCAGTTTTTGAAGCCGCAGGTCATAGTATTCATTTAATAGAAGGAGAGTACAAAAATATCAAAATCACAACCCCAGAAGATTTAGTCTGGGCCGAAGCCTTCCTTAAAAAATGAAAGTATTTGTAGCATCTAAAAATCCCACAAAAATCAATGCCACAAAAGGTGCTTTCGAACAGACATTTCCTGATGATATTTTTGATTTTGAAGGCATATCCATTCCTTCTGGAGTTCCAGATCAACCTATTGGATCTGAAGAAACATACCTAGGAGCTCTTAATAGAGCTAAAGGAGCAAAAGAAACACAACCAAAGGCAGATTTTTGGGTGGGTATTGAAGGTGGAAACATTTTACATGGTGCTGAAATGGAAGCTATGGCGTGGGTTGTCGTTTTATCAAAAGACCGCCTAGGAAAAGCGAGAACAGCAGGTTTCTTTTTAGCTTCGAAAGTGGTGAAACTCGTTCACGATGGATATGAACTTGGCCATGCTGATGAAATAGTTTTTGGTATCCAAAACAGTAAGCAGAAAATGGGTAGTTCTGGTTTATTGACAAATAACCTCATTAGCAGAATGGCCTTTTATATCCCTGCTGTAATATTCGCCTTGATACCTTTTAAAAAGCCAGAACTTTACCCTTTAAGTGAATAAAATGGTCATTTTTTCTTAAATTTGCCCCTCCGAAAACCAAACCTTAAAAGTCTTTTCATGTCCTTTTTTAAGAAAATTCCCTTTCTCCAAAACTTTTGGGAAAGATTAGCAGAACTTATTCTTAAGAATAGGATAGCCTGGCTAAGCCTCATCGCTCTAGTAACTGCTTTTATGGGTTACATGACCACCCAGCTTCAGCTGTCCTATGAATTGCCTAAAATCCTTCCACAAACAGATGAGCACTACCAACGTTATGAAGCCTTCAAAGATAGATATGGTGAGGATGGGAACGTAATGATTATTGCCATTGAATCTGAAGACATTTTCGCATTAGAAACCTTCAATAAATGGTATGATTTAAGTAGAGAACTAAAGACTGTTGATGGGGTACAAAATGTAGCTTCCAACACAAATCTTTTTGAAATCTCTCCAAATGAAGAAAAAAAGAAGTTTGACTTCATCCCTATTTCTCCAGAAAGACCGAAGGTTCAGGCAGAAGTAGACTCCATAAAGTCTACTATTGACAAATACCCATTCTATAAAGATTTCTTATTTAGCGAAGATGGCAAATCTCATTTAATGCTTGTAACATTTAATGAGCAGAAAATGAATTCTAAGAGCCGAATGTCCATCACGGCTAATGTTCAGCGTTTAGCCGAAAAGTTTGGTGCCGAAACAGGCATCAAACCTCATTTCTCTGGGATGCCTTTTGTGAGAACCAATTTCATGGCGAAAGTGAGTTTGGAAGTAGCTAGGTTTATGGGGCTCGCTTTTTTAGTCACTGCAATAATACTATTTTTGTTTTTCCGGTCAGTTAGAGTTGTCTTTTTTGCTCTCTTGGTTATCGCCATTTCTGTGTTATGGTCCGTAGGCCTAATACATCTTTTCGGATACAAAATCACCCTGCTCACGGGCCTTATTCCTTCTATCATTGTGGTCATTGGCATACCCAATTCCATCTTCCTGATTAATAAATACCAGGAGGAATATTTAAAAAGTAAAAACCAATTTGAGGCCCTAAAGACTTCCATTACAAAAATTGGTAAAACTACGTTCATTGCGAATGTCACTACGTTCATTGGTTTTTTCGTTTTCTATTTTACAGGAAGCCCTTTACTTTTAGAATTTGGCTTGGTTGCCTCTATTGCTGTCATGGCCACTTGGGCACTTTCCTTGGTTCTTATTCCTATTATTTTCAGTTACAACCCTACACCTAAATCCAAGCATGTAAGGCATTTAGATAATAAAAACATTTCTAAATTTTTAGAAGCAGTGGATTTCATAGTGCACAACAGAAGGACCAAACTCTATTGGTTTTTGGGTACCTTGGTTCTGCTCTCTGTCTTTGGAATGACTAGAATTAAGAGTATTGGTCATGTCGTGGATGATTTACCAGAGAACGACCCTGTATATACCGACCTCAAGTTTATAGAAGAAAAATTTAAAGGTATTGTCCCTATAGAAGTTTCATTAGACACCAAAGTAGAAAATGGAGCATTAAGTCCTGAGGTGCTTAATAAAATCAAAATGGTTCAAAAGGAGTTTGAAAAGTACCCTGAATTTACTAAACCCGTATCCGTAGTAGAGGCTATTAAGTTTGTCTATCAAGGTTACAGAGGTGGTGATGCTCGTTATTTTAGGTTGCCAGGGGCTTTAGAACTTAACAAACTTTCTGCATACTCTGGTATGGTGGAAGGAAAAGAAAACCTTATGAGCTCCTTCATGGATAGCACTAGAAGATATACTCGAATAAGCTATCAAAGTGCCGATGCTGGAACAGTAAGAATGACAGAAATGATAGCCAGCCTTCAAGCTAAAATGGATACCATTTTTAATTATGATAGTGACTTTGAAGAATGGCTGCCAAAAGAAGAGCAAATGGAGGCAGAATTAACAGGTAATGGGGTGGTATTTACAAAGGGAAACGATTACCTACTTAGAAACCTTAGAGACAGCACGATTCTAGCCATTATTTTAGTCAGTTTGGTTATGGCTACTCAGTTTTTAAATGCTAGAACCATCCTTATTTCTACCATCCCGAGTATCATTCCACTCATCATTACTGCCGGAATTATGGGCTTTTGGGGAATACCGCTCAAGCCTACTACTATCCTTATTTTTAGTATTGCGTTTGGTATAGCTTCAGATGGTACTATTTATTTCTTAACAAAGTATAAAGAAGAAATAGAGAAAGGTAAGAGCATTGCAGAGGCGGTCTCTGAAACAATAAAGGTATCAGGCATAAGTATGGTTTATACGGCCATCATCCTGTTCTTTGGTTTTGGGATTTATGTGGTTTCTGGATTCAAAGGAACTGTTTTCTTAGGTCTCTTAGTTTCTATGACTCTGCTTATCGGTATGATTTCCAACTTGATTTTGCTACCATCATTTTTGATGACCTTAGATAAGCGTCAAAACAAAAAACTGAAACTCAAAAAAAGATAAAAATCACTGGTTCATCATTGCATAACCTACCAATAACTCCGACCGAGACGCTGGAGGTTTGTGATAAACAAACACTTCGTAAGTGTTTCCTGTAGATGAAAAGTCACCTTCTAAGGAAGAAGTTTCCGTATTACCGTAAGTGTCTCTAATACCGAATTGGAAATCATATATACCCTGTTTCAGTAAGAGCGTAGACTCGTAGCCTCCAAAGGCCTCATTGTATACTAACTCATGACAGTTGAACCCGTTAAAGCCACCCATGAGACATATCTTTTTTGATTGAGGTAGAGGCTCTAGCTTGAAACCTGTATGAACATGCATGTAATCGGCGTTTAAGCTAGACTCATCTCCATCTAGCGTTTCTATAAGATATCTACCATTCAAATCAGCAGCCTCTAAATAAGTCTTATTTGATCGGATAGTTTGAGGCACGAGCCATACATTATCTTCTATACCTTGCTGGATTTCTGCCACATTAATCCCTCTATTAAAATTACTTCTGAGGTCTATACTCCGAAATTCATTAACCGCAGAAAAAACGTTTTCATTCTCAAAGAAATGAAAGCTTACCGTTCTTTTTCCACCATTTAGTGAAGAAGCCCTAAAACCTGTTTTAACAAGATTCTCATTAAAGTTTTGCCGAATGATTATTTTAAAGTCGTTCCGTGGGTCTCTTATATCATAGTCGCCATAAGTCAATTCAAAATCTACTTGTTGGTGTGTTTGCCAGAGAGCTGGATCTTGGGCTCTAATCACTTGTGCCGAAACCCCTACCCTATTCTCTAAAGCCCTAAACCTTAGTGAAGCCACAGGATTCTCGGATAGACTATTTTCATATAGAAGAAGTGCGTAATTACCAGAAACTTTTATCCTCGGCAAGACAAATCCATAATGGAAGTAGGCAATTTTAGTATTTTGAGAAATCTCATAATCATTGATAATGAAATCATTATAGTCATTCAAATATTCGAGATCCCTTAATCTAGAAGGGGTCCAGTCTAGGTTGCAATGTTGAATTTTTACATGAAACTGTCTATAGCTTGCTCTTAAGTCATCAAACTCTAATACCATTTCAGAGCTCCCATTTAAGGTCAAAACCTGGCTACTCATTCCTGCGGGGAGTGTTCCGTCTCCAAAGGTGTACAGCTGAACTGTTTTTAAATCAGGGTCAAAAACTCGATGCTCTAAAGGGCTATCTGTTTGTCCAAAAGCCGTAAAAAAAGAGAATTTCAATAGGAGTGTAATGGTAGTATTCTTCATGCCACTGTTAAAACCCCTTTATTTATGAAAAAGTGCTTCCCCTTTGATTTAATGTTTATAAGCCTTGGTTCATTTTACGCGGGTGAAATAGCCTCTACCGGCTGTAGTACGACTTCAAATAGTTACATCTCAAAGGTTATAACTCATTGATGTGATTGGAACAAATCGTCAGAAAAGATTATTACTGTAGCTGAATCAGAGCTCTGACGTTCTAAAGTCTATGGATAGCGACTCCGCTGTTATCATAAAAAGAATGATAGTCCAAGAAGTCTATAACTCTTCCATTTTAGCCTCCCAGTTTTCATTTGCTTTTTGAAGGTTAAATTTCACTTTCACATAGCGTTTATTTTCCTGTGAAAGCTTCTCTGGATTTGAGAAGACCTCTTCAGTGGCTAGTTTAGCCTCAATTTTAGTTTTCTGAACTTCCAGATCACTTATTTTATCTTCAAGGGATTCTACCTCTTTCTCTAACTTTTTAACATCGTCATTTGACTTATCTCTGTGCTCATTCTTTTTAGGAGCATTTTTGATTTTTATTTCATCAGCCGTTGGTTCCGAGATTATACCTTTTGCTTCACGCTCTTCTATCCAAAGATTATATTCAGCCAAAGTACCAGGATAAACCTTTATCTCATTATCATCGATATACCATATCTTATTGGCCACTTGAGATACAAAATGCCGATCGTGAGAAACCACCACATAAGTACCTTCATATTGACTCAAGGCTTGAACGAGAATATTCACCGACTGCATATCTAAGTGGTTAGTAGGCTCATCCAATAGCAAGAAATTGGCCTCAGAAATCAACACTTTGGCCAAAGCAACTCTAGATTTTTCTCCTCCAGAAAGCACTTTTATCTTCTTAAAAACATCTTCTCCCCCGAATAGGAAGCAGCCAAGCACTGACCTTAATTCTGTTTCCGACTTTGTAGGATCTGCATATCTTAGTTCATCCACCAAGTTTTCATTAATATGAAGCGACTCTAATTGATGCTGTGCATAAAAAGAGAATTTCACATTATGACCCAGGATTCTTTTTCCTTTCATATCCTCCGTACCCGCTATTATTCGAAGCAGTGTCGACTTGCCCTTCCCATTTGCTCCTATGAGGGCTATTTTATCTCCACGCTCTATGTGTGCCGTTGTATTTTTAAGGATAACATTTTGGCCATAGGCCTTAGATATATTATCCAAACGCATCACATGACGTCCAGGCTGTGTTCCAAATTTAAAACGAAAATGCACTTTGGCATCCTCACTCATAACCTCATCTATCTTATCTAAACGCTCTAAGGCTTTTACCCTAGATTGTACCTGACGAGACTTTGTAGCCTTTGCTTTAAAACGTTCAATGAATCTTTCCGTCTGCCTTATTTGAGCCTGTTGGTTTTCATACGCTCCTTTCTGAACTTCGTTTCTTAACTCCTTTTCTTCTAAAAAGAAGGAATAATTACCTGCATAAGGCACTAATTTGGCATTAGAAACCTCCACCGTAGAGGTAGTTACATTATCTAAAAAAGCCCTATCGTGAGAAACTACAATAACCGCATTCTCATAGTTTAGAATGTATTTCTCTATCCATTCAATGGTGGGTAAGTCTAAGTGGTTAGTAGGCTCATCTAAAAGCAACACAGAAGGCTTCTGAAGAAGTAGTTTGGCAAGCATCACACGCATTCGCCATCCACCAGAAAACTCTTTTAATGCCCTTTTTAACTCATGTGTCTTAAAACCCAGCCCTTCTAAAATCTCTTCTGCTCTGGCATGAATGGTATAGCCACCCAGCATATCAAACTCCTCCTGAAGCTCGCCTAGTTTATGGACAAGCTTATCAGTATAGTTTTCCTCCATCTGGTGCAAAACCTGATCTATTTGACTTTGAAGTTTTAGCTCTCTTTCAAAACCCTGCATGGCCACATTCAGAATAGAATCCTCGGACTCATAAGAAAGCAAGTCCTGGTTAAGAAAACCAAAAGAGACGTCTCCAGCTTTCGAGATAGTACCTCCATCTGGCTGGTATTCACCTACGATAAGTTTCAACAAGGTGGACTTCCCTTTACCATTTAGGCCAATTAAGCCTATTTTATCTTTTGGTTTGACTTGTAAGCTGGCTTCTTCAAAAATGGCCCTGCCACCGAAATAAAAAGAGAGATTGTGAATGGTTAACATTCGCTGTATAATAATTTGAAATGAGCCTGCAAAAATAGAGAGACTGCGGTGTAATAAAAAGTATGGCTTATTATGTCAATAAATTTTAACACAATAAGCCAAAATCAAGCTAGGAAATGCTCCTATTTGTTAATATCTGTTGGAACAAAAAGTCCAATTACGCCAGGAAAACTGTTATTAGCATTTATCTCGACTTCTGGATAAAGAAATCGCTGGGGAATAGTATTGGCCAAACTGCTCTTAACAGGCACACCTATAAGGTTTTGAGTTCTTCTAATGTCATTATAGACTTGTGGTGAACCTACCATAGTAATGTATTTTTCTTCCAAAATTACCCTAAGAAGTGTATTTCCACCAATGGCTACCTCAGGAAATTCTGCAGTATACTTTTTCGCCAACTCTCCTCTAACTGCATTAAAAGCCGTTCTGGAAGCTTCGGCATTATTTAGCCTCAATTCACTTTCGGCAAGTATAAATTTATTTTCGTACCAATCTGCGATTGGAAATTCTGACGCCTGACCAAAATAGCCTTCCTCACTATAGTTCAATTCATTGCCTGAAAAGTAATGACTAAAACGAGCCTCATCACCTGGAGTAAATAATATACGTCCGATAGAGCTATCTGAAAGGTTCAATAATTTTCTTAAATGCGACCGAGTTGCCGTTAAATAACCTCCTCGCTGCTCTATTCCAAACTGGTAGAATAAGTTCCCTTGACCGGCCAAATCAGAGTGAAACGCCATTAAGCTTCTATCTACCCTTGAAATACCCAATTTAGCCTCATCTCTTGCCTTTGCGTAATCCTTAACCAGCAAATAGTAACGAGCCTTTAACGTATGAGCCACTTCAGACCACAAAGCACCATTAGCCACAAAGACTGGGCTTCCATAAAAGTCAGCCACCCGGGCATTGCCCACATTCCCTATTCCCTCAGAAAGGAGATTTTGTGCAGCTTGCAATACATCTGCTTGCTTATCAAAAGCTGGATGAGGAAAATCTACTGGCAAAGCACTTTGAGAATATGGAACATCTCCAAAAAGAGCAGCTAACTCTGCACCCATAACGGCCTCTACAATTTGAGCTACACCTAGTAATCTGGTATTTCCAGACTCTCTAGCCTTGTCTTGAACAATCCTAGTTTGGGCTATACCTCCAGCATAATTATTATTCCATATGCCGTCAAAGTCTGATGATTTAACGTCGTAAACTTCGTAATTGATAAACTGATTACTAAACCCAGTAAACTGGTCTGTAAATATACCAGACATCCTTGCCGCTTCTCCTTCGGCCACCAATACCCAAGTCAAATTAGCCTGACCAATGATAGATTCGCCAGGGGCGTCAGTAAAGTTGTTTGGGTCAACATTTAGACCCTCAGAATACTTTTCACAAGAAAAAGCAAAAAAACAGCAAACGATTATTATAACTTTTTTCATGTGATTAAATACCTAATTTTAATGATATGATATAAGACCCAGTTCCAGGATTTGTGAAATATTCTAATCCCCTGCCCTTAGAACTTCCTGTTAGGTTCACTTCTGGGTCAACAAAATTTAAAGGAGACCAAATAAAAAGGTTCCTTCCCG
>JBLHOT010000106.1:0-11949 GCA_047623945.1 Arcticibacterium sp. | reverse complement strand
ATATAGAGTATCATTTAGATGTGCCCCCTGTTTCCTTTGATCCACCACCTAATGTAGACTCTGGCGTAATCAGGCTGGTAAGGAACGAAAACCAAACTTTAGCCTGTGATGAAAAACGCTTTTTTGCGGTAGTAAAGACTGGGTTTAATCAACGTAGAAAAAAACTCAGTAATGCGTTAAAGCCCCTGGGTGTTGATTTTGAGCATCCAAACTTAGACAAACGTGCAGAACAGCTTACTTATCAAGAGTTTGTCGAATTGACATTGTTGTTGGATAGTTAGTTTCTAAGCTTTTCAAGCCTTGGCATATCTAAGATTCGGATTTTCCCTGTCACTATTTCTATGAGCTTTTCTTCTTTAAAATCAGAAAGCGTTCTTATGGCAGTTTCTAATGAGGTGCCTGCAACGTTAGATATATCTTCGCGACTTATTTTTAGGCCTTTGCTCTTTACAATTTCATCTTGATGCTCAAAGAACTTAATTAGAGCCTCCGAAACCCTTTTTCTTACGGAATTATAGGCTAACTGGATAAGTCGCTCTTCTTGGTTTACCACCTCGGAAGAAAGAATACTCATGAATTTTTTAGAGACCTGTCTGTTTTTATAAACTAAATCATTGAAATCTGCTTTTGGAATGAGTGTTAATTCACAATCCTCCAAAGCGGCGGCAGAGTCTGAATAGGTTTCGTCGTTGATAAGATTAGTATACCCAAAATACTCCCCTGGGCCATATAGACCTGCGATTAGTTCTTTTCCGTCTTCGTTGGTTTTGAAAGTTTTTATTTGTCCCTTCTCAATGTAAAAAAGGTGGAAAGGGAGGGTGCCTTCTCGATAAACTTCAGACTTCTTCTGATAGTTTCTTTTTTCTCTGTTTCCGGTTAGAACTTTGAGATCTGCCTCACCACCAGCATCTTTCACGAGGTCTTCAAGCCCCTTCATCTTCTCATATTTTTTATTGAGAAGTTCTTGTTTTCTTAGTCTACTTTCTATGGCATTCAGTAGTTCTAATTCTTCAAAGGGCTTTGTGATGTAATCATCTGCTCCCATTTCCATACCTCTTCTGTAATCTGTTCTTTCAGCTTTGGCAGTTAAGAAAATAAACGGAATGCCTTCTGTTCTTGGGTTTTTAGTAAGTAAATGTAAAACACCATACCCATCTAAAACGGGCATCATGATGTCGCAAATGATAAGATCTGGAATGTCGGATAGGGCTTTGTCTATCCCTTCTTTTCCGTTTATCGCAGTGGTTACGTTGTAGCCATCTAATTCTAATATCTCTTGAATATTCTCTCTAATTTCAAGATTGTCTTCTATCAGTAATATCTTTTTCATGATTCCAAGGTTTTAGGAAGTGTAACTAAAAATTTGCTCCCTTTGTTAATTGTGCTTTCGCAGATGATTTCTCCTTTTAGAAGATGTAAATATTGTTTTACGATGGCTAATCCCAACCCTGTTCCTTGGATTTGACCGGCGTTTTCTGATCTAAAAAAGCGTGTAAAGAGATTTTGAAGATCCGTTTCTGGAATCCCAATGCCTTCGTCTTCAACACAGATTTCCACTTCTGTTTCTTTTTCATTAATCGTCACAATGATTGTGGTTTCTATATCTGAAAACTTAATAGCATTGCTTAAGAGATTCGTTATAATGTGGCTCAGTAGTTTAGCATCTTGTTGAATAATAAGTTCATTTAAATCACTTTCGAGTTCGATTTTTTGACCGGGCTTAGTTATCAGATTTAGTTCTGTGACCAATTCATTTATTAGTAGCACCACGTCAAACGGAACGGCCTTGCTAATGGTTTTCCCTTCGTCCATTTTATTTACAGAAAGGATGTCATTTAAGATTTCAGAGAGGTTACCAATTGATTTTTTAATTCGACTTAGATGCTTCCCCTGTTTCTCTGTATCCTCTAGCTCAATGTATCTTTCAATTAAAGATACGGAAGAAAGCATAGTGGCCAGGGGAGTCCTAAACTCATGAGAAGCGATAGAGATAAATTTAGATTTAAGCTGATTAAGTTCTCTTTCTTTTTGCAGTGAGAGGTCGAGCTTTTTTTTGGTGTTTTCTAGTTTCTCTATAGCTTCTTGCAATATGAGGGTTCTATCTTCTACTTCTTGCTCGAGTTGATGTTGGTAATTTTTGGTTTGTGTTTCGATTCGTTTTCTTTCAGTAATGTCAATAATAAATGCCACCACCAATTTCTCTCCATTTAACTCACACGGGCTAAGGCTTACCTCCACGGGGAATTCCTCATGGTCTTTTTTTAAGGCAAATAAGTCGCGACCGGCTCCCATTGATCTGGGACTGGGTGCTTTGCTGTAATTTTTAACATGACCATCATGCGATTTTCGGTACCTCTGAGGCAGGAGAAAATCTACTTTTTGACCAATTATTTCTTCTGTGGAATAACCAAATAATTTGGTTGCAGCTGGATTTACCCTTATTACATCCCCTTTTGCATTAGTGATGAGTATAGCTTCGCTTGCAAATAAAAAGACAGCATCGAATTGATGAATTTCTGGCATAAGTTATTATTCCTTTTACTATGTAGCAATTAGGCTTGATATCTTCTGCTAAAATATGACATATATCACATAGAATTATGACTTCACTTTAAATGACCTTCAGGAGTTACAGAATGATGAGGCTCATATTTATATGTCGGGTTTTAATTCATATTTGTCCATCAATACTGGGAATATGAATTCAAAAAAGGAAATGATAGTTGGTGGGAATAGACCTATTTCGGAACTGGAGACTCAGTTTATAGCGTTGTTTCCTTTTTTACATTTAGAATTTTACGACAGAGGAGAGTCCATACATAGGGATAGCTCTCATCTGGAACTTAAAACGATAGCTCGTAAGAAAGACTTGGAGCCTTTTGTCATTGTTCCAGTAATGTCTGTGCAGGAGCTGGAAGCAGCTTTTTGGGAAAACATGGGGGTTCAAGTTTCTGTATTCAGGAAGGTAGGTAATTCTATGTTAGAGACCAGTTTTACTAGTTCATGGACATTGAAACATCAAAATCAGAAGGGCTCTGAACTAGACCATGATTTTGCATTAAAGTAAAATTAATGTGGCACAAAACAATTCACTATGGCTTTTATGCCATGACTATGGAAGTCTGGCTGTTGGGTATAAATACCACGGATAATTAGCCAAGTGGCTAAAACAGCGTAAGTGATTGGAACAATATTAGTAAGCTGTTTTCCAAATTTCTTTTTTATCCAGCCACTGCCTAAAGATATTGCTAACATCATAGGAAAGGTACCTAAACCAAAAAGCATCATATAAAGAGCACCATTCAAAGGCTTTAACTGAATAAAAGCTCCAGCCAAAGCAGCGTAGACCAATCCACATGGCAAGAGGCCGTTTAAAATACCAAAGAACAGTTGACCTGAAAAATAATTAGCCTTTAGGCTCTTCTTTAACCCCGTCTTAAGAGAATTGGTAAGCTTGGATACTTTGGCGTAGAGCGTAGAGTTGCTCCTTCTATGCCTTGAAATAATGAGGTAAATTAAAATACCTAAGCCCAACCAAACCGAAAGTAGACCTTTTGAGAAAAACAGCGAAGAATTCTGACCTAGATAGCCTATAGTGAGTCCTAAAAAAGTATAGGTTAATACTCTTCCTAGGTTGTAAAGAATTCGGCCATTGATGAACTGGGAGTGGCGTTTCAAGTCCTGTGGTAGCAGGAGGGTGAGTGGCCCACACATGCCTGCACAATGGAGACTTCCGACAAAACCCATCAGAAAGGCCGTCCAGAGCATTTATAGTGTTATTTTTTCCTCTAAGTAGTATTTTTCGCTGTCTTTTTCCCAAGATACTTTAAGTACCCAGAGGCCAGTTTGGTAAGTATCTGTAGGCAAAGACACTGAAGTCTCCGAAACCAGCTTAAATGGAATGCTAATATCCATTGTGGCATCAGATGGGCGGTAAAGTCGAAGCTCTCCAATGGCGTTTAAGCTCTCAGGCGGAAAGTCAATTCTTAAGCCCTTTTCTGTGTAATTCACAGCTACAGGGGCACTTAGGCCATTGACATTTTGCATATGGTCTATCTTATCTTGATAGGCCAACTCTTCCTTGTAATAATCTTTTGTAACTAAAAAAATATCTTTCTGTTGAAGACAGAGATAAACTAAACCAAGCATGAAAGCCACAAAGGCCAGATACATTATTGCTATTCCTTTTCCCCAATTCATCTCTTTAGTTTTAGATTTAAAATCTTTCTAATATAATCACTAATCATCCCATAAATTGTGAAATAGCCTATTTTGGGATAGACGGTCCAAAGAAGGTTGTTTTCAGATTTTCCATTTTCAGGTCTCCTGTGTAAACATCTATTAATACTTTGGTAGAAGTGCCTTTAAGTTGTTTTTTATCCATTTCTAAAAAGAATACAACTTCTCTCTTCTCTCCTGGCGGAATAGAAATTACGGAGTCTATACCTATCACTTTTAAAGTCCCTATAGGTTCTATCAGTCTTAAGTCAAGCATTAATTCTTCTTGAGACTTATTTACCATTTGAGCATTGTATAAATTCGTAATAGTGCCACTTTCTGTCACTTGGTAAAGTTGCCCAGGTACACGCATCAATGTGGTCTCCACCTCAGACCGTCCAATGAGTAGTAGTGCTTCCAAAGCTACTAAAACGACGAGGACGGCACTGTAGGCCATTGACCTTTTAGAAAACTTATATGGGATACCCTTCTCTACAGACTCTACTGATGCGTATCTTATTAGGCCCTTGGGCTTATTCACCTTTTCCATGACATCATCACAGGCATCAATACAAGCTGTACAGTTTACGCACTCTAATTGGATGCCATTTCTAATATCAATTCCCGTAGGGCAAACCTGTACGCAGAGCTTACAGTCTACACAGTCTCCTTCTGGAGCTTCTTCTTTGACTGCATTTTTTTTTATTTTGCCCCTAGGTTCTCCTCTCACATAATCATATATAACGGTCATGGTATCTCTATTTACCAAGACACCCTGGAGCCTTCCATAGGGACAAATGGCGATACATACCTGTTCTCTGAGTTTGGTGAAAACAAAGTAAAATATTCCCGTAAAAACAACTAGGCCAATAAAGCCAGACATATTCTTACCGGGAGAACTTGATATAAGTACCAGTACTTCCTCTATGCCCACAATGTAGGCCATTGTGAAATGAGCAATGATGATAGAGAAAACGATATAAATGGTATGCTTAAGTATTTTTCGCCAGATTTTATTGAAATCCCATGGCCTGTCATCAAATTTCTTTTGCGTTCTGCCGTCTCCTTCTAGCCAGTTTTCGATGGGCCTAAATATAAACTCCATGAAAACAGTTTGTGGGCAAAACCAGCCACACCAGATTCTACCAAACTCTACTGTAAATAGGGTGACAAAAAGAACCAGAATTATCATCCCGAGCCCAAAGAGAACGAAATCTTGTGGGAGAAATAGCTGGCCAAAAATGACGAATTTCCTTTCGAAAATATTCATCATAAGGAGTGGCTGTCCTCCTATTTTAACAAAAACGCCACCGATAAAAATAGTAAGAAAAACTAATGAGGCAAGAGCCCTTTTATTAAAAAAAGGACCTTTTGCTTTTTTGGGATATAGCCAGATTCTTTTCCCATCTTTATCTACAGTAGCTAGATTATTGCGGTATTCATCATCCTCGTATAGTTCTTCTATAATATTGTCAGCGGCCTCTGTCATCATAATTTCTATAGTTCCGCTATTTCTTCTTCTTGATAAGCTTCTCCTTGTGGCTCTTTGCCGTTAGGAGGGTTAGTTCCTTTTAAGTCATAGATGTAGCTACTTACTTGCTGAATGTCTAAGGGCTTCAGAGTGGCTTCCCAAGAAATCATACCCTTTTCGGGTACACCATATTTAACTGTTTGGAAAATAGCACTCATGCTACCACCATGAATCCAGTATTCGTCGGCAAGGTTAGGACCTACTCCGCCTTCACCTAAGCTACCATGACAAACAGAACAATTACCGTCGTAAATGGTTTTTCCTCTGGCGAGCTGTGTTTCATCTTCAATAAAAGGTATAGCAGCTTCATCTAAAGCATCCTCTGGCCTATTGGCCTGTGTAAGGGCTTTTTGCTCAGCTGCTTCAGCCATAGCTATTTCATATTCCTCCTCTTGAGAAGGGCTCCAATGATATACTTGGTAGTTTAAAAGATAAACAACAGCAAAGGCGATACAAGCATAGAATAAACCGATCCACCAGGGCGGCAGATGGTTGTCTAACTCTTTTATGCCGTCGTAATCATGGTCCAGCATAAGTTCAGCTTCCATTTCCATAGGTTTTTCGCCTTTGACGCTTTTCCAGAATTTATCAAATGAAAATGGTGTGTATTCTACGTCCATCTTTTTGTGTAGAATCATCTGAGCAGTATTATAAATGCTCACCACGACACCAAGGAGAATAAGAGCGAAGAGTATAATGACTACCAGTAAAATAATTTGGAAAAGGTCTTCGCCAGATGTAATTGACAGGTTCATGATATTAAATTTTGTGGTTATTGTTTTCATCATCTAATGGAATATTCTCCATATGGGTGATATAGTCTTTGTCTGCTTTGAAAACGAAAATCCCGAGTAAGACAAAAAAAGCGAAAAATATACTTAAAGAGATGATAGGGTAAATGCTAATACCTTCAATACTAGCCATATAATTCTTTAACATAGTTCTTATCTGTTTACTTTGATATCAGTTCCTAATCTTTGTAAGTACGCTATGAGCGGCACTATTTCCTTTCGCTCACTCAGCTCAATATCACTGGCAGCTAGATTGTTTGAAATCTGAGTGGCTTGAAGCAACATATCATCTATACCACTAGCGATTTCTTTGTCTGAGTAGGGTACACCCAGTGTTTGCATAGCACTTAATTTTTTGCCAATCATTTCGATATCATACTCGTCATCAAACAACCAAGGGTAGGCTGGCATAATAGAGCCGGGGGACATGGAAGTAGGCTCCAACATGTGGTTATAGTGCCAACTGTTTGGATATTTACCTCCTTCTCGCTGAAGGTCAGGTCCAGTTCTTTTTGAACCAAAAAGGTGAGGGTGGTCGTATACTAATTCGCCTGCCTTAGTGTACTCACCATATCGTTCTGTTTCGCTTCTGAAGGGACGAATCATCTGAGAGTGGCAGTTATTACAGCCTTCTCTTATGTATATGTCTCTTCCCTCAAGTTCTAAAGGCGTATAGGGCTTCACAGAAGCTATAGTAGGAATGTTAGAGTCTACAATCCAGGTTGGAACAAACTCCACAACGCCACCTATAAGTACCGCTACGAAGGATAGTATTGTAAATAATACAGGCTTTCTTTCTAGCACAGAATGCCAGTGGCCACCTTTTACTTTTACATTCTTCTGTAGAGCCGGAGCTTCTGCATATTCTTCTTTTTGGAAAACTCCCATCCCGGCAGTTTTAAGAAGGTTATAGGTCATGATAAGTGTTCCAGTTAGGTACATAGTACCACCTATAGAACGCATAACGTACATTGGAATAATTTGTGTAACGGTCTCTAAGAAGTTTGGATACGCTAAGAAGCCATCAGCATCGAATTCCTTCCACATTAAGCTTTGAGCAAAACCTGCCCAGTACATAGGTAAAGCATAGAATAGAATACCTAGAGTACCTATCCAAAAGTGCCAATTAGCCAATTTAGTAGAATAGAGTTTGGTCTTCCACATAATAGGAACCAAATAATAGAGCATTCCAAAAGTCATGAAGCCATTCCAACCTAAAGCTCCAACGTGTACGTGGGCCACGGTCCAGTCAGTATAATGAGAGATAGCGTTAACATTTTTTAGAGAGAGCATAGGCCCTTCAAATGTGGCCATACCATAGGCTGTTACAGCTACTACAAAAAACTTCAATACAGGGTTTTCTCTTACTCTATCCCACGCACCTCGAAGTGTCAAAAGACCGTTTAGCATACCACCCCAAGACGGAGCTAGGAGCATAATAGAGAAGGCCGTTCCTAAGTTTTGTGCCCATTCTGGTAAAGCCGTGTATAATAAGTGGTGAGGGCCGGCCCAGATATAAAGAAATATCAATGACCAGAAATGTATAATAGATAATTTATAAGAGTAGACAGGTCTATTGGCTGCCTTAGGTAAAAAGTAATACATCAGACCTAAAATAGGGGTAGTGAGGAAGAAGGCTACGGCATTATGCCCATACCACCACTGAACGAGAGCATCTTGAACACCAGCATAAATAGAATAACTCTTTGTCCAACTTACCGGTATTTCTAAAGAGTTTACGATATGAAGCATGGCAATGGTAACAGCGGTAGCCAAATAAAACCAAATAGCCACATACATATGGCGTTCACGTCTTTTCCAGAGCGTTAAAATTAAATTTGCTGTAAAAATGACCCAAATTACGGCTATAGCTATATCAATAGGCCACTCTAACTCGGCGTACTCCTTAGAAGTAGTCATCCCTAAAGGAAGTGTTATGGCAGCGGCTAAAATGATTAATTGCCATCCCCAAAAGTGGATCCAGCTTAAAGTTTTACTATACATGGCCGACTTAGTAAGCCGCTGCAATGAATAATAAATACCTGCAAACATGCCATTACCTACAAATGCAAAAATGATAGCATTGGTGTGTAAAGGTCTCATACGCCCAAAAGTGGTGTAGGGGAGATTGAAATTAGCTGCAGGGTAGAATAGCTGAATAGAGGCGGTAAGACCGGCTAACATGCCTACAATACCAAAAACCACCGTGGCAATCATAAATGCCTTAACGATGGTATTATCATAATAGAAAGATTCAATCTGCCCACTTGGACTATCCGTGTCCGCAGAGTAATTAGGGGAAACTTTTAAATGCATATGAGTCATTTTTTGTTAAAAACAGATGTAAAAGTATTGCTGGATAAAAGGCTGAATCATGACGACTGACGTGAAGTTATATGACATCTGTCATATTTTAGAAATGAGGCACTCTAAACTTCCTACAAATGTCTGAAAGCTCCTTTTTTGTTCCTTGTAGTCTTTCTGAAATTCCATCAATTCTTTCTGGAACAGCTCAGTCTCTGTAAGGTTATCTATACACAACATACCATAACTTGAAGCTTGATCTCTGCCTTCTAATTCACAAATTAATCGATTGAGCATGGCTTTAAATCTTCTAAACTCTGTTACAAATTCGGCTACAATTAGGCTATTGTGACTGTTGCCAATGGTTAGGGATTTGAGCTTATCCAAGGCCAATAAAAAGTAATTAACCTCAGTCTTTGTTTTCTGAAGCATTGTGCTTTTGCAAAGGTTCTCGGTAGGAATGCTAATTTGTTCAGGTCGTTCTGAGAGTTTCATATGGGCCATTTTTTATTCAAATTTAAGGTGAACCTGCCTATAGAAATATGAGGAAAAAAACAATGAAGTATGATAGGGGTCAAGTTTATAAAGGCTCAATCGTCCCCCAAAATTCGCATGGCTGGAGTTTCTGTATCTTCAAATTGTCCGTCGTCTGCTGCCCAAAAGAAAGCTATTAAAAATCCGCCGGCTACTAAAAGAGCTAATATGATCAATAAAATAATGATGGACATGTTTAGGTAAGTTTTAAGTGTCTAGCTGCTAAGTGTGTAAGAAGTATAGAAAAGAGAACCACTGAAATAGAACTAATTGGCATAAATATGGCTGCCAATACCGGAGATAATTGCCCAGTTACCGCCCAACTAACGCAAATAAAATTATAAAAGAGAGACAGTAAAAAGCTTATTTTAACAATATTAACAGCCTTTTTGCTAAAGGACATAAACTTTGGAAGGTTACCAAACTGCTTAGCATCCAGAATGCCGTCAGAAGCGGGCGTGAAGGCCTGTGTGTTTTCTGAAACCGCGATGCCTACATTACTCTGGCCTATAGCTCCTGCATCATTAAGCCCATCGCCTAGCATCATTACCTTTTTATCCTCTTTTTGGCGTAGGGTAATGAAATCTAGTTTTGCCTGCGGTTTTAGTTCAAAATGTAAGTTTGCCGCACCAAAATATCTTTCCATGTGTAATCGCTCATTGGGGGTATCTCCAGAAAGTAAATGAGTTCGGTAGCTTTGAGTCAATTCTCCAAATAAAAGTCCAAGGCCTATCCTATAAACAGGTTCAATATAGAAATAGCCTTTTAGTTCCTCATTAATATTAAGATAAACAGAAGCTTGATCATCCACCCGAGCTTCTGGTATTTCCAAGAATTCTGCGTTTCCAAGTTTAATGAAATCCCCATTTATGATGGCCTCTATCCCAGATCCATTATATTCAAAAAAGTAGTCAGGTTTCAGAATTTCTATTTCAGCAAAGTGTTCGGTAATAAGTTTGCTAATAGGGTGCATGGATAAGGCGGTAGCACTTTTCAAAACGACCAAGACTTTCTCAGATAAAATTTGCCCCTTAAATTGAATTTTTGCTTTATTGTTTTGAGTCAACGTACCTGTTTTGTCAAAAACCATTTCATTGATTTCTGCCATTCGTTGAATTACCTCAGGATTTTTAACGTAGAAACCATTCTTTCCGAAAATATTCATGACTGCTGTCATTGTAAATGGCATGGACAGCGTAAGTGCACATGGGCAGGCCACCATAAGAACAGCTGTTAGGGCTGGCCAAACTAGTGTAGCATCATTAAAATACCAGTAAACACCAGTACCAAAAGAAATAATTAAAGTGATATAAGTGAAATACTTACTGAAGTTGGCAGCCAATTTTGTTTCGCTTTCTACCTTGTCCTTTTTTAAAGCAGAATTATTCCAAAGTTGGGTCAGGTAACTCTGAGAAACCTCCTTGACAATTTCAAGCTCTAGGTTTTCACCTTTTTGCCGGCCTCCTGCAAAAATAAGATCACCACTATTCATTCTGATTGGCCTGCTTTCTCCAGTAACAAAACTATAGTCTATGTAAGCTTTTCCATTGATCAGAACGGCATCAGCAGGGATGAGTTCTTCATTATGAATAAGTAGTCGGTCTCCTTTTTTTAGATATTCCACATTTTTGAATGTCGCCTTATTAACCGAAAGGATCTGTACGGCAAGTGGGAAATATGATTTATAATTCCTTTCAAAAGATAGAAATTCGAACGTTTTGGTCTGTGTCCATTTCCCTACCAATAAAAAGAGAACAAGGCCGGCCATACTATCATAATATGCACCACCGTGATGAGCAAAAGTTTCATAAAGACTTCTTACAAACAAGGCCGTAATGCCTAAAGAAATAGGAATATCTACACTTAGAACATCATTGTTTTTTGCGATGAGATCCTTGATGGAATAGTAAGCCCCTTTTAAATAGTCCCAAGAGCCATAAAAGTAAACCGGTAGAGCCAAAACCGCATTTAGATAGAGAAAGAGAGTTTGATATTGTGAATCTATGGCATTGTCTAAGTCTAGATTAAAGTACTCTGGAAAGCTTAAAAGCATGATGTTTCCAGCACAGAAGCCTGTTACGGCTATTTGCTTGAGAAGCCTATTAGATTTTTTCGGAATCTCTTTAGTGCTATTATCTAAAGTGATTAGAGGCTCGTATCCTAAAGTGGCCAAAAGCTCCACAATCTCTTTGAGGTCAGTAAACGCTGGATTATAACCAATTTCTAACCTTTTTTTAGTGAAGTTGAGCCTTGAACTAATTACTCCTTCCTTTACTTTGTGAAGGTTTTCTAAGAGCCAAACACAAGAACTGCAATGAACATCTGGCAAGTACAGCGTGAGTTTATAAAGGTTTTCAGATTTGAAATCCAGAATTTCATCTACGATGTCGTCTAGGGCTAAGTAGTCAAATTTACCTATAAAGTTTTTGCTTTTAAGGCTTACGCCTGAGTGTTGGTTTAAATCATAATAGGTGCAGAGGTCTTTATCGGAAAGGATTTCGTATACCGTTTTGCAGCCTGCACAGCAAAAGTTTTTATGCTCAAAAACTACATGAGTATTTAGACAATCCG
>JBLHOT010000105.1:0-12083 GCA_047623945.1 Arcticibacterium sp. | reverse complement strand
TAACATCAAAGACTTACTTATCATCATTTGTGCATAAACTGCGTGATTTAAGGCCAACTGAAAAAAGTCAATTCAACATGTGAATAAAGAAACTACAAACTTGAATTATTGACCTGAATAGTTACACTTCCTCTAACTCGAAATGAAACGGCAAAAATTCATAGACATCTTTTGCTTTATGTACAAGCTCTGATCCATCCCAAAGCCATATTTCTATTGGAGCTTTCTGCCGACTTCTAATGTCTGCAATAACCTGTAAGCAAGCCGCACAAGGCACTAAAGGTGTTGGCACCTTATACTTTTCAGAACGTGCAAAAACGGCTATTCGTTTCACTTTGTTCTCTAATTTCTTTGAACATTGAAACAGGGCTACTCGCTCCGCACACAGTCCAGAAGGAAAGGAAGCATTTTCTTGATTAGAGCCATGAACAATGTCGCCATCCTCCAAAGACACCACGCATCCTACATAAAACTCGGAATATGGAGCATAGGCTTCGTCAGTAGCTAGTTTAGCCTCGTTCAAAAACTTCTGATCCTGTTCCGAAAGTTTAGAAAACTCATACTCCTCTAATTCTACAGTTATTTTCATATTGGTATTAATCTAAATCACTTATTCTGACTACTGAGGTATAACGTCCAAATACCTTTATCGGGATTACTTTATCTTTTAGCCGAACATTGATTATTTCTTGTTTAAGTGGGTTGTTCCAAGCATCATAAACAAGCACTAAAGCTTCCGATTTGTCCTCACTATACTTAGCCGCTACAAGTTGCCTTTTCTCATAAAGCCCAAATGCCGGTAAAGCCTGACCTTCTCGAGTAAAGGCATCCCCTTCTCTTGCAGAACTTACAAAATCCCAAGGTGTAGTGGCCTCAATAATATCCTTATTCATACTCACAGACCATTTCCCACCTTCCCATCGATCTATATTTCTGTAATTCTGGACCGCATATTGACCCTTAAATCTGGGATGAAAACTAGTACCTACTTGGCGTCCCTTTTTGTCTGTGACGGCACCATTGGCCCCTAAAAACTCATTCTCGTCCATTCTGTGGTAAGATTCAGACCAAAGTTCTCCCCCATCACAAAAAGCAAAAGCCCAAACAGCGGCATTATGCATGGCAGAAGGGAAAACCATGGGTTTAATTTCAAGAGAAAGATCCTCCCCTTTATTATTGGTAAACCATTTATCTCCTAAATCAAAGCCGCCCACGAATTCCTGATTATGCCACCACATTAAAATGCTTTTCTTCTCTGGCTGAAATTTTTTATTCATGATATGCTGCATGAGCATATGATGGACGTAACCATAATTGGTAGGAAAATTCAAATAACCACCAACGTAGTTGAAGCCGCCCTGCTCCAACATGAAATTATTTAATCTAAAAGGGCTTTTAGTGCCCAAAGTGCCTAGCCAATCCTGCAAGCTTCCATTAAAAGTAATATCATCATTCAGTTGGTATTTGTAATTATTCCCTTCTATACTCACCCTGTTGAGCTCCATGAGGCCTTTTGGCCAAAAGGAAATACCACGACCGGGATAAGTGATTCGCCACTTATTTAGAGAATTAGCTAACTTCTGAACACCAGAGCCGGAAGGTGACCTAAGGGCCTCCCAATTCAAGACCAAATGACCTACATCCTGATAATGGTCAATAATATATTTGTCAAAATTTCTTTGAAGAACTCGTTCGTCTACATTTGCAAGCCATTTATCCACCTCTTCTTGACCTGTGGAATAAGCCAGCGGAGCACCGCTATCATACAGCCATTGGTCATAATCATAAACCACACGTTTATTTCCAGGCCCTGTGTAGTTTCCTGTAAACGTGTACCCCTTTCTAGCTCCCAAATTCTGAGTGTCGTCAAAAATCATAAAACTGGTAAGACCAATTTTATTCTTTGGCAGTTCATAATCTGGAAAGTATTTATAATACTGTGGTATGTGCGTATCTATATCAAAAGGGAAATCATCTGGCATGAAAAAGTATTCTAAGCTCCCTTCTTTCCAATGATTCCTATCTTTCCCAGGAATGTGTACATAATGCTGAAGAAATGGTCCTCCATTCCAAGGGGGCACCCGTTTCATTTGATGCACTAGAGGTGCAAAATCAAAGCCTCGCATATCCTCAATATCCACATCATCCAGAGCATTCTTTCTAACGTCTAAAAAATGTTCTGTGCTCCAAAAAACTACTTTATCATGATTCAAGTCGCTACCCCATGTGCCCTGCCAATACCTATCTTTCAAATGAAGTCTTCCACCGCTGTCTTTATCAAACCGTAATTGGGAAGCTGGCTTTAAATGTCCTTGCTCTAAATACTTCTCACCATACTTTATGGATTCCTGCTCTGTATCTAATGCCATCCTGAGGCCACTTTCCTTAGATAAACCCTCCTCTGGAATAGTCGTACTTGTATTGTTTTGTTCGACACAGCCATGAGTGAAAGCTAAACAAACGAGAAGACTGGTAATATAAAATTTCATATATGTAAATCTTACAATTCAAAAAACGAATGATATAAGAACCTTGACTAAGCCTTTCTTAGTTTTGTAAAAATAAGGCATTAATATGGAAGAGAATCATCAATTACCCGTTTTAGGCATGACCTGTGCAGCTTGTGTCAGTAGCGTTGAGCGTGCTCTTAAAAAGTTATCTGGTGTTTCTGAGGTATCGGTAAATCTCGCCACCGAGAAAGTTACCCTATGCTTTGACTCCGACACTATTCCACTTATAAGCATTCAAAAAATTGTTCGAGACGCGGGGTATGACCTCATTATAGCATCTGACAATGCAGATGAAAAGGCTTCCAAAATCAAAACAGATAGACTCAAAAAAGCACAGCAGAACTTGATTTTTGCGGGCATCTGTGCTTTACCGCTTTTTGTGATAGGTATGACTGGTATAAACTGGCCGTACGTCATGCTAGTCTTGTCCAGTATCATCCTTTTTGTCTTTGGGAAATCTTTTTTCATAAATGCATGGAAGCAAGGAAAAAGAGGATCTGCCAACATGGACACTTTAGTGGCCCTAAGCACAGGTACCGCCTACTTGTTTAGTCTTTTTACACTCATTTATCCTTCCTTTTTTCTCTCCAAAGGTGTAGCACCTCATGTATATTTTGAGGCAGCTGGCATTGTTATATTTTTTGTGCTCCTGGGTAAATGGTTAGAGGAAAAAGCCAAAGGCGGCACCTCAGAAGCTATCAAAAAGTTAATAGGCTTACAGGCTAAAACAGTCTGTGTAATCCGGAATGGTGAAGAGCTAGAACTGCCAACCTTCGAAGTTATCATCGGTGATTTAGTTTTAGTAAAGCCTGGGCAAAAAATACCAGTAGATGGCAAAGTAAAAAAAGGGCAATCCTATGTGGATGAAAGTACATTAAGCGGTGAACCGTTCCCCGTTTTAAAAGAAAAAAAATCAAAGGTTTTTGCAGGTACTTTAAATCAAGATGCGAGCCTTAGTGTTTTAGCAGAAAAGATAGGAAAGGACACCTACCTCTCTCAAATTGTAAGCTTAGTGGAGCATGCACAGGGAAGCAAACCTCCCATCCAAAAACTAGTGGATAAGGTAGCCGCTGTTTTTGTACCTGTCATTATTCTACTTTCTATATTGACTTTTGTCACCTGGATGATTCTGGGTGGGGAAAACAAGTTGGCATTGGGTCTTGTTTCAGCCCTCTCGGTTTTAGTTATTGCTTGCCCATGTGCCTTAGGACTAGCTACGCCTACAGCCATAATGGTAGGGATGGGTAAAGGTGCCGAGTCTGGCATTTTGATTAGAGACGCCATTAGTTTAGAGCTTGCTCAAAAAATTGACACTGTAGTTTTGGACAAAACAGGAACCATCACAAAAGGTTCGCCAAAGGTGATTTCTGCAGAATTTTATCTAGACGGCACTTTTTTAAAGTCAATGACTAAGAGTTTAGAAAAGTCATCTGAACATCCATTGGCCAAAGCTATAGTCACCTATTTGCACGACAGCGAACTTCTAGAACTTCTGCATTTTAAATCTGTGACAGGCAAGGGTGTTCAAGCAGCCTATAAAGGGAAACTTTACTACTTAGGAAATGAGAGTTTTGCTAAAGAAAAGTGCCTTGAATGTTTCACTTCAAATAATGGAAGCAGTACCCTCGCCATCCTTTTTGATGAGACCAAAATCTTAGCAAAAATTGCTTTGGAAGACAGCGTTAAAGGAAACTCTAAAGAGGCCGTTTTTCGATTGCAAGAAAGCGGCTTAGAGGTAATTATTCTGTCTGGAGACAATGAACACGCCACCGAGGCAGTGGCTAAAGAAGTAGGGATAAGTCAATTTAAAGGAGCTTGTTTACCGAGCGATAAAAGCGATTACATTAAAAAGCTTCAAAGCCAAGGCAAAACAGTAGCCATGGTAGGCGATGGCATAAATGATAGCATTTCTTTAGCTCAAGCAGATGTAAGTATTGCCATGGGATCTGGTGCGGACATTGCCTTAGATGTGGCTCAGATGACACTCACATCTAGCGACTTAAGTAAGATTTCCGAGGCAATTAAATTATCCAAGAAAACGATGCAAACACTTAAGCAAAATCTCTTTTGGGCTTTTATTTATAATATCATAGGAATTCCTATTGCCGCAGGGTTGTTATATCCCGTAAACGGCTTCATGATAAATCCAATGATCGCTGGAGCTGCCATGGCCTTCAGTTCTGTGAGTGTCGTGCTAAATAGCCTTAGGCTGAAATATTTAAAAATAGATTAAAACATAACTAAGAGATGAAACAAATACAATTTAAAACCAACATTAACTGTGGGAATTGCATCAAAACTGTAACGCCAATTTTAAACAGCATGGACGAAATAGATGAATGGAAAGTTGCTACAGAAAATGAGGATAAAGTATTGACTGTAGATGGAGAGGACTTTACTGCCGAAGAAATTATTTCTAAACTTAGTGAAGCAGGCTTCAATGCTACACAACTCTAGTCCTAACAACTAACCTCAGATCTAGCATTTCTGACACTAAACTTGTTCACAATTTTATCCGCCGACCCCTTTCTTTGACTATTGGCTATCAATAATTTAATAGGTAAAAGCAAACATGATTAGTCTAGGTGTGGCACGGCCGTTTTTTGGCAGCAGTCCGGAAGTCTGTCATGGGCTTTACCATCGGCAATGACATCATCTGCATCATAACCAATTTTTGAAATTGCTTTCTTGATGTCTTTCGCTGAAGTTTTCTTAGGATTAAACGCTACGGTAACTACCTTATCATCTAAGCTTAGTTCCGCTTTCTCTACCCCTTTTGTAAGACTCAAATCACGTTCAATTCTTTTTTTGCACATTTTACAAATGGCAGAGGTTTTGATTTTAACCACATTGTCTGTCGCGTCAAAACTTTGAGCATTAGCTCCATAACTGAGAGCAAAACATAGCCCTACTAAAGTCAAAATATTTTTCATATCTAAATTTACGTTTTCTTTGTGTACTACAGTGCTAACGATCTGTTAATCAATATCATTCTTCTAAAACAGCGACATCTTCCAAGTCCATTTTACATGCTGGACACGTACCGTCTTCGTGATAAGTTTTATCCCCTTCGCAGGTCATAGGACAGGCATAATGAGCATGCTCTTCTTCTTGAGCTGACTGACTCTGATTACAAGACCCCAATGCCCCTAAAAACATTATACCCACAACTAGTTTTATCTTTTTCATATTAAATATTTTAATATTGAATGATTATAAATGATCTAAAGCATTTCTTGTGCCAACATTTCGGTATTGGCTTGGCGTAATACCAGTATATTTCTTAAATTGATTTGACAAATGAGCTACACTGCTATAATGGAGTTTATCTGCTATTTCACTTATTGACAACTCTTTATAGCTTATTAATTCTTTTATCCTTTCTACTTTTTGAGCAATCACATATTGTTCTATCGTTTTACCTTCCTTTGCCGAAAACAAAGTACTTAAAGCCTTATAGTCTTTACCCACTTGGGTCTCAATAAAAGCCGAAACAGTATACTTTTTAAGCGACTCTTCCCGCCGATGTACTAAGATAGTAATGGCATTTTTAATTTTCTCGACGTCTTGACTATCCTTGTCCTCTAAGAGTTCAAAACCTAAGTTTCTTAACGATTTTGAAAGACTACTTTCTGCTAAATCCGTCAATGGCTCTTTGAGAATAGCGATACCTAATAGCACCTTTTCATAAGAAATGTTTGAACGAGTCAACAAATGCTCCACACTGCTTATGCATCTATCGCAAACCATGTTCTTTATATTGATATCCATAGCTCTATCTTAATCTATATCTAGCTCCAAGATAAAGAGTCCTGCCTACTATAGGGCCCCAAATTTGCCCTGCATCAAAAGTTTCATCATTAGGATTCCCTACCGAGATAATAGGGTTTGGCTGCTTATAATTCAAAAAGTTTTCAGCCCCTACATAATATTCCCAATCCACAAAATTTCTACTTATTTGACTATTCAAAGTCACAAATGCCGCGGAGTACTCATTCCCGTCGAAACCAGGAAGTCGCTGTTTCCCTTTGTATTGTAAAGTAGCATCAGCTTTCCATTTGTCATACGGCACAGCATAAGCAATGTTTAACAGAGCAAGAGATTTAGGTACAAACTGCTTTTCTTGTAATTTTTTCTGCCCTTCTTGGTCAAAAGTTTGTTTTACATTTTGCCAGCGATATGCCATTTTAACCTCCCATCTGTCACTTGGCACTAAAAGTAGCTCCGCCTGTGCACTGGTGGAAAAAGACCTATCTCTAGAACTGTAAATACGATGTAAACCAAGCATCTCCATATCCATAATAAGCTGCTGTGAAAATTCTGTATGATAGACGTCTAAAGTCAATACATTTTTACTAAAATTCTTTGTTAAGCTAGTACCATAGTTCCAAGAATTTTCTGGTTCCAGCACCTCAAAAGGAATCACTCGTCTGTTACTCACCAAGTTTCCGTAGTACTCAGAAAGTGGTGTAGGCACTCTAAAGCCCCTACCTGCAGAAAGTCGCCAAATGCTATTTTCTCCTATCTCTTTCTTAAAGTGAGCTCTAGGGGTTATTTGCGTACCAAAAAGGTTATGCTCGTCCACCCTTAAACCAAGTACCAAGATAGTTTTGTCGAGCTTATTATAAGCATACTCAAGAAATGCACCTGGAACCAGTTCTTTTCTATTCAATAGAAGAGGAGAAGTGAAGTTCCCAAAAGCTTCATCATAATTATCAGCCAAAAAGCTCAGCCCTGTTTTATAAGTATGATTCGTATTCCCGAGAATATCTTGGTAGATGAGATTAGCACTAAAGCTGTTCTCTTCCGTATTGTACTCGTTCTTACCAAGCAAAGATTTCGAGTCTAAAAGGGACGCATTAAGTATCAGTCCTAGCCCTCTGTAAGGGGTTTCTGGAAAAAGAATGGCTGTCTTAGCAAATAACGTAAGTTTCTCTGTATCATTTGTGAATAAGTAGGGGCTTGAGATACGCTCTAACTGTCCGCCATCTCTACTTTCCTGAAGATAATTCACACCAAACTGACTCATCAGCCTCTCACCACTGTACTTCCACCTATTAAGTACGTTTATCTGATGATAGCCAGGTAAGTCTTTAAAACCATCCTGGTTTCTGTCAATAGAGGCTTTCAAGAAGGAACCATGAGTCAGTATTCCCGTTGACCATTTATTAGTCAGTTTTTTGTTTACGTTAAAATTAACCTCACCCCTACCCAATTCGTTGGTGTAAAAATTAAGGTAAACTTTTGGACCCAAATCTGGCTTTTGTAACTCCACATTTATGGCTCCAATCATAGACTCATAACCATTAACAACCGAAGCCACACCCTTGGCCACATCTATGGATTGAATCCACGTGCCAGGAATATGATTTAAACCAAAAGGGATGGACAAGCCTCTAACACCAGGCATGTTTTCCACATTAGTCTGAATATACTTACCAGAAAGGCCCATCATTTGTAGTTGTTTTGACCCAGTGACGGCATCAGAAAGACTTACAGAAACAGACGCATTGGTCTCAAAACTTTCAGACAAATTACAACAAGCCGCTTTTGATAACTCCTTAGTAGTAATAATCTGGGTCTGAATAGGTGAAATATTATCAAATGCTGTAGAGCTACTTTTAACTTTCACTTCATCCAGAATGGTGTTGTCTGCTACTAAATAAAAGATGTATGGACCATTGCCATGGGCCATGACGCTGTCTGTTTTATAACCTAAATAGGAAATAATTAATTGATGTTGACGTACTCCCTTAAAAATCTCAAAGGCACCATTCTCATCTGTAAAGATGGCATTTCCCGATCCAGAGGCCCACTGAACTATCGCACCAGTGAGAGCCAAGTCTTCCCCCGAGGTTTTCTCTAAAATCAAACCTTTAATTTTTTGACCGTAGGTCAAAAAACCAGTAAAAACCAGAAATAATGTATATAGTATCTTTTTCATTGAACCTCATTAAACAGTTGAAAAACAATTGATTAACAAGTATTTCTATATACGAAAGCTTTGAGTTTTTAGACGTATTTGCTTGGCCGAAATTGCAGGGGGGGGGAGCTTTTCAAAACAAATTGAGTTAAAAGCTATAGACTCTATTGGTCGGTTTTCATTAAAGGAAAAGTCCCGAAGGGCCAAGACAACATTTGGAAAATCTATTTTCTCGAAACCAGTACTTGTCTCTAAAGATAAATACTTATGCTCAGACTTTTCTTCACAGCAGGCCCCTTGATAAAAGTATGGCCCTTCGGCCTCAATAACCTCTGAAGCTGCTTCCGTGTAACATAATTCTTTTTCTGACAAGCTACTAGAAATGACACCCATCACGTGGCAAGTATGCTCAAAAACGATAAAGCCGGCAGCACTAAACACAATGTTTAGAGACATAAAGACGGCCAGCGTTTTGAGAACCTTGGGTTTCATATTACAAATTTAGTAAATTATTAAGCAGTAATGTTTACATCCTAGGCTCCATCCTTTGCAATATTTACTATTTCCTAGCCAATTTCACTCCCTTTCACCAAATTGTTTATACAAATTAAATTAATGGCACTTTATTTGGAAATAAAAATAGAGAACTTGTCGTTTTTAAGACGTTCAGCTATCCTTTATTAGATGACTCCAAAGCTTTTTAATTCCATTTTACTCTTTCTAACCTTTCAAGCCGCCAGTGCTCAGTTCATGAGTAAAGCTGATAGTCAATTTGAAATTAATAGAAAGAAACCCGTTTCTTTCTCGTACCAGCCTTTTATACTCTTAAAAGTAACCCCTACCGCCGTTTTTGGAAGAGACAATGTGCTGCAATATGGTGTGGAACTAGCCCCTCCATTTGGTAAATTCAGCTTCGGTTTCGATTATGGAAAAGGGAAATCTAGTTGGAGTTTTGATAAAGGACAAAAGCTCTATCATCCGGACCAAGAAACCAAAATAATTCGTGGTGAAATAAGAGGTTATTTCTCAGATTGGTATCCTTTTTATGCCCTAGACAAGAAACCTTTTGGCAGGTATTATGCATTGGAATATGTACAGAAAGATTTAACCTATGGTGACAGACCCATCATAGATTTATACGCAGACACCAAAGTGCCTGGTACTGGCCCCTATAACGTGACTTACCTAGAGAGAGCCCTCCATGTGAAATTCGGGAATCACTTTATCGTGGCTAGATGGTTTTTTATTGATGCTTTTGCTGGTATTGGTGTTGGTATATATAATAGCAAACAGTCCGACTTAGAAATAGCACAAGTTAAAAACCCTTTTACTTTTGGTAAGCCACCTAGAGATTTTACTTCTAAAGGACTTTTTCTAAGCAAAACCGCCGGTGTGAGATTTGCCGTACCTATTTAAAGAATGATGAAAAATCTTCAAAACATACTTCCTAAATTCTTTGCCCGTGCTAGCTGGATGTGCTTATTAGTTATGGGACTTCTCTCTTCTTGCTGGGCACCCAGATGCCCTATGGAGACCTGTAGGTCAAAATACGAACATAGCCACAGTGACCAAGTTGCAGGAGTGTTTTCCCCAAGATATGGAGTGCCTTTTAAAATGCATTTCTTGTGGGATATTGATAAAGGAGAGTCAAATCCAAATACAGAGTTTGAGCCCGGAACAGACAATAAGAAGCAAAAGACCAAGAAGAGATATCCTTGGGAAAAGTGGTAACTTGGAGAGTTTCAGCTGCCAACCGCCCTTTTTTCAATTGGCTACATTTACGTTGCTGACACTTGTATTTTTTTAAATTCCGAGGCTACAGCTATTTCGCTCTATGCTTCCGCTACTTTCACTTTTGATAGGCTCTCACCGCCATCTCTATTTTACTTGGCTGATTTCCTCTAAATTAAAATCACGCCTATAAATAAGGCCTATGACACTTCGAAAAACACCCTTTTAAAGCGTTGTTCATTAATTCACATCCACATATTATAAGGGGTCATGAGCAAAAGTTGGGGAATAAATGAATATTTATAAATTTTGGACAAAATAAAGAAGTTCAAAAATGGGAAGAATTAGTAAAGCTTTTGCTGCCGGAATTATTG
The DNA here is from genome assembly GCA_047623945.1 of Arcticibacterium sp. Classification (GTDB taxonomy): domain Bacteria; phylum Bacteroidota; class Bacteroidia; order Cytophagales; family Spirosomataceae; genus Arcticibacterium. The sequence goes on along the minus strand of JBLHOT010000105.1, from coordinate 1,545 downwards.
GTCGATAATTTTAATATCACAAAAGTTGAAAAGGAAGAAGAGTCTGGTATTTTAAGAATTTACCTCTCTAAAAAATCTGAGCCCCCTAAAGAACTGTCCCGTCTGAAAGTTCATTCGAAAGGCTTCTTTGATGAAATAACCATTAGAGACTTTCCCATTCGTCATTACAAAGTCTTTCTTCATATTAAACGGCGGAAATGGAAGAATTTAGAGAACAATAAGAATGTGACCAGGAACTGGGAATTGGTAGCCAGCGGCACCCGACTAACAACAGAGTTTGCCGCTTTTTTAAAAGAATTCAATAGATAAACAGGCTATTGACGTTGAAACTGTTGGCAAATTATTTGGTTTGAATGGCAAGAAATTACAGCGACAATACAAAGAGCATCTTAGCAATTTCAAGAACTGTAAACAGAAACGAAGAGCTAAAGAATGGCTACTTTTTCGTCAAAACATGGGAGAATATTTATCAATAGATGAAACTAGTCTATCGGATGGGGAGCTTTATACTATTCTGACTAACAAGGCTGCTAAGGGTAAAAAAGGAAGCATTATTGCCATCATTTCAGGAACTAAAGCTGATGATATCATGAAAGTCCTACACAAAATACCCGAACCTAAGCGTAAAATAGTCAAGGAAGTAACACGCGACATGGCCGCGAACATGGGCTTAGCTATCAAGAAGTCATTCCCTTGGGCCAAGCAAGTTACAGATCGGTTTCATGTACAAAAATTAGCGTGGGATGCTGTACAAGAAATGAGAATTAAGCACCGATGGGAGGCACTAGACCAAGAAAGTGATGCTATTGAACTGGCAAGGGCACAAAGAGCAGCTCTACTATTTGAACGTTATCCAGATATCGAAAAGGCGTTTGGTCTAGGTCTTAAACTCGCTGAGATTTACGACAAGACTACGGACCAAACATATGGCCTAGCTAGACTAGCCAAGTGGCATGAAGATGTAAGACAAGCGGGCTTTAAATCATTCAACTCTATTGCTAGAACTTTTGAACACCACTACAGAACTATCCTAAACTATTTTGATAACAGAAGTACTAATGCCTCAGCCGAATCTTTTAACGCCAAGATAAAAGCCTTTAGAAACAGATTTAGGGGAGTGCGAAGCATTGAATTTTTCCTTTTTAGGCTCTGCCAAATTTATGCTTAGAGAATCCATCCCCCAACTTTTCTACTTGACCCTTCAAAGGCCGTTCTTACATCGAACTCAGGTTAAAAGGCAAGTATAAAAATGTAGGGTCTGGCCAAGTTCATTTATCGAAACTCCGTCCGCTGTTCTCCCAGGACTGCTTATCGCCAAAAGGAATTCCAAACTAGGCATTCAGTATACTTCAAGCAGCAAGATACTCTGGGTTTTTAAATGATTTTCTAGACAAACCACAAAAAAAGCCTCACACGAATTAACGTATGAGGCTTGTATAAAAATGTGGCATTTACCTACTCTCCCAGGTTTGATCCAAGTACCATCGGCGGTTCGGGGCTTAACTTCTCTGTTCGGAATGGGAAGAGGTGGACACCCGTCCTATT
>JBLHOT010000104.1:0-12201 GCA_047623945.1 Arcticibacterium sp. | reverse complement strand
ACGGCGGAATTGAAAATGAAAAAAGTGGGAAATTTCAAGAACCTAAACAAAATGAAACATCAAATAAAAAGGCACATTGAAAAACTTAAGGAAGCCTCTTAATTTCAACTAGCTTTTGAACTATATCCTTGGGCTACATAATTTTATCCTAAGCAATTTTTTTATCAATGAGTTTGGAACTCGGTCAATCTCGCAACTTGCTCCAGTTCCAGAATTTGAGAAACTCCATAAGTTCAAATCTGCGTACTCGTTGTCCTCAAACTCGTCCATGATATCCAGAGCATTCTGAATATAATTTCCTTTAGAAAAGTCTTTTACGTTTTCTATAGATTCTGAAGAACTTTTAACTAAAATTCTCTCATCCAAAATATTTACATGTTGGGCAATCAGTTTTTTAGAAAGAGTAAAATTTGATGAGTCTATTAGTAAAACTCCACCTTTGTAAAGGAATGCCGAAAGTGGCAAAAATTGCATAATTACTATACAAATAGGATGAATCTGAACGGTAAACTTAGCTTGAGGTAGAGATTGTGCATCCGAGCCCAAGCCACCAATCAATGGAAACCAGTTTCTATTGATAGAGGTATCTTTCTTTTCGATTTTTTTATCTGGATACTCTAATTCTTTCAAAACTTGTTTGAAAATGTCATCGAAAGTAGTATCGAATTTGAGTCCAGATATTTCACAAGTTTTATTCCCTTGATTCTCAAATGAAGTCAAAATCTTTCCAAACAGCCCATCATATACTTTCTCTCCATTGGTTTTGTCGTTATGAAGTGGTCCATTTTTGGTAAAAAGCATTGTATAACTTTTTAATCTTCTGTTTAAGTTTAGTAGTTTTTTATCTTCATAAATTTTTAAGAGCAAACCTGTTGTCACATTCTCCAAAGAGTTGATATTTCCTAATGCTTCAATTATCATTAAAGCATTGTTGAGCATGGCATTCCCTGTATAATTATTGAATATTTTCACTTCTTGTTTGGATTCTTTGTTCCCAATAATTTCACCATGCCCATCCCCTGTCCATTAAACCGTCCAAAACCACTATTATACCCACATTTGATAACTTCAGGTGGTGCAGTTAACTTGAACTCAAAGTCGTGATATCCCTTTATCTGGGTTTCGGCTTTACTTTGTTCTTTGATACTTATTTTTCGTGAGCTTATTTTCTCAGGAGATGTTAAAAGTTCGTATTTGATCTCGTCTGGCGAAATAGATTTTCCTGTTGAATTTAAATATTTATCAGAAAGATTTAGGGCTAATAATTCTCCAAATCCTGTTTCTTCTGGTCTTAGATATTGTTCTGGTTTACCCTCCTTTTTTTTAGCAATATTCAATGGAGCCCAAGCTTTAAAAATCATATTTGTAGAAAAATCAGGTTCTGGTAGGGTCGCTATCTCTCCTATTTTAAATTCTGCGGTTTACCTTTTATTAAATATTTTTAGCTTTTGGTCTCTAAAAACACCTACTATAAATTTCTCAGCAGCTTTATCTATGTCAAAGGAGAGGTCTAAATAAAAGCTATCGCCTTTTATAATCAGGCCGTTTTTATTAAAACGGTATTCGTTTTTCCCTTGATTAAAATGGAAAGGAGAGAAGGTGAAGTATTTAAATCGTTTTTGATTCTGTGCTGAAGTATAGCCTTCTTGATGAAGAAAATTGGCGTATGATTTGTCTGCCAATTTCAGTCTATCATATATCCAAGCCATTAACAGGTAATTATAATTCCAAGTAACAGCTGTGGCCGAGGAAGGATTGTGTAGGGTTAATCTAAATCTCATTTATGTCGTTCGTTATCCAAAGCTAGCAAGCGAAGGACGCAGGTGCTGCCATACCCCCCCTTTTAGAAACAGGTTTGTTTGATTTCCTCCTTAATATGTTTTCTTAGTTTTATGTCTTCTACTATCACTATCAGATAATGAGCAGAGTGTCGCAAGAGGTTTTGAAGCCCGGACAACTTATGATTTACTTTAAAGACAAGGTCTATTCTTCGGGGTTATCTGGACTTGGACTTAAGACAGACTCAGACTATGGGTACCGCTTTATAAGATTATTAAATCCCTCAGTTCTTAGCCTAACATGAACGGGCACTTGGTCTTTGTCCACAATTCTGAAAAGGCCTAGTTTCTTTACGGTCTAAGTCGAATGCATGAAGAACACCCTCTTCTTCAGAAAGAGAAAATGACTCTATAGTTCTGTCAGATAGCGTATTACTGTTTGTTGACATTATGTAATATCATCTTTTGCTTACCCCTCTGAGTTTTAAAAAGTATAGTAGTCTTAGTAAAAGACTGTTTAGTGAAAACACTATTCCTGATTTTGGGAGACCTGCCAGCCTTTCTAGTTTGTTTACATTTTTTTTGTAATTAGTGGCGGCGGCGGTGTCTATTAATGAATTCGAAATTATACTTTTCTCATGATCCGCTATGGCATTAAACCTTTAATGAGATCTGTGGCTTTCTCGGCCGTAAAAAAATACCTGTGGTTTGAATCGGATCGGAGGTCAAATCCTGCATTCCTGATTTCCTCAAAATCTCTAGTGATAGTATCAAGGCTGGTGGCATGAATTTCAGCAAGCTTCCTTTTAGTATAAAATCCCGGATTCTTAACTAGAGTTCTTAAAATAGACAATACCCTCTTCTTTGAAGAAATGTTGTGTGGAATTGAACTCATTTGATGGGGTTTGTAAGAATATTAAAGCTAAGTCCAAAAAACTTACTTAAAAAATAAATTTATTATACGGTAATAGGGCCTCATTCAACTCAAACAAAGAATTTCAAAAAAAGCATTCGTCACAAAATGGTATATTCTTGTGGCCAGAGTGCTACTTCCCTCTCTGATAACGATATAGCATATATGACATTCCGGAAATCATACAAACATGTACACAAGGAATCAATCCATCCCTAACCCTTTTCACCTTGAGTATTTGAGAATTCATTGCTTTGCATAAAACTCCTTAATACCAATAATTAACAAAGCATAAGTCTCTATAACATTTAAATGGTAGTGCATTTGAAATTGTGGAAGCCCTTACTTTCTTAAAATTATTAAAACCTCCACTTTTCAGGGTCTCCTCTATTCCTTCTAAAATGATTATTCTCACAAGCGGATTCCAAAATAGATTATGACGACAATCATCCAAAAACCTGACGAATCTAAATTGGATAAAATTGTCCAATATAAGACGAGAAGTACCTTTGTTCAACAAAAAGAGATGAGCAAAATTGATTTTATCTAAAGCATGTGAATACGGAGTTAAGGCAGTGATTTGTATCTCTATTAATTCACAAAAAGGCAGAAAAGTAAATTTAAAGGAAGTAGCAAAGAACATAGAGTCTCCTGTGGCCTTTACCTCCAAAATTCTTCAGAAATTAGTTAAAGCTGGGTTTGTCAATTCTGTAAAAGGTGCTCGTGGTGGTTTCGAAATTAAAACCTCCGTTCTAGAAACACTTTTACTCTGGGACATTGTAAAAGAGATTGACGGAGTCGACATAACCGAGAAGTGTCTTCTTGGCATGAGAAATTGCTCAAACGAGAACCCCTGCCCCGTGCACGATAAATATAAAACAGTAAGAACAGATATTCTCTCTCTAATGAAATCCACATCAATCAAAGAACTTTCTCAAAAAGTGAAAGAAGGCGAAAGCGTATTAAAAAATTAACTAAACAAAAATGATTATCATGAAAAAAAATCTACTCCTCATCTCTGCCATTTTATCAGTCACCATGATGATGATAAGTTGCGGCGGTAATGAATCATCTACAAACGAAAAGGCAACTAAAGAAGAGCCAAAAGAGGCGGTGGTTTCAGAGGGTCTAAGTAAGGGAATTGGCCCTATCACTTCTGTGACTTTGGATGCCGAAATTGATATGGAATTGGCCGCAAAAGGTGAAGAGATCTTTAAGACTAAATGTTCCGCTTGCCACAAAGTTGACAAGAAATTTATTGGTCCATCTCCAAAAGGAGTTTTAGAAAGAAGATCTCCTGAATGGATCATGAATATGATTCTCAACCCAACAGAAATGGTAGCCAATGACCCAACAGCCAAAAAGCTTTTGATGGAATTTAATGGTGCCCCCATGGCCAACCAGAATCTTACAGAAGAGGAAGCTAGAGATGTCTTAGAATATTTTAGAACCATATAAATAAGTAGAAAATGAAACTCTTAAACTTTATTGCCCTTTTAGCCATTTCGTTTACAATTGTCTCGTGTAGCAATAGCTCAACAGAATCCAGCACCGCTGACGCTTCTGAAGAAACGGAAAGAACTGGCCAAGCCTTTATCGCCGACGAAGGCTCCACTCCGAATTGCTTACAGATTGCCATGGGCTCTCCGGATCATACTACCCTCGTAGCCGCAGTACAGGCTGCTCAGGTAGAGAATGCTTTAGTAAATGTTGGCCCTCTTACCGTTTTTGCTCCAACGAATGCAGCCTTTGCAGCCTTGCCTGAAGGAACCGTTGAAAACCTTCTAAAACCTGAAAACAAAGGAGTCCTTGCTGATATTTTGAAATATCACGTAACTCCAGGAAACCTGAAGGCTGATTTTCTAACGAAATTCAAAAAAATAGGTCAGGCCAATAATCAAAATGTTGTGGTAACTGTAGTAGACGGGAAAGCAGTCATTGGCGGTGCTAATATCATCGCAAGCATACCGGCGGGCAATGGAATAGTGCATGTCATTGATGCCGTGCTTCTTCCACCAACTGAAGAATAGATTTAATTTTTAATCAAAAAAAGAATGTATAATATCATGAACAATATTTTTAAAAAATTACTGATGCTTTTATTGGCAATAGGCTTTTTAGCCGCCTGCAATAATAAAAGCGATAATTCAAGCTCAGCCCTATCAAAGGGTGCCGCAGAAAAGGTCTATGTAAAACCGGGAGACCATGATGAATTCTACGCATTTATCTCTGGGGGTTATAGCGGAAACTTAACTGTTTACGGTTTACCATCAGGAAGGATGTTTAAAGAGATTCCAGTATTCTCTCAATTTGCAACATCTGGATATGGTTATTCTGAAGAGACAAAGCCTATGCTGAATACTTCTCACGGGTTTATTCCTTGGGGAGATTCTCACCATCCCGACATTTCGCAAACTGCGGGGGAAATAGACGGTCGTTTCATTTTTATAAATGAAAACAATACACCAAGAATTGCGAAAATCGATCTAAAAACTTTTGAGACTACTGAGATCATTGAAGTTCCTAATAGTGCAGGAAATCACTCTTCCTCTTTCGTTACAGAAAATACGGAATACGTAGTGGCTGGTACTCGTTTCTCTGTTCCTATTCCACAGCGAGATATGCCAATTAAAGAGTATAAAGGAAACTTTCAAGGTGCTTTATCTTTTATTAGTGTAGCTCCAGAAACGGGCAATATGGATATAAAATTCCAAGTACTAATGCCAGGATTCAACTACGACCTATCTCATCCAGGACGTGGGAAGTCTCACGGATGGTTCTTCTTTACCACTTATAACACGGAAGAAGCAAGTACTTTATTAGAGGTTAACGCCTCTCAAAATGACAAAGATTTTATTGCAGCTATAAACTGGAAAAAAATTGAAGCCTATGTTAACAATGGTGGTGGCACTATGATGCCCGCAAATTACGCACATAACGTATATGATGAACACACACATACAGCAACTTCTACTATGAAAAAAGAAGTACGTGTAGTTAATCCTTCAGAGGTTCCTGGAGCCGTCTTTTTCTTACCAACACCAAAATCACCACACGGTTGTGATGTTGACCCATCTGGAGAATATATTGTTGGAAATGGTAAACTTTCGTCAAACTTAACAGTGCATTCATTTACAAAAATGCTAGCCGCGATTGAAAACAAGAAATTTGATGGAGAAGCCTATGGCATCCCTATATTAAATTTTGAAGATGTATTAGCGGGTTCTGTAGAACAGCCTGGCTTAGGACCATTGCACACAGAATTTGACGGCAAAGGAAACGCATATACTACATTCTTTATCTCGTCTGAAGTTGTAAAATGGAAATTGGGAACATGGGAAGTTCTGGACAGAAAGCCTACGTATTACTCAGTTGGTCACTTAACTATCCCTGGAGGAAACTCTGGAAAACCACAAGGTAAATACATGTTTGCAATGAACAAAATCACTAAAGATAGATACTTGCCTACTGGCCCAGAAATGGAGCACTCAGCACAATTGTATGATATATCAGGTGATAAAATGGAATTACTTTTAGATTTCCCAACGCATGGAGAACCTCACTATGCTGCAGCAATGAGAGCTGATTTAATCAAGGAACGTTCTCAAAAAATCTATAAATTAGAGGATAACAAGCATCCTTATGCTGCTAAAACAGACGCTGAAACTAAAGTAGTTAGAAAAGGCAATGAAGTTCATATTTATATGACCACTATTAGAAGCCACTTTTCACCAGATAACATTGAAGGTGTTAAGGTTGGAGATAAAGTGTATTTCCACCTTACGAACCTAGAGCAAGATTTTGATGTGCCTCACGGATTTGCAATACTTGGACAAAACAGTTCTGAGTTATTGGTTATGCCAGGACAAACTAAATCTTCTGTTTGGGAACCAAAACAAGTCGGTGTGTGGCCATTCTATTGCACAGACTTTTGTTCTGCACTTCACCAAGAAATGCAAGGCTATATAAGAGTATCTCCAAAAGGTTCTACTGTACCATTGTCTTGGTCTCTAGGCGAGGATATTGAATAAGTGAAAATCAAAAGGAGGGGAATATCAAACTTCCCCTCCTTTTCAAAAATTCAAAAAAATTAATGAAAAAATCAAAAGTTCTAATGTTGGTAGGAGTCCTCCTATTAGGTGCCTTGTTTGTGCTTCCACTTTGGAACATTTCCCTAGAAGCCCCTCAATATCCAGATGCTATCGGGATGAATATTCATATCAATAAAATAGTAGATATGAACCCAAACGATATTAAAAATATCAATATCATGAACCATTATGTAGGCATGAAAGACATTCCTGATATGCTACCAGAATTTAAGATATTCCCTTACGTAGTTATTGGCATGATGCTTCTGGGTTTACTTATAGGCTTAAAACTAAATTATAAATGGTACTTAGTTTGGTTCATTTTAATGTGCCTAGTGGGTGCTGCCGGCATGTATGACTTCTACTTGTGGGAATATGATTATGGGCATACGCTAAGAGAAAATGCGGCCATCAAATTTAAAAATCCAGATGGAACGCCACTGGCTTATCAACCACCACTTCTCGGAACAAAAACCATTTTAAATTTTGTAGCACATTCATATCCTAGATCTGGAGCCTATCTCCTTTTTACAGGTATGTTTATGGCCTTTGTTGCGTTTTTTATTGGCAAAAAAGAAGCAACAAAATAATGAGGCACATATCTCTTTTCCTCTTAATCTCTCTGGTTTCATGGTCTTGCTCCATTCAATCTCAAGAGATAACCTACGGCAAGGATGCTTGTCATTTCTGCAAAATGAATATTGTGGACCAACAGCATGCCTCTGAGATAGTAAGCAAAAAGGGTAAAGTTTTTAAATACGATTCTATAGAGTGCCTTTTACAAGATGAAGAGAATAATCAGACTGAAAAAGTAGCTCTGTATTTGGTGATGGACTATTATAAACCCAATTCGTTTATAGATGCCTCAAAAGCTATCTTCTTAATAAGTGAGAATGTTCCAAGCCCCATGGGTGCTTACCTCTCGGCTTTGTCTTCAAAAGAAAGTGCCGACAAATTACAAGCTGATGAGCGAGGGAATTTATACACCTGGGAAGAAATTCAAAATCAGTTTTAATCATGCATATTATAAAAACCTTATCTCTTCTATTGTTATCGGTGGGTGCTATTGCTCAGAATAGTAAATCATGTTCTTTGTGTAAAATGGATATCAATGATTCCCATTTTATTGCAAATGCGGCATTAAATGATAGAGCCCTCGCCTTTGATGCCACGGAGTGCTTGGTCAACTTCTTAAAGCTAAATCCAAGTACTAAAAATTTAACAGTCACTGATTACCAAACGGAAGAACAAGTTGATGCAAAGACAGCCTTCTATCTTAAGAGTAAATCGATTAAAAGTCCGATGGGGGCCAATATTTCTGCCTATAAAACAGAGAAGGCCGCTAATGATATGCGGAAGAAAAAGGGAGGGGAAGGGATCAATTGGACCGAGCTTCTGAAACGTTTTGAAGGCTCCAATTTCGGAAGTGTAGAGGAAAATGAACATCAACATCACCATGCAGACAGACCAGACTTGTACGCACCTGCTATAGTAATGGGAGATCATATGCACGCCAAAGGAGGCAAAATGCTTACTTTCCGCTATATGAATATGGAAATGGACGGAAACAGGCAAGGTTCTTCTAAAGTTACCAACCAAGATCTTTTAAAAACCTTCATGATGGTGCCACAAAGTATGAACATGCAAATGTACATGATAGGGGGTATGTATGCCGTTTCAGATAGATTGACTCTCATGGCGATGCAAAACATCGTCTTTAAGAATATGTCTATCACTCATATGATGATGATGGATGGCATGCCCATGTCTCGCGATTTCAAAACTTCTTCGACTGGACTTGGAGATTTAAAACTGAATGCCCTCATAGGCGTTTTATCAAACTCAAATAGCTCTTTCCATTTAAATACTGGTCTTAGTATTCCTCTAGGTTCTATCGAAACCAGAGCCCAAACACCGATGAGTGAAAGTGCAAAAATGCCCTACGCGATGCAGTTAGGATCGGGAACTTTTGATGCCCAAATTGGTGGCACACTAAAAGGAAATAATAACAAAAGTTCTTGGGGCGTTCAGCAGCTAAATACAATCAGAATTGGTAAGAATAGCCAAGATTATAGATTTGGAAATGTTCATGAAATAAATGCTTGGGCTTCACTCGCTTTTTCCAAAAAAATAAGTGCCTCACTTAGACTAAACGGCCAAATGGATGCTGCAATTTCAGGAATGGATACAGAACTTATGCCTATGATGACCCCGACTGCCCAAACGGGTAATTATAAGCGTCAATCAGTTCGCTCGTTTCTCGGTGTAAATGCTTTTGCATTTAATAATAGAATTCTTCTCTCAGCTGAGTTGGGTGCACCGGTTTATCAAAACAATTCAGGTATTTTTATGGATGAGTCTATGACCATAAATGCTGGTCTTAAACTTATTCTCTAAATTATATGCTCCGAATTCTAAGCTCATTTTTCTTTATTGTCATCGTACATTCCCTGCAGGCCAAGACTATTAAGGTGTGCCCAGAATGTAACACACGCTCTATATCTCAAGCTATAGACCTGGCAAATGCATATGATACGCTGGAAATACAAAAGGGCGAATACCTAGAGCACGACATTGTCATAGATAAACCATTGACTCTTATTGGGAAAAACAAGCCTAAAATCAATGCTCAGTTAAAAGGTTATGGCCTAATTATCAAATCGGATTATGTTATCATTGATGGCATAGCCGTAAACAATGTTGGTAAAAGTTTCACTAAAGATTTTGCTGCCATATACATCTCAAAAAGCCATCATTTTCAGATACTGAACACAACACTGGAAAACGTTTTTTTCGGTGTTCTAATAGAAAAATCGAACAAAGGCACTGTCAAAGGAAACCATATTTCTAGCAATGCCATTCAGGAAGCGGCTTCTGGAAATGGTGTTCACGCCTGGTACTGTAATAATTTAGAAATTTATGACAATGAACTCCACAATTTGCGAGACGGCATATATTTGGAATTTGTGACTCATAGTAAAGTTACACATAATAATAGTCACGATAATTTGCGTTATGGACTCCATTTTATGTTTTCCAATAACGATGAATACCATTATAACACATTCACAAAAAACGGAGCAGGGGTGGCTGTGATGTTCTCAAAATACATCAAAATGACTCACAATACCTTTCAGGAAAATTGGGGTTCTGCCTCTTATGGTTTGTTATTGAAAGAAATTTATGATGCAGAAATAGAACATAATACTTTTGAGGAAAACACCATTGGCATCAATGCAGAAGGCTCTACCAGGATTAATTATCTAAACAATCAGTTCGCAGGTAATGGCTGGGCTGTTAAAATATCTGGAGCCTGTTATGCCAATATTTTCAAAAACAATAATTTCTTGAATAACTCTTTTGACGTCTCCTATAATAGTAAACTAAACGATAATAGTTTTGACGGCAACTATTGGAGTTCTTATACAGGTTATGATTTGAATAAAGATGGCATTGGAGATATTCCTTTTAGACCCGTGAAGTTGTTTTCTTATATCGTAAATCGTACGCCAGAAACTATCCTATTATTAAGAAGTCTTTTTATGGAAATATTGAACTTCTCGGAGAAAGTGTCACCCGTTTTTACTCCAGATAACTTAACGGACAATAACCCAGTAATGAAGAAAATCATATGATTAAGATAGAAGGGTTAAAGAAAAAGTTTGGTCAAGTACAGGTCTTAGACAACTTAGACCTAGAAATTAATGTAGGTGGTATTTTTGCTATACTTGGCCCAAATGGATCCGGAAAAACTACTTTAATTAAAAGTATGTTGGGCATGGTAATTCCCGATAAAGGTAGCATTGAAATAGATGGAGAAGATATACTCGGTAAGTACAAACACCGCGAAAACATCAATTACCTTCCTCAAATAGCGAACTTTCCTAGCAACTTGACGGTGCAGGAGTTAATCAAAATGATAGGTGATTTGAGAGGCCGTAAGTCATCTCATGAGCCTCTCGTAGAGAAGTTTAGCCTTCAACCCTATTTAAACAAAAAGCTCGGGCATCTATCTGGCGGGACAAGACAAAAGGTAAATATCCTTTTGACGTTTATGTTTGACAGTGATTTGATTATCCTGGATGAACCAACTTCTGGTTTAGACCCATATTCTTTGATACAATTAAAGGCTATCATCAAAAAGGAAAAAGAGCTCGGTAAAACCATATTAATCACCTCTCATATCATCAGTTTTGTGGAGGAAGTAGCAGATAAAATAGTTTTTCTACTCGACGGAAAAATTTATTTCCAAGGCACTATTGATGAGTTAAGGAAACAAACGGGTCAAACTAATCTGGAGCATGCCATAGCTAAAATATTAACACCGAAAAATGTTTAAAATATTCAAATATATCTTCTTCGATTTAATGCGTAGCCGATGGAGCTACGTCTATTTCTTGTTCTATTTAGCTCTCGGTTTTGTGATGCTGTTCTTGAACAATGACGTCTCCAAGGCCGTAATTACGCTCATGAATATCATAGTGGTTTTGACTCCACTCGTAGGAACCGTTTTTGGAGTCATGCACTATTACGACTCTAAAGAATTTACCGAGCTCCTTCTTGCCCAGCCCATCAAACGCTCTACGCTCTTTTTAGGCCAATACATTGGACTCTCTCTCTCTTTAACACTGAGCCTAGTTTTGGGCCTAGGGATTCCATTCTTAGCATATGGTGTACTGCAATCTGCCGCCATTTGGAACTTCAGCTCTTTGTTGCTCATTGGAGCTTTTCTGACATTCATTTTTGTTGCCCTGGCCTATCTAATGGCCTTGTCAAACGAAAACAAAATAAAGGGTTTCGGTTATGCCATTCTCTTATGGCTATTTCTGTCTGTGATTTATGATGGTGTTTTTCTGATTTCCTTATTGGTTTTTGATGAATACCCCATTGATAAATTTGCTTTAATAAGCACCGTTTTCAATCCCATTGACCTCTCTCGGATTCTCATTTTACTAAAGCTAGATATATCTGCCTTATTCGGTTATACTGGAGCTACCTTCAAAATGTTTTTGGGTACCAATCTTGGTATGTTCGCCTCCACTTTTATCTTGGCATTGTGGGTGATTATACCAGGTTGGTTTATTCTAAGAAAGGCTAAGAAGAAGGATTTTTAGGTGGGTTGTACTTTAAGGTTGCAGACTTAGTCTGTACAATCTTGTATTACGGCTTGAAAAACCTCCCCAGCCTCCACGATAAATCCATTCTCTAAGCTAATTGAATTGCCGGCTTTATATGTTGAGGTACCATTTACGGTGCCCTCAGAGTTTGAGGCCGTTGCAAGGAGTGAGAATGATTAGGCAAACATTTCCTGTCTTTTGGCTATGGAATTAATAGAACAACCTACCCGAGCAGATAGTATTTGCGATCTTCTTTCGCGAAAGAAAAAGTGAACATTTTTCGTTCAATAAATATGCTAATT
>JBLHOT010000103.1:0-12414 GCA_047623945.1 Arcticibacterium sp. | reverse complement strand
TGTTCCCTTAGATGAGTATTCCTGGGAAATCCCTGAAGGAGGCTGCCCAATAGGAGAAGAGTGGCTAGAGGCCGCCAAAAGAGAACTTAAAGAAGAAACGGGCCTTGTGGCCAAAGAATACAAGATGCTATGTAAAATCCATACATCCAATTCTGTATGCAGGGAGGTAGGTTATGTATACTGGGCTGAAGGAATTACTCAATCCGAAGCTCAACCAGAAGACACTGAAGATCTTAATATAAAGCGTGTTCATATTTCCGAGGCCCTAGAAATGGTCATGAATAATGAAATCACCGACTCTTTAAGTGTGGGTGGAATTTTAAAATTAGCAAGAATTATGAAGCTGTAATTACACCAATTTAAGTCCTAAGATCGAGCAAATAGCAACAAGCACCTAAGCTAAAATTCCCAGTCGGAAAGCGTTTTAACAGACTTATAATCAGTCATATCAAAATGGCATGGAACTATACCTACATAATTATTTTCCATACACCATACGTCCGTATCTGTTGATTGAGGTTCATGGTTAAGGAATTCTCCACCCATCCAATAATAAGGTCTACCGTAAGGGTCTTTACGGGCATCAAAAGTTTCTTTCCAAAACCCGTCGGTTTGTCTAACGATTTTTATGCCTTTTATAGGTTCGTCAGACTTTTTCGGGAAATTGACGTTAAGTGCATTATGTTTTGGAATGCCGTTTTTAAGTGCAGCCTTACAAATTTGTATGATATAAGGTTTAATATGAGAGAAGTCTGCCTCGTATCCAAAATCATCAATAGAGAAGCCAATGGCAGGAATACCTTCTATGGAGGCTTCGCGAGCTGCAGCCATAGTTCCAGAATAAATCACAGAAATAGAGGCATTATGACCATGATTTACACCACTTACTACCAAGTCTATCTTTCTGCCCTTAAGGAACTCGTGTTTTGCCAACTTCACACAGTCTGCAGGTGTTCCGCTACATTCGTACGCCTCAATACCCTCGTGAATAAAAGACTTCTTAGTATGTAATGTTTTATCAACGGTTATGGCATGTCCCATACCAGAATTAGGGCTGTCTGGTGCCAAAACAAACACTTCACCTATTTCTTTTACAGCTTCTATCAAAACGGCTATGCCTTTTGAAGTGATTCCGTCGTCATTACTTACAAGTATTAGTGGCTTCATCTATCGTATTTTTGGTCTATTAAATAGTAGTAACAAAGGTAGCAAAGGAGATTAGAATTCGCCTTTCCATGAGATCTAAATCAAATAAATCAGGTCAGAATCTTCCTTAAAGGGAAGAATTAATAGTAAAAATGAGAATTACAGTTTGACTCGAAATAACTAAATACGCGGTATGCAAAGGCCAAACCAAAAATATCCGCCGTACTACTCTGGGAAGGAGTATGATTACGACAAATTCAATTTTGACAAGTCGTTTAAAATGGTAATTGAGCGAGTGCTGGAAAGAGGGAGTTTGAAGGAATTGAAAGAAAGATTTCACTATTATTGGGAAGATAAAATTCTGCAAACAATTGATTGGAGTGCTCAATTAGATGAGAAGGCAAAATGTTTTTCAAGGTTCTTTCTTAAATCTGATTTTTTAGACGCTGCATAAAGACCCTTTTATTATTGATTCGCATACTTTTGAATTAACTCAAAAATTAGAGTCAATACCTGACTTGGAACGATTTGAACTCCTTGGCTTTACAAATTGGGTATAGAAATTCCATTGACATTGACCTCTTTATCAGAGATACATTTGATGCACTTGAGCTCTCTTCTTTTCTTTCTGTAAATTTTAATTTTCGAACCACTTATACCTAACATAATACGCTTTTATGCATAATTGATAAGGTAGTAGTAGATTTTGTAAGACATGATTTTGAATATGTCAAGGAGCCAATTACCGAAGAAGAAATCACTTTTCTTTCCAAGGAAGATATAGTGCCATGAAATTGGATACTATAAGTACTTCTGGGAAATGACAGAAGGGTTATATTGATATGTATTATTTTCTTGAATGTTTTTCAATGAAGGAAATGCTGGCATTCTATGCAAAGAAAAATTCTTTCTTTGACCCATTAATTGCCTTAAGATTCGTTAACTATTTCAAACCTGAGTTCGACATAAAGAAATTAGTTAACTCACTCACCTTAAACACCTTCAATGATACGTTTGTCACGATTTTGGTTTTTTAGACCAAAATTCCGCCAAACTGGAGCACTCCTCAACACATTTGCGAGGGGTTTTACCCCTCGCTACATATATGTCGCTCCTCGGGAGCTTCAAAGGCCGTTCTTACATCGAACTCAGGTTTCAAGGATACAGATCTCCCGAAACTTAAAAAGGATTTGCCACTTAGAGGATATTAAGGAAAGGATAAACTTAGCGGTTTTAAATGAATCCTTAGTTTTTAAGTCGGGGAATAACTGATTCTTAGGAATTGAGTATCGCCTGACTAATATTTTCAGGCATTAAAGCCCCAAATCCTCTACAATATGTAGTTTCTTAGTATTCTTTCTGGTTCGGGCAGCTACTTCGGGATTATAACCTTCTAGGGTCTTTTGATAGTAACCTGTACCGTCGTAATATCTTTTTTTAGGATGTTCTTGACATTCTTTGCAACAGGCCCCATCTAGTTTCTCTCCACAGCCTATGCAGATAGGTACATGCTGATTGCACACAGGATTGGCACAGTTTACCATTCTGTCAGATTTTGTTTGGCAAACATGACATTCGGAAATAACCACTGGATTTACTGAATTAACATCTGTTGTGAGTCGGCCATCAAAAACGTAACATTTTCCGTCAAAATTTTCTCCGCCAGACTCTAAACCATATTTTATAATACCACCGTGCAATTGATATACGTTCTCAAAACCCTGTTCTAGCAGATAAGCACTTGCCTTTTCACATTTTATACCTCCCGTGCAATACGTAATTATCTTCTTCTTTCTTAAATGTTCTATTTTCTGAATGTGGTCTGGTAAGTCCCTTAAATTGCCCATATCAAAAGTGACAGCACCCTTAAACTTTCCAACAGCATGCTCATAATTAGAACGCATATCCACTAAGACCACGTCTTCATCATCCATCATTTCCTTAAACTCATTCGGTTCTAGATGAATGCCAGTTTTTATATTAGGATTAACCTCTAGTTCAGAATGAACTATTTCTTTTTTGATACGGACATAAAGTTTGTTAAAAGTATGTGCCTCCTGTGTTTCTACCTTGAATTCTACTTTGGCAAAACGTTCGTCGGATTTCACCCACTGTATATAAGCTTCACAATCACTTTTTATACCTGAAACAGTTCCATTAAGGCCTTCTGGAGCAACTATTATTCTGCCAAGAAGATTATTATCTAGACAAAATTGGTGGTGAATATCTCTGTATTCCACCAGATTTTCTATTGGAGAATAGACATAGTACAGTAAAACGTTGAACTCTTGCATATCAAAAGATAAATTCGACAGCAAAGATAAGAAAGGTTTGAATAAAATAAATGACTTTGAGCAGCTTCCAATTTTGTCTAAATACTTCTCATAGATTATTGCGTTGTGAATGAAAACAACCTCCATGAAAGTCAAAGAATAAAATGTCTTATAGAGATAATTTCAGGTAAAATTGAATGAAGACTTCAAGGATAAAGATTAATTTTGGGAGGAATTTATACATTTAATGGACTTATGCATATTGCCATAACCGGAAACATTGGAGCCGGTAAAACTACGTTAGCAGAAAAACTAGCAGAACATTACGGGTGGGAGGTTTATTATGAAGCTGTGGATAATAACCCTTATTTAGCTTCATTTTATGCTGATATGCCCAAATGGTCATTTCACTTACAGATTTTTTTCTTGAATTCAAGGTTTGAGCAGGTACTAAAGATTAAGGCAAATCCTGACAAAACCATCATTCAAGACAGAACTATTTATGAAGATGCTTATATTTTTGCACAGAACCTATATGAATCTGGTCATTTAAACGAAACAGACTTTCAAACTTATAAAGGCCTTTTTACCACTATCATGAAGGCTATTAGCCCACCAGATTTAATGATTTATCTGAAGGCGGATATACCGAAGCTATTAGGGCAAATAAAAAAAAGGGGCAGAGATTATGAAGAAAATATTGACCCTAATTACTTAGGAGGTCTTAATGTGCTTTATGAAAAGTTTTCAAGTCAATATAAGCATGGGAAATTGATAGAAATTGATGTAAACAATATGGATTTTGTAGCAAATGACACTGACTTTGAATTGATAACAAAAGCCATTGAAAAGAATGTGAATCTAGGTAAACAACTAAAAATTAAAGAAGGTCAAGGAAAAGTCTAGAAAAAGGTACCAACTATTGATTTCATAATTAACACTATTTAAAGTGTTTCATTAAAATGGTTTGGACTGAATTTTGTTTCTTTGGCGACTTAACCCCTTAAAAACTTAAGTATCTAATATAACACGTATGGATTTTAAAAAATTAAATACAATTGGCGGATGGACTGCTTTCCTAATCGCACTTGTAACTTATACATTAACGGTGGAACCAACCGCCAGTTTTTGGGATTGTGGAGAGTTTATAGCCTGTGCTTTTAAACTTCAAGTACCGCATCCTGCAGGAGCTCCCTTTTTCTTGCTTCTCGGTAGATTAGCTTCGCTTTTTGCTGGTGGGAATGTGGAAAAAGTGGCATTGATGATTAATATGCTATCGGTATTGGCCAGTGCTTTTACCATTCTTTTCATGTATTGGACTATCTCCCTTTTAGGTAGAAAGATGTTAGATACCAAAGGAGAAGACTTAACCGGCTCACAGCAAATTTTAATTCTTGGAGCAAGTTTAGTAGGTGCTTTAGCATATACTTGGTCAGATTCATTTTGGTTTTCTGCAGTAGAAGCGGAGGTGTACGGAATGTCCTCTTTTTTTACGGCCATTGTGATCTGGGCAGTATTGAAATGGGAACTGATAGAAGACGAGGCCGCTGGAAATAAATGGTTAATTTTTATAGCTTATCTGGTAGGACTGTCCATAGGTGTTCACCTTTTGAACTTAGTCACTATCCCGGCCTTAGGCCTTTGGGTTTATTATAAGAAGACCAAGAAGGTAAGCCTGAAAGGGGTGATTATGTCACTTTTGATAGGCCTTGTGGTATTAGGAGCAATTATGGTAGGTGTGATTACTGGTATTCCTACTTTAAGTTTTGCTTTTGAGAGGTTTTTTGTCAATACAATTGGCCTTCCATTTGGTTCTGGTATGGCCTTTTTCATACTCTTATTAATTGGAACTTTAGTTTATGGAATCATTTGGTCAGGGAAAAAATCTAAGGTTTGGGTAAATACGGCTTTGATTTCTTTTGCTTTTATCTTAGTGGGTTACTCCACGTACTCCATTGCCTTAATCAGGTCAAATTACAATCCTCCTATTAATGAGAATGACCCTAGTGAAGCAATGAGTTTCTCCTCTTACCTAAAGAGAGAACAGTATGGAAGCCGACCATTACTTCATGGACCCATATATACTTCAAAGTTAACTGCCATTGGTCAGGGAGAACCTAGCTATAAGAAGACAGAAAATGGCTATGAAATCTACGATTACTCCCCAAGTTATGTCTGGGGAGGGAAAATGCTTCTCCCTAGAATCTGGAGCTCAGATCCCAGGCATGTTAGTCTTTACAAGAGTAAATTAGGATTACGCGAAGGCGAAGAACCCAAAATGGGGGAGAATTTAGAGTTCATGATGACCCATCAGTTTGGGCACATGTATTGGAGGTATTTCTTATGGAACTTCTGGGGTAGAGCTTCAGACATAGAAGGGTCCAGCGGAACAAACTTATTTGAATCATCATCAGAATTACCAAGTACCATAAAAAGTAATCGAGGAAGAACTAACTTCTTTGCTTTGCCAATAATTCTTGGCCTTTTAGGATTACTATATCAATATCGAAAAAGAGATAAAGATGCTTTAGTCATGTTTTTACTCTTTGTCCTTACCGGTTTAGGATTGGTGGTTTACTTAAATTCGCCACCCGTAGAGCCTAGAGAAAGGGATTACATATATGTGGGCTCATTCTATATTTTTGCCATTTGGATTGGATTAGGCGTCATGGCGATTGCCGACTTTGCCATAAAGTTTTTAAAGAAAGGAAACGGTCTGTCAATTGCCGCTGTAGTCATTGGATTAATAGTACCTATTCAAATGGTAACTCAGACTTGGAAAGGTCACGACCGTTCAGGTAGAGTTCATCAGGTAGATTTTGCCAAAAACTTACTTAATTCTGTTGCTCCAAACGCCATTTTATTCACAGGCGGAGATAATGATACGTTCCCTTTATGGTATGCTCAGGAAGTAGAAGGTATCAGAACAGATGTCAGAGTTTGTAATTTGAGTCTCCTAGGTACCGACTGGTATATTGATCAGATGAAGCGTAAGACTTATGAGTCAGAAGCTTTGCCAATTTCTTTTACTCGAGACCAAACACTAAAGGGGATCAATGATCAAATACCTTTTAGCGAGAATAGTAATGAGCAAGTGAAGGCAGGTATTAATCTCAAACAATACCTTAATCTCGTTAGAAACAATGAAAGAGCTATTCAAATGGCCGTTTCTACAGGCGAAATGATTAATACCTTACCGTCAGCGAATCTATTCCTTGATTATGATTCAGAGGCTGTGAAGGCAATGGGATTTGTACTGAAAGAATATGAAGGTGGCCTAAACGGAGTTATGAGGTGGTCTATAGGTGAAAGAGACCTACTTAAGAATGACCTAATGGTTCTTGACATTATAGCTCAAAATAATTGGGAAAGACCTATCTATTTTGGTGGTACATTGGCACCAAGTGCTTACCTGAACCTTAAAGAATTTCTTCAATTAGAAGGATACGCTTACAGATTGACACCAGTAAGAGTGCAAGGAGCAAGGGATGGAGTAGTGAACACGGAAGTGATGTATGATAACGTCATGAATAAATTCTCTTTCAAAAACTTAAATAATCCAGACATTTATTATGATTCTGAAACCTACTTAAAAGTGCCTATCATCACCGCTCGTTTTGCCTTCTTAAGGTTGGCAGACCAGCTGGTACGTGTGGGAGATATGGAAAGAGCAAAGGATGTATTAGACAGAGCCATGGAAGTTATGCCTAATGAATCTATACCATATGACCAACTGGCGGCCAATTTCTGCACATTTTATTATGCTGTAGATGCTCCCGAAACTGCGAAACTAATTTCAGATGTAATCGTGAAAAGAGCAGATGAAGAATTGACTTATTTTATTAAGTTGAGTAAAACTGGCAATATTGCTCAGTGGGGGGCAGATAATGTTCAAAGCTTCATTCAGAATAACATGAGAGATTTGAATATGATTGTTGACATAACAGAGAGAAATGACCAGCCCCTAGGTGCCACCTATCGAGAGGTCTTAGATAAGCACACGGCTTCGATGCAATAAATTCTATTAAAATACTCACCATTGTGGTGGGTATTTTTTTGTTCAATTTCCTACTTGCAACATTGTTGCATTTGCGGAAATTTTCTTATGTTTGCAACGTTGTTGCATTTAAAAAAAAGAAACATGAAAAAGATAGTCTATCTAGCCTTTCTAGTAAGCGTAGTAAGTTTGTCCTGTGATAAGAAAGATCCAGTCATTCCAAATGAAGAAGAATTAATTACCACACTTAGTTATACACTTACTCCATTGAATGGGGGGGCGGCTGTTACAATGACATTTACTGACTTAGATGGTGATGGTGGTATGACGCCGAATGTAATCGGTGGAACATTAGCTGCAAATACCATATACAATGGAAGCCTCAGTTTACTTAATGAATCTGTGAGCCCTGCGGACAATATAACCACCGAGATACTGGAAGAAGGAGAAGATCATCAGTTCTTTTTTGAAACTTCTATAGGGCTTGATGCGATCGTAGATTATGCCGATTTTGATCTAAATAATCAAGCTATTGGAGTTAATTCTAAACTTGAAACAGGCGGCCCATCTCAGGGAAACTTAAAAATCACACTGCGTCATGAGCCTAATAAACAAGCGACAGGTGTTTCAGATGGTTTAATAGCAAATGCAGGAGGTGAGACAGACATTGAGATAATTTTTAATGTGGAGATTAAGTAAAATATTTTTGTTTTTCGCCCTTCTGCCAAGCAGCCTTTATGCTCAACAATGTAGTATTAAATTACACGGTCAGGTCATAGATGAGGTCACAGGTGTTCCATTGCCTTTCGCTACCGTTTATCTTGAAGAATTAGAATTAGTTCAACAAGCCGACATGGAGGGCTATTTCCATTTTGATGATTTATGTCCGGGCTCTACGCATATTAAGCTAAGCCATGTGAGTTGTGAACCTTTAAGAGAGTTTATAAACATTGAGAGAGATTCTGTGCTTTACCTCTACATGCATCACCACGAAGAGCTCATGGACGAAGTACTAGTTCATGGAAACAAAAATGACTCTAGGACACAAAACAGTAATACTCTAGATAAAGATCTGATAAGTAAAGAGAGTAATAAAAACCTTGGAGAACTTTTAGAGTCTATAGCGGGAATAAGTGCTTTGAAAACGGGTTCTGGGATAGCTAAGCCTGTCATTCATGGTTTATATGGAAACCGGATAACCATACTTAATAATGGCATAGCACAAGCTGGCCAGCAGTGGGGAAATGATCACGCTCCAGAGATAGACCCCTTTTCGGCAGACCATATTTCTGTCATTAAGGGAGTTGGGGCTTTAGAGTTTTCAGGAAGTACATTGGGTGGCGTGGTATTGATAGAGCCAAAAGAATTAGATGATGAGCCACACTTGCATGGTATGGTAAATTACATTTATCAGAGCAACGGCAATGGTTCTACATTCAATACAGAATTCGGAAAGTCTGAGGGAGATATTTCTTGGAGGCTTAATGGCACATTAAAGGGAATAGGAGATCAGAAGACACCAGAATATTTTTTAACTAATACAGGTAGGCGAGAGGCCAATGCTTCCTTAGAACTTCAGAAGAAATCACAAAAATTAACACATAGTATATATCTAAGTACTTATAATTCTGAAATAGGTATTTTAAGAGGATCACATATTGGCAATCTCAGTGATCTGACTTTAGCTTTTAATCAGGAAGAACCCTTTTTTACCGAAAACTCGTTCTCTTTTAATATTGCCGAACCAAGGCAGGAAGTAAGTCACCATCTACTAAAGTTAAAAAGTACTTTTTTAAATAACAAAGCTTCACAATGGGTGTTTCAATACGCTGCACAACTAAATGATCGTAAAGAATTTGACGTTAGACGTGCAGGAAGATCCGATCAAGCGGCATTGAGTTTATTACAGTTCGCCCATTTTTTGGAAGCAAACTATAGTCATTCCTACAAGGATGGTGGTTTTTTTAAAACGGGTCTGCAGGGAGAAATTAAGGACAATACCAATAATCCATTAACTGGTATATTGCCGCTGATACCGGATTATTTGTCCTATAAGGCATCAGGATTTGGATTTTATCAACAACAAAAAAATGAACTGTTCTATGAGTTTGGAGGAAGGCTGGATATCAAACAATTAAATGTGGCTGCTATTTCTAGGGACTTACCTAGAAGAGTTGAACGCTTCAATAATACCTTTTATAATGGTAGTTTATCAGCAGGACTTAGATATGAGGTGAGTAATGAATTCAAGCTAAACCTTAATGCCGGATATGTCTGGAGAGCTCCAGAAGTAAATGAATTACATAGTTTTGGTTTGCATCAAGGTGTCAGTAGCTTAGAAATAGGAAATAGAAAATTGGTTTCTGAGACCTCTTTAAAAATCACGGCCTCTGCGGATCTCTCTCTAAACGAGCAGCTTTTTTTTCAAGCTTTAGCCTATTTTCAATGTATTGAGGACTATATCTATTTAAAGCCGGAAACAGCCTATGTGCTTACTATAAGAGGAGCATTCCCTACTTTTTCATATGACCAAACAAATGCTCGAATTATTGGAGCAGATTTCCTTTTATCTTACGAGCCTTTCACGAAATTACGATTAATAAGCAAAGCTGCCATTTTAAGGGGAACAGACATTTCCAATGCCATTCCATTGGTATTTATGCCCTCAAATAATATTTCTAATGCTGTTAACCTTAGTTTCAACGACGGAAAACGATTAAAAACTAATGCCTTATCCATTGAACATAAAACGGTTTTCCGTCAAAATAACTTAAAGGCTGAACAGGACTTCTTGGCCACTCCAAACACTTATCATCTTCTAAACTTTGGTTTTAATAGTTCACTTGTTATGAAATCAAAGTCAATTGGCTTTGGAGTTAAAATTGAAAATGCCACAAATGTGAAATTTAGAGACTATTTAAACAGACAGCGTTACTTTTCCGATGAATTAGGCAGAAATATATTGCTGAGAATTAATTATAAGTTCTAAAATAAGATAGCCCAAAACTTTGTTTTGGGCTATCTTATAACAAGAAAAAGCAAGAATTTTATCCTTGGAAAAAGTCCTTCATTTTATCAAACACTGTCTTGTTATTTACTCCTTTCTTAGGGGTGAAATTAGGTGAAACTCTTAACTTTTCTAGCATGGTCTTTTCATCAGGAGAAATGCTATTTGGCGTATAAATGTTCACATAAACAAGCTGATCACCCGTTCCGTAGCCATTTACATTGGGTAAACCTTTTCCTCTAAGCCTTAATACTTCTCCAGCCTGTGTTCCACTTTTAAGCTTTATTTTAACCTTCCCATCTACTGTAGGTACTTCTATATCACTACCTAAAACGGCATCTACAAAGTTTACTGGCAGGTCAAAAATAATATTATTCCCATCTCTTTTAAGGTCTTCATGTTCTACCTCTTCTATAGCTATCAATAGGTCTCCAGGAACGCCTCCCCTTACAGGTACATTGCCTTTTCCTCCCATAGATAATTGCATGCCCTCAGACACCCCACCAGGGATTTTAATGCTAATTTGGTCTTCTGTGAGTTCTCTTCCTTCTCCAAAACACGTATCGCAACGCTCAGAAACCATTTGACCTTCTCCATTACAAGTAGGGCAAGTGCTTGTAGACATCATCTGACCTAGCATTGTTTGCTGCACTCGTTTCACTTGACCTTGACCCTTACAGGTGTTACAGGTAGTTAGAGAGGTGCCATGTTTAGCTCCGTTTCCACTGCAGGTATTACACGAAGTATATCTTTTAACCTTAATTTTCTTTTCTACACCTTTAGCAATGTCTTTCAGAGTAAGATTTAACTTGATACGTAAATCAGATCCTTTTCTTACTCGCTGACCGCCGCCACGACTACCGCCAAAGAAGCTACCAAATGGACTGCTATCCCCTCCAAATATATCTCCAAACTGGCTAAAGATGTCATCCATTGTGAATCCTCCTTGGCCACCACCGCCTGCAGCACCACCCATTCCTGCATGACCAAACTGGTCGAATCTAGCCTTTTTCTGAGGATCAGAAAGCACAGAATAGGCCTCTGCTATCTCTTTAAACTTGTCTTCTGCCGCTTTGTCGTCAGGATTTTTATCTGGATGAAACCTAATAGCCAGCTTGCGATAAGCCTTTTTCATTTCATCCGCAGAAGCACTTTTTGCTACCCCAAGTACTTCGTAATAATCTCTTTTGTTTGCCATAATATCTTATTCAAGCTCCATTCTTTAAAGTAAAGAAGCCTTGGATTCTTAATCTAATTAACTACCTACCACCACTTTAGCGTATCTAATTACCTTGTCATTCATGTAATAGCCTTTCTCCACTACATCTATAACTTTACCTTTTTTATCTTCTCCGCTGTCAAACTGAGTAATACACTCGTGAAGCTCTACATCAAAATCTGTTTCTTTAGATTCCATCGGCTTTAAGCCTTTGTTTTCTAATGTTTTTACAAGTTTGCTATAGATTAATTCAACACCTTCTTTTAAAACGGCCACATCCGTTGTTGTTTCAAACGCATCTTGAGCCCTCTCAAAATCATCAACAATGGGTAAAAGTTCCTTCATTAATCCAGAAGAACCATTTAGAATGGCATCAATCTTTTCTTTTGCTGTTCTTCTCCTGAAATTTTCAAACTCAGAATATAATCTGATGTATTTATCTTTTTGTTCAGCCAATTCTTGTCCAAGACGTTCTTCTTCGGTCAGTTCAACTTCCTCTGTGTCAATTGTCAGTTTTTCTTCTGACAATTCTTCCAAGTTTTCTTGTTCTGCGGTCTCTTTTTGATTCATTTTCGCCATTTTCCTCTATTTAATATCAGTGCAGAAGTGTTCAATAATTAAACCATCCCAAGAAAGGCTGTCAATATGGCAGTTTACTTGTTGCCGTCCCGATTGAGAAAATAATTAAACCGGAAAATATAAATATACAAAATATGGTAAAAGCCAGAGATAGTAATAGTATGCTCGAGTAACCAAAAACAAACAGATAGGT
>JBLHOT010000102.1:0-12575 GCA_047623945.1 Arcticibacterium sp. | reverse complement strand
AAGTTCTGCTCGCACAAAACAATCGAAGAATCAGCACCCTAAACAGCTAAAATCGTAGAATAAGAAAAACAATTTTATACATTTAATAAACCTTCGGAAAGTGTTTGCCTAATAGGGGGCTAAACCACAGCAGATTCCATCATATAGCGATCATTGCCTCTGATTTTTCAAAATCAAAAACCATATATTTGAAGGTGTTTGGTTATAGGTTCGTTCGAGAATGCTAATTGACGTATATTTTATGGCAATAAAGCCCTTTAATTGACGTATTCTAGATTAATTGCCGAATGGATAGGTCGTGGAATAAACTACATTCAATATTTATAATATGGAAAGAGGCCTTTTTTTCGTAATCTAGACGTATGAAGATTACCAGCAAAATCCATCACATAGCTATCATTGCTTCCGATTATCCAAAATCAAAAATCTTTTATACAGAGGTGCTCGGTTTGGAGATCTTGTCAGAGGTTTATAGAGCAGAAAGAGATTCGTATAAATTAGACCTAGCTTTGGATGGGGAGTATGTTATAGAACTTTTCTCTTTTCCTAGTCCACCAAAACGAATTTCTCGGCCAGAAGCGGCTGGGCTTAGGCACTTGGCTTTTGAGGTAGAGGATATGGAGGCTGCGATAGCACATTTAGAGAAGTATAATATTGAGGCAGAGCCTGTCAGGATAGATGAGTTTACAGAGAAACGCTTTACTTTTTTCGCGGATCCAGATGGTTTGCCGTTGGAGTTTTACGAGGTTTAGAGGCTCTTTTTAACACTTCTTAACGGGACATTTAAACTTCTCGTTTTAGATTTGTGTTCGATTATCATAACCTAAATTTTGAAGAAAATAATGAATAAGCTTTTGTTTACGAGCATCTTGTTTTTAGGTCATTTAGTGACCGTGGCTCAAATTACGCCTAACCCAAGTGTAAAGAAAAAGTCTAGCTCAGATACTTTCATTAATAAGATTGAAATCACAGAAGACTTTACGGTGGTTTCCATGCAGTTTGTGAGCAAATCTAGAGAAGATGCCATAAAGGAGTACCTAAATAGCAATCCAAAAGAAAAGGAGATGTTGAGTAGGATGGATCCCTTTATGAGAAATATGAGCTTGCAGCAAATGATGAGTCAGGTAGGCAAGAGTAGCATAAGTATACAACCTACCTCCTTTTTAAAAGCCAAGGACGGAAGGAAATTTAAGTTTATAAAGGCTTCCAATATTCCTCAAGCACCCGAGAGAAAAGAAATAGAGCCAGATAGCAAACACTTTTTTAAAGTCTTTTTTGAAAAACTGGAACCAGGCATTCAAAGCGTAGATTTAATAGAGAACGATAGTCCAGAATCTGAAGGATTTAGCTATTGGAATTTTTACGGTGTGAATGTAAATAACCTAGGGGGGGGAGAAGAGGCTCAAAGTTTAGTGGAGGATGAGGGCTCCATGGAGGAAATAACGATTAGTGGCAAAGTATATGACGCCGCTACCGATGAACCCATTTCGGCTAAAATTGTCTGTGCTTTAGACAGCAGTTCGACGGCTTTTGATTCACTTCAAACATCTAGGTCCGGATATTATGAATTCTTGATTGTCCCTGGATCCTATGAATATTTAATCTCTGCGGAAGGCTATAAAAGTTCTTCCGAGTTTATGGATCTGAATAAGATTAGAAAAGACTTTACAAGAGATATTTATTTAGAGCCTTTGATAACGGATGAACTAAGGGCCGAAGAGAAAGAAGAATTGGTGTCAGAATCTGATACTTTGGAGATGGAACAAGTAAATAAAAATACATTCAGGTTAAACTATGTTTATTTCCCGAGTGGTAAAGCAGATATCTTAGAAGAATCTTATCCGGAGCTTAAAAAAATCATTCAAATGATGGGGCAGAAAGAGACCTTGAAAATAAGGGTGGACGGTCATACAGATAATCAAGGCGATAGCCATTTAAATAAGATCTTGTCCATAGACAGAGCCAAAAACGTGAGAGATTATCTAGTCGCCGGAGGCATAGATGCAGAAAGGATAAGTTTTAAAGGATGGGGAGATACTCAAGCCATAGTAACTAACGGTACACCAGAGTCCAGACAAAAAAACAGAAGAGTAGAGATCGTAATTTTGGAGGAATAGTACTTTGGGTGCGTATGGAGAGGGCAGCTAGAGAGCTCTTCGATAAACTCAGAGACCCCTCAGTGACCCAAGTTTTTTGATTGGGGATACTTTAGAGGATTCTTCCGATGGCTGAGGCACTCGAAGCCAAAGTTCGGCAAGAGTGCTCGAAGGCACCTTCTTCCATTTACTCCTTCTTCAAATGAACAGTCCTGATAGGGAATGGTATTTCTATGCCTTCTTTATTGAATCGCTCATGAAGTGCTTTTATAAACTCGTGTGTCATCATGTATTGGCTAGTGAAGTCACTACTCCTTAAGATGATTTTGAAGTTTATACTGCTATCTGCAAATTCATTAAACCTAATAACCGGAATATGGTCTTTGACAGCACCTTCAATACTCTTCTGAATCTGTATACCGACTTCTATTGCTACTCGTTCTACCTGTTTTAGGTCAGAGTTATACGAAACACCCACCGGTACTAAGACAGAGTTTTGTGAGTCTGGTAAAATGTAGTTTTTTACAATACCCTCGGCCATAGTACTGTTTGGTACTATAATTAAATGATTACCTAAAGCCGTGATAGTGGTATTTCTCCATGCGATATCTCGTACAAAACCTTCGTCACCACCCTCTAGTTTCACGTAGTCACCGGGCTTTATTTTCTTTGCGGCTAGCATCTGCAAGCCTGCAAAGAGATTGCTAAGGGTATCTTGAAGGGCCAAAGCTACAGCCAATCCACTTACGCCTAGGGCCGTAAGGGCTGGGGCAATAGGGATACCTAAAACGTGCATCACAAATACTATACCTATAGAATAGATTATAATTTTCAATAGGTTTGAAAAAATGGAGGTGTTAGGTAGGGATTTGCCAACTCTAAAAATGTAAATCTGAGCCAAGTCTGTCACAAGGTGAGATACCGTCCAGGTGCCTATTAATACACTAAATACCTCTGCCGCTTTCTTAATCTGATTATTGTAATCATTAAAAAGATCGCTATAGTGATAAGACACCCACACACCCACAATCCAGAATAAAGGTACTACCAAACGGGAGGCAGCATCTATGAGGGCGTCGTCTAGATCATTTTCAGTCTTTTGGGCCTGTTTATGAAGGACAGGGAATAGTGTCATTTTAAGAAGCTTTCCCACAAACCAACCGGCAGGCAGGGCAATTACCCAAAGTAAAATATCAATGTAATTCTGTGTCAAAATTTTGTCTTTTTTGTTTAAAAATAAGCCTCTTTAGCTTAGCCAAACAAGTCTCTGAAAACGTCTTCTAGCTTTTCAAATGCCCTTATTTCTATGCCTAATTTATCTCTTGAGAGACCTTTCATATTATTCTGAGATATATAAATTCTTTTGAAGCCTAATTTCTCTGCCTCAGAAATTCTTGAGTCAATTCTGCTTACCGCTCTGATTTCTCCTCCTAGTCCCACTTCGGCCGCAAAACAATAAGATTGGTTCACCGCTAAATCTTCATAGGAAGATGCCACACTCACGCAAACTGCCAAGTCTATAGCCGGGTCTTCTACTTTAAGGCCTCCAGCCACGTTTAAGAAAACATCTTGTGTTCCTAATCTAAATCCTCCTCTTTTTTCTAATACCGCCAAAAGCATTTGGAGTCTTCTTAAGTCAAAACCGTTACTAGAACGTTGAGGAGTTCCATAATTGGCTACGCTCACTAAGGACTGTATTTCAATATTAAGCGACCTATTTCCCTCCATCATTGAGGCTATGCTAATTCCGCTAATTTGGCTGGATCTTTCAGATATTAAAATCTCAGAAGGATTGCTCACCTCACGAAGTCCGTCTGCTAGCATTTCATAGATTCCTAATTCGGAGGTACTGCCAAATCTATTTTTTGTTGTTCTTAAAATCCTATAGGCCATATACCTGTCGCCCTCAAACTGAAGAACAGTATCTACCATATGCTCCAGTACCTTGGGGCCTGCCAAACTGCCTTCCTTGGTGATGTGACCTATCATGATAACGGGCACATCAGACTCCTTGGCGAAAGTCATGAATTCGGCGGCACATTCTTTAATCTGGGAGACAGAACCAGCTCCAGATTCTATTAAAGGGGAGGCCATAGTTTGTATAGAATCTACTATCACCACATCTGGCTCTAACATTTCTATATGCTTAAAAATGGCATCAGTAGCAGTCTCTGTAAGTATGTAACAGCGGTCGTTCTCAAACTTGAGTCGGGTAGCTCGCATTTTTAACTGCTGTTCGCTTTCTTCTCCAGAAATATAGAGCACATTATAGTCTTTAAGACTCAGGGCTATTTGTAGCATTAATGTAGATTTTCCAATGCCTGGCTCCCCGCCAATAAGTATTAATGACCCAGGAACCATGCCTCCACCCAATACGCGGTTAAGCTCATTGTCATCCGTTATAATTCTGTACTGCTCAGCTGTTTGTATATCATTTATTTTCTTTGGCTTAGACTTGGGCTTTGTGTTTTGACTACCAAAACGCCAAGTACCTTTTTCTGGCTCATCTTTGGTTATAAGTTCCTCCACCATGGAGTTCCACTCACTACATGTAGGACATTTACCTAACCATTTAGGTGAATTATAGCCGCAGTTTTGACAGAAATAGGCAGTTTTTTGTTTAGCCATTTTTAGAAGCTGAATGTCTTAAATGATAGAAACGCGAAGTTCGAAATATTAATCCAAAGAAGATAGTAATTGACAAGCAAAGCAACCTATAGATAAAACATATCATCTAGATGTTAAGGAGGATTTAATATTTCAGTAAATTGTACTAATTTAAAATAGCTCTCCGTTAACTCATAGAAATCAATTTATCTCCATGGAGATTCAAATCACAAAATATTATATGAAGAAGATTACTGCCATCTTGGCACTGACCCTTATTAGTACACTAGGTTTTTCCCAATCTGGTTTAGGAATTAAGGCTGGCGTGAACATGACTAGCATCACAACAGATGCCGGCTCTCTAAAAAATAATATCTCAGAAAGTTTTGAGACTAAAACAGGATGGGTTTTTGGTGTCTGGGGAAGATTAGGAGATAAAATTTACCTTCAGCCAGAAGTATTAGTGGCCACTAAGGGCGGTAAAGTAAGTGTATCACCTCTTGGAGGTGGATCAGCAGAACTTATTGATGTGAAATATACTAATCTGGATATTCCAATACTCATTGGATTTAAGCCTTTAAAGTTTTTAAGAGTAATGGCAGGACCAGTCGCGTCTCTCAAACTTTCAGAAGACCAGAAATTAAAAGAAGCTCTGGCAGGGTACACAACCAATGCTGGTGAAGCATTTTCTAATTCCACTTGGGGCTACCAGTTTGGCTTAGGTGTTAAGCTTTTAGGTTTTGAAATTGACCTTAGGAAAGAGGGAGGCTTAAGTGATATTAATATTTTGAATTTTAGTGGCGAAGAGACGTTTAGTCAGCGAGCCTCGGGGTGGCAATTAACCCTCGCCAAGAAAATCCTTTAGAGCTTTTGGTATAGGCGAAAATGACGTTCATGTATTCATAAGTGTCATTAATTGGCACGATATGCCCCTCAGAACATAATGAGGGGCATGTTTTTTAGCACGAAATTTGCACGTTGTTAAGCACTAAGTGAGAATTTATACCAGTGAAACATGAAACTAAACCAATCAAGGAAAGCGAATACTACACTCCTTGTTTTTGCTATGCTAGGTTCTCTTTCTGGTCAGCAATTAAAGGCCTATAAAGAACTAAAAAGTCCAGAAATTCATGTTATTCCAAGCTATCAAGATTCACGCCTTGAGAACATCAAAATAAGTAGAGATACTTCTAGCTTATTCTATTATTCTTTTGAACGTCAAAAGACGGTTAAGTACAAAGAACATGTGAAAGAAGCTTCCATTTCTTTTGTTTCGGCATGTACCGGAGGCAGTTTAGTTTTGTCGGCACCCGATTATGGAACAAACGCTAAATACGAATGGGAGGGTCCAAATGGCTTTACAAGTTCTTCTCAAGATATTAAGTTTAAAGATTTAGAGTTTTCAGATGATGGCATTTATACGGTAATGGTGTCCAAAGAAGATTTAACGGTTTATGGTAAAATAAAACTAATCGTAAAAAAAGCTCCTGATTCCATTATAGAAGAAACTGAATTTATGGAGGGAGAATTAATTCACATAACAGCCAAAGAAGAGGGTAACGGAATAATATATAGATGGCAAAACGAAGAAGGCAAGGTGGTTTCAAAGTCTAGAGACCTTTGGCTTCCGGCCCAAATGCCAGGCAACTATATTTACAAACTTAGGTTGGAGCTAAACGGTTGCAAAGTTTCTAGAGATTTCGCAGTGAGAGTTTTGGCCAGAAGTACTACAAATATGGGACGTTCTTTTACAGAGGTACTTCTTAATCCTAATTAAGATATAAATAGAACCTGTTTTTTTTATTTAATCCAAAATGAATAGTGATTATAATTAAGGGACTTTTTTTGCCGAAAATAGGAGGTATAGCTCTTTTCCCTTTTATACTCTTGCGGGAGAAAACACCTTCAGAAACCCTAGTCCATCACGAAAGAATTCATATTAGGCAGCAGCTTGAACTCTTAGTTATCCCGTTTTATATCTGGTATGCGTTAGAATGGCTCGTGCATTTCATTAGAGTCAAAGATTTTTGGGAGGCATACCGTCTTATTTCTTTTGAAAAAGAAGCATACACTCAAGAAGCAGATTTGGCTTATCTGAAAAACAGACCTGTTTGGGCATTTCTATATTATCTCTAAAATCATACATTTGTATCCAAGATATACAGATATGAAGCAACTTATTATTATCAATGGCCCCAATCTCAATCTCTTAGGAAAAAGAGAACCTGAAATTTACGGGAGGCACACTTTCGAGGAATATTTTAAGGACCTGAAAAAGGATTTTCCAGCAATTTCTCTGGATTACTTTCAAAGCAACCACGAGGGTGAAATCATTGATAAAATTCATGAGATTGGATTCTCTTACGATGGAATCATCATTAATGCAGGTGGCTTAACGCATACTTCTGTGGCACTGGCAGATGCTCTTTCTTCTGTTGAAAGTCCTGCGGTGGAGGTTCATATCTCTAATATACACGCCAGAGAAGCTTTTAGACATAAGTCTTACCTAAGCAGCAGGTGTACAGGGATGATCTGTGGCATGGGCCTTAAAGGTTATGAGTTTGCAATAAGGCACTTCCTGGACTAGTCTTTAGCCCCTTCTTTCATAGCATCAGGCATGATCTTATTCATATCCATCATGTTTTCATAACCAGAAGTAGAGAAGCTAAATGGGTCAGATGCCTGTATGTTTTCTACTTCCATATTCATTTCATCGCCATCTTTGGTTTTAGAAGACATGCCTAGCATAGCTCTTCCTTCTTTAGCAAAGGCAGCCATTTGAGCATTGCTGGAGGTGTTTGCTGACAGGAAACTGTTTCCCGAAGAAGACATTTTCTGAAAGGCTTCATAATAGGTGGAAACCACAGGAACTCTACTTCTACTAATCCAAATAGTGCTTTTGTCTTCACCTTGGGTGAGTAAAAAAGCATCTGTCGCATAACCGGCTATCGTCTTTGTTTCTCCAGTTTTAGTTAGTTTACTTTCCATCGCTTCCGATGAGCTCGCCTCTGCTATTCCTAGAGTGCTGTTTAGAGAGATACCCATCATTACTTTTTTGCCATCCGTATTTAAGAAAGTGTACATGCTCTTTTTTTCAAAATCCATGATCATGGCTTCCATTCCGCCTGTAGAACTATTCATCTGCGGATGAGTTCCTTCTAAAATTTTGGTGCCCATGTATTTACCACTTTCAGTGAAGTAATACTTAGTTTTCATCTTGAAATCTTCATCCTTTGTTTTAGATTGTATATTCATCACATAAGAAGATGAGAAGTTGTAATTGGAACTAGGAGCCTCGGATACACCAAAACTAGACATCATTTTATTCATCATGCCCAGAGCCGCCTCTTCTGAGGAGTTGTCATTACCACTATTTGCGGTGGTTTTTGGTTCGGTTTTTTTTGCAGGAGGCCCAAAAAGACTATCAAATACTTTATCTACACCTTTGTCTACGCCGTCTTCCATCTTTTGAGTGGCCTTTTCTTCAGCTCTTTGACCAGCTCTCTTGATTAAACGATTTTTGATGTTTTTACCACTTATGATTTGGGCTTCACCTGCAAATGAGGTAAGCATAAATATGGTCGCTAAAAGTAAGGGGAATGTTTTTTTCATAGTTGCAATGATTCTTTTCAAACACCAATTTACCTATTCTTGAATAAATATTGACAGCGTAGTCTTAAAATTGATAATACGGTAAGTCTAATATCAATTCGGTTAAAAATGAATGGTCTAAGTATATGTCAAATAATATCGTGACGTTTAATTAATAAGTAGTTTTGTCATTCAATTTTAGATTTCCTATATGCGTATTTCTTTTTTAATTTCTTTTTTGTTTTCTCTAAGTAGTATGGCTCAGGGACTGTCTACCATAGAAGGTAGAGTGATAGATTCCGAGACAGGCCTGCCTATGGGCAGTGTAATTATTGATATGCAATATGGAGGTTATGCTAGCACCTCAAACTCTGCCGGTCACTACATCTTTAATTTTCCAACAATAGTCGAAGATTCAGAAACGGTGGCTTTTTCTGCCATAGGTTATCAAAGCCAGTACTTCGTTGCTTACGAGTTATTTGACACCACTAAATCAGAAATAAAACTTAAAAAGGCATCCCCTTTAGATGTTAAATTAGGTTTGTCAGAGGCCAGGAATTTAGTTCAGTCGGCGGTGGACTCCATCAAAAACAACTATAGGAATACGTCTTTTTTTCAGAATGGTTTTTATCAGGAAACGGCCAAAATTGAGGGAATTGGCTATGTTAAAATAAAAGAAGCTATGTTAAGAGTGGAGCGTTTCCCTGACCAAAGGAAGCAGCCAGATAAAATAAAATCGATAAAGTCTAGGTGGGTAGATTGGCCTGGACAAAGTACCAAGTTGGAAGCATGGCAATTTTTAAATGGACCGGATGTAGCCTGCCGTTCTATTGAAACTGAGCTTCCAGATTTTATGACCAAACGAGGTTTGAAGAGTTATAGTTTTACAGTGGACTCATTCCTGGTCAACTACAAGGATAAGAGACTTTATGTGGTGAATTTTGAACCAAAATCGGCGAATTTATCTGGAGGGCGATCGGGCAAAATTTTTATAGAGCCTGTTCAGAAGGCTATTGTTAGAATTGAATACGAATTGACAAGGAAGGGCCTTAACGCCGTGGTGGGCAATGGCATGGGAGGCATAAAGCTGAAAGGAGAGTCACTGAAATTTATAAGCCAATACCGCTGGGATAAGGACAAATGGATACTGCATGAAAATAAAATGACAGTTGATTTGACTTACCTTGACAAACTTGATAATAGATTTGAAGCAGCTACACATTGGGAACTTAGCTTTTTATCTACGGAGTCTAGAGAGATTTCTTCCAGCATGATTAAAGACACAGATGTGCTACTTAGTACAGATGAATTCCGAAGGGCAAACGGTTTAGGAATGTCATATTGGGAGAATCAAAACCACCTCATGGCAAGCCCTGAGATGGAGAAAATAGCAGAGAACAGACGTCGTCGTTAATCAGACGTTAAATCTGAAATGCATCACATCGCCATCCTTAACGATATACTCTTTACCTTCTATTCTTAGGCGTCCAACTTCTCTGCAAGCTGCTTCTGTGCCATATTTCACAAAATCGGTGTAGCTCATAACTTCCGCTTTGATAAAACCTCTCTCAAAATCGGTATGGATAACACCTGCTGCTTGAGGAGCAGTCCAGCCTTGCTGAATGGTCCAAGCTCTCACCTCTTGTACTCCTGCGGTGAAGTAAGTGTTCAAGTTTAATAATTTGTATGCAGAACGGAGAAGCCTATCTAGGCCAGCTTCTTTCATTCCATATTCTTCAAAAAACATGGCCTTATCATCAGGGTCTTCCATTTCGGAGATATCGGCTTCTATGTTATTACAAAGCACTATCATTTGAGCAGATTCAGCATCTGCTACCGCTTGAAGGGCCTCAGAAAACTTATTACCCGTATGCATGCTTTTCTCATCCACATTGGCCACATAAAGGGTAGGCTTAACAGTGAGTAAAAACAGGTCTGCAATGGCTGGTAACTCTTCTTTTGTTAATTCGAGTTCTCTTACGTTTTTACCCTGCAATAACCACGTTTGACATTTTTCTACGGTCGCTAGTTCTGCCTTCATTTTGGTGTCACCACCTACTCTGGCCATTTTTCCGATTCTGCCAATTTTCTTCTCTATACTCTCTAAGTCTTTTAGTTGAAGCTCGTAGTCAATGATTTCCTTATCAGAAACGGGATTGATATCTCCTTCATCACGCAATACGTTTTCGTCTTCAAAACAACGAACTACATGAATGATAGCGTCTACCTCTCTAATGTTGCCTAAGAATTTGTTACCTAAACCTTCGCCTTTACTGGCTCCTTTTACCAGACCAGCAATGTCCACAACCTCAATTTGAGTTGGAATGATTTTGTTTGGGTTTACTAATTCGGCCAATTTGGCTAAACGTGTGTCTGGTACGTCCACAAGGCCCACGTTTGGGTCAATAGTACAAAACCTATAATTGCTCGCTTGAGCCTTGGCACTGGTGGAAACCGCATTAAA
Organism: Arcticibacterium sp.; assembly: GCA_047623945.1. Taxonomy (GTDB): domain Bacteria; phylum Bacteroidota; class Bacteroidia; order Cytophagales; family Spirosomataceae; genus Arcticibacterium. Next base: position 1,817 of record JBLHOT010000102.1, on the reverse strand, counting down.
AAGGGTGGATTTTCCTACGTTTGGCAAGCCTACAATTCCTACTCTTAGAGACATCTTTTCTATGGATAAATTTGAGGGTGCAAAAATAGCCTAAAAATCTATAACATATGCACAAGTGAGAGATATCACATTTTGCCTGACGAAGCATACTTACATTTGATTTGTAACTAAACAAAAGAAGACAATGACAAAAAATATGGGCAATGTAGACCGAATGATTAGAATAGTCATAGCTCTAGTGATAGGCGTGCTTTACTGGCAAAATGTAATTTCAGAAACTTTAGGTATAGTTTTGGCTACCTTAGCTGTAATATTTCTTTTGACTAGTACTGTTAATTTCTGCCCTATCTATAAGGTTTTAGGTATTAGTAGCTCAAATAAGTAAGAGAGTGCATTTCTCTTTAGACTAGCCATTTTTTGTTCTATTTTTGTCAGACAATAGAAAACATACTGGCATGCAAAAAGTATATCTCAGCGATAGCGGACCTAAAGTGTCAAAAGCCATTTATAGCTTTTGGAGATGGGAAAATGAGAAAATGGCGGACCCTAAAAGGGCAGAAGAGATTATCAATCTTTGCTTGGAGTTGGGTATTAACACTTTTGATTACGGAGATACATCTGCTAGTTTAAAGACCGAGCAGATAGTTAACTCTGTTTTACAAGAAAAAGGTTTTGATAGAAAAGACAAGGTCATTTTTGCTAAATGCGGGATTCGCCAAGGATTACCTTCTGGTAGGCCCTATTTTGATAATTCTAGAAGTTACCTCTTAGATTCTGTAGATAAGTTTTTAGAGGATTTGAAGACGGATTATCTGGATATTTTCTTACTAAATGGGTTTGATTATTCAGCCAACCCGGAAGAGACCGCTCTGACTTTGCAGCATATAGTGCATACTAAAAAGGCTAAGCATATAGGAATTGCAAATTTCACAGTAGACCAGCATAAACTGTTAGCCAAATATCTAAGTATCCCCATTGTGACAAGTCACATTGAGTTAAACTTATTAGATACCAGCCCAATTAGAGACGGAAGAATAGATTTCATCAAAGAGCAGTACGCTAAACCACTTGTATGGGCTCCATTGGCTGGTGGCGAAATTTTAGAAGGAGGGTCAGAGCAGGCTATTGGTTTAAGGAAGGCCCTGAAAATAGTTGCAAAAAAGCATGATGCTAATTTGGAACAAGTAGCTGTGGCATGGCTTATAAACTTGGGGGTATTGCCTATTATTGGCTCTCTTAACTTAGAAAGAATAAGAAATGTAGCTACTGCAACAGATTTAGTATTGTCAAAAGAAGATTGGTACGAGATATACTATGCTTCTTTGACGAAGTAAAAGCAATCCGAAATTTGAAATTTTAGTCTTGATGTAAATGGGTCATCTTATGCATGATGACAGTGTTTTAGGAACGCTGTAATTTTCATTAAATAGTCTCACCGGACCAAAGTCTTTTTGACTTCTCGGAACGGCCATTAGTTTTTTTGAGCTTAATGGAGAATTTTGCCCTTTAAATATACATGTAATAGTAAGGCAGCCTTTAGATATACATGTAATAGTGAAGGTTACCTATAGATACACACGATAATTTGGCTAACCATCACTGTCTTTATTGAGTTATGAAACTTGGTTAGTTTTGATAATAAGTAGATTCACAGCAGCTCATGGGCTATCGGAAATAAGGTTATAGATTTACTTTTGGATGATATGAGATTTATACTAAGTGTTACAATCCAATAAGCTCACTACCATTCAATAAAAGACAAAGCTTTGTATCACCAGAAGTAAGCATCATTCTTTAGGTCACTTTCTGAGTTTATT
>JBLHOT010000101.1:0-12652 GCA_047623945.1 Arcticibacterium sp. | reverse complement strand
CATTCCTGGTTTACACCGGTATTAGGATCCTTTTCACTGATGATGAAGAGGAGAACATTGACACCAAAAATCATCCAGCCGTTAAGATTACTTCTAGATACTTTAATGTTTATGAAACCTTTGTGTCGGATAGATTCTTCATCCGTAATAAATACAAGAATAATAAAGTATTTGTGACACCACTTTTTGTGGTCATTATTGTTATTGCTTTCACGGATGTCATCTTTGCCGTGGATTCCATACCTGCTATTTTCTCAATTACCAAAGACCCCTATATCGTCTTTTTCTCCAATGTTTTTGCTATTATGGGACTTAGGTCCATGTTCTTTTTCTTGGTAAACATCATTGACATGTTCACCTATTTAAAGTATGGCCTAGGTGTGTTACTTACTTTTATAGGAGTGAAGATGTTGGCACATCACTGGCTAGAGGAGTGGGGCTTTAGTAATCAGCATTCGCTCTTGGTAATCGTAGGTATTTTGGCTTTGAGCATTATTCTTTCTCTTGCTTTCCCTCCAAAAGAGGAAGCTGAGAAACGGGCTTAAACCACCAGTTTCTACTCCAAATTCTGTGAAAATCCCATCCTTTGTCTGCTAACATTTTTGGTAGATAGGCGAAAGATTCTTTGAGGGATTCAGCTTCATAAAATTGCTCATCATCCGTCAGGATTAAGTGTTCATATTTTCCATCTTTGGTATAGGCTAAATCTGAAAAAGGCAATACTGTTGAAAGGCTAGGACTAGTTTTCTGGAGTTCATTTTTTAATTGGCGAGACCATGAGGTCGGACTTATGGGAGGCACATTTGCTTGGAAAGCACCCTCTGAAATGTTCTTAGCATATGTCAAATAAGCCTGAAGGAGTTTTGGGCCGTTATTAGCTGCATGTTCTACTTGAAGTTGCTCTGGCCATAGGCTACATACCACCTTTACCTTCTCTTTGGCTCTGGTAATCGCTACATTTAGCCTATTTTCGCCTCCTTTTTGGTTAAGTGAACCAAAATTCATCCTAATCTTACCCTTTTCGTCAGGGGCATAAGCAATGGAAAATATCACAATATCAAACTCGTCGCCCTGAATATTCTCAATATTTTTAACAGTTAAATTCTTCGCGTCAGGACACAGGTCTTGTATCAATTCGGCTTGATGGAAATTGAACGTCACAACGCCTATTGATTTATTCGGGGCCTTAATACGCAAGACAGAAACGAGATCTCTTACCTTTTGAGCCTCAGCTAGATTTTGACTATCCTTCCAAATTCCGTTTATTTTAATATACTCAATTCCTGGAATGCCATCATTGATTTCTTTAAAATCAGGAAGTAACTTGAGCTTGTTATTGTAGAAATACTTGTTGGAAAAAGCAATTAAATCTAGGCTCTTGCTTCTATAATGCCCCCTAAGAATAATACTTGGAAGCAGTGAAGCACCTAGGTCTAAAAGAGATTCTTTTTCCAATAGAAGGTCATCTTCGGTGTCTTCCTCTAACTTTATTCGATAGATGTCACTTGGCTGTAGTTGATGGCTATCACCAGCTATAACTACCTGTTGTGCTCTAAGCATTGCAGAGAGGCCTTTTTCTGCGAAGCATTGGGAGGCTTCGTCAAAAATAACTAAATCAAAAAGTGGTTTTTCCTCAAGCGGGAAAATTGCGGAAACTGTTTCTGGAGAGGCCATCCAGCAGGGTACTAGGTTAAATAGTTCGTCGTTAAATTGCTGCACAACTTTTCTAACAGGCCAGACTTGTCTTTGCTTGGTGCATTGATGCAGAAGTTCTCTATAGGTAGTGGCATTTCCGAGTCTATTTTTTTCAATGTTTTTATACGTATTCTCACGCAGTTTTAGGTGAAGATAATCTTTACTAAACTGCTGTTTTTTAAGTACCAATTCAGCTAATTCTTTTTCCCACATTTCTAATTGCAGAGAGCTCACACTTCTTAGGATGGGCTGTTTGTTTTCTAAATCTTCTATAAAGTGGAGGATGAGGTTGCTTTGGAAATTGGCAGCAAAACCAGCTGAGAATGCCTCTTTAGTTAAAAGATAGGACTGTTTTTCGATGGCCGTTAAGTTGTCATAGAGCTGGTCTCTCCCATGTAAATTGTCAAATTGAGTATCTATGTAAGAAGTGAATTCATTTAAGTTTTGATGATTTACCGCTTTGGTCTGTTCAGTAGACAGAAAAGTATCTCTTACTGTTTTTTGAGATTTTATGTTATTTAATAGCGTGGACCATTCCTCCACATCACTTTCGTATTGAATCTTTGTTTTGCTTTCAGGCTTTATTTTGAAATGCTTTAGAAAAAGGACACTAAAGTCGTGGCAGGTCTTATGTCTTAGACAATCATCTAATACTTGTGTTCTGCACGGGGTGTTTTGTATGTCTAATAAGCCAGCAATTTCATTTAGTCTTCGGTGCTGTTTGATGAGCCCAAGTAAAGAAGGGAATTGCTTAGGATTTCTTTCTAGTCCAAAATGGTCAAGTAAATAGTAAACGCTTTCTTTTTCGGAATCAAATAGCTTCCAGAACCTACTTTTTAAAGCATTCGATGTTTTGATAGAAGCTTTGGTGATTGTCGCTTCAGTGGCATCTAAATCTTCGTTTTTAAGCGGAGTTTGTACTTTATCTAGGCCCTCCAATTCCCTGAGTTCATTTAAAAAGCCACCAATTGCTAGACCAGATAAAGGCTTATTTTTAAAAATCAAGTAGCTTTTTTCATCTTTGATGGTCTGAAAATACGTCTTAATAAGTCCTTCATTTTTAAGTTCTTCTTCCAGATCTGTATTAAAATCAAAGCCATGTTGTCTTTTATTTAATTGCGTCTTTAACTCGCAAACGATGCTGAGGCAAGCTTTAAGTTCACTGAGATGATTATAAGCAAAATTTCGAAGAGGGAGTCTTTTATGCCAAAACAGGCTCGCCTCACTTTTGTCCAATAGTGTATCTCTGTAACGTTCTAAGCTATTCAACTTTTGGAGGAAGGCTTCTATGGTGTTAAAGTTGAAAAACGGATAAACGTCTTTTAAGTCTATGTCCTTTGCTACTTTTTGCTCTACTTGAAGATAGAGTTCTTTGGGGGATTTTCCATATAGGCTGGCATCATATAGAGCAGTTTTGAAATCGCCAAGCTCTTTTAATACTTGGTCCATTTTTCTGCAAACTGCAGCAAACTCCCTATCTAAGAAAATAGCATTGAAGCTTTTATTTTGATATTTATAGGCAAGAATATTATCTATTTGTAAGGCTATTTTTTCGTAAAGTGTTTTTCTATCCGTTTTAAAGTCATGGACCAATGCCGCGAAATTTGCCATGCCTATTTCACTTAAGCGATTATAGACTGTGTCAATAGCAGCCCTCTTTTGACAGACCAATAAAACATGCTTTCCTTCGGCCGCATAATCGGCCATTATGTTACCGATGAGTTGAGACTTGCCTGTCCCCGGCGGGCCTTGTATGATAAGAGACTTTCCCGCTTTAATTTGTCTTATGGCTTCTTCCTGAGAGGCATCTACCAATAAGGGTAGATGCATGTGTTCTTCTTTAATAGGAGGTCTGGTAGGCTTTTCTTCAAATAGAAAATCTTCCAAACTAAGGTACTTTTTCGTAAAATCTCCTGAAATAAGTTCCGCATAATCTGCAGCAATGTATGATCCAGCCTGTGGGAAAATACCTAGTACGGCCTGTGGTTGAAGTTTTACTTCTCCTATTTGAATACTTTCGAAATCTTCCTTTTTTTTTGGCTCAAAGCATATAAGTTTTTGCTCAAAGAGATCGGCATTAAAGTTAATCTCAAGCTTACTTTCTTTAAGAAAGTCATAGAGCTGGGTCAAAAAGGTTAGTGGATCTGAGCTAAATGCTTCAAAGCCCTCTTCAAAAATAGCTTCGTCTATTGTACAGCTATTAAATTGGGCATAAGCGGCTAAGAATGTTCTGTTAAATGAGATTCCAGCGTTTGTGGGCTGAAGACTCCATTGGTTATTAGCACATTGTAGTGCTACTGGAAAAAATAGAAGTGGACATCTTAAGAGTGTACCGTCTAGTAGTTTTCCTTCTACGAAAGGGTATCCTACGTGTAAATCCTCGGATCCTGTTTCTGTTTGAAGTAATAGGTCTGTACGTGCTATTTTTTTTAGGTTTTTACTATAGACGTTTGATTGTCCATCTCGAGGGTCTATTTCTGGGCAAAGAAGAATCTTTTTCTTCTTGTTTATTAAAGAAGCAACCGTCAGGAATGATGGTTCTTTTTGAATAAAATCAAGTGCATGTAAATCAAAAAAGTGTCTTATATTAGGCCTTAGGAGTACTAAAGAGCGGTTTTTAGACGACAGATTTGCAAGCCGTTTTTTATAAGATTTGAGTAGTTTCAGCATTCAAAAATTAAGATACACTAAATAAAGGAAAGTAAAGATGGGGAACAGTAAAAGGCTAGGTGAGTGCCATCAAATTACAGCCACGTACATCTGAATTGTCAAATCGGCCTAGAACTTGGAAACTCTGATAATCCTCAGAAAACCTTCCCATGTCTTGCGTTTCTATAAAGCAGCAGGAGTCTATGTTAGCTAAGTCTATCACATTTATACCGCCCGTTTTTCTTGGCCCTTTGGCCCTGGAGGTGCCTATTTTAAAACTAGGTAAATAGGCAAATGGATCATTTATTTCCCGAAGCAATATTTTCATGGTTACGGAATTCTTAAACCAGCCATGACCCGTGGAGTAGGCTTGAGATAAGAGCTCTGTCATGCCATATTCTGAGTGTACGGCTTCCACCTTGAAAAAATCCTTTAATTGCTGATGCACTTCATCTCTCAGGAGTTCTTTACGCCTCCCTTTCATGCCTCCAGTTTCCATAATTATAAGTCTATCACTATTGGATAGCTTTAGATCATCTTCTTCACTTAAATCTAAGAGTGCAAAGGTGACGCCTAAAAGAAGTACTTTTCGTTTTGATTCTGTATCAGAGAGTAGCGTGAATATTTTCTCTTTTAGCTCTGCAATATTTTCTAAATAAAAACCTGAATCTACCGAGAAGGTTTTGTAGATGAAGCTTTGAACCATATAAACCAAAGAAGAATTATTTCTTTCCAGGTAATTTGGAAGAAGTGCCAAAATATGAAAGTCAGTAACAGGACCATATACTTTCTCAAAAGCATTTAAACTTAAGAATTCATAGAAAGGTAGGTCTGATATATGGTGTTTAGAGTTAATGCTACCAGTAGTACCGCTACTCTCGAAGGTATGTTGAATGTTATTTTGACCGGTTAAAATATCCTGTGTTTTAAAAAAACTAATGGGTAAACAAGGGATTTTTTCTATGTGAGAAACTTTTGAAGGCTTCACTCCAAGGTTTTTTAGAAATGCTTTGTAAATTGGGTTTTCCTCTGCTTGGTATCTAAATACTTCAAGAGCGAGTGTTTCAAAAATTTGGTCATTATCCGAAAGAGAAATAACAGCAGCTTTAAGTTCGTCTTTTAGATTCACAGAAGGACAATTGATTAAATTTGAGTTCGTTTGTAAACCAAACGACTTGATATTTCGTTTTTTACAAAATTACTTTTCGATTTGAGAATAGTGGGCAAAATAGCAGTTTTTTTAGGTATTCTAGTGGTAATGAGCTCTTGTTTCAAAGAACCAGACTTCTCGTTCACTCCGGAGATTTCATTTGACTCCATCAATAGTGTGGTTAGATTAGACCCATTCATTGGTGCTACTAAAGATTCTGTGATTATTACGATCAAGTTTAAAGATGGAGACGGAGACTTAGGGGTTAACCTTGGTGAAGACCAAATTGACACCGTAGGAGGGAAAACTGACTTTAATTACCTTCTGACCAATTTTAGGAAAGTGAATGGTAGTTTCCTGAAATTTGAATCAAGTGAGGTTTCTTCTGGGTATTTCCCTAAACTTTTGTATGAAGAAAAGCCCGGGGCCATTGAAGGGAAGTTGAACTATTCCTACGACTTTATACATGCTTTTACACCTAAATTAGATACCCTGAAATTTGAGGTTCAGATTAAAGATAGGGCGGGTAACTTTAGCAATGTCATCGAAACAGATGAAATCGTCTTAAACAGACTTTAAGTGTGTCTTAAAGTATAACTCTAAACGTAGTCCCTTTATCTATTTCGGATTTAAGTATGAAGAGTTGACCGTTGTGGTAAGTTTCTATAATACGTTTTGCTAAGGTAAGGCCTAATCCCCATCCTCTCTTTTTGGTAGAAAAACCAGGCCTAAATATTTTCCTTTGGTTGTTTTTACTGATTCCTTTGCCGCTGTCTCTGACATCAATCACGACCTTATTATTACCTAATTTATCAATGCTCACGTGTAGTTGACCCACACCTAGCATAGCATCTACGGCATTTTTACAGAGGTTTTCTATCACCCATTCTATCAAATGTCTGTTAATGTTACTCTTATCCTCAGCAGGTAGATTATTCGTAATAAACCAGTCGACCTTGGTAGAAATTCTGCGTTTGAGATAAAAAAGAGTTTCTTCTGTGACTGTTCCAAGGTTTTCCTCTTTCATCGTAGGCACAGAGCCAATATTAGAAAAACGAGTGGTAATGGTTTCGAGTCTATAAATGTCTTTTTCCATTTCGTCACCAATACTTTGGTCAAAGGACTCGCGGTCTCTTAAAACACCTATCCATCCTAGTAGTCCAGAAATGGGTGTACCTAGTTGATGGGCCGTTTCTTTGGCCAATCCTACCCAAACCCTGTTTTCTTCGGCTTTTCTGGAAGAACTGTAGGCTATGAAAGCGAGTGTTCCGAATATAAGAAATGCCGCTAAAAGTATATAGGGAAAAAACCTTAGTTGTTTCAAGGTGATCGAGCTAGAGTAATAGAGATAGCTAGACTCTTCATCAAAAATATCTATGGGAATGGGTTCATGCTCGGCTTGCATTTCCATTATTTTCTTTTCAATAAATATTTTTTCTTCGGCTGGATCAAAAGTCTTGGTCGAATCATTTAACTCACTCAGGTTAATTTGTAAATAAGAACCATCTGAATGAACAATAATTACGGGAATGTTGTCATTAGCAGCAATAACCTCAGACACAAAAGTATAGTCGCAAGTGCTTTCTGTACCCTGTTCTATAAAGAATCGCACAGCTTCTGCGTAGAGTGTAGCATATTTTTTTTCTCTGTCTTCTAGGGTTTGGCCTAATTGATTAAAATAATACAGGACTCCAGCCCCGATAATGAAAAGCGTAGTGATTACGAACACACGCCAGCCCGAAAGCTGCTCAGACAGATTAAAGAAGAATCTATTTCTCGCCATTTTTGTTTATCCCTTGTGCAACCAAAGCCTTAAAGAACCGTACTAAGAACGTAAAGGCTTTTAATATTTGTATTTTTCTAAGAAGATTGCTTTAGGCAGTACATTATTTAGAAAAATTCTAAATAGGTGAAATGTGATTTTTATCATAGCAAAGATATATCAAATCGGGTGTAAATTTGCGTTCCGAATAAGTCGAAACATGAAAGAACAGTTTAAAGCAATCTCTATCTCATACAAAACCAGCTCTCTGGGTTTGCGTGAGCGTATTGCACTAGACCAAGCCGGGTGTAAGGCTTTCTTATTGAGTTTGAAGGAGGTTGTAGGCCTGTCAGAGGCTGTAGTGCTTTCTACTTGTAACCGTACCGAAGTTTACTACTTAGCCGATGCCGATTTTTCTACACCAATAATTAAGACTTTGGCCGCTCAGCAGGGACTTTCGTCGGAGCTTATTTTGCCGCATTTGATTGTTATCAACAATGGAGATGAAGCCTTGAACTATGTTTTTGAGGTGGCTTCTGGGCTTCATTCTCAAGTAATTGGAGACTTACAGATACCTAATCAGGTGAAGAATGCGTACCAATGGTCTGCAGATATGCAGATGGCCGGCCCATTTATTCATAGATTGATGCACACCATCTTTTTTGTGAATAAGAGATTAGTGCAAGAAACGGGTTTTAGAGACGGGGCGGCCTCCACTTCATACGCCGCAGTAGAAACCCTTGAGTCTTTCTTACCAATTCTAAATAACCCTAAAATTTTAGTTTTAGGTCTGGGTGAAATAGGTGAAGATGTAGTAAGAACGCTGCATGATAAAGGATACGAAAATTTTACTGTAGCAAATAGGACAAAAGAAAAGGCAGACTTACTGGCCTTAGAATTAGGATTTAAAGTTGTTGACTTTAGTAATGTTAAGGAGCGTCTTGATGCATTTGATATTGTCATTTCTTCTATTCGGTCAGAAAAACCTATCATAGATTTGACAACAGTCAAAAGCTTGGGAGCCAAGAGTGTTAAATACTTTATAGACTTATCAGTGCCTAGAAGCATAGACCCAGAAATTGAAAAAGTTTCAGGAATGGTACTCTATGATTTGGATGAAATCCAAACAAGAGCTAATCTGGCATTAGAAAATAGAAAGCTGGCTATTCCATCTGTCAAATCTATTATTGAGGAATCTCTCCGTGATATGTCTGACTGGAATAACCAAATGGTAGTTTCTCCTACCATTCAGAAACTTAAAGGTGCTCTAGAGCAAATCAGAAAAGAAGAGATGGCCAAACATCTTAAATCTTTATCTAAAGAAGAGGCTTCTAAAATGGATAAAATAACGGCAAGTATGATGCAGAAAATCATCAAATTGCCTGTACTTCAATTAAAAGCAGCATGCCAAAGAGGCGAGGCTGAAACATTAATTGATGTATTGAACGACCTTTTTGACCTAGAAAAGGTAAAAGCTTAACTACCTTTTAAATTTCTTTAAACGCCCATATTTCGGGGTCTGTATTATTCTGAGAAAGAATTAAATTCAGGAGGAGCGAGTTTCCGTCAATTTTCGTGTCATTTTTTCGTAGATTTAGATCCAATTCAATTGAGGTCTTCTATGAAAAAAAACATGCTATTACTAATTCTCTCATTCTTAATAGTTAGCTGCTCCCCGTATCAAAAGTTTGCGGATAGGGAGGCTAAATGGGAAGAAGAAATAACGCGATTAGAGTATAAAGACGATGCCGAAAAGTATTCAAGCGATGCCGTTTTATTTATAGGAAGTTCCAGCATTAGGATTTGGCAAAACATAAAGGAGGATATGGCACCCTATGAGCCTATCAGAAGAGGTTATGGCGGAGCACACTTTTCAGATTTAATTCATTTTACAAAGCGTCTTGTTTATCCTCATGAATTTCAGGCTCTGTGTATTTTTGTGGCAAATGATATCACTGGTGGCGATGACGACAGGAGTGTAAGAGAGGTAATGACCCTTTTTAAGGAGGTGGTAAATACGGTAAGAATTAAATATCCAGTGATCCCCATTTTTCAAATTGCTATTACCCCTACGGGAAGCCGCTGGTCGGTTTGGTCTGAAACCCAAAAGGTTAATGCAGCTATGAAAGCTTATTGTGATAAGACGGATAATCTTTACTTTATTGATAGTACGGCCCCCTATTTGAACGAGGCCGGAATGCCTAGAGATGAATTGTTTATCAAAGATAGATTACACCAAAATCAGGAGGGATATGATATTTGGGCTGTAGAGATTAAAAAAGAATTAGATAAAGTATTAAAGTGATATGGGAAAGAGAAGATTTGGAAAAAGCATTTTAGTTGCCTGTGTCACAGGTCTAATGTTTAGTTGTGAACCGGCTGAACAAAAGGAGGAAATTGTAGAGGTTGAAGAACTCACTTTGCTAGTGGGAACCTATACCGGTAGAGATAGTGAGGGTGTTTACATGTACAAGTTTAATCCTGAAACTGCAGAAGTAAGATTGGTAGATGTGGCTGAAGGCTTGATAAATCCATCATTTTTGGCTCTTTCTCCAGATAATATGTATGTATACGCTGTAGGTGAAATGGAGGGAGGAAGCGTGAAGGCCCTCTCTTTAGGAGATAGTACAATAACTTTATTGAATGAAGTTTCTTCTGCTGGTGTGCATCCATGCCATTTGGATGTAGACGAAAGTGGAAAATGGGTAATAGTAGGAAACTACTCTAGTGGCTCTCTGGCTGTTTTGCCTATTAAAGATGGAGGTATTTTAGGTGAAGCTGTCCAAGAGTTAAAGCATAAAGGTTCTGGACCAAATAAAGAGAGGCAGGCTAGTCCGCATGTTCATTCTGTGAATATTGCTCCAAATAACAAAGATGTTTTTGTGCCTGATTTAGGCATGGATAAGGTGATAGCCTATCGCTTCAATGATAGTACTGGAAAGTTAACTGAAGGTAAGTCTATGGCTGTTTCGCCAGGTTCTGGCCCTAGGCATTTTACTTTCCACCCTAATGGAAAATTTGGCTATGTGGTTCAAGAAATGACAGGCACTTTAACAGTGTTTAATTATACTGATGGAAACTTAGAGACTGTGGAGGAGGTAAGCACACTTCCTGATGGTTTTGACGGAAAGAACGCATCCTCTGATTTGCATATCTCTCCAGATGGCAAATTCCTATATGCTGCCAATAGGTATCATGATTCCATTGTGGTGTTCTCTATTAATGCCGCAACGGGCAAATTGACGCAAGTAAGTCACCATAGCACTCTGGGGGAAATTCCACGTAATTTTGCTATATCCCCAGATGGGAAATACGTTTTGGTAGGAAACCAGGAATCAGACAATATCATCATTTTTAAGAGAGATATCGCCACTGGGAAACTGACTCCTACGGGTCAGGAGATTGCTGTTTCCATGCCAGTTTGTCTGTTATTTGTAGAATGATAGCTATTATTTAGCGGGATTTCTGAAATTCTTAGTGAATAGAGCATGAATGGCATAGTTTTGTCGTTTGATAAATGGAATTCCATTTTTTGCTTTGATGACAAGAATATTAACAGCTTTTATTTTTCTGATACTTTGTGAGTCTTGCTTCCTTTTTGGGGGTGATGGAGGAGGAAATAGGCCACCTGTAGTTGTTCCTGAAGTTCCTTTGCCCGAGTTTCTGGGTACTCCGGCTTCCAACCCTATTACTCCAGGAATAATAGATGAAGCCTCTGGAATAGTGGTTTCTAAATCTATTCCTAATAGTTTATGGGTTATTGAGAATGGGAATAGACCTCCATCATTACATCTGCTATCAACCCTTGGAGAATACAAAGGCAAAATAGACTTACCTCTTTTTAATAGAGATTGGGAAGATTTATCCTCTGGTCCAGGACCTATTGAAGGTCAAAACTACCTTTATATTTCAGATACTGGCGACAATGCGTCTGTTCACGGCAAATACATCATATACTTTTTGAAAGAACCTAAATCACTCGATGACACGGATTGGGATTTAGAAGCCATAGATTTTAAATATAGCGATAAAGACGCTTTGGATGTAGAAGCCATGTTTGTGGATCCAGATACTAGGGATATTTATCTTATCTCTAAACGCCAGCTTTTTAGTGTGAGGGTGTATAAAATAGCCTTTCCTTATGATTTAGAATTAGAAAATACAGCTGTTTTTCAAGGAACCGTTCCGCTTTCTTTTATTACCGCAGCAGATATTTCGTCTGATGGGAAGCAAATATTGATTAAAGACCAAAATGCTATTTTCTATTGGCGTAGAAAGGAGTTTGAATCTATTTATGAAGCTTTAAGCCGTACTAGAGATGTGGGAGCTCCTTATTTTGTGGAGCCACAAGGAGAAGCCATTTGTTTTGATGCCGAAAATTCGGGTTACTATACGCTATCTGAAAGAGCAAGTTCCCCACAAGTAAGTCTTAATTATTACCAAAGAAAGGTAGTAGAAAACTAGCCAAACATTTTCCCTAGCCTTCCTGCACCCTGCAGTTTATTCATCTTTTTCATCATTTTCCGCATTTGGTCAAATTGCTTCAGTAGGTTATTTACTTGCTGGATAGAAGTACCGCTACCATTGGCAATTCGTTTTCTACGTGTGCCATTGATGATGTCAGGGTTTTCTCTTTCTTTAGCAGTCATAGACTTTATAACGGCCTCTATAGGCTTAAAAGAATCATTATCAATATCAATATCCTTTACAGCTTTTCCCATACCTGGAATCATACCCATGAGGTCTTTGACATTCCCCATTTTCTTAATTTGCTCTAACTGACTTAAGAAATCGTTGAGGTCGAACTTGTTCTCCCTCATTTTCTTATTCAATCTCTTGGCATCTTCCTCATCATAAGCCTGTTGTGCCCTCTCCACTAAAGAGACAACATCACCCATACCTAGGATTCTATTCGCCATTCTGTCGGGATGAAAGATATCTAAATCTTCCATTTTCTCTCCCGTACTCATGAATTTGATGGGCTTATCTACCACGGCCTTGACAGAAAGAGCAGCTCCACCTCGGGAGTCTCCATCTAGCTTGGTAAGGACCACGCCATCAAAATCAAGGCGTTCGTTAAAAACCTTAGCGGTATTTACAGCATCCTGACCAGTCATGGAATCTACCACAAAAAGTATTTCGGTAGGATTGGTGGCTTTCTTGATATCCTCTACCTCTTTCATCATTATTTGGTCTACAGCTAGCCTTCCAGCTGTATCTATGATAATGATATTTTTACCCTTTGCTTTTCCTTCTTTTACTGCATTTCTGGCAATGTCAACAGCATTTTTATTATCAGGCTCGGCATAAACGTCTACGCCTATCTGCTCACCTAAAACTTGCAGCTGCGTGATGGCGGCAGGCCTGTAAACATCAGCGGCGGTAAGAAGCACCTG
>JBLHOT010000100.1:0-12675 GCA_047623945.1 Arcticibacterium sp. | reverse complement strand
AGGATTCACACCATTTAGAGCTTTGGTAAAAGCCACGCTGTGTGAGGTATCAAGGCCTATGATACCAACTTTTTTCATTTCGCCTGACAAAGCATGTTGATCTTCCTTTTTGGCTAAAACCGAACTAGCACCCGAAACAAGAAGACCTGTGAAAGCACTTTTTTTGAGGAACGTACGGCGAGAAAGACTGTTTTTATTCATTTTTTTCAAATATGTTTACTTTGATTTAGACGTGCCACTTCCTGACTTTATGACCATAAACGGCGTAATAAACCAGGTATAAATAACATGGAAACAAAACCCAATAAGCTAATCGCAGATTAAAGGCGTCGGCGAAATAGCCATAAAAAAGAGGAACTATAGCATTTCCGCAAAGTCCCATAATCAATACCGAGGCACCTAATTTAGTGAACTTCCCCAGTCCATCGAGAGCCAAGGGCCAAATGCCTGCCCATATCAATGAATTAGCTAAACCCAGCAATACTAAAAACCAAATAGAGATGTCTGTTGTATGACCTAAAAATACAATATTACCCTTTGAAAAAATCAGCAACAAAGTGAAAATTGTTCCTAAAAATGTGCAAAATCTTAAAGCGTTGACCTGACTTATCCATCTTGGAATCAGAAGGATGCCTGCAACATAACCGCAGATAGTGGCAAATAACGTGTAAGAAGGAAACACTTTAGCTTCCATGATTTGAATGTTCATACTTCCAGCATACCCTATGATGGTGTCGATAGCGATTACCTGTGTACCAACGTGAAGAAATATAGCAAATGCCCCCAGAATCAAATGTGGGAATTGTAAAATACTTGTCTTGCCAGAATTGGCCTCCGCCACTTCATCGGACTCATGTTCTGTATCAATTTCGGGAAGCGGGGAAAATCGAATAAAAAAGCCCAAAGCTACAAGAACCAAACCTACGATAGCATAAGGTACTCTAACACGAGAAATGAGTTCATCAAGGGCAATACCTCTCTCAACTTCTGACATTCCTGCTAAATTCTGAAATAACTCACTATCTGTTGCTTTCAAAATTACAGCAGCAAAAACCAGTGGAGCCAAAATACCTGCAAATTTGTTACAAATGCCCATAATACTGATCCGCTGAGCGGCTCTTTCTTTTGGTCCAAGTATAGTGATATATGGGTTGGCAGCCGTTTGGAGAATGGCCAGCCCAGCACCTAGGGTAAAAAGTCCGACTAAAAAGATGACATAAGTGCGACCATAAGATGCCGGCAAAAAGATAAAAGCTCCTAAAGCCATGATCCAGAAACCAAGCATCATCCCTTTTTTGAAACCATACCTACGCAATAAGAATGATGCCGGAACTGACATAACGAAATATGAAATGTAAAAAGCGAATGTGACAAAATAGGCCTGAAAATTAGTCAGTTCGCAGGCTATCTTGAAATAGGGAATTAGAATGGCATTAACCCAAGAGACAAAACCAAAAATAAAAAACATCAACCCAATGATAAAAATTGACACTATGGTATCTCTCTTACTTAGAGAAGAAAAAGAAACGGCTTGATTCATTCAATAATATTTAAAAGTTTCGTCAAAAGGGAAGGACTTATCTAAAAGGCTAATTTTTATTCCAAAACGGCTCACTAAATTAGTCTTTCTCTCTATCAATTGTACAATGCACGAATAAATCTGTAAAAATAGGATATTTGTACTCCTCGAATCCTTTTAGATTAAGCAAAGAATTAATCGTGTTTTTTATTGCGAACTTGTGCTTAACTATATTATTTCGGCTAGATTCTACCGTATCGTGCAAAATCCAATAACAGCCTTTTTAGTCTTTTCGAAATTACCATATTCGTCTTCTTTTTTTCAGACCGAACACAAGTTGGTTTTGATTAATAAGAGTCAAGTCCAGCTCAAATTATAAAATTGTGTATAGAGCATACATAAATTTCTCTACTTAGTAAAATAGTCAACAAGACGGTCAAAAATCATTAACAAAACACTCAATGACTTGATGAAAAAGATAGCTGTACACGAATTTATACTCTTTGGTGACTATCTCGTTAAGTTTAAATAATCGGAGAACAGCCACGCCGCCCCTATCCCAAGAGTACACTGACTTTATGAGATTTTTTTTTGGAAAACACTAAAACGAAACTCTGTGAAAGTTCTAGACTAAATCCAAAAACGTCAAAACCGTAGGTTTCTCCAATAAGTGGGCATTAGAAGCCATTGCTTTAATATAAGGTTGGTTTCCGTGGTATTCAAAGGCCGCTTGGTCTTTGAACTGCTCATAAAATCTAAAAACGCTAGGGCTCTTTGTTTCTTGATGGAGCACATATTGAATATTCCCTGGCTCTTGTGTGGTATGTTTTACCAGATTAAGAAGCTCAGCCTTTAATTCTTCTACTTTATCTGCCTTTGCAGATATGGTTGCGATTAGGGTGATCATAATTATTGAGGATAAAAAAATTAAGGAGCTAAGACTCCTTAATTCATCTGGGTTAAATACTCTTAAAGTTCTCTAATCTTAATTTTCCTAAAGGCCACCACATTTCCGTGGTCTTGTAATCCTATTTTCCCAATTGGATATTTGCCAAAACCCTTCCAGTTTTTGAATTTACTTTCGGCTACCAAGGCGTCCCAACCCTCTCCAGATGTTGGGTACGTCACGGCTAGTTCCCCATTTTGCCAGACAGTTACTACATTGTCTTTTTTCAGAATCTTGACTTTATTCCAATTATCATAAACCTTTGCTTTTGAGGCGGAAGGAATCATATCATAAAGTGACCCCCCTTTTCTATTGCCATTTTTTCCTGCTTTAGCATCTGGGTGATTTTCATCATCTAAAACCTGAATTTCAGGACCTGTTAAATAGGGCTTACTAAACTTTTTATCTTCATTAATGCTATAGAATATTCCGCTATTTCCGCCTTTTTCTATTTTCCACTCTAGCGTCATTTCAAAGTTTTCGTAATCCTTATCCGTCACTAAGTCATTCACCTCCCAGTCACTGCTACCGCTAGGATTAAAAACAAAGGTTTTTTTCTCCATGGTCCATTTGCCATTCACTGCCTCTCCAGGGTGATTATAAATATGCCAATTATTAAACGTCTTGCCGTCTATTAATTTTGTCCATTTACCTGTTTGGGCAAATGACGTAGATGTCATCAATAGGGCTAATAAAAATAGAACTTGTTTTTTCATTTTTTAGTATATGATTTTGATTGAATAAGAAAGGATAACCAATATTAGGGAATCTTTTTGGCTTCCAAGCTTAAGGCTTCCATCTATCATCTTAAATACAAAAAAAATACTCCTTAGAGGATAAGAAATGGTCTTAATTTAAAGAAAAATGGTTCATCTCAATAATTCAAATGCAACTGACAACCTAATAAAAAACAGTTTGACAAACGACCCCTCATTCGCGAATTTCATGAACAAAAAACATTGCTAGAATTGGCCAAGTAAAAATCTTACATAAATCTAAACCCGGCCATTATTATGTTTGATGCGTTTTTCCCGTTGGCCTATGGCTCAACATTAATTTAAAACAATTTCCTCTAGAATTATTTACAACCTCTGAAACTAGCAGAAAGACCAATTAGTCCTTATTGTCAAAAAGCCCTCACTTACTACTATTTTTCAACACCGTTTACATCGAAAACCACTGGAGAGTCAAGCTCAATTGCCATAAAATAAAACCTTCCGCTTTTAATAGAACACATACTTTGTGTACAATGCCAAGGGATCTAACTCAACACATGTTGAATTTCAATGGTCGGCAAATTGACCATGAAAATTAAAATTAAAAGCCATATATGAGACATTTTGCTAAAGCTTTTGTCATTTTTTTATTCATTTTTATTGCCAGTTGTGGGGACAAAGACGACATTAAACCCGCCCTTTCAGATGATTTAGGTTATGACGTAGAATACACCGATGAAACCTTCTAATAGAAGATGCAAGTGCAATTTTGGCTTTAGACACAGTTTCTAAAACCTATACGTTTGACGCCACAAAGTTTCAAAAAGAACCTAAAGCTGGAGAAGTTATTCTGGTAGTAGGTGAGATCATGCGAAAAGTAAGCAGTCTTCAAAAAAACGGTAACAACTACATAATTCAGACTGAGGACGCAGCCCTAACTGATGTAATTAAGAACGGTACTATAGCTTGGGACATAACACCAGAGTGGGAAAATGTTTCTTCTATAAGAATGGGAGGCCGAAAAGTAACAGGTCCTGAGGGTCTTGCCGCCAATGGCATAGAGTTTACAATAAGTAAAGGAGGAATAGACCATAAAGTAAATATTGAGCCCACTTTAGCTGATGGGAAAATCAGTTCATGTAACTTTAAAATGCAAATGGTAAAAAAAGTGGGAGGAAGTGCCTCTGTAGCTTTCACAGCAGAGGGAACAGCTAAACTGCCAAGCCAAAAAACTAAAATCACTATAAAAAATGGAAAACTAGAAACCTTCAAAGCTAATAATGAAGGGATTTCCTCTGAAATTAAACTTACTCTTGCCGCCGCCGGGGGTAAATCAGGAGAACATAATCTAAAAATGCCTGGCGTAGCACTCAGTATCCCTATCCGCTTTATTCCTACACCTAGCGGCCCAATACCCATGCCCATTCCTATGTCTATAGATATCGGTATTCAATTTGTTTCGCAGCTGCACATTCCAGATATCCAATCTTCGGCTACTGCAGAGAGTAAGCTATCATTATCTGCCGATGCTGGTTTTGAATAAAGAGGCACTACTGTAGAAACCTTAGCTAAGATAGAAAAAGATGAAATTACAGACGGTACCTTTGACTCAGCAGCAAACTTAGGTCAACCTATTGATGTCCAGTTTGGTATTGCCTTTCCCAGGGTCTGGCTCAATATTGCAGGGCAGGAGGTGGCCTATGTACATACTGGATTTACCACTGGTTCAAGTTTATATTGGGGACCACTTTGCAAAAGCGGTTATGTCAAACTTTTAGTAGAAGGCGGTTATTCTCTAAAAGTACTTGGGCAAACCATTGCGGAAGACAAGAAAATCTTTGCCGAAAGTCAAAAAGAGGCAAAAAGTGAGAACTGCAAGGAATCAACCCGAAGAGACATAAAAAAACTGTCAGCTTTCACTGGCAGCTTTTTTAATATACTTTCAACACACCATTTACAAGCCCTTAACCTCAAATCCATCCTTATTAACAGTCACTTCTTTCAATTTGCCTTGAAACCCTACTCTGAAAGAATAAGAATCCCAGTCATTGGGTAAAACTGGATTAAACGACAGTTCTCCGTCTTTTACTTTCATACCTCCGAAACCTTTCACCACAGCCATCCAAGTCCCGGCCATAGAAGTGATATGAAGGCCGTCTTCCGTGTCGTTATTATAATCGTCTAGATCTAGCCTGGCTGTACGGACATACATTTTGCTTGCCTTGTCTATTCTGCCCAGCTTAGAGGCCAATATGGTATGAACACAGGGCGACAAGGAGCTCTCATGAACCGTCATAGGTTCATAGAAATCAAAATTCCTTTCTAATTCCTCTTTGCTGTAATCGTCTTCAAAGAAATACATGCCTTGGAGTACATCTGCTTGCTTTATAAAACAAGACCTCAGAATTCTGTCCCAACTCCATTTTTGATTGATAGGCCTATGCTCGGATATATCATTTACAGAAAGTAATTCCTTATCTAAAAAGCCATCTTGCTGCAAGAATACTTGCCTTTCTTCATCAAAAGGGAAGTACATTTTTTCAATGATATCTTTCCATTTGTCCGTTTCGTCTTCCTCGTTGAACTTTAAGCTTTCGTTGACAGATCCGTTAGCCTTTACATACTCCAAAGCCTCCAAAGTGTATTTTAAAGTCCACTGAGCCATTAAATTGGTATACCAATTATTATTAACATTGTTTTCGTACTCATTGGGTCCTGTAACTCCCAGCATGACATACTTACTCTTGTCCGTAGACCAGTTTACTCTTTGTGCCCAAAAACGAGAAATACTTATTAAGACATCCAAACCGTACTCTGTCAGGTAGTTTTTATCGCCTGTGTAATTTATATAATCATGAATGGCATACGCTATGGCTCCGTTTCTATGGATTTCCTCAAAGGTTATCTCCCACTCATTGTGGCATTCTTCCCCATTCATAGTCACCATTGGATAAAGTGCGGCACCGTCTTTAAAACCAAGCTTCTCAGCGTTCTCAATAGCCTTTTGAAGTTGCTTATGTCTGTAAACCAATAAGTTTCGAGATACTTGTGGCTCCGCGGTAGCTAGGTAAAAAGGGATGCAATAGGCTTCTGTGTCCCAGTAAGTTACCCCACCATACTTTTCTCCCGAAAAACCCTTCGGGCCAATATTAAGCCTTGCGTCTTGGCCCGTATAAGTCTGCTCCAAATGGAAAATATTAAAACGGATTCCCTGCTGGGCTTCTATGTTTCCTTTAATCTGAATATCATTATGATTCCATTTCTCTTCCCAGGCGGCGGTATGATTTCCCAGCAATACCTCAAAACCCAAATGGTAAATCTCATTGAGTTTTTCCTTCGCTATTTTTTCTTGGCTTTCTCCAGGATGATTATCAGAGGATAGGTTAATGACATATTTCTGAAGTATCGTTTTCTCGTTCAACACTAGAGATACTTCATAATTACAGCCTACGTACTTATCTTGTTTGACTGGAAGGGAAACCAAATTTAGAGATTTCTCTGCCTGGAAAAGTTTGATTCGCATAGCAGAAGTGATAGTAAACTGAGGTACGGTCTCCCATGGAGATTTCTTTGTTTTCAAGGTCAAAAATGCCTCTGAACCAGAAACTCCTTTATCTATCTCTTCCCAAAACTTTTCGCCGTGATTAGAATCTCTATTGCTTACGTCGCCGTCTAGGAATGGACAAACCTTTGCCTTCCCTGTAAAGTTCAATGGCTTTATGGCGTAAGTCATGACTGCGGCCTCATCATAGGCCATACTACAAAAGCGTAGAGCCTCTATTTCTAATTCATGACCATTCTCCATCCTCACAGTACATTCTCTTTTGAGCGTACCATCTTTCATGTTCAAAGTTCTTTTGAAGTCAAGCACCTCACATTTAGCTAGGTCTAGCTCTATGCCGTCTATACGTATAGAAAGTCCAATCCAATTGGTGGCATTTATCACTTTAGCAAAATAGTTTGGGTAGCCATTCTTCCACCAACCCACACGTGTTTTATCTGGAAACCAAACACCCGCTATATAATTCCCTTGCAGCGTTTGCCCAGTATAAGTTTCTTCAAAATTCCCTCGCTGTCCCATACGTCCATTTCCCAGACTCATGAGAGACTCTGTAATCTCGTTATGTTCTGGATGAAAGCCTTCTTCTATGACACACCACTCATCGTGTTTTATATAATTTTTCATACCATTTTAGATAATAGTGATTGGATATAATCGATATCATAAATTCGTTATTCAGAATTCATCAATCGTAAATATCACTTTATTTCTTTTAACAACTGTTCCAAACCAACTCCTTCAAAGGACGCTAAAATTAAATCAGCATTTGGAAGGTTTTCTTTTGCTCCTATTCCAATAGCCTTCATCCCGGCGGCGTGTGCAGCTTCAATACCAGCGAAAGCGTCTTCCACTACCAGACACTCCTCCTTTTTTAGTTTTAATGATTCGGCTCCTTTGATAAATACTTCTGGATCTGGCTTTGACCTTGTAACAGAATTACCATCCACCAAAGCATCAAAATGATGTATTAATCCTATTCTTTCTAAAATCCTTGGTGCGTTCTTGCTCGCAGAACCTAAGGCCATACCTAGGCCCATATCTTTGATTTGCTGAATCAAATCCTCTATTCCTGGCAGGATATGATTTTTCGTCATTTTATCCACCATTTCCACATACCATTCGTTCTTTTTAGTAGCTAATGCTAGTATTTCAGCCTCTGGCAAACTTACATTCCCATGTTTCAAAATTCTATCAATTGAATCCATTCGGCTAATGCCCTTTAGGGTTTCATTAAAGGCCTCATCTATATCAAAACCAAGTTCGTTGGCCATTCTTCTCCAGGCAGAATAATGAAAAACTGCTGTATCAACTATAACACCATCTAAATCAAAAAGTATTCCTTTGATCATTTTATCTTCACTCTTTAAATTCTAATCTATTCTAAGTACCAATGCCTGAAAAGGAGAAAGCTCGAAGGATTTTAAATCCATTTGTTTGTCCGTCAATAACTCTTTAGCCATGGTCTTTCCTTTTAATATCTCTTCAAAACGTTCCATTCCCACTGTTTGCGTCCTCTCAGATGCATTAGAAATCACCATAATCGTTTCGTTCTCTGTATGTCTGAAATAGGCGTAAATCCCTTCTCCAAAAGGTAAAAACTGGGTAAAACGTCCATGACCGATAGCCTCGCTTGAGGTTCTTAAGACTATCAGCTTCTTCATGAATTCGAAAGTCTCCTGCTCCTCAGCCGTTCTGCCGTTCGCCTCAAACTTATTAACCTTATCCTCTTCCCACCCACCTGGGAAATCTTTTCTAACCTCAGCATCCGTTGGGTCTTTGAAATTTTTAACGCCAATTTCTGTCCCGTAATAAATCTCTGGAATGCCTCGCAAGGTCATGAGCCATATCATTCCCATATTAAATTTACGAGTATCCTCCCCTATTTCAGATAAAAAACGATGTTCGTCATGATTATCTAAATAGCTTACAAGTTTTTCTGGGTTTTGATATAAATAATCCAAGCTAAGGATCTGATATAGCCTATTTACACCTTCATTCCAGCCATAAGGCTCCTTTAAGGCCTCTAGCATAGCCTTATGCATTTGATAATCAACCGTCGACTCTAGATTGACACTAAACGGAAGTTTTAAGTTATTTTTAACAAACGCCGCTTGATTTGGCATTGGCGAAGCCAAAGACTCCCCAAAAAGAAAAATCTTAGGAAACTGAACTTTCAAAGCATCATTGCAGGCATTCATAAAGTCCATGTCATTGTACATATAAGTATCAATGCGATAGGCATCAAAACCAAAATTCTGGACAGACCAAATAGCATGTTGAATTAAGTAGTTGGCCACAAAAGGATTTTTTTGATTCAAGTCTGGCAGAAAAGGCATAAACCAGCCGTCTGTAGTCCTAGACCTGTCATATTCAGACGAGTTAGGTGCGGGCACTGGCTGTCCTTTATAATTGGTATTTGTGTAGGTTTCCCATTGATTAAGCCAAGATTTCATGGGCATATCTTGCAACAAATAATGGTTAATTCCAGCGTGATTGTATACCGCATCTTGGATAACCTTTAGACCTTTTTTATGAGCCGCGGCTACCATTGTTTTATAGGCCTCATTTCCGCCCAATCGCCTGTCTACGTTATAATGGTCTGTGAAACCGTAACCGTGATACGCAGAACGCATATCTCCTCCTTCATACGTTTGTGGTTGATCATTCTCAATGACGGGATTCAGCCATAAAGCCGTAACTCCTAAGTCCTTAAAATAGTCTAAGTGATTCGTAAGTCCCTGCAAGTCTCCTCCATGACGCAGCCAAGGGTTTTGCCTATCTGAAGCCGTATCTGCCATGTCACTGAACTTATCATTAGCATAATCGCCATTAGAAAATCTATCTGGCATTAAAAGGTAAATGACATCATTTCCATCTATCGTTTCTATGTTTAACTCTTCCCTTTCCTTGAGCTCATAAGAGGTCTCAAGATTCCCACTTTGATTGGTGATTCTAAATTTCAATTCGCCAGCTTTCGCTTTCTTTTTGATTTCAAGGTCAACAAACAGGTAGTTTGGGTTTTCAACCTTGTGTATGGCCAATACTTTGACGCCGCTGTATTTATTAAGACTCACCTCAGATTTGGCAATATCTTCACCATAAATCAAAATCTGTAATTTAGGGTTTTCCATCCCTACCCACCAATGAGTAGGATCCATTCTTTGGACCTCAGGAGATTGTGCTGCCGCAAATACACAACAGAAAAACATCAAACCGATCAGGCTTGACCCAAATTTATTTTTTTTCATTCTTGAAGGCACCTAAACGCCTTTTTTTAGGTCCAAAGGGCAATTAAGGCCCCTGAGGATGATTAAAGTATTTCAATTACAAAAATAGCCTAACTCCTCATTTATACTATAATGAGCCTTGTTTTCTCCATAAAACATTTCTCCAGCTGAGAAAAATGCAATTAGAAAATAGTGAAATGAAATAGTACCTTTGGATGGAAAATACACCCCTAAAAATGAATAAAACCTGTTTGACAATAGGTTTCCTCTTATCCTTTTTTAACTATTCTATGGCTCAAGGAAACAATTCCGACAAACTTATTATCTATCAAATTTTTACACGGATTTTCGGAAACGAGAATATAACCAATAAATTCTATGGAGGTATAGAAGAGAACGGCGTTGGAAAATTCAATGATATCAATAACAATGCACTTAAAAGCATCAAAAATCTAGGCGTGAGCCATGTATGGTACACTGGTATTATAGAACACGCCATCATGACAGATTACACTTCCTTTGGCATTCAAAAAGACCACCCGCAGGTGGTGAAAGGAAGGGCTGGTTCTCCATATGCCATTAAAGACTATTATGATGTGGATCCTGATTTGGCAGAAGATGTTCCAAATAGAATCCAGGAGTTTGAGGGACTCATTGACCGTTCACATAAAAACGGACTAAAAGTCATCGTTGATTTTGTACCAAATCATTTGGCCAGAGAATACAAATCTGATGCCAAACCCTATGGAGTTCAAGACTTTGGAGAAGCCGATGATAAGACAAAGAGATTCGATAAAAACAATAATTTTTACTACTTGCCCGATACCGAATTCAAAGTTCCTGAGGATTGGAAAACTCCGGTACCGTTCGAGAAGAACTATACTGAAAAGCCTGCTCTAGTTACTGGCAATGATGTATTCTCAGCATATCCCTCTATAAACGATTGGTTTGAAACCATTAAGCTAAACTACGGCGTGGATTATGAGAATGGTAGAACAGCGTATTTAGATCCAATACCAGACACATGGCTTAAGATGAAAGATATTCTGCTGTATTGGTCTGCGAAAGGTGTGGATGCCTTCAGATGCGATATGGCTCAGATGGTGCCCGTTGAGTTTTGGGAATGGTGCATTAAAGAGGTAAAAAAGGAATACCCTCAGACTATCTTCATAGCAGAAATATATGAAACTCCTTTATATAAGGATTATATATTCACAGGAGGTTTTGACTATTTATATGACAAAGTTGGTCTTTATGATGCCCTAAGAAGGCTCATGGAAGGTGATGGTGATGCTAATGACATCTCCAAAGTTTGGCAGGAAGAGTCTGGAGATTTTGCCAACCACATGCTTCGTTTTTTAGAAAACCACGACGAGCACCGAATTACAGCTGACCAATTTGCCGGCAAAGCGGAAATAGGGATTCCAGCCATGGCTTTATCTGCCTTCCTACATGACGGGCCTTTAATGCTTTATTATGGTCAAGAACTAGGCATTAAACCTAGCGGGCCAGAAGGCTTTCAGGGAGATGATGGCAGGAATACTATTTTTGACTATTGGGGTCTTGAAGAAATTGCCAATTGGAATAATAAAGGAAAATGGAATACTTCAAAACTAAGTAAGGCACAGAAGGCATTGCGTAAAAGCTATCAGAAGATAAATGAATTTGCCACAAAAAACGAAGCTATTACGCACGGCAAGTTTTTTGATTTACAATATGCCAATAAAGACAATGAGGACTATAATGACTACAAAGTATATAGTTTTTTAAGATATTCTGATGATCAGAAATTACTTTTTGTCTTCAATTTTGACTTAGAACAAGACCATACCTTTGATTTGGACATTCCAAGTTTGGCTTTTGGTATGATGGGAATTAATAAACCAGATGTCAACTTTAAAGGTTTGAATGCCAAGCATAAAACTGGTTTAAAGGATATCCATCTAGAGGCCAACTCTTACCTTGTTATAGAATTGAAGTAATGTATAGATCACTCTCCTAATATTACTAGAAAAAAGCCGAACTCTTAAAGAATATAATACTAGAAAATACCCTATAACCAACCTATGAGAAAGAATAAACCTAACCTTAGCTCTTCCCAGATATGGAATATGAGCATTGGATTTCTTGGAATCCAAATGGGCTTTGCCCTTCAAAACGGAAACGCTAGCCGCATACTTTTAAACTTCGGAGCTGATGTAGAAGAGCTCTCTTGGTTTTGGATAGTGGCTCCTTTAACGGGAATGTTGGTACAACCCGTGGTAGGTTATTTCTCAGATAAAACCTGGACTAAACTTGGAAGACGTAGGCCTTTTTTCTTGGCTGGAGCCATCATCGCTTCTGTAGGTTTGCTTCTTATGCCTAATGCAGACCTTTTTGTGAAATACCTACCAGCCTTATGGGTAGGTGCAGGATTTCTGATGATAATGGATGCCTCCTTTAATATCTCCATGGAGCCCTTTAGAGCTTTGGTGGCAGACAAACTAAATTCCAGTCAGCGAACAGAAGGTTATTCTATTCAAACCGTCATAATTGGTATAGGGGCCGTTATAGGTTCTTGGCTTCCCTATGTACTTTCCAATTGGTTTGATATCAATGGAAACTCTGCTGGCGGCGTCGCATTAAATGTGATATGGTCCTTTGTTATAGGTGCCTTGATTTTGTTAGGAACTATCATTTGGACAGTATCTAAAACGCCTGAGTAC
>JBLHOT010000099.1:0-13083 GCA_047623945.1 Arcticibacterium sp. | reverse complement strand
AGAGGTGCCCATGAAATTTGACTAGATCTTCCAAGTCTATGTTTTGAATATTGCCCAAGCGACCTTTTGAAAAATCTGTGTCATTTACTCTCATTTCCGTTTTAACTTTTGTTTGCCTTTTAGGCAAATAGAGTTTAAGCGAATTGTTGTCGCTCGTGATTTTGTCTAAATGCCCCATGAAAGTCTGGTCGTCTTTTAAAAAGTGAACATGCACAAAGCTTTTTGACCCCGTAAATATTCCTTGATGGTGGTCTGAATAAAAGCCCAATACTTCGCCACTAATATTTTCAAATGAGAAATTCTGAGAATTGACATTTTGTCTATAACCGTCTATTTCTGAGTTTCTGGGTGTTACTATATGGCATGTTACCTTGTCAAAATTCCCCGTAACCCGAAATGAAAAAGGTTCGTTTAAATCATATCCTTGTGTTTTTGCAATCTTGGCTACATTTTCCTGTATATCAGTTACACTGTGAATCGATTCAGTTAGATTAAAAGCCTCCCATTCTTTTACATTGCTACATACAAAAAAGGGAGATTCAATATCCCAGTTTTGGCTCACCACCGCTTGGCTTTTTACAAAAGCCGATGCATAGAAAGGCTTACCATCAAAAACGGTTATCTCGCCTTTCATTTTATCATAAGGCCCCATACCGTATAAATGCGATTTGTCAGATAGCGTATCTAACCAAATATTTAGGTCAAAGTTAGCACCCATGTCATTCATAGCTCCTTTTGTATAAGTTGGGGGGATTGTTTGAGCATTTAATTTTTGAATAAAAACGAGAGATAGTGCTAATATGAAAATGATACTTTGTTTCTTCATGAGTATAAAGATGATTAAAGAATAAGGTTAAAAAGATATCCTGAGACGATGATACAAAGTATCACTACACCAAAAAAGATGGCAATCAGTTTCGAGGTCATTACTTTTTTTAAGAGCATGGCTTCTGGCAATGACAAGCCAACAACACCCATCATAAACGCTATGGCAGTACCTAAAGGAATGCCTTTGGTTACCAAAACTTGAACTACCGGAAGTATGCCTGCAGCATTTGAGTACATAGGCACAGCCAATATAGTAGCAATAGGTACGGCAAAAAGGTTGTCCTTAGACATGTATTTTTCAAAAAATCCTTCAGGAATATAACCGTGCATCAGTCCACCAATAGCGATACCAACCACAACGTATGGAACAATCCCTTTTATAATCGTAATAACTTCATCCCAAATAATGGGCAACCGTTGTTTTAGGGTTTGCTTTTCGGCAATAAAGGCGTCTTGTTCTTTTTGAGCATTTGCTATAACTTCCTGTACCCAAGGGGTTAAATAGCGTTCTAGCTTTAGTTTCTGAAGGATTACTCCAGCGATAGTACCTAACAAAACACCACTGACTATATAAATAATGGTCGTTTTAAGGCCGAACAAGCCTACAAAAAGACCGATGGCTCATTGACCAAAGGGGAAGTAATCAAGAAAGCGAAAGTGACACCTAAGGGTATCCCTCCTCGTACAAAACCTATAAACAAGGGGACGGACGAACAAGAGCAAAAAGGGGTTACGACGCCAAATAGACTGGCCATTAGGTATTCCAATCCATACAATTTATTCCTTGATAGATAACTTTTGACTTTGTCTATGGGAAAGTAACTGTTGACTATTCCCATGAAAAAGATGACAACAAATAGAAGTATTAAAATCTTTGCTGTATCGTATATAAAGAAGTTTAGGGCTTCAGCTAAATGTTGCCCTTTATTCAAATTAAGGACATCATAAACTAACCAATCTGCAATATTTTGAATCCAATCAAACATTTGCTACGGTGATAACCGTGCCTGAAATAGCACATGCTAATTTTACTGTATTGAAGATAGTGCCATATTTTTCGATGTTCTTTTTTAGTAGTTTAGTGTTCAGGCTTTTATCATTACTGTAGATTGTCAAACTGTAGACAATGTTGTCCATCCTTGGAGGGTTTTCGTGGCGAATAGCATTAACCTCAACGGAGGCCTTCGAATAGTCGAATTTCAATATTTCAGAAAAACGCTCCACGTTCTTTAGCATACAAGAAGCGAATGAACCTAAGAATAAGTCGGCAGGGTTTGGTAAGGTTACAGCCGATTTTGAAGTCGTACCAAAGCCTATGTTTGACTGCTTAATATGGATAATTCCATCTTGGTTTGAAGTGGAAGAAGCATTGATTTGATAATTCATTATTTTTAGTTTAACAGTGCCAAAACTTCACCTTTTGAGGGTACTCTGCCTTTTATCGTAATAACATTGTCTATTAGCAATGCCGGTGTGGAGATGATATTGAACTTCATGATTTCCTCTATGTCCTCAATTTTTTCAATAGTTGAATCAATGTTATTCTCAGAAACTACCTCTGTCACAACAGCTGTCATTGATTGATATTTTGGGCATCCTGTGCCCAAAATTTTAATTACTTTGTTCATAATACGTGTTTTTTGTTTATCGCAAATAGACGATAGGTTTGTTGAAAAATATCAGTCAAAAAATTGCTGGAATAATGATTTTGCAATGTTCCAGTTTTCTTGATTGATGCAGTACTTTATTTTGGGTAGTTTTAATTCTCCTTGAATCAGACCAGCGTTTTTTAATTCTTTCAGATGTTGAGAAATTGTAGATTGTGCCAAAGGAAAAACCTCCACCAAATCGCCCGTGAAACAACACGATTGGTTTTCAAGATGTTTTAAAATGGGAATACGGGTTGGATGCCTAAAGCCTTTGCGAATTTAGCCAAAGCTTCTGTGTCTTCCTTAAATGCGATATGTCCTAAACTTCGCTTCATTTTCTTATCGTAAATGTACGATGGGGGTTTTGATTGAAATATGACAAAAGTCACTTTTGGGAAATTTATAAGTAATACTTTTTCTTTAACCAAAAAGAAACTCTAACCAGTAGAATCAAAGCAGGAACTTCTACCAACGGACCTATTACTCCTGCAAACGCCTGCCCAGAGTTTAATCCAAAAACTGCAATGGCAACAGCAATAGCTAATTCAAAGTTATTTCCTGCTGCTGTAAATGCTACCGCGGCGGTTTTGTCATATTCCGCACCCATTGCTTTTGTGACAAAAAATCCGATGATAAACATTATGCTAAAATAGATAAGTAGCGGAACGGCAATAATTGAAACGTCCATTGGTATTTCTACAATCAACTCTCCTTTCAAAGAGAACATAATCACAATCGTAAACAAAAGTGCAATCAATGTGATGGGTGAAATAGTCGGAATGAATTTTTCAGTGTACCATTCTTCCCCTTTTAGTTTCACTAAAATCAGTCGGCTTAAAATTCCTAAAACAAAGGGAATACCTAAATAAATGGCAACGCTTGCAGCAATTGTTGCGATTGAAATGTCAACGATAGCACCTTCAAATCCGAAATAGGGTGGAAGAACAGTTATAAAAATCCACGCATAAAAACTGTATGCAAAAACTTGGAAAATGCTATTTAAAGCCACTAAGCCTGCTCCATATTCGCTACTTCCTTCTGCCAGGTCGTTCCAAACCAAAACCATGGCAATACAACGAGCCAAACCAATTAGAATAAGCCCGACCATATATTCAGGATAATCACGCAAAAAGGTGATCGCCAAAAGGAACATTAGAATAGGACCAATTATCCAATTAAGAATTAATGAAATGGAAAGAATCTTGGTGTTTCTGAAAACTTTTGGCAGCAGAGAATAATTGACTTTTGCCAGAGGTGGATACATCATTAAAACCAAACCAATTGCAATTGGAATGTTCGTTGTTCCGCTATTGAATGAATTTATGATGTCAGGAAATGTTGGAATGAAATATCCAAGTCCAACTCCAATTGACATTGCGATAAATATCCAAAGGGTAAGATTCTTATCCAGGAAACTCAATTTTTTTGATGCCATTTTAAAGAATTAATGTGAGGGAAAATATAGAATAGTTCGGTTACGATTTGTAGACTTCTTTCGTGGTATTTTTCATAGCTTCAAGTTAATGGGTAAGAGCTTAAACTTAATTTCGTGTACCCCATGAGAAGAAAGTCGTGGCAATTAAAATATCAACATTTCCTCTTTAGCGTTTCGGTTAAGGACTCTAAAAGCAAAATAACTACTCTATAACAACCAATTCCAAATTAAATATTCGAGCAAAATCTTCCATGTATTCCAGCGAAAGGTTTTGGCTATAAACGGTATGATGTGCCCCTCCGGCTTCTAGCCATTGTTTTAAGCCTTCTTTCATGGATGGTTTTGGTTGCCAAAGCACTCTGGCAGTAGGTAGTTTTCGGAACTTTTCATTCACTTCAAGACCATCTACTAAATTGATGATGAGCCTGAATCGGTCGCCAAGGTCTACCAAAGAGACGTTCATGGCAGGTCCAGCATCGCCATTAAAAACGAGTCTTACTGGATCTTCTTTGCCACCAATGCCTAGCGGATGCACTTCACAGTAAACAGCTCCAGAGCTTATGGAAGGACAGATTTCCAGCATATGAGAACCCAAAACCATCGGATTGTCGGTATCGAAATGATAGGTATAGTCTTCCATAAAGGAGTTTCCTCCTTTCATACCCGTGGCCATTATTTTCAATATGCGAAGTAAGGCGGAGGTTTTCCAATCGCCCTCTGCACCGTATCCGTAGCCAGCTGCCATAAGTCTTTGAGAAGCCATACCCGGAAGCTGTCGCATGCCGTGAAGGTCTTCAAAAGTGTTGGTGTAGGCTGAAAAATCACCTGCTTCTAAAAATGCTTTGATACCCAATTCTATTCGGGCGGCTTCCACTATAGAGTCATACTTTTCTTGGCCTTTTTTAAGGATTTCCATAACCTCGTATTCGGTATGGTATTGTGTTATTAGTGTGTCTATATCAGCTTGACTTACCTCATTGATAACCTTAACCAAATCTCCAACAGGGTGCGTATTGACAGAAAACCCAAACTTCATTTGAGCTGCCACCTTATCACCTTCCGTGACAGAAACCTCACGCATATTATCTCCAAAACGAGCCACTTTCATGATTTTCATGGCATGAACGGCCACAGATACTCGAGACCAAACATTGATGCTTTCTAGCACATCTTCATCTTGCCAATGACCTACCACCGTTTTTCTTTTCACATTCATTTTAGTTAACAAATGGGCAAACTCTCTATCTCCGTGAGCCGACTGGTTCAAATTCATGAAATCCATATCGATCGTATCAAAGGGGATATTCCTATTAAACTGCGTATGAAGATGTAAGAGTGGCTTTTGGAGTTCATTTAGTCCGTTTATCCACATCTTGGCTGGTGAGAACGTATGCATCCAAGTGATGACACCCACACAGCTTTTTGTGGTATTAGCATCTCGCAATGTTTGCCAAATCTCTTCTGGTGTTTTAACAACAGGTTTAAAAATAACGCGAACAGGAAGAGCCTCTGAAGTATCAAAGTAGGCAGCAATTTCCGTTGAATGTTCTGCCACTTTATTGAGTGTCTCTTCCCCATATAAATGCTGGCTTCCCGTAATAAACCAGACTTCAAAATCTTTTAAATTCATTGTGTTTTTATTTAAGCGTGTTCAATAAACTCTCCAAGTTTTATATATTTAGTGTAAAGGGAATTGTAGATTTTATACTTTTCGGGATTAGGTTGATATTCGGTATCAAAACCTGAGCCCATGGCTTTTTGTGCTGTTTCTATGTTTGGATAAACGCCTGCGGCTACGGCAGCAAACATTCCTGCACCTAGAGCACAAGCTTGGTCAGATGCCGCTACCTTAATGGGTAGATTTAAGACATCGGATAAGGTTTGCATCACAAAGGATGATTTATTGGCTACGCCCCCAATGGCAATGACTTGGCGGATAGGCACACCTTCAGAAACAAAACGGTCTACAATGGCCTTTGAACCAAAGGCCGTCGCTTCCACCAAAGCTTTAAAAACTATCACAGCGTCGCTCCCTAAGTTCAAGCCGGTAATGGCACCTTTTACGGTATGATTGGCATCCGGTGTTCGTCGCCCATTAAACCAGTCTAGAGCTATGGAGTCATTTTCTGTAAGTGGTAATGCCGCAGCTTTCTCAGCCAAATGAGGGATAAGTTCGTCGGCTAATTTTACCTTTAGCTCAGCATCATCTATCAAATCATTCACGGGCCCTAGAATTAACCTTTGAAACCAAGCATAAACATCTCCAAAAGCCGACTGACCAGCCTCCATTCCTAACATGCCGGGCAGGATAGAGCCATCTACTTGTCCGCAAATACCTTTGATGAGCAAATCTCCTACTTCCTCAGTAGGTGCTACCAGCATATCGCAAGTGGAGGTTCCCATAACCCTTACCAAAGAATAGGGACTTATTTCTGCTCCTACACCGCCCATATGAGCGTCAAAAGCTCCTACACCAATGACCACATTTTCAGGAAGTCCAAGTTTCTTAGCCCATGGAGGAGAAAGTGTTCCCATGATCTGGTCTGAAGTAGCTGTTTCGGAGAAAAGCCGTTCTCTAATCCCATTCAAAAGTGGGTCGAGTTTAGAAAGGAAAGCCTGAGAAGGTAGACCGTCAAAGTCTTCGTGCCACATGGCTTTATGGCCAGCGGCACATCTACTTCTTTTAAGTTCTATTGGGTTCGTATTTCCCGTGAGTTCTGCCGAAATCCAGTCGCAGTGCTCTACCCAAGAAAAGGCTTTTTCTCTTATGGTTTCATCCACTCTAAGGGTTCTTAATATTTTAGCCCAAAACCACTCGGAGGAGTAAATACCACCTACGTATTTTGTGAAATCTATGTCCCAGTTCTTTGCTAAAGTATTTATCTCTTCGGCCTCTGCGTTGCCGGTATGGTCTTTCCAGAGAATAAACATCCCATTGGGGTTTTCTTCAAATTCCGGGAGTAGGGCCAGGGGTGTGCCATTTTTATCAACAGCCACAGGGGTAGAGCCGGTGGTATCCACAGAAATACCTACCACATTTGCCGCAATTGATTTTCCGGCTTCTTTAAGTGCATTTGTGACAGCACTTTCGAGACTTTCTAAATAATCTAAGGGATGTTGTCTGAATTGAGAGGCCAGTGGATCGCAATATTTACCAGCTTTCCAACGAGGGTAAAAAGCTACTGCGGTTCCATGAGAGGTTCCATCTTTAGTGTTTATAACGAGAGCCCTAACGGAATCTGTTCCAAAATCTATCCCGATAACATATTTATCCATGCGTGGCAATTTGTTTTATATGGTTGAATTCTATCTTTAAAGTAGCGTCAATTTTCAAGAAGGAACAAATGGCTTACAAAATATACGTTTTTCCAAGGACTTGATTTTAGTCGAAGTAAATGTGAAATCAACGAACCCAAAGAGTAATAGTTGAATTCACCCATCACCCTCCAACTAATACTAATTTGACAATTTTGAATGAAAACAGATCAATTGAGCATCTTCTATATTGGAATGAGCCGATCTCTGTGTTAATTGCTCCGAAAGAATTTAAGTGGCATAAGCCTTTGAATTTACCCTGAGCTCCCTATTTTTATGGAATTATTGAAATAATAAAGTATGAAAAAAGCATTAGCCATTTTAGGTATATGTAGTCTTTTCCTTACGGTTTCTTGCAAACAAATCACTGACCAAAAAGTGGCCTATTTGGCTCATTCTTTACCTACTTCGCACCCTGTGCATAAAGGAATGGAAGTTTTTGCAGCAGAAGTATTGAAGGCGTCAGGTGGAAAATTGGCCGTAAAGATATTCCCAGACGGGCAATTGGGCACAGAACGAGAGGTGTTAGAATTGCTCCAAATTGGGAGCATAGCCATGACCAAAGTAAGTGCCGGAGCTATGGCCAATTTTGCTCCAGAATATCAGGTTCTAGGCGTTCCTTATTTATTCAGAGACGAGGACCATCTTTTTAAAGTGCTCGAAGGAAAAACGGGGGAAGCCATTTTAGAAGCCGGTAGCGAGTATTTATTAAGAGGTCTATGTTTTTATAATGCAGGCAGTAGGAGTTTCTATACAAAAGATAAGCCCATAAAAACTCCGGAAGATTTGGCTGGACTAAAGATTAGGGTGATGAATCATCAGATGTCTGTAGATATGGTAAATGCCATGGGTGGTTCTGCCACACCGATGGCCTATGGCGAATTGTATACTGCCCTGCAGCAAGGAGTGGTAGATGGAGCAGAAAACAATCCACCATCCTTTATTACTTCTGGGCATTATGAAGTGTGCAAGTTTTATACTTTAGATCAGCATAGTTTAATGCCTGATGTGATGGTGATAGGCACCAATTATTGGGAGTCGCTAAGTCCAGAAGAACAAATTTGGATGAAATCAGCAGCTATTAAATCTGTTACTGCTCAAAAGAAGTTTTGGAAGGATGATGTGGAGGAGTGCTTTAAAAAGATGAAAGAATCTAATGTTGAAGTCATTTATCCAGATAAGAGCCTCTTCGCAGAAAAAACGAAAACTGTTTTGGCGGAATTTTCTAAAGACCCCAAAATGAATAAACTTGTGAATGAAATCTTGGCCAATTAAGCTATAAAATATTCAACCAATGACAAAACTCTTTCATACGTTAAATCGAATTATTGAATTTATTCTAGTAACCATCTTTGGCTTATTGGTCGTTGACGTGCTTTGGCAAGTCTTTAGTCGCTACGTCTTAGGCCAGTCTTTCTCTTTTACTGAGGAGTTTGCTCGCTTTGCTCTTATCTGGTTAGGTATTTTAGGAGCGGCCTACTTAAATGGCAAACGAGAGCATCTATCTATTGAC
The DNA here is from genome assembly GCA_047623945.1 of Arcticibacterium sp. Classification (GTDB taxonomy): domain Bacteria; phylum Bacteroidota; class Bacteroidia; order Cytophagales; family Spirosomataceae; genus Arcticibacterium. Next base: position 4,343 of record JBLHOT010000099.1, on the reverse strand, counting down.
TTTTTCACAAGAAACTTAAGTGCTGAGAAACTTAAGAAACGCAACAAAATTATAGAAGTACTCATGCTTGTCTTTGCCTTTGTGGTGATGGTGGTCGGTGGAGGGAATTTGGTTTATACCACGCTTCGCTTAGGACAAATATCTCCTGCTATGCATGTTTCTCTAGGCTATGTTTATGCCATAGTACCTGTCAGCGGGCTTTTCATTATGTTTTATAGTATTTACAATATCCTTAATCCAGGCGAAGAGGCCGTAAAATCCTAAACTTATGTCTATAGAAGTAATAAGTATTCTTTTACTCTTTATCAGTTTTTTTGGTCTCTTGGCTTATGGCGTACCGGTAGCGTATAGTATTGGTATCTCTACCACGCTCACCATATTATTAAATATCGCTGTCATGCCGGGCCTTACTACAGTAGCTCAAAGGATGACTACTGGAATAGATAGTTTCGCACTTTTGGCTATACCATTTTTCGTTTTGGCGGGTGAACTCATGAATAGGGGAGGTATAGCCAATAGACTCATAAATTTCGCAAAATCGCTCGTTGGAAGTTTACCTGGCGGACTCGCTTATGTCAACATATTGGCAGCCATGCTTTTTGGTGCCATATCTGGCTCTGCGGTGGCGGCAGCTTCTGCCATAGGAAGTGTCATGACAGAAAGGATGGAAAAGGAAGGATACCCTAGACCATTTAGTGCGGCTATAAATATTTCATCTTCTACTACGGGTTTGTTAATCCCTCCTAGTAATGTTTTAATAGTTTATGCTCTTGCTAGTGGTGGTGCAGCCTCTGTGGCATCTCTGTTTATTGCTGGTTATTTGCCAGGACTTTTAGTAGGCCTAGGACTGATGCTTGTAGCGGCTGTAATAGCTAGAAAAAGGAAGTTTAAAAAAGGGGATAGGATATCTCTTAGCAGCCTATGGACTGATTTTAGAAAGGCTTTTTTCAGTCTTTTGATGCTCGTGATTATAGTTGGAGGTATAGTTAAAGGGATTTTTACTGCAACAGAAGCAGCTGCCATAGCCGTATTTTATGCCTTAGTTTTAGGAGCCATTTATAAAACCATTACGGTAAAGGATTTACCTGGGATTCTGCTAAATAGTGCCCGAACTACGGCCATAGTCATGTTTTTGATATGTACATCCATGGCCATGTCTTGGTTGTTTTCTTTTGAGAGCATTCCACAATTACTTACCTCATTTCTGCTAGAAACGGTAAGTAATCCCATTTTGATTTTTATTCTGATCAATATTACGCTGTTGATTGTGGGGACGTTCATGGACATGACACCAGCTGTGCTGATTTTTACACCCATTTTCCTCCCTGTAGTGATGTCATTAGGAATGGATCCCGTACACTTTGGAATTATTATGGTATTGAATCTGTGTATCGGAGTTTGTACTCCACCAGTAGGTACCATACTTTTTGTAGGTGCTGGGGTGGCTAAAATACCCGTGACCAAGGTTATTAAACCTTTGATGCCTTTCTTACTCTCTATGGTAGTTGTTCTTTTTCTAGTAACTTTCTTTGAAGAAATTTCACTGTGGTTACCAAGACTTTTTGGCCTATAATACTCTAAAGTCTTAGCTAAATAAGCACTGGCTTGAGGTACCGAAATCAGACTTTTAATGCAGGGGGTTTATTCGCCAATGAGGGGTAGTCTGAGTTTATCTAAGAGCTCAAGATGTAATTACTATATGTTACCTGGGACTGAGGTTTTAAAAGTTAAAGCGGGCGTAGGTGTTCGTTCATTCTAACTCTCCAAGGAGGCTTGAGGTTCATTTCGGCCCCCGAAGTACTCGATTGGTCGGCTGAATAAGTCAAATGCTGTAGTTGACTGCTCACCGAGGCACCCTCAGCTTACGAATTTGCAGTCTAGCTAAACGATAACAGAGGCACTTGGCCATCTTCTAAAGCGAAAGGCTCTCAAATTTCAGCCGACTTCCACTACTTTTTCTCCCTGCTCTTTCATGTAGCCAATAGGTTCAATGAATTGACCCAATCCGTTTTCAGAGAGGATGGTTTGAACCTCTTTGACTGCATCCTTATTGACCGACACTAAAAGACCACCACTTGTTTGAGGGTCGGCAAGAATTGCTTTTTGAAGCGGACTTATATCTCCAATTTTATGACCATAGCTGTCCCAGTTCCTGTTTGTTCCGCCGGGCACGGCACCTTCATTGATGTAATCTAGAATGGAGGGTGTGATTAAGGGCACTTTGTCAAATGCTACAAAAGCAGAAAGATTACTACCTTCTGCCATTTCTGTCAAATGACCTAACAGACCAAAACCAGTTACATCAGTTATAGCGTTAACAGCCTTAGATTTACCTAAAACTTCTCCAATCTTGTTTAACTGCATCATTTGATTGGCGGCTAATTCTTTATGTTCCGTTTTTAATATTCCTTTCTTCTCGGCAGTAGTTAAAATACCAACACCGATAGGTTTAGTGAGAAACAAAATATCGCCAGCTTGAGCACGGTCATTTTGCTTAATATGTTCTATGGAGACAATGCCGTTCACGGCCAAACCAAAAATAGGTTCTGGCGAATCAATGCTGTGTCCGCCCCCAAGTGAAATACCCGCCTCTTTACAAATGCTCCTACTTCCGTCAATCACCTTTTGGGCTATTTCTGGTGCAAGTTTATTAATGGGCCAGCCCAAAATGGCAATCGCTAAAACAGGTTTGCCTCCCATGGCGTAGACATCAGAAATGGCATTGGCAGAGGCTATTCTACCGAAATTATAGGGGTCGTCTACGATGGGCATAAAAAAGTCCGTTGTAGAAATAAGGGCGGTACCATTGCCTAAATCTAGGACCGCGGCATCATCTCGGCTATGATTACCTACTAGCAGCTTATCGTTATCAGGCATAGCCACATTGCCTTTTAGAATAACATCTAAAACTTGTGGTGAAATTTTACAGCCACATCCTGCTCCGTGTGAATATTGAGTCAGTTTTACTTCTTCAGGTTTGCTCATTGAATGATTTTTCTAATACTTTTTGGTTGGCCTTTATGTCTACAGACGATAAAGGCACGTGAATGATAGCTGATTTTTTTTGAGATGCTTTCAGATAGCATTTATCATAATAGTGAAGGAGAATTTCAAAACAGCCCTTGATATCTCCGGATTCTATAAGTGTAACTGCACTTTTTGTCTCTAATCCTCCTAATCTTTTCTGAATTCTATAAATGGCCTCTATAACTTGTTCACGAGGAAGTTTGCCATATGTTTGGCAGATAAAGTCAAGTCTACTTTCAAAGGGGATTTCTAAGAAGTAAACAGTACTTGATTTCATCATAGCATAAAAAACGTTTGGAATTTGCATATTGCCAATCCTCTGGCTTTCGTCTTCTAAAAGAATAAATGGAGCATCATGGTTTTTATGGAGGGCCATTCCCAAGAGGTTTTCAAACATCTCTTGACTCGGCTGTGGAGGTTGGCCAATGCCACCCAAAGCGGAACCTCGATGATTGGCAATGCCTTCTAAGTCTATAACGGCAAGTCCACTTTTACTTAAAGCGGCTAAAACTTCTGTTTTAGCACTACCTGTATATCCTCCTAGTATTTTGAATTCTCTTTGGATACTATACTGACTGATTACCCAATTTCGGTAGGCTTTATAGCCGCCTATTAGACTATGAACTTTGAAGCCGTATAAGTCTAGGAGCCATGCCACGGCACCGCTTCGCATGCCGCCTCTCCAGCAATGTATCAGAACCTCTTTGGCTTTGCCAATACAGATTATTTCTGCGGTTTCCACCACCTCACGCATCCTGGGGCCAAAATAATCTAGCCCAATTTTAATGGCGGTTTCTCTACTTTCCTGCTTGTAAGAAGTGCCCACCACTTTCCTTTGTTCGTCTGTGAAAAGAGGAAAGGATAATGCCCCCGAAATATGGGTATGAGCAAATTCGCTTGGGCTTCTGACATCCAAAATTGGTAGGTTTTTCGCCAGATCTAAAAAATCCTCAATATCAAGTTTATTTACTGCCATTAACGGCAAAGATCGGGAATCGCTTTTGCCTGAACCATATTCAGAAGAATTTCTTTTAATTTAATTCCACGTACTATTTATAGATCTGAGATACTTTGGTCGGATTATGCAAATCTGTATACGAATTGGACATATTTTGGCATATCTCAGCTTTATTCCTACATGTTTGAGACTTTAGGACAGATGGCCCTAAAAAGTTTATTAGATTAGAAGATCGTAACTATTCAGGTCAATAATTCAAGTTTGTAGTTTCTTTATTCACATGTTGAATTGACTTTTTTCAGTTGGCCTTAAATCACGCAGTTTATGCACAAATGATGATAAGTAAGTCTTTGATGTT
>JBLHOT010000098.1:0-13348 GCA_047623945.1 Arcticibacterium sp. | reverse complement strand
CATCAAAGACTTACTTATCATCATTTGTGCATAAACTGCGTGATTTAAGGCCAACTGAAAAAAGTCAATTCAACATGTGAATAAAGAAACTACAAACTTGAATTATTGACCTGAATAGTTACGAAAATTTATAGTTGTTTCGTATTGGGATAAAGCTGTTGAAATGACATGGCTTGATAATGGTTGGAATACCGAAAAATGTGTTGCCTTTTGACTTCTTCAGGAGCTTACAACGAAATGGACTATATTCCATTTTCATATTTACCCTGTACTAGATTCTTTAGCGAGAATTATATAAATGCTAAACCCTTTAAAGAAAAAGTGCAAAATGAATTGTCTTTTAAAGGGTATCTATATGGTCAAAGGCTAGAGCTATCTAAATTAAATGTAATAGATATAACTGATAAAAAAATATTTCCAGACCAAGATTATTATGATTCCTTAACGAATAGCCAAATTTGTTTATCGCTTAATGGTGTAGGTGAAATATGTAATCGAGATATGGAAATACTATCTGCTGGTTCTGTTTTATTTAGACCTGTATTAGAACAAAAATTCCATAATCCACTAATCTCGGGAATCCATTATGTAGGTTACCCTTATATAGAAGATGCGAAACAACAAATGGATGTCATTTTAGAAGAATATGATAGGGTTAAAAATAATTACGATCTTTTAAAAACGATTGCAAAAAATGGATACGATTGGTTCTCCAATAATGGAACCATTGATAAAAATGTAAATTTATTAAAGAAGTTGGTGAAGTTTGAAGCATTAAAATAATATAAAAGAGAAAGTAATTTTATCGATGACGACCGTTCCAAATAGGTTAAATAATTCGTCAGAATATAATGGTATTGGTTTGGCTCTGTCTTATCTAACAAACATGACGTATGATAATTACGAGATACACCTCAATATTCCCGATACCAATAAAAAGACAAACGAAGAATATATCATACCAGAATGGTTACTTTCCTATCGCACAGATATAGTTAAGATTTTTAGATGTATAGACTTCGGTTCAATAACCAAAATAATTCCAACATTGGATAGAATTGAAAATCCTGAACAAATAATAATTACCGTTGATGATGATTTGGAATATATGGACGGTTTCATTGAATATCATTTATTAAAACGAAAGCAATACCCCGATTCGGCAATTGGTTTTGCCGGAATCAGTGCCATTGATGGCAGTAGCCATTTTTGTACATCTGTTAAGAATGACGTTAGAGTAAAGGTTATTGAAGGTTACAAAACTGTTTCATATAAACGTAATTTTTTTGGGACTGATTTTAATGAATTCGCAAATAAGAGTTGGAGCGATGATATAACGATTTCAGCTTATTTAGGTAAAAACAACATTATGAAATTTGTGGTAGCATATGATCTAGATGATAATTTTACTCCTCGTGTTGAATCATTTCCATGTGTAAGAATTTTACCTAATGAACAAGGAGGTTGTTGGGAATTTAGGAATGAAGGAGTTGGTGATAATCATGAAGAGTTTTATGCCCTTGGTTATCTTGAAAAATAATAATTAAGCCACAGTTCTTATTACTTCCTAAAAAAAAAGAATGCCTGAATTGGACAAAAATTCAACAATTTCAGTCTGAGTAATGCTAGCTAATCATTCATATAGAACCCCGGGACTTTGAAATATTCTTTTTTACTTTGAAAAAAAATCGAAAGTGAGATTTCCCAATTTTTAAAACTTAAAAACCCTACTCAAACAGTCTTTTAACAGGTATATATTTGTTAATTGCTTAAATATATACGTTGCATTTTGAAAGAAAAGTTAACTTTAATTTTAAAAACCATTATTTAGTTTATGAAAAAAGATGATGAGAAAAGTAAAAAAGGCTTAAACAGAAGGCTAGCATTAAAAGAGCTTTTTCTTGGCTCTTCCATCATGCTCATTGATAATCCCTTACATTTCAGTGCTTGGAGAAAACCTGAAGAAGCAAGTTTATTAAACATTGATTTAAATACCGATATAAGTGACTTTAAAGACAAAATATTAAATATTGAAAAAGATAAAATAAATTCCATTTCAGCCCCTATGATGACATTGACGCCGACGCCGACATTGACGCCGACGCTAACTCCGACGCCATCTCTAACCCCGACACTGACGCCAACTCAAACGCCGACACAAACTCCTACTCCTACTCTTACACCAACGCCATCTCCTACACCATCTTCGACACCTGAACCACCAACTCCAACGCCATCTCTAACGCCAACACAAACGCCTACTCCTACTCTAACACCAACTCTAACGCCGACACAAACGCCTACTCCTACACTAACGCCAACTCTAACGCCGACACAGACGCCCACGCCATCTCCTACACCATCTTCGACGCCTGAACCACCAACTCCAACGCCGTCTCTAACGCCGACACAAACGCCTACTCCTACACTAACACCAACACTGACGCCAACACTGACGCCAACTCTAACGCCTACACTGACACCAACGCCATCTCCGACACCATCTTCGACTCCTGAACCACCAACTCCAACGCCATCTCTAACGCCTACTTCTACACTAACACCAACACCGACGCCGTCGCTGACACCATCACTAACGCCGTCCATAACACCAACATTAACACCTTCTCCTTCGCCAATACCACCGTCCCCTACGCCATCACTGACTCCATCACCAACGCCAACCATAACGCCTTCCGCAACGCCAACACTGACTCCATCTCCAACGCCAACGATAACGCCCTCACCTACGCCAACACTGACTCCATCACCAACACTAACGCCAACGCTAACTCCGACTACTACTCCAACACCTACACAGTCACCTCTACCACCTACGCCTACACCAACTCAGACGCCAACACCGACACCAACACCAATTAAAAATATATGGATTGGACCAATCTATGGCGATTGGAATGGTAGCAACAGCTTTTGGAGTAAAAATTCTATTCCTAATTCTACCGATGAAGTGGTAATTCCTAGCTATTCCAATTTGACTATTTTAACTGGAACTACTGCAGTATGTAAGAAAATAGATGTGCAATATGGTGCTGTTTTTGATGTACAGCTAGGGGCAATTCTAAGTGTAAAAATTCCGTAAGATTCAATAATTATCAGCAATATTATCATATGCTGAGGAATTTCAATTTGTTGTTAATAAAAAACTTGAACCTCGAAAAGAACTCATGGGTATAAAATCTAATAATGTAGAAGGCTTTGAAAAGATATACGTCTCCATATCGGCATTCCTAGATCTTGATGTTAAAAACACTATTTTAGATTGCATTAATAAAGCAAAATATCCAAACCGACTTGTGTTTGGGATATGCTGGCAATATGAAGAAAGTATAGGAATCAAAGCCGATTTTTTAGATGATTTAAAAGAGGGATATAACATCCAAATCATTAAATTTCATTATCTAGAATCTGAAGGACCTTCGTGGGCAAAAGATAAAGCCAAGCAATTTTATAATAAGGAGGAATTCTGTCTTCAAATTGATGCTCATATGCGATTTGTCAAAGATTGGGATAGCATTTTAGTGTCAGATTATTTCGAATTAAAAATTAAAAGTACAAATCCGATAATATCCTTTTCTCCTCCAACATTTGATAATGAAGTTTTCGAACATCTAAATCAACTTGATTTCATTAATATTCCAAAAGTAATATCCGTAACGAATGAAAATTTATTCGAATATCAAGAAAATAACGAGCATAATACTCAATTCAAAAATATCCCAAGTCCAATTTTAGAGCCTAGCTTCATTTTTGCCGAAGGAAAATGGCTGGAAGAAGTCTTATGCAATAAAGACATTTATTACATTGCTGAAGATGTATATCAAAGTGTTAACTCATACACTAGAGGTTATGATTTCTTCTTGCCAAAGCAAATTGTGGCCTGGCATAGAGCTTTTTATCCATCAAGAATCAAACACTACAACACGCATCCTTCAAGTAATCCAAAAGAAAAACTCAAGTTATCCTTAAGCTCTCTTCACGAATTACTCCTGGAAAAACGGAATAATCCGTCAAAACCAGGATTGAGAAACCTAAAGGATTATGAAATTTATGCGAATGTAAAATTTAACATTGCTTCAAATTGATTGTCATTATAGTAAGTTGAATTTTAGTAGGGAGGGCAATTTAGGCTAAGTTTTCACCTTGGAATAATATTAATATTCAAAAATTGAACAGTGTGTGGTCCACTTTTTCAAACAAATAGGTTATCCTAAATGAAATTTTTCTAATAACCTATAAAAACGTTATTTCGTTATAATGATAAAAGAACTCAACAATAACTGGCGTAAAACAGCCAGCACGCTTTACAGAAAACCCGATGATTCTAAAATATTTGGATCAGTTGAACTAGACATAACGGAACTACAACAATACATAGCTAAAAAAAGAAAAGAAGGACTGAAAATCACCCTTACACATGTATTCACTCTAGCAACCGCCAGAGCCATTCGTGAGAAAATCCCAGAACTTAACACTTTCATTAGGCGTGGAAATGTGGTTTCTTTTGAGCAAATCAACACCACAGTGAGTGTACTGCTAAGAGAAAACGAAATGGGTTCTGTTAAAGTGGAAGACACGGATAAGCATACACTTCAGTCATTTGTACCCTATCTTCAGAATAAAATAACTGAGGCTAGAACTGGATTAGAAAACAACACCATGCAGATAAAAGATAAACTTGCGGCTATTCCATGGCCATTAAGAGGTATTGTCTACTGGATCATAAAAAAGATGATGGTGGATTGGGGCATTTCCATTGGCAGTTTTAATGCCAATGGCATGGGCTCTTTTATTGTTTCCAATATTGGCAGTTTAGGTCTTGATAACGGCTATCCCGCACTTTTTCCTGCAACCAACATTTCTTTCGTATTAATCATGGGCGGTGTTAAAAAGAAACCTCTCGTAATTAATGATGAAGTCAAAATCAGGACAGTCATAAGCCTTGGTGCTGCTCTAGACCACCGTGTGGTAGACGCCTCACATGCGGGTATTCTTTTTAAGTTTTATAAGACGATTTTGAGAAATCCGGAGGTTTTGGAGGTTTCGAATGTCGACTAAATATCGAGCGTTTGATTATCTGACGTGACCAGTTTTTAGCGATAAAAGTCATGTAAACCATTCTATTATCCGTTTTCTTTTTAGTTTCTGATAATTAATAGTTCGTCATCTAATGCCACTTTCGCACTTTCTTGCTCAGCTGTTAAGCCACCATCAAAAAGGTTATTTTGTTCGTATGGGTCATTAACTAAATCATACATTTCTTGATTTCCATTGGTATTAACAATGAGTTTGTATTCTCCGTTACCAATAGTCCATGCATCAGTTTTCCCATCATCCATTTCAGAATATTGATAATCTCTAATTGAGTTTTCATTGCTTGTAAATAAGGACTTAAAGCTCTTGCTATCGTGAATTTCTTTTGTAGAACTTCCAGCAATTTCGGCTATTGTGGCAAACAAATCTGTACTGGTAATTAAGTTATCATCTGTTCCCAAACGCGAAATAGAATTACCTGAAATGAACATCGGTACGTTCACGCCACCTTGATATAAAGTATTTTTTGCAGTAGAGCTTGAATAAGGACTTTGAGCTACTTGATTAGGTGTGCCGTTATCTCCAATGAAGATAATTATAGTGTTTTCTCTTTCATCAGCAGGAATATTATCTAATAATCTACCAATTTGATAATCCATGGCTTCTATGGCTGCCATATAGTAAGGAATTGGGTCTAAGCCCTTAACATAGGCTGGTAAATTACCTTGATTGTGCATGTTACTCGGAGGAGCATGAAATGGCGTATGAGGGGCATTGTAGGCTAGCCATAAAAACCAAGGTTTAGATTGTTCGCAAACCCAATGAATAGATAAATCGGTAAATTTTTCGGTGGCATAGCTAGTTTCCTCAGTACTAACGCCATCTTCGGAAAATTTCCATTCATAATAATCATCTGTGACACCACGAATGAGACCAGCGAAATAATCAATCCCAAATGATTCAGGATCTGCTCCTAAACCGTTGCCAGATAAATGCCATTTACCTATTAAGGCAGTAGCATAGTTATTATTGGTATTGTCACTGATATGCTTCTGTAAGGTAATCTCAGATTGATCTAAAATATCACCAGCCCCTTTCACGCCTGTTCTATAGCCATATTTCCCTGTAATTATCGAAGATCTAGTTGGTGTGCAAGTTGGGTACGTCCAAAAGTTATCAAATGATAGTCCACCGTTTCTAATGGCATCTATATTTGGTGTGTTTGGTTTTATGCTACCTTCTGTAAATCCATTGATAGCATCTTTGCCTAAGTCGTCTGCAACAATAAATAGAATGTTTGGCGAGTCTATGCTTGATGTTTCTTCATTTGGTATGACATTGACAGAATCTTGGGAACAGGAGGAAAGAATGATGCCGAAAAGAAATATTGATATAAAGAAGATTGATTGTATGTCTTTCATTTTAGTCTATGGTTTTATTGTGGTGTTCCTTTGTAGCATCCAATATTGTATGGAAAATCATACGTCCAGTGGTAATGATATAAATCTACCATTTCATTATCCCAAAGTACTGAATGTGTATGACCGTGACATTCATCCAAGTCTTTAGACGAGAGAACCTCGCCATCTTCACCGTTTGGCCCGTAAATACCAAATCCATCTAATACATACCCCATAATTGCTGAATGCCCTGACTCATGCGGATGAATGTGATCTTGAAGGTCTTTTGTAGGGTAGTGATAATGATATGTATTTGTACCATCTGAATGTCCACCATAGCTATCTAAAATTTCATGGGCTGCAGCATCGGTCCCAAGAGTTGAAGCACCATGATATATCACACTACCAGTGAGTGAGATACCAGACGCCCCAAAGTTAACACAGGTCGGTTGAGCAGCTACTTCAGGCAAAGCAGGAAATTCAAATAAGATTTGACGAGCTAATATTTCATTCTTATTACGGTCGTATTGATATGCTACGCTATTGGGGTCTATCGGAAAAACGCCAGTAGGATGGTCTGGCAAGGCGTTCCCGGTGATAATACGATTGCCATTGCCATCAAGAGAAATATTAAATTCGCTTATCCATGTAACATTTCCTTCCACCTGAGGTTTGCGAGTATAATCCCAGGTACCATCAGCGTTAGTCCAATCCTTTGCATTATTGGCACCAGCCCCATCTACGGGAAGTCCGCAAAGCCATAAGGATAAAAAGTCGGGTTGGGAAGCACCTTGTTTTCTTACCAAAATATTAGTGGGATCGGTGCCTCCAAAAGGTAAATGTGTAAGATCTACTGTTTCAGGAAAAGATGGCTCTATCATTCCTTCTGAATCATCCGTGGTAGTACAACTAATTACTGCTATTAGAAGGGTAGTGCAGGAAATACGCGTCAATTGGGGTGGCTTACTAAATTTTGTTCTTGTCATCGTCTTTATCATTTCTTAATCAGACGGTCTAAAGACAAAAAAGTTTAATTGAAGACTCATTTTTCCTAATTGACTACAACATCTGGATGGACAAATAGATAAGACTTTCCTATTCTTTGTCTAGAGCCTTTAACCCCTCAATTCCCCTTAAACTTCGGTGTTCTCTTTTGAAGAAAACCCATCACACCTTCACCGAAATCATTGCTAAGCCCGCATTGGGTTTGGCCATCAGCCTCCATTTTTAAAACATCTTCAAAAGAGGACTCATAGGTTTTATTCAGTATTTTCTTCATTTCGCCAATGGCAAAAGTTGGGGCAGAAGCGTAATAATCTAAGAGCTCATTTACAACAGCGTCTAATTCTGAAGCAGGAACAGCTTTAGTTACGAGTCCGAGGCTAACCGCCTCTTCCATGTACACCTTTCTGCCAGTGCTAAAAATCTCAAAGGCTTTTTGGATACCCACCATTCTTGGCAAGAAGAACATAGAACCTGCATCTGGAAGTAAACCAATACCCACAAACAGCTCTGTCATATACGTACTTTCATCTGCAATGATAATATCACACGCTAGAGCCAGCGACATGCCTGCACCTGCCGCCACGCCGTTTAGTTTACAGACTACCGGTTTAGGGCAATTTCTGATACCAAAAATAACAGGCTCATAATTTTCATTTAATATTTCACCGAGTGGTTTACCTGTCATGGCCCCACCATCTTTCAAATCTGCTCCTGAGCAAAAGGCTTTCTCTCCTGTGCCTGTAAGTAGAATAGCTCTCACAGCCTCATTTTTACTCGCCAAGTCCACGGCATGAGCTATTTCCTTTAAAATACCTCCGTGCAAAGCGTTGAAAACTTCAGGTCTGTTCAGTGTGATTCGGCAAATAGCCGTATCTAGTTCAAAATTGATAAATTGAAAGTTCATTTATTGTTGATGTTTACCTCCAAAAAAAGTACTTCTAGAAGGTATTTTATTAGAATTCGGATAATTACTTACCATTTCGAAGTATTATTCTGAAATTGGAACCTTTATTAAAGGTGCCAAAACTTATTCCAAACGGCAAGTCCAAATATAATGGATAATCAAAGTAATCTCGATAAAGTTTCTGCTGCAGGTCTGTTGGTAGCCATGGGTATCATCTATGGTGATATTGGAACTTCCCCGCTCTACGTAATGAAAGCCATTGTTGGCAGCAGAGAAATTACAGAAGAATTAGTTTTAGGAGGTGTTTCCTGCGTTTTCTGGACATTAACACTCATTACCACCGTAAAATACGTTATCCTCATTTTAAGGGCAGATAATAAAGGAGAAGGAGGAACGCTGGCTCTGTATGCCTTGGTAAGAAGACATGCAAAGTGGCTCACTATTCCTACCATGATTGGTGGTGCAGCCCTACTTGCCGATGGCATTATAGCTCCACCCATATCGGTCTCTTCGGCCATTGAAGGACTTGAGATCATCTATCCCGATATACAGACGATTCCTATAGTTATAGCGATTCTTACGCTGCTTTTCTTAATTCAAATATTTGGTACCAAGATAGTCGGCTACGCATTTGGCCCTGTAATGGCTGTTTGGTTTGGAATGCTAGCCATATTAGGAACAGTTGCTATTATTGAGTTTCCTGAAGTATTGAAGGCCATAAATCCATGGTATGCTATAAACTTATTGGCCAATTATCCAGGTGGGTTTTGGTTACTTGGTGCTGTGTTCTTATGTACCACAGGAGCAGAGGCTCTTTATTCTGACTTAGGTCACTGCGGAAGAGGTAACATCAGGATGAGCTGGATGTATGTTAAAATATGTTTACTGCTTAACTATTTTGGTCAGGCCGCATGGCTACTGTCCAATGAAGGACAGTTTCTTGGTGAAAGAAAACCTTTCTTTGAACTAATGCCTGAATGGTTTATCCTGCCAGGAATTGCAATAGCCACGCTCGCCACCATCATCGCAAGCCAGGCCATGATTAGTGGGTCATTTAGTTTAATATCAGCGGCCATAAAACTCAACTTTTGGCCAAAAGTGAAAATCCATTATCCCTCCAATGAACGTGGGCAGCTCTATATTCCAAGCACCAATCTTATCTTATATCTAGGCTGCATAGCTGTAGTACTCTATTTTAAGAGATCAGAAAACATGGAAGCCGCTTATGGTCTGGCCATAACCATTACTATGCTCATGGATACCATCATGATGAGCTATTTCTTGTACACACACAGGAGTAAAAAATGGCTCGTTTTTCTGTTCCTGATTTCATTTCTAGTGATAGAGTCCGCATTTTTATATGCCAATCTAGAGAAATTCCCACATGGTGGCTGGGTTTCTATCCTCATAAGTGGTGCCTTAGGCTCGGTAATGTATGTCTGGTTTAAAGCAGGCAAAATCAAGTTAAGACTTACAGAATATTATAAGCTCGATAAGTATGTAAATTCCTTAAAGGAACTGAGCAAGGATATTACGGTACCGAAGTACGCCACGCATCTCATTTTCATGAGCAATGCCAATAGGGAAGATGAAATAGAAACCAAAATTGTCTATTCCATTTTTCAGAAAAGGCCAAAAAGAGCCGATGTCTACTGGTTTGTACACGTAGATACCACAGACGAACCCTACACCCTCGAATACAAGGTGAAGCATGTGGCTCAAGACGACATATATATGGTGACTTTCCGCCTTGGATTTAGAATGCAACAAAAAATAAACCTCTACTTCATGCAGGTTTTAGAAGAAATGGTAAAAAATGGCGAAGTAGATATCAGGAGTCGTTATGAATCCCTGAACAAGCACAATGTCATTGGCGATTTTCGTTTTGTGGTTCTTAAGAAGTTTTTGTCTTATAATAATGACCTCCCATTCTGGGAAAACATGGTGATGAAGACGTACTTTTTCATCAAACAATTCACCACTTCCGAGGAGAAATGGTTTGGTCTAGACTCGTCCGCAGTAAAAGTTGAACATGTGCCTATCATCATTAAACCAGTAGAAAATATTCCATTGATAGAGGTCCCATGGGATTAGCCATTTGAAAATGAATCCGAAATAATAATAAGATTTTATAGGCAATCGGTAATTTTGCATCGTATCATAAATCTCTCAAAACTCAATGAACATATTAATCACTGGTGGAGCTGGTTTTGTAGGCTCTTCTTTAGCCCTAGAATTAAAAGCCAATTATCCAAGCTATCATATCATTTGTTTGGATAACCTAAGAAGAAAGGGATCAGAATTAAACCTAGCTAGATTAAGTAAGGCAAGTATTGAGTTTGTTCATGGTGATATTAGAAACAAAGAAGATTTTGATGCCCTCCCTGATGTAGACTTCGTCATAGAAGCCTCTGCGGAGCCCTCTGTTTTAGCAGGAATTAATGGCGGAACACCAGATTACTTGATGAACACCAATCTTTTTGGAACGGTAAACTGCCTGAACTATGCTGTAAGGGCTAAAGCGGGATTTGTGTTTTTATCCACGAGCCGTGTTTATCCTATTAAAACCATTGAAACATTAGACTTTGACGAGCAGGAAACTCGTTTTGCTTTA
This sequence comes from Arcticibacterium sp., assembly GCA_047623945.1. Lineage (GTDB taxonomy): Bacteria > Bacteroidota > Bacteroidia > Cytophagales > Spirosomataceae > Arcticibacterium. The sequence continues at coordinate 2,370 of JBLHOT010000098.1, read as the reverse complement.
TCTGATAACCAAAAGATTTCTGGTGTTTCGGCCAAAGGTATAGCGGAGAACTTCCCATTGGAAGGTGCTAGGTCACTCTATGGAACTACTAAACTAAGCTCTGAGCTAATTATTCAAGAGTACAAGGAGTTTTATGGTTTAAAAACCATAACAAACAGGTGTGGTGTTTTAACGGGTCCATGGCAAATGGGCAAGGTAGACCAAGGAGTTATGGTTTTATGGATCGCGAAACATTACTTTGAGAAAAAACTGTCATTTATAGGTTACGGAGGCAGCGGAAAGCAAACCCGCGACATGCTTCATGTAAAAGACCTCTACAGGCTGATAGACTGGCAAATTCATAACATAGATGAAATAAACGGTGAAACCTACAACGTAGGCGGTGGCGTAGAAGTGAGCACTTCGTTACAGGAATTGACCAAAATATGTCAGGAGGTTACGGGTAAAACGATTCCGATAGATAAAGTACTAGAAAACAGACCCGCAGATATTAAACTATACGTAACAGACAACTCAAAAGTAACGGCAAAAACTGGCTGGAAACCAGAGATAGGTATAAAACAAATAGTAGAGGAAATAACCGAGTGGCTAAAAGAAAACGAAGAAGCCTTGAAGCCTATTTTAAACTAATTTAAACAACAATAATCTTGGGGCTGAAAAATAATCAGCCCTAGAATTGAAGAAAATACGTATTGGGAGCAATCAATTTACTCCCAATATGGTTTCGTAGTATTATGTGAAGTTGCAGGCTTACCTTTCTTGGTACCCAAACTCGCTACTACTACCCCTACCGCCACGGCGGCCAAACTAAACAAAATGCCTTTTTTCATAAAATTTAAACTTTATCTTGAAAGAGTTATATCCTCTTCCATGCATCTAAACTAACGGCTGAAAACTAAAATTTGTTGCTTCTTTTCTTAAAATAACCTTAAAATGTGATCTAACGGTAAGTTATTTATCTTTCGGTACAGTTTTAGTCCTCTAACTAGGGTATTTCCATATATTATGCCAACTTTATCCAAAGGGATAAAAAACAATTGTCTATTCTAAAACACTATTTTAAGTAATTTTTAAGCTTGATAAATATAAAAGGAAAAGTTTGGCGTTCTACAGGTTCTTGGTACGAAGTACGCTCAGAATCTGGCTCTACTATCAGGTGCCGCCTAAAGGGTAAATTCAAAATAAAAGGTCTGAAGGTAACAAACCCCCTTGCGGTAGGAGATGATGTCATTTTTGATTTAGAAACGGGCGAAGGCGAAACCGACTTAGGAATTATCAAAGAAATTCTCCCAAGAAAAAACTACATCATTCGTAAATCTGTCCATAAAACGGCTCATGGTCATCTCATTGCTTGCAATTTAGATCAGGCCATTATGGTGGTTACGCTTACGTATCCAAAAACCTCCATGGGTTTTATAGACCGCTTTTTAGTTTCTGCCGAGGCCTATAGCATCCCTGCCATTCTCTTGTTCAATAAAATGGACCTTTTAGACGAGGCTTCTCTGGAATATCAAGAAGAGATTATGGACATGTACCGCCGTATTGGTTATCCTTGCTACAGTATTTCTGCCTTACGAGGTGATAATATTGACATCGTCAAAGAACTCATTCGCCATAAAATATCTCTAGTTTCGGGTCATTCTGGGGTAGGAAAATCCGCTCTAATTAATACCATAATTCCAGATTTAGATTTAGCCACTTCTGAAATATCAGACTTCGCAAATAAAGGGGTGCATACCACCACTTTTGCCGAAATGTTTGAATCTGAACCTGGCACGTTCATTATAGACAGTCCTGGGATTAAAGAGCTAGGTTTAATGGAAATGAAGAGTCAAGAAATTAGCCACTACTTCCCAGAAATGAGTGCTCTACTGGGTCAATGTAAGTTTAATAACTGTGAGCATACGAATGAGCCAAATTGTAGCATCAAAGACGCTGTGGAAGCCGGTCAAATCTCTGATAGTCGTTATATCAGCTATTTAAGTATGCTCGAAAATGATGATAATAGGCGATAAAAGACCCTATGTAAATATAATCTTAAATTAAACAGCTTTTATTGCTGAGTTTTTTTATTACCCATATATTTGTCGCCTCAAAAGGAATAAATGATAAACACTTCGTTTCCCATATCACCTACTCGTACTCGACGAATGAGGTCCGCAAGGACCCAATAAGCAGGTTTTGACTTTTTAAAAAAAAGCCAGGCTTAATCCCCCAATCAATTTATTTTTATCAATTAGGATACAGCGTCTCCAGACGAGAGGGTAAGCCCCTCACAAATGACGATGAAAGTTTTAGAAAAAACGATTTACAAAGATTTTGCCATCCATGTGGCTGGCGAAGAACACGAGACTTGGATTGAGACCATTA
>JBLHOT010000097.1:0-13409 GCA_047623945.1 Arcticibacterium sp. | reverse complement strand
AGAGCCAAATGGAAAGGAAAATCATAAGGACATTAATCCCTATATCAGGCCTCCTTTGAGATAAGGGATTGTCATCGCCCGTGTAGAGCATAATGAAGAATAAGAAACATAGGATTCCGGTTATAAGTCCGAAAATGAGACTATATAGAAGTATTTTTTTTCTCTTCAACGCCTTTCTCTTTAATTAATGATGTGATGACCTTTATTGAACGTAGCGACTATTATACCTTTTAGTTCTTTGTCAATAAAAGGTGAGTTTTTGGACTTCGAAACTATCTGCTCTTTAGAGAACGTATACGTTTCTTCAGGGCTAAATACGGTCAAATTAGCTCTGTCACCTTCTTCAATAAGGGGTAACTGAAGCCCTAAAAGGTTTCTAGGCTTATCTGTTAGACAGGAAATAAGATTATCTATTTCCAAATAACCATGCGTATTCATGGCAGCGAATGCAGTTTGAAGGCCTATTACCCCAAATTCTGCCAAATCAAATTCCAAGTTTTTGTGCTCTTCGTCTAGCGGTCTATGGTCAGAGACGATAGCGTCAATAGTGCCATCAACCAAACCTTTTCTTAAAGCTTTTATGTCGTTTTGACTCCGGAAAGGAGGACTTACCTTTAAAAGTGTGTCGAAAGAGGTAAGGTCTTTGTCTGTAAAGGCTAATTGATGGGCGGCAATATCACAGCTTACTGGTAAACCTTTCTGCTTTGCCTTTTTAATGAGCTTTACGGCGGCCTCCGTGGAGATACAAGAGAAGTGTAGGAGGGGCTTGTCGTGCTTTAAATCTGCGTACTCTAAGAGTTTTAAGTCACGCATCACCATGAGTTCCTCAGCTTCTGATGGAATCCCTTTGGTACCCATCATTGTGCTAGTGATGCCTTCGTGCATTTGTCCAAATATTGCCAAAGTAGGATCCTCTGCTCTATTCATGAGCAAGGCCTTTTTAGGATACAGGTAAAGGAGCGTTTTATAAAGAATATCTGAATTCCAGAGTGATTTATGGCCATCTGTAAACGCTATGGCTCCTGCATCTAATAGGTCCCACATTTCTGTAAAATCCTCACCCTTGGTGTCTTTTGTTACAGCTCCGGCCGGCATTAAATCCGTCAGAGACCTCTTTGAGAAATGTTGAAAGTATTTTATGGATTCTTTACTCTGTACAATGGGCTTAGTATTCGGCATGATTGCCACTTGGGTAAATCCTCCTTTAGCAGCCGCTAGAGCTAGGCTTTCCATACTCTCCATAGATTCATGTCCTGGCTCCATGCTAAAAGCACGCATATCCATAAAACCACTAGAGATATGAAGGTTTTTGCCTTCTATGATTTTATCTGCCTTAGTTGTAACTCTTCCTATTTCCTTAATAATACCATTAACAATAAGGATGTCTACAGTTTTATGGTGAAAACTAGAATTCGGAGCTATTACCTTGGTTTTTTTGATTAAAACCTTCATTGTACTTCAAAAAAAAAGCCCTTGAGGGCTTTGTATTTATTGACCAATTAGTTCTTTGTAAGTTTCGCTATCCAAAAGAGCATCTAAATCAGAAACATCACTGAGTTCCATTTTTATAATCCAACCCTCTTGGTATGGATCCTCATTAACTTTCTCTGGTTCGTCGTTTAATGATTCATTAAATTCAATAATTTTGCCAGCCACAGGGAGAAAAAGGTCCGAAACAGTTTTTACCGCTTCTATGGTACCAAAGACTTCTTCGGCATCTAAATCTTCATCTACCGTTTCCACTTCTATGAAAACAATATCTCCAAGCTCACTTTGAGCAAATTCAGTGACACCAATGGTGGCTAGATTACCTTCTTCAAGCCTGACCCATTCGTGGTCTTTGGTGTACTTTAGTTCCGACGGAAACTCCATATATTTTATTGGGTGAAATTCTGTGGCAATTTACAGCAATTCTTATTTGGTACAAAAGGGAATGAGGATTCTATTTTGTCAAAAAAGAACAAGCCAATCAATTGACTTGTTTAGTCAGCTAGGTTAAACTTCATATTTAGCCCACCCACTGTTCTCTTTGTTTCGTAAGAAAGCGATGTAAATGGTGTGTTTACAAAACGCTCTATATAGAATCCCATGCTTAGTTTCTTATTAAACTGATACTGAATCTGAGGTTTAATCTGAAGGTTGTAGTTTCCTTGAATTGGCTGAGCATCACCGTCTAGTCTTCTCTGCAAGGCGGTTACATCTCTAAGAGTAAAGTCAAAGTTAAAATTAAGGTCGTTTGTTAAAACCACATTATTGCCATCTCGTCCTCTAAATGGCAGCTTTATATCACTCTTTTTAAAGCCAAAACCAAAAACAAGGTCTTGAGAATTGTATTCAGCTACTTGAGAGTTAGAAAGGTTTAGAACAGCTCGCCTCTCTTTATTGTAGTTTATATTTCCTGTTAGTTTGCTCCCTTTTATTCTAAACCTTATTCCTATAAGCGGAGAAAATTTCTCTTCCATGGTAATGCTGCTCATTATAAAAACGGGGAGGAAATAATTAAGACCCAATTGTGGCCCCAATGCAGTTTGACTACCTAGCTCATAGCCGTTGGCCAATAAATTGACAACATCTGAGGCTTGGCCCAAAGAACTTGTAAAGTTGCCAACACTGTAAGAGGATGAATAACTATGGTTCAAAGAAAAGGTGTCAAATATTTTATTTAAAACGGGTAGTTTCTCTAGACCACTATAGTCCACTCTCCAGTTGGGCATAGGGAATTGCAAGAAAGGATTAAAGGTTTGTTGTCCTTTTCTGGACACCTTGTCAAATAATTTATCAACTGATTTACCACTATAAGCCGCAAAAAATGAGGGTATCAACACGTCTTGAGAATTTGGATGATAAATAGCACTTTCTCCAGAAGGATTCGCGTCATTTAATTTGTCTATCACCACATCTCTATTAGCCCTCATGTTGTCAAAAATTTCATAGGCATAATTGTCAGCGGGATCCTTACTGGCTTTTTTGAAACCTGTTCTAAAAGACCAGAAAGACATGCTGAAAGTTCCATTTCTAAATGGATTATTGCCTTCAAAAGCTCCTCCGACTTCACTTGGTCTATAAAGTTCTTGGTAAGAGTCCCCTCGACTGTAGTTGCCTCGAATTTGCATCCTGAAACCTTTGAAAGGCTCTAGGGTTGTGCTGAAGTCAAATTTCTTATCTCTAGTTTGGGTAAAGGGGTCATTTCTTACAATACTTTTGGATAACCAACCATCCCTTGCGGCTGTCTTATGAATATCCCTGTTTTGACTTCCGAAGGTGAAAGGCAAACCGGGAGCTCCTGTAAAAGCGGTATTTACAGAACCATTGGATAGACCCATTAAAAAAGGACTAGGCAAAAAGCCTGGCAGCATGGTCGTCTCGTTAATAGAGAAATTAAAGTTAACACCTCTTACAGTCATTAAAAGACGTGTGAATGTCTTCAACAAATCAGAGGAACCTAAGATTATCTCTTCATCATCACCTGGAGCACGAGTAAAACGCTCTTTTGGCTGATTAGGAGAGTTAGCAAATTTCAGATATTTGATTTTATTATAAAGCTTAACCAAATCTATTCTCCCTTGAACGGCTAACTCGCGGCCATTATCTATGAAGTTTCCAAACGCATCATTATTCTCGTCTTGAATACCCTGCTCTTCTATAAAATCGTAAGAATTCGCTCTATAGTTGTAAGTAGAAGTAAACCTGCTATCAGCATCTATCCAATCCAAGAAAAAGAATTTATCTAGGGGCAGTTGGTATGTGATTTGAGTTTCTTGTGAATAGTTTTTTGCTCGGCCAAAAGATTTTAAGCTATTCCAAATTTCTTCTTTATTTGGTTCTCCGTAGGGCTCATCAATGATTGAATTCATTCGGGCACCGTACGTCAGTGAAATAGACTTTGTCAAATCCCATTGAACATCATAATACCTATTGGTTAAAAAGTACTTTATGTAATTGGGATCTACTTCCTGAACTTCACTGTTAGGATTAGACACTTGCTCTGCATTCCGGTAAGTGGTTTTGGTGAAGTTTCTTTCAAAGTCTGCCTTAAAGGCGATTAGGTTAGGGATGGGGGAAAAGTTTAAATCTTTTATCCAAGTAAACGTAGGGTTTGCCAGCTTTTGCGAGGATTTGAAGGGCTCCCAAAGTGAGGTTTTGGGTTGAAATTGATACGTTAGGCCACCGCTGCTTTGTTCTGAAACATATTCTTGGATCAGGATATTACTTCTATTGACACTGTTTTGAGCATAAGAGAAAGCGAAGTTTTCAATGTCGTAAACATGATTTTCAGCCCTTGGATCCGTTTTTATTTTCCGGATGTTGGCAAGGTTAAAGCCCTTATTTATGTTTCTATCTACTACTAAGCTACGATAAGCCTCTCTTTCTGCATCTGTATCAAAACGACTGAGTGCTTGTTCTAAAACAATATCTGGATCTAAAGGATTAAAATGAGGTACCACCTCTTGTTTGTCGTAATTCAAGAATAAGGGAATGCTTAAACCCCATTTCTGCGGGAAAAATCTATCGAGTTCTAAAGTGGATGCAATACCAAAACCTTGTGCTGTTTCTCGTGATCTTGTTGAGATTCTATCTTGTACACCTCCAAATCCATAGGTGTTTAAATTTCCGGAGATAGAAACTGTTCCTATATCGGCCAATTTAATATCTGCCGACAAAACAGCAGCTTCCCCTTTTGTATCATCAAAACCATTGGCTCGAAGTTCATCCATCCAAACCGTGAACTCTACAGGGCTTGTATTTCCTCCTTCAGGGTTACTGACTCCAAGCATCGTTGTAAGGATATTACTCATGTCTGGGTTACCGATAACACTAATCTTGTATGTACGAAGTACAAGTGAGTTAGAACCTGTTAAACCTTCTACAATAATGGTCTTTGTAAATCTCTTATCTATAGCTACTCCGTTAGTTCCTAAGGCAATGTTTCTAGCAACTTTTAGGTTTCTTAGCTCATCTAACGGGATATCAATTTCATTTTCTCCGGGCCAAACTTCTGTTGGTATTTCAGATCCAGAAGGTGTGGTTTTTAGATTTTCAATCTCAATTTCATAATAGTTAGTCTTCATATCCGTACCAATGCGGATAAAAGCTCCAGCTAAATTCTCCTCATCCTGAGGGTTTTGAGTATGTACAAAAAGCTGAAGCCTCTTATACATGTTTAAATCTAATTGTGTATTCTTGAAAATACCTCTTTTATCCCCGTCTCTAAGGTCTTCCACTGCTAAGCTTACAGATTGCTCATTGAATTGTTGGAAAATCTGCTGAGAAAAGTCTCTATCTCTTATAAATCCTGGAGGTACGGTATAAGCTGTTTCGCCGGCTTTTACATTACAGTCTCCGTCTTCGGAGCAGCCATTTTCTTCTACGGAAACAGTACTCACTTTAAACCCTGCATCATAAGGTTCTGGCACTTCTAAGAAACTGGTATTATTTAAATCTTCTGTAAAAACTCGGTACTGGTTAGAGACCAATTGTAAAGCGGCAAAACGTAAAACGACAGGCTCCTTCCATTCCTTCATCACCATTCGCATAAAGCGAATAGATTTAAACCCTGTTATGTCTCCTACGGGTGTTTTTCTAGGTGTTCTTAATGGCACTCGGAAAAGATACCAATCGGCGTTTCCGGAAGAAACCTTATCTATGATGAAGCCATTGCCTACCGCCAATCTATTATTTCTTAGCTCTACTTCGTATTCCCAGTAACCTTCTACATCGTTGATAGTATTATCCTGATTAATATCTTCCTTGTCTGCTGTGGCTGTAGATGCCGGAGTGATAATGTCTGTTTCACTAACCGGAGGAGCGTTATTCTCCATCCCCAAATAATTCTTAAAACGCTCTACAATAAATTGATTAGAACCAAATTCATCATCTAAAAAGAATTTGAAATCGTCGTTAGAAGGGTCGGCTTTGATTTTACTAAAAACATTGGCGTCTACTTTAGGTTCTATTTGGTCTAGAAAACTTTTAATGTGAGCAAATTCTTGTTCCTCAGCATTATTCAGACCATCCAGTCCGATATCTTGTTTTTCTCTACTGTTCTCAGAGTTGTCAAAAGCATCTGTAATAAATTGAACCTTTGGTGCTTTCCCCCAAGCCGTCACAACAGGAGGAGAGGTGGTTGACTCTATAGCCTGAATGCCGTTTTCGAAATTAAATCTGCTATCTGGAATAACGTCCTCTGAAATATCTCCGAGATGAAAGAGCAATTTTCCGCCAGAAATGTTTCTTGTACCGTCTGGTCTCCTTCCATCTCTCACATTATCTTTGAAGGGATCGAGCATCCAAAACTCTAAGTATTCCACGTTAGAGTTGTCAAAGTCGGCATCAAAAGTTATACCTCGCATCAGTGCCCCAAAGTTCTCTTCTGGATTCTTTAAGAGTCCCTCGTTGGTAAGGTCAGGGTTATAATTATACATGCCTCTTTCTTCAGGAAAGTAGGACATATCTAGAATAGCCGATGGCAGATTTTGACCTAAAACGGGCCTGGAACGTCCAGGGAAAATGTCTTGGATGACAAAAGAACGTTCGTATAGATTGCTTTGGGCTCCTGCCGTAAGTTCGGGAGGTACTATCCCACTCCCGAAGCCAAAATTGGCAAACGTTGACTGATCAATAGTATAAGCTGATATTTTGGCTCTTTTGTAATTATAACCGTAAATGCCATCAGAAGGATCTTTAAAGTTATCTGGTGTAGAGCCCAAACGCCATCTTTGGGGTTGACGGGTTAAATCATTGATATTTCTCGCTGCTTCAAAATCGTCAATCATGGCATTGCCATTGATTTTCTTATTGTTTACGCCAGGGATTAATTGGGCAAATTCGGCACTTAATAAAATAGAAGACGGCTCTTTTGTTTGTATGAATGGAAATTTGTCAAGAATACGTGTAAAGCCGTTGCCTTCTTTTTTGAGATTTATATCTAATCCCCAAAGCGTATTGGCCACTGGCTCATTTCCAATGGCCGTTCTGGTCATAAAGCCTGGAGTGTTTTCCTTAAGGTCCATTAGTGTGGCTCCAAGTCTCAGGTATTTGCTAACTGAGTAATCAAGGCGTAAACCAAAAAGCCTTCTTATTTGTGCTTGAAATAAATCTGGTCTTTCGTAGTCTATTCTTATGGTTCTTCCTGAGGCTAAAATACTAGGATTGGTAATTCTAATTCGGCCAATTTGAGAATCAACCTGATAGTCGGTTCCTTGCTGTAATTCTGTACCTCCAGAATATACTCTCACAGAGGCACCACTAGCTCCCAGTGGCAGTGGTATTTCCGTGCTTTTACTTTGAACTGAGCCTTGTAAGAAAAACTTATTCTTGGTGTTTACTTGTTGTGCGTCAGTGAGAGTTTTGTCATATAATTCACTGAAAACGTACTTTTGTTTTAATAGTTCTTCCCCAGGTTCAAACTTAGTCTCTAAAAAAGAACCGAAGGGTTCTAGCAGAGGGAAAATAACTGTTCCTCGTTCTTCATTTATCGTTACACCCTGTACGTAGTCAAAGTTTCCGTCGATCTGTGGGTCGTTATTGTAATTTAGCTTGTCAAGACCAAAAATCTCAATGAGCTGCTTGTCCTTTAAGTTTTGACCTTCTTGAAGACTGGGCGTATCTAAACCAGAGGCATCATCTTTATAAATCACACGTAGTTGAAAGCCCTCTCTTTGTAATTGGCCCTGTGTCAAAGAATAGACGTTTTTCATCATCAAATCCCACATAGGATGATTAAGTCTATTTCTCATCGTTGAAGATTTCAGGAGCTTGAGCATGATGACGTCATCTTCTTTTCTGAAGGAGTAGTCTTCCGTAAGCTCTCCCACTTTGTAGTTTTTTCCTTGGTAGGTATATTCATAAGAAACGGCTATGATTTCGTCATTTCTTAAAGGCGTAAGTAAGGAGAGATAACCCAATTGAGAATTGAAATCAAACTCCCTTTCGGTCAATCTTTTGGCTCCTCTTAATATTTCAAAGTCAATGCCTTTGTTTAGACCACGAGATTCCAATGAACTGTTGGTATTGTCAATTTGGCGAAAATCAGAACCGGCTACAGTTAATAAATCCCCTAGACTATTTGCCTGATTAGAGGCAGCAATTGCAGAGCCGTTTGGGGTGGCCGCCGCGGCATTAAATGGATTTACCTCACCTAAATCAGTAATACCCACCAAGTTTCGCATACTGCTAACGCTTTGTGTTCTGTTGGTGACATAGACTTCTATTCTGGTGATTAAAACACCCGAGGTTACCATTGGGAGGTTTTTCAAACTACTCTCGTACTTATCTCTAAAAAACTGAGACAGGAAAAAGTGACGATTCTCATCGTATTCATCACTTCTAATTTCGAACGGGCGATTCTGTGCTCCACCGTTAATCAGAATAGACTCGGTTCTAGATCTTTGCTGTGCCACCACAGTGGTCACGTTAAGCTTACCAAAACGCAGTCCAGCCTTTACTCCAAAAAGATTTTCTACACCAGGAACCAGTTGACTTGCAATAGGGAAACTCACATTCCCAGCTTCTAAGGATTGGAGAATATCTTCTGGGTCAGACTTAAAGTTGAGTTTGAATTGGTTTTCAAAGTTAAAGGCAGATTTGGTGTCAAAATTACCAAGGATACCCATTTTTTCTCGATATGGGTTTCTACCTCCGATACCATTTTTGGCTTGGTTTAGTTTTTTTAGTTCACTTAAGCCACCACCTTGATTACTGCCTTGGCTGTTATTGCCAAGACCTCCTTGTCCTCCTTGAAGTTCATTGTCTCCTGAGTTCGCGTTGTTATTGAAATTGATAGAAATCTGTTGGTCAAAATCAAAAATCGGGCGTTTCCTTTGGAAAAGAGGTAAGAATGGATTGTTGACGTATTGTGACCCAGCTCTTAAGTCTACCTGTATAAAACCGTTGGGTTTAAATTCGGGCACTTTGCCACCAAAAATCTTATCGACTAAAGGCGACTTCTCCAATAAGGGAGAAAGCCCTCTGCCACTGGTGTTGCTGGTTCCATCTTGAAGCCTTTCATAGTCTCGCAATATACTTCTCCGTACCATTACGTTTTGTATGCTAGAGTATTCATTGAAAGTCATTGACGTGGGCACTTTCGTTTCAATGTTTCCACCCAAATGTTCAGTGATGTTTATCTTCTCATTTTCGGGAGAATAATTAATAGTGGTTTTTAAGCTGTCTGGAAGAACATTAAAAAGAGGAGAGGTAGGAAGGTCAAAAGAAAACCTGTTTAAATAACTATCTTTCCATCTAAAAGCGGGTTTTGTACTGGATTTTTGAATGCTGCTATCGGCTACAGCTGGGCTACGCGTAATTTGTTGGGCGAAACTTTGAGTGCCTAAAGCTGTAATTAACAGTAGCGTAAATATGAGGGTAGTAAAATAGTTTTTTTCTATAAACATACAGTCTATAAACACACAGAATCTATCCGTGTGTGGTGTATTTGGTTTAAACGACTAAAATCCTGCCATTATTCTGTAATAGCTCCGAATGATTCTTTTTTTTTATCTAAGGGCAAGTTTTATTAATTCCTCCAACGAAACGTCTCCTCCTGTTCTTCTTAGAATGGTGTCAATGTTTTTCTCTGCTGCATTTTTGGGAATTCCTAGAGTTACAAGGGCCGAGAGTGCCTCACTTCTAAGCGTAAGGTTTTGTGAAGCAAATATAGATGGATTTACACCATCAGAGATTAATACCTTTTTCAGTTTATCCTTTAATTCAATGATGGCTCTTTGAGCCGTTTTTGCACCTATTCCTTTAACACCTTGTATGGTCGCTACATCTTCAGAAACTATGGCCTGAATTATTTCCTCAGAAGAAAGGGACGAAAGCATCACAATGGCTATGCTTGGCCCAATTCCAGAAACTGAAATTAAATGCTCAAAAAGGGCTTTTTCTTCCTGCTTAGCAAACCCAAAAAGTGTATGAGAGTCTTCTCGAACAATAAGAAGGGTATGAAGTTTAACTAACTCATCTGTCTCTTTTAATGAGGCGAAGGTTTGCAAAGAGATTTTGACCAAATAGCCTACGCCAGAAACATCTATTAATACGTGCGTAGGATCTTTATGAGCCAATTGGCCCTTCAGGAAAGCGATCATCAAAATGGGTTATTAGGTAAATGGCAAATATAAGGAATTTGTATCCTTAGATTACCTGCTCTGCTTATGAAGTACTACTTGAAGGTTTTCTTCTGTTATTTGTCCAGTGTATTTCCAAATTTGTCTTCCGTTTCTAAAAAGAAGCATGGTAGGAGTTTCAGAAGCATTAAAGTGTTCTGCTATCGCTTTTTCTTTACTCATGTCAATTTCCAATAGCTTTGTAGGCGTTTCCATGCCCGTATTCCTTCGTATGATGGGTTCCATAACTTTACAGTCACTACACCCTGGTGCATATAAGAAAAGGAATACTTCCTGATTATTATCTAAAACTCGGTTTAAATCATCCAATGTAAAAGATGCTATGGGTTTGGTAGTTTTCAACAAAGAAACGTACGGTTTACTCGAAGATGTCCACCTCGTAAAACCTTTGTCTAGGTAATGAACTTCCTCAAACCCCAACTCCTTCAAAAAAATGACCGCATTTTTACTCTCAGTTCCTGTTTGACAATAGAGGTAGACAGGTCTTTTTTTGTCAATTTTAGTATAGGCCATTTCTTCAAAATTAGCATCCTCATAAACTAAGCTTAGGGCTCCTTTAATATGACCTTCGGTATAGGCTTTTGACATACGAATGTCGACCAATTGAGCATGAGGATTAAGCTTGACGGCGAGTTGGAAGGTAGAGGCGTCAAGACCCTGCATTGATTGTGAGAAAACTGAGTTAGACAGAATCAAAAAAAAGCAAAGAAGTCTTATTTGGATCATTCTAGAATTATTAAATAGTGGCTGTTTTCTCAATAGCTAACGCCCATTGTAATTTATTTATTTACTTTGTGTGGATTTAAAAGGATAGATACCTGAAAGTAGAACCTTTCGAATGTAAAGTTGTATTTGTTTAAGTTAAAATAGAAAATAATGAGTCAAATTGTAAGAGTACACGCCAGACAAATTCTGGATTCTAGAGGTAACCCAACTGTAGAAGTTGATGTTTTAACAGAGCATGGATTCTTAGGTCGTGCGGCTGTTCCATCGGGTGCATCTACGGGCGTTCATGAAGCAGTAGAGCTAAGAGATAATGATGCCAGCACCTATGTAGGTAAAGGAGTTTTGAAGGCTGTAGATAATGTAAACAGTATCATCGCCGAACAACTTTTGGGATACAATGTATTTGAACAAAATGGCATTGATCAACTGATGATTGACCTTGATGGTACAGCCAACAAAGGTAAATTGGGTGCAAACGCCATTTTAGGTGTTTCTTTAGCAGTAGCAAAGGCGGCAGCTCAAGAAGTAGGTTTGCCTCTTTTTCGTTATTTAGGAGGAGTTAATGCTAATACACTGCCTGTGCCAATGATGAATATCATCAATGGTGGTTCTCATGCAGATAACTCTATTGATTTTCAGGAGTTTATGGTAATGCCAGCAAAGGCAGATACCTTCTCTGAATCTCTTAGAATGGGAGTAGAGGTTTTTCATAACCTTAAGAAAGTATTGAGTGCCAAAGGATTTTCTACGAACGTAGGTGATGAAGGAGGGTTTGCTCCAAATATCGGATCTAACGAAGAGGCTATTGAGACTATCTTGACAGCTATTGAAAAAGCTGGGTACAAGCCTGGTGAGGACGTATTCATAGCAATGGATGCGGCATCTTCTGAGTTCTATAATAAGAAGACTGGTCTTTATGAATTTAAGAAGTCTTCTGGAAAGCAATTGACTTCTGAGGAAATGGCCGCATACTGGGATAGTTGGGCAGATAAATACCCAATTGTTTCTATAGAAGATGGTATGGACGAAGATGACTGGGCTGGATGGGCTGAGCACACAAGACTGAGTGGAAAGAAAATACAATTGGTAGGTGACGATTTGTTCGTGACTAATGTGGAACGTCTTTCTAGAGGTATTGAGGAAAACATTGCTAACTCTATCCTTATTAAAGTGAATCAAATAGGTTCTTTAACAGAGACTATAAACGCAGTTAATTTAGCTCACAAAAACCAATATACATCTGTGATGTCTCACCGTTCTGGTGAAACAGAAGATGCTACCATTGCTGATTTGGCAGTAGCTCTTAATACAGGTCAAATTAAGACTGGTTCTGCTTCTCGTTCTGATAGAATGGCGAAGTACAATCAATTATTGAGAATAGAGGAGGAATTAGGAGCATCTGCTAACTTCCCTGGATTAAAGTTTAGAGGATAATTCGTGAAAACGAATTTAAAATTCTAGAATATACAAAAAGCCATCTGAGAAATCGGATGGCTTTTTATCGTTTTGCTATTTTAAAAGCATTCTAAGAAACTCATTTTAGAATAATGACATCAGAAAGCTTATCTATTTCAGCTCAATGATTTTTTCTTTATTTACCTATTTTTGATCGTTGAGCTGTACTTGTTAAAAAGAGAGAATACCAAACACACAGCGTTTGGTATTCTTTAAATTGATGATTTGAATTACTTATCACTCGCTCCCTTTTTGGATTACATATAGCTATACAGAACAGGCTAATTCGTTATGGTAGTGTTACTGTATTCATTTGTAGCGTCACGGCTGTTTGTGCTAGCAACCTTCCTTTTACAATTGCACCCGTTTGTACAGCAATTGAAGTTTTGCCCAATAGGGTTCCTATAAAACTACTTTCTGTACCCAAAGTAACCGCACCTGCAACTTGCCAAAAAATATTTTCCGGTTTAGCTCCTCTCCTTAAAAGAATTTGAGCCGCAGAACTCATATTAAAAGTTCCTGCAACTTGAAATATCCATACATCCGTGTTAGTTGAATCTTTATCACCTTTAAGTTTTATGTCAGATTCAATTAGAAGGGTACCTGGCCACTTATAAACCCCTGGCTTAAGAGTTTGGTCTCCGATAACCCCATATCCTAAATTTAAAACAGTAAAAGGACGTGCTGCCGCGGCATCTGTATAGGCAGTTTGCATATCAAGTACAGCTGTTGTTAGTCGTCGAGCATCAGGTACTCTGCAAGGAAGTGGGCCTGCAGCAGCAACTGTATAAATGGTTCCATCAACTTCATCACATGTTAATAGAAGAGCGGCTCAGGTTATTGGACTTGTCCCTACATCTCCTGTAATGTTAGATGGAGAAACATTAGTGATTCCTGATTTAGAAAGAATCGCAAAATTTTCGGCAGTACCGAGATATATACCTGCATTTGTCGAAGATCTAAGTTGAGCATTCATGGACAGCTTATCCATGCTTTTGTCTATTAAATTCGCTGAAGAAATCTCTTCTGAATCACAACTAGACATTACTCCAATAAACAGAATCGCGAGAATTGGAATTACTTTCAGTAATTTCATATGTT